>NZ_JAFFQD010000042.1 GCF_016918565.1 Desulfogranum marinum
CGGGGCGATTGAGTTGTTCGCTGCAACCCCAAAAACACGAAAATTTAAATGTTGAATTGACCCTGATTTCCATATTTATCGCATAATTAAAGACGCTGGGGAATAAACCATTTATTCGAGATTCCCTATTGGTAGTAGATCGGACTTTTTACGACGCCATCATCCCATGCCAATCTTTGGATAGAGAAAGAGGGGTTACACCTGCTGAGTTCTACGTATGTGGCTGTAATTAAAACCGGCAACAAAAATACTTCCGCCTATCAGGTTACCGACCAGGGCAAGCCCGATAAATTTCAATCCCTGCAATATATGGTACTCATCACTGACCATTAAAACAGTAAACATCTCGACAGACCCGGCTATTGAATGATGGAGTCCCCCCAGGCCGATAAGAAAAGTAACAATATAGATGCAAACAATCTGGCTTAATGCAGGAGAGGTTACCAGAACAAGCCATCCGCCCAAAGCCATCAACCAGCCTGCCAGCAAAGCGCTGACAAGGAGGGTCAGGTTATCCTGGTGCACCAGATGATGACCAATCAGGATATACCCCTCCCGGGCCATTATCACCTTGTCGGCAAGTGTCAGAAGGCCTGCGCTACCAAGCGCCCCTATTAAATTACCAAAGATAACAACCAGCCATAACCTCACAAGTCGTTTCATGGTGATCTTTTTAGCAAATAAAGGGTATACCGCAGTGGCTGTATGCTCGGTAAAAAGTTGGGTCCCGCTCATTATGCATATAATAAAACCCAATGGATAAACAAGAGCCATGGAGATTCTTAAGAATTGCGATGCATTCAACTCACTGGTAAGAGTAGCCATGACAGCCACTGCCATAGCGGTGAACCCCAGAATCAGGCCGGCGCCAATCGAAGATAACAACAGTGACCAAAATGGCCGCTCCACTTGTTCAAGGCCTTCACCTATTGCCTTCTCAAGCACATCATCAGGGTGACGGACTGTTTCATCGCTCCGCTTTATGATAACCGGAACATATTTTTCGTCTTCGTTTTTCCGCTCTAGCCCTCGCTCTGTATAGACTTCCTCAGTAGATTGCTCAATATCTTCATCTGAACGTCCGGAAGCAGGCCGGCTTTCAGCTCCATGATTATTCTTTATTTCTGCCATTGTACAATCGCCCTTTTCCTCTCATTGATATTATAAGTTGCCCCATTGTGCCATGATATGGAGGTAGATGATATAGCTTATCAAATAAAAAATTCCACTTGGAGGAAAAACAAAGGTAATCCTGAATTCAGGCGACAGGTTTATCCCGGCGCTTTCGACCCTACTCCTCCAATGCCCCATGCAAAGAAATGGCAACGATTTCATTACCCTCACCCGTCGAGGAGTCTTATAATGTAGTATATATTTAATAATTATATTTTCGCACGAGATTAAGGCATGCTCAAAAAGATCTCCTTAGTCATATAATCCATGCTCGAGTCTTAGCTTACCTCTGAGGATATTTTTTTGAGCATAACAATCTAGACACTAACAAAAACACTACACCTGGTACCGCCTGAAATGACGGAAAATCTGGGCTGAATCCGAGAGAGTGGACAATAAGGCAATTATGCTGGATGGTCTCTATATTGCGTAAGAAATAGTGTACTCATAAATACCCGCAAGATGTCTGCGAGGGAGAATGTGATGCGCGAGAAATTGAAGAAATGGCTGGACCTGATTTTGTTCATGGGCAAACCAGAGGACTCTTCTGCAGGTCATGTCTGTCATGATTACAAAGAAGAAATGCCATCGGCTGTCAATCCGAGGTGGGCAGGAGTGGTTAAGATACTGCTCTTGATAGCGGCTGCAATTTTGATCTTATGGCAGCTTATCCAGCTCCTTCTTTAACGGGTTGGTGAACACTGTTAAAAGGCAGGCCATGGAAAATACCTCTCGACCTGCCTGCTGCTTGTCATATGCCGGCTGTATACGGAGTCTGCAGTGCGTCTTGTGCACCCCAGTGATGTTCTTTGCTTCATCAACTCGCGCAAATCAGGCCGGTAACAGGGGGGCTGTTACCTTGACCTCTGTAAAGAATAAACACGTTATCGAAAAAGCCGTTCTCTAGTATTTCCACCCTGTTTGTGGCTGCTCTGCAGGCTCCATACAGAGACAAAAAACGAGTGCAACAATCGGCTTGCACATGCCCTTTTAAAGAACCGCAAACAGAAAGAGCAAGGGTAACGCAATACCTGCAGAAGTAAAAAGAATACCACGGAGTTTATTTTTCCCCCTTATCATTAACAAGCCTGTTACAGCAAGGAGTCCCAGAGCAATGGCGTAGATGTCTGCGATCAAGGTCCAACTTTTTTTGTGTTTATTCAGATGTAGGTAGTTCATCTCAAACAGACCTGGTTTTCGGGCAATTTTTTCTTGGATTACTGCCCCTGTTGCAAGGGTTACATCAATGCTGTTACCTTCAATAAAAATTCGCATGGTACTGGGATTAAGCATGGCAACATTTTTAAAAGTGCCGGTTTCCCCGAGCTCAGCCAACACCTGGTTCACATACTCTCTATCCGGTTGTTTACCATCCTCAAGCTTTGACACAGTGGCAGCACTTTTTTCAATGGTGTAACTGGGATTGAAACTATGAGAGGTGTGATTAACCGCTACCCCGCTTATGGCATATATCAGGGTCAGGCCGATACAAAGATAGCCGATATCTCTGTGAAGAATAAAATTCCATTTTCGCCAACGCATGGGTCAACCTAGGTAGAGTAAAAAAGCTTAACTCTTTAATTTAAACGAAGGGTTCGAGAGAAAGGCATTTTTTTAATTTTAGGCTGCTTTATTGTATAATAGCACCCAAGCCCCGAATACGAAGGAAACTTACAGGACCGGTTATACTGGATGGATCAAATTCCCCCCCCTGCTCCTCGGCTCGGTGCTTGCCCATGGCAATTGCCTGTTCTCTAGAGAGTTTGAGCTCTTCGGCAATTCCCTCTACTTTTGCGTTACGTCCTTTGGCTTCCATGGGAAAGACAATTTCACCATCAACTACTTTTACTTGAATCTTTTCAAAAGGCACATCACTGGCAATATCCATCCAACATCCGCGGGCAGCGCAAACATTAATTATCATTCCTTCAATCAAAACTTTCTTCCCTTTGTATTTTTCGGGGTGTGCATTAATTTCAGAGACTTTGGTAACCTCTGTCAGGGTTATTGGATCCCCCAACTGGAGTTCTTGTGCATATACAGACGGAGAAAAAAGGAGAGTGACGAACAAAAAAGACAAGATTTTAGACATAAAAGTGCCCCATTATTATTATTTTTTTGGATTGATTTAAATGAAACCGTGTACCACAAAGTGCGAATTCAGTCAATAGGCGAACTTACCCGCAATCAACCCAAAACAGCCCTCGACAGAGCACACAACACCGGTGTCGAGTAGTCCACCGCAAGTGTTTATCGAGTTGTAAAAATTGGTCGAGCAATAATGGAACTGCCTAGGCCCAAGCTAACCCTGGGAGCTGTGCTGAGATTCCGATAACCGGCTATCGGAGTCTACGTTTTCCTTTTACTGTTAAAATAGTGAAGAAGATGGTACCGCATGGACTGACTTTTGGTGAGCATTTTGCTACTTTTATATCTGATTGGTTTTAATAACAGGAGTCTGGAATTACCAATTTTTCTAAAAATGACAAAATGCTCATGAGAAATCCGGGTTGATAGTGCACGAATTGCGTTATTCGGCCATATGCAAATATTCCTTTTTCAAGGTTGCCATCTCACCTTTCAGGATCATCTGGTCCATCATAAAATTAACCGTATCCTGCAAACGTTCGGCGCCAGCCGACATGAGATAACCAAGTTCAGCGCGGGTGAAAGGTTTATCTGCCAGAGGAGCGCTCAGCTTTGCGTCTATAGCGGCATAATAAAGCGCCTCTACACTGTCGGTGATCATCACATCCACTTCTTGAGCAGCAACCGCTTCGGGAATCGCAAGGTTGGATTCATAAAGAATCACCTCCGCATTATGAATATTTGCCTTCACAAACTTTTCATTGGTACCACCAGGATTCACGCCTATCTTGACCCCTTTTTGGTCTATGTCCGCCAGTGATGCGTACTTTTCTGCATTACTCGCTGCAACTAAAGGGGTTTTGCCAAACATTACATATCCTTGAGAAAATCGAGCCTCTTTCTGCCTGGTGACTGTTCGCGTAATACCACTCATTCCGATATCATATTTCCCCTCTTTCAAATCACCCATCAGTGTCGGCCAAGAGGTATTAATCAACTCAAGCTTTACCCCCAGTTTAGAGGCAAAACTCTTTGCTACGGCAATATCAAAACCTTCGTAGTTTCCAGCGTTGTTAAAAGAAAAAGGTTTATAATCGCCGGTGGTTCCGACTTTCAAAACACCTGTCGAGAGTATTTCATCAAGACTACGAGCATATGCAAAATTCGCTGTTATAGCTACCAAGACACAACACATTAAAAACGATACCACTCTGCTCATGATTACCTCCGATAATTAGGTTTTATCCAAACAACGTCAGCCATTATTTCCCAGGATACACTCTACCTGCAGAATTACAATCAACAAATCAACAGAAAAAATATTACAAAATGGGGTAAATTGAAAATTTATAGATCTTGTCTGAACAAATTGCAAAATGGGTAAAGCTGGTGTGGAATAATGTGATGCAGGTGCTCATCAATGTGTGAAAAAGGATCGAGCAACGATATAACAACCCAACAGGAGCATAAAAGAGAAAAAAAGTTTGCGAAAAAGCTGTTCTGAAATGTTTCTCCGCAGTCGGTTGCCTATCAGCATACCCAAGTAGGCAGGCAAAAATGAAATTGCTGATAGCAAAAGCAACTCTCCGGTAAGCAATTTGTTTTTTTGCAAGGCAAAGGCAAGGGTAATGGTCGAGACCAGAAAAACCAGCCCCATCGTTTGGATCAATTTCTCCCTCTCCATAGCAAGACTCTGCAAATAGAGCACCCCGGGAACAATAGCTGAGCCCGTCATACCCGTGAGCAGGCCGTTTATAGCTCCAATTAATGGATTAAGCCATTGCTCAGCCTGACCAGGAGGCTTCAACTCCTTGGAAGACAGGCCAAAAAGGGCATACAGGAAAAGGATGCATCCCAACAAAGCTGAAAGCCATGAAACATCTACTCTTTGCAGAAGAAATGCCCCTAGCCAGATAGTACAGAAAGTTGCCAGAAAAAAAGACCAGCTCCTGAAAACAATGGCCTTAAAATACCCCCCAAAGACGCCCTGTTGAATATTCGTCAGGATGGAAGGTAACAAAATTATAGCCATCCCTTCTTTTATGCCAATGGTTGCTGTCAAAAGGGCCAGAGCGATTGTAGGGAGCCCGGTTCCTATGATGCCCTTTACCAGCCCCCCCACTAAAAAAGAAACAAAGAGAAGCAACAGGGTCTCAACCGAGGCAATAGATGTCATAGATCTATCTCTTTTTCAAGAAAAGCGGGAGCTACTATTTTAGTCGAACTTACTGATAGGAGGACTACATTAAAGTAACAGAACACAGCCAACCTGCATACCATTGAAAGAGCTTTTTTTGATATCAAGAAAGGTGCTTGGCCCGAATTTCTCATGAACCTTTTGGTTTCAAACTCAATTATTTGATATTATTACTTAAAAAGCAATTATGCAAATAACAGTCTGTTTTTCGTTTAAAATCAAAAAGTAAAGGTAAGACCCGCTCGGACGGCAACATTATCAAGAGGGAAACTACCATCTTGCTCTGAGGTCAAAATTCCATATTTATAGCTTGAAAAAGTCGCATCAGCTTCAACAGCTGTGTAGTGCATGGACACATCTAACGAAAAATGCTCAGTAACACTATATGCTACACCAATACCAATAAGAAATGCGATTTCATTATCAATATCCATAACCCTGGTTACACCGTTATACGACGTTGTTGGACTACCCAGGGCTGCGTACTCAGCTGGATCATAATACCCGAGGGCCCAGTCATCCGCTTCCTCAAAATCCCCCGTAAAAAAACCAAGCCCCATTGAAACATAGGGAGTAAATGAGCTTGAATTGGGGTAGCGGCCAACAAGGCTAACCGTGGGACCAGCCAAAGAGACATCACCATCAGTCTTCGTCGTAGTGTAGACTGATGGTGCTACGGTTTCAGCCTCTACACTATCGTAGGCAAGCTCGACTCCGATATATTTTGAAAAATAGTATCTGGCGAATATGTTTTTGGGGGTATAGTCTTGGATTTCATCAAGCGCATAGATTGTTCCCAAAAAAGTGCCTTCTCCTTGGGGTCCTCCTGCTGCCCCGGAATCAGAATCAGTAAGAATGGTAGAGGTTACCCGCGTACCAATTTCTAATCTGCCTGCTAAATAGTCAGCATAGAAGTGAGATTGTTTCTCGCTTGAATCTTTTTCACTTACTTCATTTTCCTCACTTTCATGCCACGTCGCATCAGAAAAGCCTTGCAAAGCAATATCCAGCTCATTGTTTTCTTTATTACCAGAATCGTCACCTGCCATTGTTTCCACCGGCGGAAAAAACAACATCAAAGTTAAAGATACAATAAAA
This sequence comes from Desulfogranum marinum, assembly GCF_016918565.1. Taxonomy (GTDB): domain Bacteria; phylum Desulfobacterota; class Desulfobulbia; order Desulfobulbales; family Desulfobulbaceae; genus Desulfogranum; species Desulfogranum marinum. The sequence goes on from NZ_JAFFQD010000042.1 coordinate 6,557, forward strand.
ATTATGGATACAACTTTTATTGAATTAACTCTACTCACAAAAAAATGCAAAACGCTAACAAACATTCTACTTATCAAGCATTCCCTTACCATCCTACCTCTCCTCTTTTTCTATAAAAATGCATCAAAAAACCAAACAACAACAAGCAAATAGCAAGAGAAATAAGATGAGCGGAGCAACTACCAACTGACGTAAAAATAGAAAACACACAGAATTGACATGTTACATGCTAAAGCCCTATATCTCTTAGCCGGCTTAAAACAGTACTGGAAAATGTAGGACTAAATATGAATGGAATATGGAAACCGAAAAAAATATTTGACCAAAATATAATGATGATCGGTCAAGCGTAATGGATATTTGTGAGGCTGGAAATAACCCAGAGAGGCAAGATACTTCTCTGTGCTGAGACCAATAATTGAGGATAACTACTCAGTGCTGCTCAAACTCCTTTATTGCAATTGCCACTGACCATTAGCATCACGACAGGCAGTGGTATACGTTTTTTGCTTTTTACCGTCAATAATTGCACTAATTTCCGCCTTCCTGCAGATTTGGTCAGTTGTCGGATTTTTAAAAGCCGGTTGCGGAGTGACGGCGTACTGGTTGCCGGTGTCAGGGTTAATCCATGATGATTGTTGGTTTGAAGCTCCGCGCTCATACACGTGGTTTAATTGTTGCTTATCGTATTTATCCATTTCATTGCCGACGATATAACCGAGCATAGTTCCCACAGCTGCACCTATCAAAGTGGCCTCGGTGTTATGGCCGATCATCTGCCCAATAAGAGCACCACCGGCAGCTCCGCCGACAGCCCCTGTTTGGGCTTTATTCAAATTTGCACAACCTGATAGCAAGGTCAATACAACAATTGCGGTAACAGTGATATGCCTCATGGTACTTTTTCTCCTCAGTTGATTGATATCTTGAGAGTGTCAGCCACGACTCGAGTAACTTACACTCACAAGTATTGACATGCTCAGCCCTTTGATGAACAAGTGCTGCGACTTTAGAATGGATGAATCCTATTTTTTCAAAAATTAACGACTGCTTACATCGCGTACCAGACGGACATAGTTGTATATACGGATAGCGTCTCCCTGGGGCCCGTACCCTTCTGGAAAATCATCAGGGTTGCCCACTTTAGGATCACTGCGCTGGGCTCCGGCACCATGAACATCAACCCAGCCGCTGACCATTTCTCCCGTAGTTTCATCAAGCGTACTCATAAATCCCATTGCCCTGCCAAAAGCTACGTAGGCCCCATGAGAGCCTGGATTGTCGGTCCAGTTGGCATGGGTAGTGCTGCTCCAGTAGCAGGGGTAGTCTGGTTGCCCCGCCTCATTAGTAATACTGGTGGCATTAAAAATCGGATCAATAGCCGCTGAATCGGTAGCATCCGGAGAACGAGTATAATCAACAATTCCTTGCAGCTCTTTTACATTGGGCAAACGCCAATCATTGTACCCCATATAATGGAGAGCATTCATTTCTTCTACCCAGCTCAAGGCCTCCTCCCAGTTGAGACCAATGGTACTGTCATCTTTTGCCCACATCAACTGCGTCGATGTATCCGTGATAGTACCATTGCGGTTTTCTTTAAACTGATTCCGCCCGTAAATAGCATTGCCACGGACATACATAACAAAGAATTTCTTATCGCGGCCAAATAGTGTAAGGCCATATCCTTTGATTCGCCCATCGGCAAAATTCACCCCGAAAAGAAGATTGTTTTGACTGTTACCTTCTGTATTAGCAGCGTACAGGGTACTGGAAGCGTACTGGGAATCGATAATACGCTCACCTGCTGCGGTATCACCATAATTAAAATCAAAGTAACGGGTATCAATAAACGGCACCAGGAATGCTCCATCCCCTTGTTCGTAACCGCTGGGATCGATACCCCGGAAATCGATCAGCGAATAGAGTTCTTTGATTGTCGGCAGACGCCAATCGTCGTATCCACCTAGTTGAAGCTCCTCCGCTCCAAAAACGGCGACAACGTACGATACCTTATCATCAGCATCTATATCACCATCTCCATCTCTATCAGGACTTTGTTGCCACATCAGGCCGGTAACATTGTCAGTGACCGTGCCATCACCGTTGTCGGTGTAGCTGGGCATTTGACGCGAGTACTGAGCATCTTGACCGTAAAAGGCCTCCCTTTCAAAGGGGCATGTTATCTCCACGCCATTGTCGTAACATTCGTCTTGGCTGGTATCGACCACAGGAAAAGTACTTGGCATTTTCCCATTGCGAATATTGTATGCAGTTGGGGGGGAGCCTAGACGGTCTGCAAAATCTGAACTATGCCACTGGTCTCCATACGAATAACCAGCACTCTGCCGACTCCCTGATTGAGCTACCGCCCCTGTTTGTGGGCCCAGCGTGAGACTCAGCAAAACTAACAGGATGGTGGTACAATTTTTCATCTGAATTTCCCCTCTTCTTTTCACAATTTCCATGAACTCCTCACTGTTTACGATGCTCTTTCCCAAAAGGCGGAAAACCCTCTAGTAAAATGGTTTATCGTCACATTAACGGTCATTCATGGAGAGAATATGGAGGAAAAAAGGTTTTCCAGTTTGCGCTGGACGTTCTTTTGGTGAGTTAAAAGTATTCGCTACTGACTATACAGCCTTCCGAAAATGAGATACCCTACATTGTGACAAATGGCAGAGCATACAAATCTGTGAGCGGCAAGTGATGCTGATGGCCTGCGACCTCGCTTCCCCCCGGCGTCATAGAAGCTATCAGCCGGCACTCGGACATCTCAACTTGAATAGTTAGGAATATGTATGGATATTAAAGCTATTAAGGATCGCCATACCGACAAAACCAAAAAAAAATCAGGCAATAGAATCTTGCTGGTCCGACATGGGGAAACTGAATGGAACCGACTGCACCGCTTTCAAGGCCGAAGCGATATACCGCTTAACCCGAAAGGGAATCACCAGGCCCGTGCCCTGGGTTTGGCTTTAAAAAAAGAAACTATTACAGCCATTTATTCCAGCCCCCTGGAACGTGCAGTTGAAACGGCTTCTCATATAGCTCAATTTCACCCTTCCGTACCGTTGATGAAAGAATCAGGATTAATAGAGATGGATTTAGGAGACTTCGAAGGAATGGAAGCGCAGCAGTGGAAGAAAGAGCATCCTGCTTTTCGAAAAGCCTGGGAAAAGAGCCCTTCCTTTTTGTCCATGCCGGGAGGAGAGAGCCTCAATCAAGTCCAGCAGCGGGCAGTTGGTACGCTGCTGCGTATTTCCGAGTCCTGTGCCCAAGGGAGCACCCTCGTGATCTGCTCACACAATTTCGTTATCACATCCTTATTGTGTTTTGCATCCCAAACGCCGCTGGACCACTTTCGAAAATTGCGGCAGGGTACAGCAGCCCTGAATATCCTCTATCAGGATGAAACAGGTTTTCAAGTTGAAAAGGTGAATGACCGGACGCACCTCTAACCAGGACTTCTCATGCAGGCTAAACATCTCCTCTCACTGTCAACGAAAACGTTTACGTACCGTGCTATATAGAAAATAGAAAAAAGGAGGAAAAGACTTGGGGTATTTTTTGAACTGACAGGCCCCGACAAATCCAAAACCTGTCAGCTCAAAGCCGAACTACGTCCGAACTACTGCAAATGGCAATATGATCACATCTCAAAATCGACAGCTCGTCTTTCGCCGATAACTTCCTTGCCAAAGGCGAGAACTTTTTGGTGTTCAGGATGATTGTTATATGTATCAAGATCTTGCAACGATTTGAATTCTGAGAGTAAAATCAAATCAGAACCAGTTTCAGCCGGCAGAATATTCTTTTCCACTTGCAAGCTGACAATCTCATCGATCACGCCGACAAGCGCTTCCAACTTGGAAGCGAACTCGTCGATATTCTCCTCTTTTGTATTATTTAACGCACTTTCCTTGAATTTCCACATTACGACATGCTTAATCATTATTTTCCCTCTTTAATTTCTGTAATGGCTGTTCTACCAATGGTTGACAATTGGACCCTGCCGGAGGTTTCATGTTTTTCACATTTCATCCTCTTTCAAACAGTAACGATTCTATTTTATTACTCAACGAAAAAACGTCTCCCTGACAAGAGTATCAGACTCCTCCAAATCAGCAGGACTAAATACTTCCAAATTTAATATACCGCTAAAGCCGGCCGTGTGTAGAATTTGCATCCATTCTGTTACCAGGGGTCGCGGCAAGGCAGAAAGACTCACGTGTTCTTCATGCCCTTTCACACCGTGCAGATGAATTTCAGGTGTTACTTCAATATACCGGGTTAATACATCTGTGACCTTTTCATTGCCAAGCATTAAATGGCCCAGATCTAGGCAGAGTTCACAAAATTTGCTCTGCAGGAAAGGTTCTAAAAAACAAGGTGAATAGTTAATATTTTCAACAAGTATCTTTTGCCTATTGTCTAAAGCACCATAAAGAATTTCCAAAGATGCCAGAGCCCGTTGGGGCCAATCGCCCCATTGTGTGGAACGATCCTTTGCAATATAGCTTCCTGGAACCGGAACCAACGTGGGAGGCGTAAAGGGAATATGCAAAATATAGTATAAAGGCTCAAGAATGGACATTTGCAAAAACAACTCTCTTGCCAGCTGGACAGAAGCTTCCCTTTTTTCTCGCTCCGTAGAGGCTATCTCCAAAGATGTCGGCAGATGCACTGAAAACGAAATTTTTTCCCGCGCCTTTATCTCAAGCAAGGCGTCAATCTCTCTGGAAGAAGGGAAATTGTGCAGCCTTGGCGTATGAAACAGGACAATCTCGACATGGTCTACGAGTTTTGATAATCGCTGCACATTATCAACCAGGTCTTCCCCAAAAACCATGGAAGGCGCACTCATTTTATAAGGCAAGTGGGACGCTGCTTTCTTCACAATCAACAACCAATTATGACGAGGGGCTGACCACGTACTTTTCTCTTAACAACTTTTTATTGATCTTGCCGACACTTGTTTTGTCAATCGCGTCTACATACATAATCTTGGTCAGCAGAGCGACCTTACTCATCAGTCCCTTGTCAATATAGGCTTTTACGTGCCGAATAATGTCTCTTGGCCTCGGCACATCCTCATTCTCTTTTACCACGATAAGGGCAAGTGGCTTTTCCCCCCACTTTTCATGGGGCATTCCGATCACAGCAACTTCTAAAACTACGGGATGCAGATTTATAACATCCTCCAATTCAAGTGACGATAGCCACTCACCACCAATTTTTATAACATCCTTCATTCGATCAGTGATTTTGACATACCTTTTTTCGTTGATATGTGCGACATCACCGGTGTGAAGATGCCCGCCTTTCCATAATATTTCAGAGTTTCGGTTGTCTTTCCAGTATCCTTGAGTAAGCCAGGGAGCACGTACCACAATCTCGCCCACACTTACACTGTCCTTGGGTATGTCATTCATTTGTTCATCGACGACTCGCATTTGCACCAAAGGCAGCGGACGACCGGTTTTACAACGAATCTCCACATCTTCATCCTCAGTAAGCTCCTTATTTCCAACGTGAGCAATGCTTAAAATCGGACATGTCTCAGACATTCCATAGCCTGTGAAAATATCAACGCCTTTTTCTCTTCCTGATTTACACATTTTTTTCGACATGGAAGCACCACCTATCACGACTTTCCACTTCGAAAGATCCATTTTTTGATACTCAGGACTAGCCATAAGCATACTTAAGATGGTCGGCACACAGTGCGAAAATGTCACCCCTTCTTTTTTAATGAGTTGGAGCAAAGTGTTCGGCACATATTTACCAGGATATACCTGCTTCACCCCTAGAGCTGTTGCCACAAAAGGAAACCCCCAGGCATGCACATGGAACATTGGAGTGATAGGCATATAAACATCATTTTGGTGAAACCTTCCTTGCTCTGGAGATGTTGCCAGCGATGCAATGGTGCTCATGGTATGCAGAACAAGTTGGCGATGGCTGAAATAAACGCCTTTCGGCATTCCGGTAGTACCGGTTGTATAAAAAGTGGTAGCCCTGGTGTTTTCATCAAAGTCTGCAAACTCAAAGGTAGCAGCTGCATTGTTCAGCAGCTCTTCATATTCGCCTGAAAACTGCAGCGAGGTATCAGGGTGAGACGCATCGTCTTGCAAAAGAATATATTTCCGTACTGAATCAATACGACCTTTAATCTGTTCAAGAATGGGGATAAATTCGCCATTGACCAAAAGATAATCATCTTCGGCATGGTCAATGGTGTAGAGGATCTGCTCAGGAGAAAGACGGATATTGATCATGTGAAGAACAGCACCAAGCATGGGCACGGCATAATAACACTCCAGATAACGATGGCTGTCCCAATCCATAACAGCGACCGTATCTCCAGGTTTCACCCCAAGCTCAGTCAAAGCATTTGCGAGCTTGCAAACACGCTCGCGAAATTGATCATAGCTGAAACGGAATAGATCTTTGTACACAATTTCCTGCTCGGGATTTTCTACAACCGGGGCAAGAAAAAGATTTTTTATCGATAACGGATACGAGTAAGCCGATGGGGTACACTGAATCAAATTGTCTGTCATTCACTCCACTCCTTAAGGTAGTGTCTGTCCAATGGGATTAAAGGTTAAAAATTTGAAAAGGTAGATTGTCTTTTGCAAGGTGCTTTATGTTGAATATTTCAGTCCAGGTGCCAATGAGCAGTTAGGAACTATTTACAATTATATAACTAATATGAATTTAGCAGCAGCTGTTTCCTCTCAGATCGTACGCAGCTGGATGCTGCTCAATACTTGCAAACAATTTACACAGCCGGCCGCAGGTTTGGCGGCCAACTTACCATATCCTGGACGCAAATCAATATAGACTCGTTGTGTTAGGCTATAGCTATCGTTTTTATATGTAAATCTGGGCAGTTAAAAAATCAGGAAACAGCAGAGGCGGTGTTGGCAGAAAATCGATAATACACTTCCAAACCAAGAAATACAAAATAAAAGAGGCGGCTGAATTGCTGATAGGATAGCCTATACCAAACAGACAGCCGCCGCACATAAACAAGCGTATATTGACCGGAAGGGGGAACTTATTGATTGAAAACGAAAAACAGACTGTAACTGTTCGATTGCAATTTATATAATAATATCAATCAATTGAATTTAAAACTAAAAAGCTCATGAGAAATTCGGGTTAGCGCAGCAATTTCTCTAGTTCACCCTTATTTTCAAGTGCATAAAGGTCATCGCAACCGCCTATATGGGCATCATTGATAAAAATCTGAGGCACAGTTCTCATGCCGTTGGCCTTTTCCACAAGCCGACGTCGCGCTTCATCATCATTGGTAACATCGATCTCTTCAAAACTTGCTCCCTTTCGCTCAAGCAAGGCCTTTGCCTTGACACAATAGGGGCAGCGATCACTGGAATATATCTCTATTTTTGCCATATGTTTTCCTTGGTCTCATGGTTTATCAAAATCAGTGGTACGCATAGAGTAAGTATTCCCGGATAAAAAACAAACACCAACACCATTTTTTCTCCATGGTCTCGACCAGTCGCGTACTCCCCCTGGTGGTAAACACATACGCTACCCACACATTGTGCCCCCTGACATACCCCTCTGCATTCTGCTACAATGTCAACATGTTGCAAACAGCTACAAGCGATGATATACAAGAAAGCAATGATCATACAATTTTACTACATACAATTACCTGCAATACCTACTCTTTTACGAGGTGATTGACAGGCGGGCATTCAACCATTGAAATATGGATGGAGGCAATGCATGAATGACACACAATCGTTTTGGACTTCATTACCTGGTATTTTAAGTGGTATAGCTGCTGTTATCGGCGCAATCGTGAGTCTTCTTTTGGTGCTCATCCAACTGAACATACTTCCGGTAAATAATAAGCCACCACTCACAAGCGATCAAAAAGAACTATCTTCTTTGCCGACGATTCCACCTCCCCCATCACCTGACCAGGTAGACAAACTGGAAAGCAGAATACACGAGATTTCTGTGACAATAAATGAATTGGAAGAGAAATTTGCCACGATTCCACTGCCGACCGGCCTTATCGAGGAATTGGAACATCACCGAGAAGAAATTGAAAAGAATATTCGGGAACTGGAGCAAATGCTTGCAGCAGCCAGACAAGAGCGAGATGAGCTTCGCGGACAGGAAAGAACAGCACCTGATATCAGCGCTCATATTCACAAGCTGGAAACAGAGACAATACCCGACCTGGAAACGCATAAAAGGCATATGGAAAATGAACTCAATTCAGTGGCAGAGGAAATCCCAAAGGCAAAAGAGAGAAAAGAGGCAGAAGAAACGCTTCATCAACTACAAGGGGAAAAACAAATTTTGCAGGACCAATTAGACGGCCTGAGGATGGCAGAGAAATTGGAACGGTAAAATTGTGCACGGGGCCAGGTCTGCCCACCCGGAACTCAACCTATAGGGTATACTACAAACATGAACACTATAAAACCTGGTATTTATAAGCATTACAAAAGCAAGAACTATAAAGTTATCGGCGAAGCGAGTCACTCTGAAACCGAAGAAAAACTCGTTGTTTACCAATGTCTTTATGGCGACTACAGCATGTGGGTACGGCCCAAAGAGATGTTTACCGAACATGTTGAAGTGAATGGCAACCTAGTCCCACGATTTGAATTTGTGTCTGAATCCGAATAGAAGCCCCACATGGAACCATAAAAAATGGTTAATCAGCAAGTTAAACGAAAAAGCTAACCAATAAAGTTATCCACATTTTGAATGCATTTTAACAGTTTCTGCTACTCCCCCGACAATTCAAATAAGAACAGAGAATACCATCTCTGCTGGTTGAACGTAGCTAGTTGAACAGTTTCCGGCCGGAGGCGATGTAGCAATTACTAAACCCTGCAAGCTTGTTAATCTGACCTTGGTTAGTACTCGAGTTGCCGACATTAGCTTAAAATGCAAGTCAAATATATTTTTTGATTTCTGCTTACTGGATCTTTGCCGATAATAAAATTCCCCGATGTTGCCGAGCCAATATCCTCCTTATATAATCTCCTCTTTTTTCAAACCTTTTTTGCAAGTTCCCGCTGGCAACCATACAGCAAGCGGTGCAGGCTCTATGGCGGTATTGATCGGAAAAATAACGCAAGCAGCCGCTTTGAAGGTGGGAAAGAACCGTATAAAGAGGTAAGAACCTTGTACTGTAGTCTACCTTAAATAATTGCCATCTAGCCCGCTTTCTGCGTTATGCTCAAAATTTCATCCTCGGAGATAAGCGAAGACTCCGATTTTTATTATAGACCTGTGGTAAAATTTATCACATGCCTTAGAGTCAAGGCTTACCTGAACTCTAACTCAATTACTATTAATTGAAGATACCCTCTAGGTTGAAAAAAGGGATTCTATTAAAAATCCCCAAAAAATAAAAAAAGTATACTCTCCCGATACACTCTGGATTATTCATGCAGCCAAATAAAAAACGAAACTCATTACTCTGTCCCAATTGCCGTAAATTAATCAGCCGTTCTGCACCCGTATGTCCGCACTGTGGCTTAAAAAAGCCGGGTTCCATGTGGAAGGATAATATTTTCACGAGAAATTCCGTGGACCATGCAGGTATAATAAAGGTCATTATCATCGCTAACATTGCCATGTTTGTGCTCTCCCTGGTTATTGACCTCCGTCCATCAGTATTTTCCAGCAGCCCTTTTACCTTTCTCTCTCCAAGCAACAACAGCCTGTTGGTACTCGGCTCCACTGGGACCATACCACTGTTTCATTACCACCGCTGGTGGTCGCTCATTTCGGCCAGCTTTCTCCATGGCAGCCTGCTCCACATCATCTTCAACATGATCGCATTGAACCAACTAGGGCCACTCATTATTCAGGAATATGGGAAAAGCAGGATGCTCATTATCTACACACTCAGCGGGATTGTTGGCTACCTTCTCTCTGCTCTGCTTGGTGTGCAATTTACGATTGGTGCCTCTGCAGCAGTCTGCGGGCTCATCGGCGCGGCCCTTTATTACGGAAAGAGCCGTGGTGGCACCTATGGGCAAGCCATCTATACCCAAATCGGTGGCTGGGCAGTGGGGATAATCATTTTTGGTTTTATGGTTCCGGGAATCAACAATTCCGGCCATGTCGGCGGGATGCTGATGGGAGCGCTTGCTGCCTATTTGCTTGGCTACCGCGAGCGAAGAAAAGAAAATGCGGTCCACCGTGCCCTGAGCATGACTTGTATTATCTGTACATCCGGGGTACTGGTTTGGTCGGTTATTAATGGTCTATGGTATGGTTTTGCTTAACGGCTACGCGACTCGGTAAATACCGTTGGCAGGTGAAACCGATTGTTTTCGTTAAACAATAGCGCCTGATCCAAGTTTTTGAGCGTACAAGGACAAGATAACCACCTGGCTACGGTGGGAACTTTACACCATGAACTTTCTGAGGTACCAAGACTCTTCTTCCAGCAAGACAATCTATTGAAAAAATATGATTTATGATATTATTGGTGACATACACGGACAAGCGAACAAGTTAGAGAATTTACTTCTCAAGCTCGGGTACGTCATGGTGAATGGGATGTATCAACATCCTGCGCGCAAAGCTGTTTTTGTTGGAGATTTGATTGATCGTGGTGAACAGCAGCGCAGGGTTATTGAGGTGGTCAGGACTATGGTTACCCATGGGCATGCTTTCGCGGTGATGGGTAATCACGAATATAATGCCATTTGTTATCATACGCCCAAATCGGCAACCGATTATTTGCGTCCTCATAGCAAAAGCAAATTTCGTCAGCATGAATTTTTTTTAAAGGAATACCCCTTGGGGCAAAAGGATACCGATGAGTTGATAGCATGGTTTAAAACATTGCCCTTGTTTCTGGAATTTGACTGCTTTCGAGTCATTCATGCCTGTTGGGATGAAACGGCAATCATGCAGGCCAAACCCTATCTCAATACAGACAATACTATACATGAAAGATATCTCGCCAGGTCGGCCACTCAAGGAACTTCTTTTTTCAACTGTATAGAACGATTACTCAAAGGTGTTGAGGTGCGCTTACCACCGCCGCACTCATTTCAAGATAAAGATGGTAAGATACGCCATTCCATACGAGTGAAGTGGTGGGCGGGCCGAGATGCCGGTTACCAACAGCTTGCTTTTGGATACGGTGTAGGAAAAAAGAGTTTTCCTGATACCCCTGTCCTAACCTCTGCAGATATTCCTTTTTACGACTCAACAAGAAAACCGGTCTTTTTTGGCCATTACTGGCTGACAGGTACCCCTGCTTTGCAACAAAGCAATGTGTGTTGCGTCGATTACTCCGCCGGCAAAGGCGGCAAACTTGTCAGTTATAGTTTGAAAAATCCTACAGGCAGCAGCCACTTGAACGTGATGAATTTCACTTTCTCAGATTAGTTTAACCGCCAAGACAATGAATTAAGCTTATCATATCCCTTTTCGATATCCATTACCCGGTGCTCCGCTGATAATTATGATTTGGAAGTAACACTACTTATCAGTAGAGTTGCTGCTTATTCGATTTTTGCCGGTGGCAATTCCGCTCCTTCGATAATACACAACCACCTTTTACCTAAATCTTGCATGTCAAACATGACAAAAACGCTTTTAGTTATGTTTTTCCAGACTGTTATCGATTTTATCAACAAGAAATCAGTTCACTTTTTATGTGAGTTAGGTTTAAGAGCATTTTTCTCATGCTTGCCACCCCTCGGGATTGCCGATTTTACCGAATCTGCTTTCTTTGCACACACTTGAAGTACTACAGTACGTCTGCGTGTACGCAGCCTCGCACCTTCCGCAAACTTGGCAATTGCAGGATTTAGGTTTTATAAGAACACGTGTATATTACGTAGTCTTTTTAAAGCAGCTTAAATAGCAAATCGTAGATGATGACATTATTGAGAATCCTTCGCAAAAAAGTATCGAACGAAACCCGAAAAAAAAACAAACGTGTAAGGATTTCAGCTCATCCATGTCTTTGTGAGTTTTTCGTTAGGTATAATATTTTTTTTGAATCTTTGATACTTCGCTGATACACTTTTATATAGCCAACGTTTAATTTTCACCTTTTTTAAACGGCACTTTTTGTTGGAAACGCTCATAAAGACCCCTTTTTTTCATATATATGTGCAGATACATCGTTTTTTTCCTTTTTAGTTTTTTCATTGTCCACAATGGATCGGCCTCTAGCTCGAATATCGAACTCAGCTCCGAAGAATTACTCTATATAGAAAACAATCCAACCCTTAGAGTTTCGGTGGCGACCGACTGGCCTCCTTTTAATTACATGAGTAAGGGGAAAGCAAGCGGTTATATAAACGATTACATGCGATTACTTGCGCATAAGGCTGGGCTTACGTTAGAATTTGTACCAGGAAAGAGTTGGCCTGAATATATGGAGATGGTGGCCGATAATGAACTCGACTGTATCTCCAACATGACCATTACGGAAAAACGAAAAGGAAAATTCCTTTTTTCCCGTGATGCCGTGGTTGATGTTGTGAATGGACTGCTGGTGAGAAGTGATGAGAGACAACCAGCAAATATAGAGGCATTTCGCAACCGGGTTATTGCGGTTGCTCGCGGTTATTCGCAGCAAGAGCTACTCACCACCTACTATCCTGATATTGAGCTGTTGCTCACAGATAACCTGCAGGCAGCCATGTGGGAGGTTATCGCTGGTCGTGCCGACGCCGCTGTTGGGGCTCATGCTGTTTTTAAGTACTACATTAACAAATATTTACTAACAGAAGTGAGATCAACACCTATTGCCACCAATGACCTCTTTCCTTCCGCCCCGCACTATATAGCTGTTAATCCTCAGAAAACAACGTTACTTTCCATACTGGACAAAGCAGCCGCCACTATTACGCCTCAGGAAATAAATAAACTGCAAGATTACGGCTACATCACTTTTTCACAAGAAGAAAAAATACACTTTACCGAAATAGAACGCCTTTATTTAGAGAAGAAAAAGGTGTTATCCGTCTGCGTAGACCCCAATTGGATGCCCATAGAAAAAATCGAAAAGGGTGAACATGTAGGCATATCTGCGGAATACATGAAATTATTTTCGGAAAAAATCGGCATTCCCATTACCCTCCATCAAACCGCAAGTTGGGAAGAGACTGTAGAGGCTGCTACAACACGAAAGTGTGATTTTATCTCCATGGCGATCTCTACACCAGAGCGCAGAAAACACTTTCTTTTCAGCCATCCTTATTTAACCTCACCCCTGGTAATGGCCACAAAAAGCAATAGTGGTTTTCTACCTGGGCTTACTGCAGCAAATTATAAAAAAGTTGGTATTACAGGAGGATATGCCTTTGCCGGTGAGCTGGCTGGGAAATATCCAGATATACAGTTTGTGCCCGTCACATCCATCGACAAAGGTTTGTCAATGGTACGTGACGGCGAGCTTTTCGGCTATGTAGATTCCCTGCTTTCTTTGGCCTACACGATTCAAAAAAAATATACAGGTGAACTTAAGATAGCCACTGAAGCGAATCTGCGACTGGAATTGAATATGGCCATAAGAAATGATCAACCTGAGCTTTTAGCCATATTTAACAAGGCGATCCTCTCCTTAGACAACAGTGATCATCAGCAAATTCTAAATAAATGGATCTCTGTAAAATATGAAGAAGTAACGCACTACCGCCTGCTGCTGCAAATTTTTGCCGGGGCTGTCTTCCTTTTTGGAATATTGCTCTATCGACACTACACGCTGAGAAAACTGAATCGAAAATTACAGCTTCAAAACCTGGAAATTCGCAAAAACTCTGAAGCTCTCAAAAGTACCCAGCAACAACTGTTGATGACCCAGCACGCCATTGACAGCTGTGCTTTTCCCATTTTCTGGATATGCATGAACAAAGAGATGCAGGGGGGCAGAGTTGTCCATGCAAATATTCAAGCTGCCACTACTCTGGGTTACTCACTGGATGAATTTCTAGCTCTCAGCATGAACGAGATTACCCAAGGTGAGTCCGCAGACTCTCTGCTGCATTTTAATGATGCACACAATGGGGGCAGTGCACACTCTTCAATTTCCAGCTATAAAAGAAAAGACGGAACATCACTGCCTGTAGAACAGTATATCAGCTCTTTCAAATACGCTGATATATACTGTAACTTCGTCTTCTTTCAAGACATCTCCAAAAGGCTTGAAATGGAGGCTCGTCTGCACAGGTCCATGAAGATGGAGACCATCGGCATGATGGCCGGTGGCGTTGCTCATGATTTGAACAATATCTTATCTGGTATTGTTTCATACCCCGAACTCGTTTTGATGAAGTTACCTAAGGAAAGCAAAATCTACGGCCACGTAGAAACTATTCGTCAATCCGGTATAAAGGCTGCAAATATTGTGGCAGACCTGCTTACTGTTGCCAGAGGCGCAGCGGCAACAATTAAAAACATTAATCTCAACGCATTGATTCAAGAATATGTTTCATCCCCGGAATGTAAACAACTTAAAGCATCTCACCAGGGAGTGACCCTTGAGCTGCACCTTGCCCCTGATCTGGACAATGTCTCGTGTTCGCCAATTCATATTTCCAAATCGGTAATGAACCTGGTAACGAACGCCTTTGAGGTAACCAAAGCTGGTCAGTCAATAGTTCTTTCGACTTTTATCTCGGAACATCCACCGAAGACGTTAAAATCAGGGCGGTATGTGGTTATATCTGTAGAAGATACCGGTGGTGGTATTCCAGAGGATTTCCTCCCCCATATCTTTGAACCTTTTTATACAAAAAAGACCATGGGCAAAAGTGGAACCGGTCTGGGCTTAACCATTGTCTGGAACAGTGCTCAAGATCATGGAGGTGGAGTTTTCGCGGAAAATGTTGGAGGCGGTAGCCGCTTTCGTTTTTACCTGCCGGCAACAACGCAGACAGCTCCACAATCAGAGGGAGAAATACAGGTCAGCGCTTTACACGGAAGTGGAGAAAAAATCCTGGTGATAGATGACGAGTTGCAACAACGGAATGTGGCTCGACACATGTTAGAGATTCTTGGATATCAAGGAACTTTTGTAAGTTCAGGCGAATCCGGCATAGAACGGGCACTCACTGAAAAATTCGATTTGATTCTCATCGATATGATCATGGCCCCAGGTATTGGGGGACGAGAAACCTATGAGAAAATTATCGCTAAAAGAAAAAACCAGCGAGCAATTATTGTCAGTGGTTTTGCCGATGACATTGAAGTGAAAACAATGATGGCTTTAGGCGTGAGTCAGTTCGTCAAAAAACCCTATTCGCTCAAGGACTTGGCTGTGGCCATTAACAAAGGGCTGACCAGTTGAATTTATGAGAGTATTCGATTGGTCACAAAAGCTTCGGATCGTCTTGAAAAAAATCGAAAATCGGTTCACATTTGTGACCATCCACGATATTACCATAGGAACTACATTCCGATAAAAGCCTTCTCCTCTTTCCAGGGGTACTATTTTTTCCGGAACAGAGACGCCGGACAATTGAGTAATTTCTTTCAGCAAATAACTTTATGTAGTACTTCTCATCACCCAAAGCTTGGGTCTTGCCAAATAGGATCGCATCGAGTATCTGAATTGTTTTTCCAACTTATGGAAAAAAATTAAGGTAGCAATTTTACCCATCTGGTTCAAGCGTAATCCAGATGGGTGAAAAGAAAAGACGATAGAACTCCCAATAAAAAAACCTTAACTTCCCAAATATCCAACACAATGGCGATAGAATCGGCTCAAAAATACCGACAGCTGCTCTTTTTGCAGCCTTTCATTTCCCTTTGCATTCTCCTGTGCATCGGTGTCGATGGTCATGCAGCATCTTTTTCCACCCCGCAGGAGTGTATCCAGCATCTTATTTTGACCGGTCCGGACACCATGACCATGGGTGAAGCCAGAGCCGCCTGCAACACCACCACAGCAAAACCGGATGATAAACAGGCAATAGTACAAAAGAGTGATGGACCAGTGGAAGGACGTCTGAAGGTTGACAAGACGAACCTCCGTAAACCTTTCACGTTGATGTCCCACAAAAATAATTACATTCTTTTCGCTGCGTATAATTTTCAAGGCTGGGATATAACTCCTTATGCCGTAGCCTATGGTCAAGATGGCTTGGAGATAGACAACGCTGAGGTCCAGTTTCAGCTGAGCATCAAAACACCGCTTGCCGTGGAACTGTTTGACCAGCACCTTGATATTTTTGCCGGATACACAGCCCGGTCATTCTGGCAGGTCTTTAACAAGGATGCCTCCTCGCCATTTCGGGAAACCAATCATGAACCCGAGATATGGCTCCAGGAAAGGCCTCAAGATCGGACAATTTTCGGTTTTAAAAATACGGTTAACGCAATCGGCTTCAACCACATGTCCAATGGTCAGGGGGGATCGTTGTCCCGCAGTTGGAATAGAATATATGGTTTTTCCTCGCTTGAACGCGGCAATCTCGCCATAATACTCAGACCATGGATTCGCATTGCAGAAGACGTTGAAGAGGACGATAATCCAGATATTACCGACTACTACGGTCATGGAGAATTATGGCTGAGCTATAAACATAATCGCCACACCTTCAGCTTTATGACTCGTAATAATCTGGAGTCTGGTTTTTCCCGAGGTGCAGTGTCACTCGACTGGAGCTTCCCGCTTTTCGGGTACCCTTACCTCAAAGGCTACATCCAGTACTTCACAGGGTACGGCGAAAGCCTGATCGATTATAACAAGTACGTGAACCGAATAGGTATCGGCTTACAGTTCACAGACTTTTTATAGACGCATCATCTCGTACCTCACCATTATCATTTCCCCAATTCAATTGAATCTACCTGTCCGTCATCAAAATCATTACAGCTTGTCGTACATCCCAGTTAGACCACATCTATTGAAAACGAGATGCCACTTTAAAAACAATGCGTTAACAATGATGATAAGCTCCATTTATGGTATAATTGTCTAAAAAACAAATCAGGAGAACTCATCATGACACCAGCTGAGATAAAAAAACTTGTCCTCAAAACCATCTCCACGATTGCGCCGGAATCAAACCTCGACAGCCTCAAGCCTGATGTTGTTTTTCGTGATCAAATCCAATTTGATTCTGTGGATTGTGTTAATTTTATCGAGCAGCTCCAGAAAGCCCTTGATATTAAAATTCCAGAGACAGATTACCCTCAATTGACGACCCTCAATGGCTGCATTGACTACTTGAGATAACTGTTCCCGTGTCTATGCTATAATTTGAGCGAAACAGTTTTCATTCCCGGCTCGCCCGGGCTGGCTTTGACGGCGAATCCAAATGCGCTGCAAAGCCTGAGCATGGTGGTATTGTCATCTAAGACTTCACCATAAATCTCCCCGATTCCACGGTTGCGAGCATACTCAATGATGCGCCGCAAAAGCATGGGCCCCAGCCCCAGGCCGGTCATGTCACGATGGATCAAAATAGCATATTCAGCACGCTCGTTATCCGGGTCAGCACTGATGCGCACCCCACCGTATAGTTTTGCTTCTCCTTCCTGATCTTTACCTTCCACCACCAGCGCCATTTCCCGGTCATAATCGATCTGGGTGAGGCGGGCTGCCAAGGTATGGGGCATAACTTTCATCGGATGCAGGAATCGTAAACGTATTTCTTCCGGGGACAAGTTGTTAAATATTTTTTGAATATTGGGTTCATCTTCCGGACGAATCGGCCGAATAAGCAGGTTTTGCCCATCCGGAAAGGTCAGCTTTTCCTCCAACTCTTTAGGATAAGGAAGGATAGCCAATCGATCAACTGGTTGGCCAATGCTCTTCACTACCTTGATACGAGCATCCAAAGCCAGTACTCCATCCTTATCCACAAGCAGCGGATTAATATCCAACTCGTCAATATCACCAAGGTCACAGATCATCTGCGACACCTTTACCAGGGTCAAGGCTATACTGTTAAGATCTGCAGGCTGGGTCAACCGGTACCCCTGAAGGAGCTGATAGATTTTTGTCCGTTCCATTAAATCTACAGCCAAATGCATATTGAGAGGCGGCAAGGCCAATGCTTTATCCTGGATGACCTCTACTGCTGTACCGCCATGACCGAAAAGAAGCACCGGCCCGAATTGAATATCATTCTTCATGCCGATGATCAGTTCATAGGCATTGGATTTGGAGATCATGGGCTGAACTGTAAACCCCTCCAACCTGGCTTCGGGCCGGAGGTGCTGGACACGTTCAAGCATAGCAGCAGCATTATGGCTGACAACCTCTGGTGTTTCAAGGTTGAGGCTAACCCCGTTGACCTCGGATTTATGGGTTATATCCGGTGAATAAATTTTCAACACCACCGGCGCGCCAAACTTTGCTGCAATCTCAGCGGCTGCCTCTGGAGAAGCGGCCTTGTGGGTTTCGACGACGGGTATATCATAGGCTGCAAGAACGGCCTTGGCTTCCGGTTCCGCCAACCAGGCACGATTTTCAGCCAACGCTCTGTTGAGAATTTCCCTGGCCTTGTCCGTATCCGGAGTAAAAACCTCGGGTATATTGGGCGGGGTTTCTATCAACATTTCCTGACTTTTGCGGTAGCGAACCATTTGCATAAACCCACGTACCGCCTCAGTAGGGGTTGTATAGGTTGCAATCTTATTTTCAGTAAAAATGTGCCGAGCTGCCACCGCAGCCCCATTTCCCAGCCAGCAAGTAAACAACGCCTTACGATTGTATTTAAGACTCTCCTTTTGCAAAGTATCTATAACTGCTTGAGCGGCATCACTAGTATTTGCTATAGCTGTAGGGCAATTGAGCACCAGCACCGCATCCGACCCTTTATCACGTAACAGTATTTCCAGCGCATCACCGTAGCGATCGGGCGAAGCATCACCGATAATATCCACTGGGTTGGACCGAGACCAGGTGGGCGGCAAAACCTTATTGAGAGCTTGAATAGATTCCGGGGTAAGCGTTGCCAGGTGACCGCCACGGTCAAGCAGGCTGTCTGTTGCCATTACGCCGATACCGCCACCATTAGTTACAATAGCCAGCCGTTCCCCGGCAACCTGTCGTACCATTGCCACCGTCTGGACCGCATCAAACAGCGCCTGCATATCGTTGACCCGCAGTATTCCTGCTCGACGAAAAGCTGCTTCATACACCGCATCAGTGCCGGCTAGGGCACCGGTATGGGAAGCCGCTGCTTTCGCGCTTGCAACATGGCGGCCGGCTTTCACGACGATCACCGGTTTAACGCGGGCTGCAGCCCGGGCCGCAGACATAAATTTTCGAGGCTGGGTGATCGATTCTATATAGAGAAGAATTGCCCTGGTTGAGGTGTCGTTTGCCAGATAATCAAGCATATCCCCGAAGTCGACGTCGATCATATCCCCCAGAGAAACGCAGTGGGAAAAACCAATCTTACGTGAGGTTGCCCAGTCGATAACCGCTGTCAGCACGGCTCCGGATTGAGCCACAAAGCCCAGATTGCCAACCAGGGGCTGAACATGGGCAAACCCGCCATTGAGACCAACCCCGGGCACCATGATCCCAAGACAGTTTGGTCCGACAATCCGTACCAGATGCGGCTTAGCGGCTGCAAGCATGGAGCGGGTCAATTCGCGACCATGCAAGTTGGTCCCTTCAGCGAAACCAGCTGTAATGATCACCACTGCACGGGTTCCCCGTTTACCCAACTCGGCTATCAAGCTGGGAACCGTATCCGGCGGAGTAGCAATGATTGCCAAATCAGGCGCCTGGGGAAGACTCGCAATGTCTTGATAGGCTGTAACCCCTTCAATGGCCGAATATTTAGGATTCACCGGGAACATTTTTCCCTGATAGCCAGCACTAAATACATTGCGCGCCAGTACACTGCCGATGGTTCCTGGTTTTTGACTGGCTCCGATCAGTGCCACTGAAGAGGGGTTGAACATGGAGTTAAGGTTTCTCATTGACATAGCCGTTTCCTGTGTGTCGGCGTCTTTTTCGTGCCGGCCTGATGTTATTCGTTTTCGGTTTCCATGGTCGAAACATCGCCTTCAGGCATACCAAGTTCACGGTCCTTGAGAAGGCGTCGCATAATTTTGCCTGCCCTGTTTTTGGGGAGTTGGTTTTGGAACTCGATCTCTCGCGGAGCTACAGCCGGACCTAGACGACGACGGGTGAATCCTATCAGCTCAAGACGGAGTTGATCATCGGCAACAGTTCCAGGTTTAAGAGCGACAAAAGCTTTGACCATTTCCCCGAGCAGGACATCGGGTTTACCGATCACTCCGGCCTCTGCTACTGCTGGATGGGCCATCAGAGTGCTCTCGACTTCAAAAGGGCTGACCATATGGCCTGCAGTTTTAATAATATCGTCTGCGCGCCCGACAAACCAGAAATACCCATCACCATCACGCCGGACTATATCTCCGGTAAGATACCATTGATCAACAAAACACTTGCGATAACGGGTGTCCTCGTCCACATAGGCACGAAACATGGAAGGCCACCCTTTTTGCAGGGCCAGTTCTCCCTCAACATTATCCTCTGTAATGACCTCGAGACTATGATCCTTTTGCCGTCGTATAACAGCGGCTTGAATACCAGGCAGGGGACGCCCCATGGAGCCGGGACGAATTTCCATGGCAAGGTAATTGGCAATCATTATCCCCCCTGTTTCCGTCTGCCACCAGTTGTCATGAATGGCTGTGCCTAAAGCATCCTGACCCCAGATTACAGCCTCGGGATTGAGGGGTTCACCAACACTGTGGACAGCTCGGAGGTGCCGGAGATCGTAGAGGCAGCGAGGTTGAATATCCAGACGCATCAAACGTCGAATTGCGGTCGGTGAAGTGTACCAGATACTCACCTGCTCACGTTCCAGAATCTTGTACCAGCGTTCAGCATTAAAGGGTTCGGAATCAATAATGCAGGTAATGCCGGCCACCAGGGGCGCAATAATACCGTAAGCCATTCCTGTCACCCAGCCAGGATCGGCAGTGCACCAGAAGATATCGTCCGGATGAAAATCAAGGACAAATTTCCCGGTCGCGTAATGGGTGAAGACTGCTTTGTGTACATGCAATGCTCCTTTGGGCATACCGGTGGTGCCACTGGTAAAGTGGAGCAAAGCCGGATCTTCCGGATCAGTTGCCTCGATGGTGAAGTCCTCGGAAGCAACCATCATTTTTTGCGGCAGAGACCAATGTCCTTCGCAGAGGTCATCAGACGCATCTATGAGCAATATATGCTGCAATTGCGGCAGGCGCTCTCGCAGTTGCTCCACTTTTTGCTGAAAGATTTGGGTGGTGGTGACCAGAACCTTGGCATGGCCCCGCTGTAAACGCTGGTAAACCGGTTCCGGTCCGAATGCTGAAAAGAGCGGACAAAAAATACTGCCGTTTTTCAGCGATCCCAGAGCGGCAAAGTATAAAGCCGGTATCCGGTCTGCAAAAACAAAGACCGCATCACCCTTGCCTACCCCCAGCTGCCGCAATACATTGGCAAAACGGTTACTCTGTTGCTGAAGATCGGTGTATGTATACTCAAGGACAGTGCCGTCAGGTCCCAGCCAGCGAAGAGCCGGATGATGCGCCAAATGCGTGTTGGCATGACGGTCCACAGCCTCATGGGCGATATTGAGCCCTTTACCACCGGGTAACCCGTTTAACTCACGACCAATGGTTTCCCAGGAAAAATGTGCACAAGTCTCTTCGTAATCAAGCAGATGCGGGGTGATCCTGTACAAGGTCGGGGTCTTTTTAATTGCTTTCCAGTGCACATACCCACCTTTTGTTATCTAAACTTTCAGCGAACGTAACTCGTCACCGGGTTGTTTTGAGCAGTTCTCCAGCCGGTTTATTTTTTTTTGTCATTCCCTTGTTCTAATTTGCAAAATTACTGCCAGAACAAGCTATATAAACCAACGGTACAATCGATTCTGTTGAAGCCTTCTCTCCGAAATTAGCCGCATATGAATGCTGCAATTCCATAGAGCAACAAATAAGAATAATTACTAATTGGTGCTTGGTTCAAATGCACCACCAAAGTTGGTTCAAATGCACCACAATCTCTTTTCTGCATACCCATGAAACCCAACCATTTTTTCGACCTCGGCAGTTGAATTGTTTATTTTAGTAGAGACAGAAGACACTCATTCATTTTCATGTTTTTTCATGAGAATAGATCTGGCGCCTGTTTTCCAAAAAAGAAAAATAAAATCAGTCTTCTGTCTATCTATACGCATAACAGGCTAAGCATTGTACGCAAATAGAATCTATTTACTTTTTCCATTTGATTTTGGTGGAATATCCACTGAGCAAGGAATTAAATCTAATTGAAACTTTTAGGAAACACAGGAACAATATTTGCTTTGAAAGCTGTAGATGTTTTAGAACTTGTTGTGTTTATTGAAATATTAACATTTTTTAATCTCTATCCAGCTGGAAAAATACTTTTTCCACAAATCATTATTAACTAGGGAGTTTGGCAAATGAAAAAAAGGCCTCATGCAAAATACGTTATGAGCGCATGCATTTTGTTCCTATTGTTCGGCCCTAGCTTAGCAATAGCAGACGATTACTGGAGTGTGCAGTGTACTACTCAAGGATACGGCATAGATTTCAACCTCAAAGAGCAAAAGGCATTTATTATTTTCAGCACTGATAGTGGAGGCACAATTCCTGCCGCAAGCACAACAAAGATTATAAAATTCGTTAATAAGCCGAACGACAAATATGCAATTTTCGATTTTGGCAGTGCAACCAAAATTGGAGTGAACGTAAGTCGACCTGATCGGACTATTATTTATCGGCTTTTACAAGGCAAGACTTATCCAGTTTGTGATGCTAAGGCTACGATCCGGACACCCTAGATGCCTGAAGCATAAACAAATTCATGTGTATCATAGCTCAACCAGCAGGTACATTTTTTAAGGCAACTCCCATTACTTGAAGGGAACTTAATTGCTTGCAAAGCAATCTTCCGGCGCTGTTTTTTTAAGGATAGAGGAGGTCCGGCAGAAGAAACTGAGTAACAGGTGTTGCAAACCCTAAAAACGTTTCCAGGAGGAAGGTCATGCAAAACATTACAAAGATTGTCGTCCCTGTAGATTTACAACAACACACCGAAAAGCTGACCGAATTTGCCATCAACATTGCCGGTAAACTTGACGCCGCAGTAAGTTTTATTCACGTTGTAAAGCCGCTTGACAGTTATTCCGGCGTTGTTCACCCTTCCTGGGATCAAATAGAAAAGGAACTCAAGGAGCATGCACAAGAAAAAATAGATAACCTTGTCACTGATAATAAAGCTCAATGTGCAGGCTGCAGCGGCAAAGTAAGCTATGGAGACGCCGTTGATCAAATCTTGGCCTATGTAGAGGCAGAAAAGGCATCGATGATTATTATCGGTACCCATGGCAGAAAAGGTCTTGAAAAAATCATGTTAGGCAGCGTGGCCAGTGAAATTGCTAAACAAGCACCCTGCCCGACGCTCCTTTTCAACCCTTATAAGTAAAGTCGAGTTTGTAAGGCAACCATGAGCCACAAACCTCAAGAAAGTAGACAAGGAGAAAATGACAGGGTGACTTTTTCACAAAAAGTATCGGCATTCCCTGCATGTAATTATCAAACCGAACCAGGAAGATAATCATGGCAAAAAAAGAAAAAAATACTGAATTGGTCAGAAAGGAAGAAAGTCATCCTGTTTCTCCGTTTGAGGATATGGAGAGATATTTTGACAAATTTTTCAAACATCCCTTTTCTCTTATGGCACGTCCCTCATGGTCTGGTTTTGATTTTCCAGCAATGGAAGAGATGTCGCCATCTGTTGATATTTATGAAGAAAAAGGCAAGATGATAGTGAAAGCCGAAATTCCAGGAATCAACAAGGAAGACTTGGATGTATCCATTACGGAAAATACGGTGACTATCTCAGGAGAGAAGAAACAGGAGGAGAAGGTTGAGAAAAAGGATTATCACCGGGAGGAACGTAGATACGGCTCCTTCTGCCGCAGGTTCCGACTGCCCGCAGATGTAGATGCAGATAAAGCAGAGGCCTCGTTCAAAAATGGGGTGCTTGAAATCAGCCTTCCCAAAACAAAGGAAAGTAAACAAAAAAAGGTAACTATTAGTTAGCAACCCTTTTTCAGGCTAACAAGAAACCTACAGATTACACACAATGGGGGATATACTTATCCCCCATTGTGTACTCCGGATTTACCAGAGGCCAAATACCAGTTGGCCACATTAACCCGAATTTCTCATGAGCAATCGGAGTTGAGCAACCTACTGTTCCTGTAAAACTTCATTAACAGCTGTCACAAGAATTTTACTGTCGACCGGCTTTTTGAGTAATTTAATGACCCCAAGCTCTTCGGCCTTTTTTTCTGAAATAAGCCTACTGTAACCACTACAGAGAATGATAGGAGTTTGGGGGCTGTTTTTTGAAATTTCACGTGCCAATTCAACCCCTGTTAAATCAGGCATGGTCTGGTCTGTTATAATAAGATCAAATTTATCCGCAGAGGCTTGAAATGCTGCAAGGGCTTTCTTGCTGTCGCTCATGGCTGTGACCGTGTAGCCGACATTCTCAAGCATCTGCTTAAACATGTCGGCAATCAGTTCTTCGTCATCAACCACTAAAATAGATTTGCTTGCTTTTGCAGGCAATTGTGTATCTGCCTGTTCCGGTTCGGGCCCTGGAAGCTTTCCATTAGAAATCGGAAAGTATATATGAAATGCGGTTCCCTTGTCGAGTTCACTCTCAACATGGATGAACCCTCCAATCTTTTCAACGATACCATGGACCATAGCTAATCCAAGTCCACGGCCCTGCCCGCCACTTTTTGTGGAATAATAAGGTTCAAAAATACGGCCGAGTGAGTCGGAATCCATACCACGACCTGTATCCTCTACGATGAGTTCAACAAAAAAGCCTTCGCAAACACCTGGCTTTTTTTCAATGTCAGCGGCTTTTAAAAATATTTTGTGCAAGTGTACCGTTATCACTCCTTTCTCGGCTTCCATTGCATGGAGGGCATTGGTGAACAGATTGATTAAAATACGGTGAAGACCTATTGGACTTGCCACTATTTTTCCGCAATTCGGTTCAATCTCTTTTCGGAACTCAACCGTTGTCGGCAGGGAGGAGCGAAGAAGCCTAAGTGCTTCCATAACAACAGGCACCGGATTCATAGGATACGGGCAATCCGGATCTTTTTTACTAAATGTTAAAATTTGTTGAACCAATTCTTTTGCCCGATTACTCCCTTTAAAAATTGGATCTAGGTACTTTTCCAGGTCGCTAGAGTCAGGAATTGAAGATTGAAGCAGATCGGCATAACCGATGATAAGAGTTAAAATATTATTGAAATCATGTGCGATTCCACCTGCTAAGGTGCCAATTGCCTCCATTTTTTGAGCATGCGAAAGTTCCGCCTCAACTTGTTTTTGAACGGTGATATCTCTGGCAATATGCACAATATGGGTACATGTTCCATTGTTGTTCAACAAGGGAGAAGTTGATACCTGAAATATTTTATGCAGATTAGGGCAGGCAATGGTAGCGGACTGAGTTTGTTGTTTTTTTAAGGTCTCTATCTGGGGGCATTCTGCACAGGGATTGCCGGCTTCCCGGAAGAGTTCGTAACAATACTGTCCATTGAGACTGCCGAGTTCAGCCTGAAACATCTCATAAGCAGCCTTATTGGCCCGAACAACGCGCATATCTGTATCATGAATTGTTACAATATCAGCGATGGCATCAAATGTACGTTCCCATTCCCTCTTCGCGTTTTGTAGTTTTTGTTCCAGTTGCTTTTGCTCTGAAACATCCGTCAAGGCAATGCGGAACTGCCCCAGGTGTCCATCAATTTCGGGATTGATAGTACATTCCAGCAAAGCATGGAAAACGCCTCCATCTGTTTTCAGCAATCGTAGTTCACAGGTCTTTTTTCCACCAGTTGTGGAAAGCTGTTTGCGACACTGGTAATACAGTTGCTGGTCTTCGGGCACAATAAAGCTGCTCAAAGGACGCATGACAAGTTTTGCCCTTGGCAGAAACAACATATCAGCAGCCATGAGGTTAGCTTCTATTATCAGTCCTTTTTCATTGACAGTTACATAACCGACAGGTGCAAAGTCATACAGGTCTGTATATTTTTGTTGGGACAGCTCAAGCTGCTCCTGTGTGCGCAGCAAATCCTCATTCTGAATTTCCAGCTCTACCTGGTGGGTATACAGTTCATGGATCAGCTTTCCGGCCTCCTCTGCGGAAAGTTGCGAAAAATTGCATTGCTCAGGCTTGCTGAATTCCTCTGCACGTTTTCTCAGTTCAGCAAATTTTTTTGTTGAAGAACCAATTCCATCCCCCATGCCCCCCCCGTTTAAACACTTAAAATAATTACCTTATTTCAACATCTCCATATCTCTTTCAGTGGTTGCTATCAAACCAAATCCATTGTTGCCATCCACCAGTCGCGTGACGGTAAGCCAAACAGTCATTTTTTTGCCACTTTTATGTAACCGTTCGGTTACGAAAGATGGAAACTCCTCCCCCCCTACCGAACTCAGGATTCGCTGCAATTCCTCCTTCTTCTCATCAGGGATAAGATGCTCTACGTTCATACCAAGCGCTTCCAGCTCAGAGTAGCCATATAGCTTTTCCGCCCCTTTATTCCATGCAATTATTGTCCCATCATTCTCCTGCAGGGTAATAGCATCGTTAGAATCTCTGACAACCGCAGCGAGTCTCTTTTCCTTTTCCAGTAGTTTCTTCAACTGGGTGATGTTTTCGAAAGTTACCACTATACCATCGATCACATTGGTAGAGGTTCTGTAAGGACGTAACTTCATGGTATATATCCCTCCATTGGTGTCGACTACTTCCACCTCCTGCTTCTCAAGATCATGCAAAATCTTATCGGCATACTGCTGCAGGTCTACGTTTATAAGAGTAGAGGAAAAGTGGCTGATTGGTCGTCCTATATCGACACTCGTCAAAGGAAAAATTTCTTGTGCTTTCGTTGTAAACCTTCGGATATGGAATTCGGTATCAAGAAATATGGTAGCTATGTGGGTTGCATCCAGTAAATTTTTAATATCGTCATTTGCTGACAACAGTTCATCTATTCTGCTCTGAAGCTCGGCATTAACCATTCCCGATTCTTCGTTTAATGATTGAAGTTCTTCTTTAGAGGTCTCAAGCTCTTCATTTGTGCTCTGCAACTCCTCATTAGTGGACTGGAGCTCCTCGTTGGTTGATTTTAACTCCTCGTTTGTCGTTTCGAGCTCTTCAATGGTTGTTTGCAGGTTTTCTCTGGTAAAGAAAAGTTCTTCCTCCAGCCTTTTAACCTCATCACTTTTTGGTGTCTTTTTTCTTCTCGATGGCTTTTTATTTTTATGCTCGCCGGGTTGCTCAACAACATCAAAAATGATCAACATAAGCCCTTGGTGATGGAGCTGAACATCAGGCAAGGGTTTAATAATCAAATTAAGGTGGATTGAATCACCGTTGTTCTTTATCTCTAACCCTGTAAGTTCGGTCTCTTTTTTTTCGGACGCCACCTTGCGGATAGCAGTAGCTAAACCAAATTTCATCCCGGGTCGTGCCATATCCAAAAGATTCATCCTGGCCTGCCCTTCAGCCGGTTCCCAAAAACGACCTGTTCGACCGTGTATATACACAATATCAGCCGAATCATTGATTACCACACAGGCAGGCACATCAATTTGATCAAGGATAGCCTTTAAAAAGAGCGGGGTATTCATTTCAGGAACAAATTGCTGTTTTTTTTCAAAAGTGTCTTTAGTCATTTTGACATGCGGCTGAAAAGTTGGAAACTCCAACAGAGATTTTTTGAGTTTATCGCCGGGAAGGCGTTTGAAGACCTTGACCTGTTTCTCAACCCCTCGAAAAAGGTCGGTTGCCTGTCCGGTTGTTTCCGAAGTTCCAAGCAACAAGAGGCCTCCTTCTCTCAAGCTGTAATGGAAAATAGATAATAGTTTTTTTTGCAGCTCAGGCTGGAAATAAATGAGAAGATTTCGGCAGCAAAGAATATCCAGGTTTATAAACGGTGGATCCTTAATAATATTTTGCGTGGCAAAGACGACCAGCTCACGGATCTTTTTCCTCACCGTAAAATGCTTTTCAGTACGATGGAAAAACCTATGTAAACGTTGTTTACTGATATCACTTGCAACTGATTGAGGATACATTCCCAGGCGGGCCTTGTTGATTGCTTGTTCATCAACATCCGTGGCAAAAATTGAAACAGGATGAAATCTTTTTAACTTTTCCATACACTCTGCCATAACGATGGCAATGGAATATGCTTCTTCACCTGTACTGCAACCCGGCACCCATATTCTCACTTCAGCCTCTTCCGGCTTCCCT
The DNA here is from genome assembly GCF_016918565.1 of Desulfogranum marinum. GTDB lineage: Bacteria > Desulfobacterota > Desulfobulbia > Desulfobulbales > Desulfobulbaceae > Desulfogranum > Desulfogranum marinum. The sequence continues at coordinate 34,920 of NZ_JAFFQD010000042.1, forward strand.
TGAAGTAACAGTGGCAGGTATTTTTCTTGTAGCACGTCAAACACTTCAGGATCTCTGAAGAAAGAGGTAACTCCTATCAGGAGATCTTGAAAAAGAATGGACGCCTCATTGTCGGAATGTTGAAGGAAGCTCACATAATCTTTTAGCTGGTCGATATTGTGAGCATCCATCCTCCTTTCAATTCTTCGATAGATAGTATTTTTTTTGTACAATGAAAAATCATTGTTTGTTTTTGCTCGCAACAAGGCAAAAATTTTTCGAAGAAGATTTTGTACATCCTTTTGATCGTTCAGGGGGTGGGGTTTTTGAACGTTTGCCTGGTGCCGAATATAACTCATTAATTGTTGCGGCATTTGATTGGGCGGCAAGACAAAATCAATACATCCCGTGGCAATAGCACTCCCCGGCATACCATTATACTTTGCCGAATTGGAATCCTGCGCCATGGTCATACCTGCCGCCGCCTTTACATCTCTAATCCCATGACTTCCATCAGTACCTGTTCCGGAAAGTATGATACCAATCCCACTGTTGCCGCAATCCGAGGCAAGAGAAGTTAAAAAGCTATCAATAAGTCCTAGCTTTTCTTTGAGCACGATCCTATCAAGCAATTGCAATCTACGGTTTTGAATTATCAGTGTCTTGTTAGGAGGTATAACAAAAATACGATTGGCCCTTACATGAACCCCATCAACAATTTGCTCTACCTCCATGTTGGTTTTCCTGCCGATGAGTTCTGGAAGTAAACTGACTTTGTCTGGAGCGAGGTGGGTCACGACCACAAAAGCACAGCCGCTGTCTGTTGGCACAGCTGAAAAAAAATCCTCCAAAGCTTGTAACCCGCCTGCAGAAGCACCTAAACAGACCACAGGAAAAGTAAGCGGAGCAATGTCAGCCTGTTGAGTTTTTTCAGGTGATGGCGTATGGGTGGTGGAAGAATCTTTTATGGGCATCTCGTCAAACCAAGTATTTGAAAGTATTATGCTAACACAATAGTACCCTTTATTCAAAGTGCTACCCTATATATAAGTGGCAAATAGAAGTTTCAGAGAGAGACGATGCCGAAAATGAGGATGAAGCGTTAAAGGAAAAAAACCCGATATGACTGGAGGGTATCTTGGATGAGTAGCGGTTTCGTTCGAGGTCAGGCAAGTCTAAAAGTCCGGAAAATCAAGCTAAAGGGCAATTATTCAGGACACCTACAATCAGATCCGATTATCCGGCAGGGTCCCAATGATCGAGGCTGTTCGCATTTTATCCTGACTCAGCTCACCCAGTGTCACCCGCAGGTGTTCTCCATTCTTGTGGGCCAGCTTAAACCAGTTCTGGATTTCCTTATCAAGGATCTCCTCCCCTACCCCTTTGCTCAAACCGCGCTCACCAACAGGATTATCCAATCTCCCGGAGTTGATAAAGGTCCAGCGCTCATCCTGACGGGAAACAATACCAGTATGCCCCCTGGTTTGAGTGGAAAAAGAGAGAATCTGGCCACTATTCAAAAGCGGTTCGATCTCACTGATCAAATCAGCGGCATTCTTTTGCCAATCGGCAACGTGTGCGTAGTTTTTGGACAAGACGGTTGAACCAGCCGCCTCAACAATGCCTTCTCCATTGAGATAGGCATTTGCAGCCATTCCCCGGTCAACGGCCATGCTGGTCAACCTGGAGTACAGACCATTGCGACCCCCGTAAGGAATATCGAGCTGTTTCAAGCCATTGACCAGCAGTTCATAACAATTGATTTCCTGGTATGATTTCCCCATATATGGCTGTACTGCTTGACTGAGGTCTGCAACCGGCTCATTCGCGCTATTCCCAGGTTCCATTGGCAGAGAATTTTTTGTTGGCGCCATCGCAACTGCATTGGGGGCAGATGGTCGTGTATCCGTCCCGGCTTGCCAGGAGATCTCCATGGTTGCGGGGCTCAGCAATACCTCAGAACCGACCTGCATGCTGTGAAACGGTTTATCCGTATTGACTGCCTGACCAAGGATATCCCAGGTCTGATTGCGAAAGCGTGCATCCTGACGCAAAAGATGAGAAACCGTAGGGGTTTCATTGCTGATCATACCAAGACTAACAGGTTCGCTTTGTTGGGCAAGAGATGTCTCTTGTACAACAAGGCCGCTCTCAAGCTGCTGAGGAGATGAAGAGGTGGCACGTGTTCCGACAACAGCTTCCTGCAACATGACTGTTGGCTGCTTTTGCTCTGCACCTGACCAGGACAATTCACCGGAGGTCCGGTCAATATATATCTTGGTTCCAGGAAGGATGGATTTGTAGTTTTTGTACTGATTTTGGTTATCAGAGAGGATATCCCACGTTTGCCCTTTGAGTTGTTCATGCTTGCGAAGCAATTCGGATACAGTTGGAGTTTGCCGTGTGATGGTCCCTATTTCCTGCAGATTGCCTGTTTGCTGTTGTCCTGAAGCCTGCTTTTTCGCAGCCACCGTCCCGGAAAGCACCTCATCAAAGGAACCGGTTGCTTTGTCTGATCGTTCCCTGGTTGTTGTTTGCCCGGCGGTATGTATAGTCTTTTGTATTTCCATCATTTGGCTGTGTGTCGAAACGAGTAATCGTCAATGGAAAAAATGGAAGAAGTGTCCTGTCAGCGATGAATTGTCGGTTTATTTCATTCTTTTTTTCGTTCCTGTGAAGTCGGGCCATGTGGTGCATAGTTGTGCTATGTGCCACATGGCCCGACTTCGCAGGCGCGGAAAAAGACATGAAAGATGCGACAAGGCAGCATTGACAGGACACTGGGCTCACCATCCCTCTCTTGGAATGTAAGCAAGTAGTGATCCATAATGCACTTCGCTTAAGACTATATCGGCTGATTGCTCACTTTTGCTTATTTTTATCCGTAAAAAATACTCCCTGACCAAAAAAGAAAGTTGTTTTCTGTTCCTTGGATGCGAAGCTGATCCTGTACGAGCCAACTTTTCGACACACCTGACGCGAGGAAGACAACAGATGTGATTAAGGGCCTATCGGGCAATATCTTTGTTCCGACAGGCTCTTCTAACCATGCTAATCAATTTTGATTACGCACACGAACAACCGGGATTACTCTGTATCCTGGCAGTATTTGGGAGTTATCCCAAAGGTGTACCACCCTTTGAGAAGGGAGGCCGGCAAGGCAGTAAAACGGTTACCGGCCACACACTCGTGGGGCACTACTGACCACTGTTTGCCTGCCATGTCAGCAAGGCAGCGCCAAACGCTCCCATGGCCTGAGGATCGTCAGGGATGAACACGCTTCGTCCGAGTTTCTCAACCAACAAGCTGACAATGCATGGATTTTTACCAACACCTCCTGTAAAAACGATATCGCCCTCTCCTGCAACACGATTGACCATAGCCGCCGCCCTTCTGACAACACTCTCATGGACTCCACGGGCAATTTCACGCCTGTTCTCTCCTTTGGCGATCAGCGATGTCACTTCCGACTCGGCAAACACGGTACACATGGAAGAAATGTTTATGTCCGTCTCGGCCAATAATGCCTCGGTACCGAATTCATCAAGCCCATATCCCAGGCTCTTGGCCATAATTTCAAGGAATTTTCCGGTCCCAGCAGCACAACGATCGTTCATTTCAAACTTTTTCACTCGTCCGTCATTGCGCAGAGAAATAGCCTTACTGTCCTGCCCACCAATATCGAGCACCCCTAAAGCTTCTGGAAAAAGAGTCCAGGCCCCTGTGGCATGTGCCTTAATTTCGGTAACAGTCGACGAATCAAATGCTATTTCAAAAAGACTCCTCCCATAGCCTGTAGCCGTTATATGATCGAACTTCACCTTAGCTATCAGTTCTTTGGCCTGGGCAATAGGATCGAAACCGGTTTCGGTCTGCAGGCTGTCCTGTTGTTCTCCCCGGTCATCTACAGTCACCAGTTCTATCGTTCGGGAACCGATGTCAATTCCAGCATAACGCATAATCGATCCTTATGCTGATTATCTCAGCTGTTCAATGAACGCTTCGACGCGAGTCTTCAATTGCCCGGCATCTTCCAGCGAATAGTCGGTGTCTATCCTCAGACAGGGTATACCGTCCTCTTCAAGGGCATTCTCAACGGGAATGGATTCCATGATGTAGGGTTGGCAGAACTGCAGCCCGTAATGGATGACACCCTCGGCCTTGTATGCTGCAGCCATTTCCTTGATATGATCAAGTCTATCTGAGTTAGGGGTGAATACGGCACAATCGACCTTGAAGTAGCGATCGACCAGACTTTCCATCATTTCGTCTACTGTAGTGCCGGACTCTCCGGTAAGATTGCGGGTACCGCGCTCTCCGACGCATGACTCTTCCCCGACAATTACCGCTCCTGAAGTTTCAACAATCATCGGTAACTTCCAGTTAGGCACGGCCTGAGGGCATCCGGAAACGAGAATACGCGGTGTACGTTTTGGGAACGCTCCCTGGCCGGCCTCTACCCTCTGCTCCAATTCGTCACAGATCTTGTTGACGGATTCTGTAAAGCGGGCAGGATTATCATAAAAAAAGACCTGGTTGGCGAGCAGTGCATCCAGTCCTGAAATCGGCGCCGGATCGGCTTGGCGAAGGAGAGAGAGACGGTGAATTGCAGCCCGCTTGGCATTAACCGTCTGGATTCCCTGCTTGAGGCTTTCCGCTGTTACAGTAACACCGGTGAGCTCCTCAACAGCCTCCATGAATCGATAAAATTCTGCCTTCAGCAAGGCCCGGCCATTTTCTGATTTGACTTGGGGAAGATCCATCACGTAGAGATTATCGACCATATTCCCAAGTGTTTCGTATGCCTTTTTTTTGCCGTCGCAGGTATTTTCGCCAACCACCATGTCGGCACCTTCAAGGTATGGGCAGACTTTACCGATCTTAAAACCAAACGACGATTTAATCAGGGCACAGGTGTTTCTTGGCAGCAGCTTCTCCACCTCCTCTGTGGCAAAGTCTGCTCCTGAGCACAATCCGACAAGCGTTGCATTGGCGGCGAGTGCGATTTCTTCCGGCACAAAGACACAGTACGAACCTATAATTTTCCGTCCTGCCTTTTTCTCGTCCAGCAGCTCCCTGATTCGTAAACCGTGAACCTCACTCATCACAAAATCAAAATAAGCCATCCCCTCAGGTCTGTTTTTCTGGGCTAAGTAAATATCCTCATATGCCTGCCCCAGAACTCCGAGCAGAGCATCATGGGCTTCAAGATCAAGTCCCATTTCCTGCCACATTAAACGATAATCTTCTGCCATTCCTCTCTCCTTGTGTTCTATTTCGAGGGTGTCGATAACGAATGGGGCCGTAACGTGTACCCTTTACCTATGTCGCTACATGCCACCTTTCTAAAGTACGTATCTGTTCTAAACGCACGCAATACTAAATAGATTACCCTGATATGTCCAACTGGAAATACCTATGGCAAGACAACAAGCTATCGTGAAGTTCAATGCGAAAAAAATAAGCTAAAGGGATAACCTCAGCTTTAGTAGAGTGAAAATTAAAGGAGCCACAACAAAGTGGTAATTTTGGATACTCAATGCCGCAGAAGAAAAAACGGCTGAAGACAACAGGTCATTAATTTCTTCCGGCATCATATAATACGCATCATATAATACAGTAGCGGTAAACAATTCTGCAACTTGACCGTCAGCGTATTTTTTTGATGTATACGGCGTGGCATTCGCCGGAACCTGCCTGATCGCGTTCAATACGAATCTCGATGCGGTCACCCGGTGAGAGCTCTCCCGGTGACAAGGGTATTCCCTCTGACTCGACCATTGCATCTGCAGCAAGCTCAATCATCATGTCTGTATCGCCGATAGAGAGCCTGAGCTGCAGCGGCCAGCTTTCCATGATGTCTGTGATTGTCGCTGTCGTCCATCCAGACGACGACGGCAGTAAAGGTGGAGGGGGGGAATCGCTACTGCTTACAGCGTTATCATCACTACCCATTGTTTACTACTCCTTACGCCCCTTGTGGTCACCTCATATGCACCGCTGTTGCGGCCGCAGCCTGCATCGAGGAACGCATAGGCAATACGGCCCAGCGCTCCATAATGCAGTTAATAACCAGCTACATGTTTTTCCAATTCTTCATGTTGTTAAAAACCGGTTTGGTGATCCTGGTTGATTTGTTGGGACAACCACCATAGGCATGAATACCGATGGCGTGCCTTTTGCCGTCACGGTATCGCCAGGTAGGGCTTCCGCTTTGACCGCCGAAGGTGTCGAGCATGTAATAGAGACGCCTGGCCTCTACCTTGCTGATTCTTCCTGCGTTATACCACTGGGTTCCAAAAGGTTTATCTCCTGCATAGCCGCAATTGTTGGCCAGCAAGTTGCGGAGGGAAGCTGCAGATAAATTTGCAAAACCAAACCAACCTACGCGGCGCCCAAGGGTATCATTAGGGAGAATGATGCAGCCATAATCATGGGTGGATTTCTTACTTTTTGTCCAACCAGTGACACTCCTGAATGAGGTACCAATCTGAGAGCCGTACGGTTTGACGGTGCCGTTCATACCTGGGATTACCTCAATCTTTTTTGCCCAACCGCCCCTGGTATGACTGTAAACACAGTGTCCAGCCGTCATGACCGTCCTTGGGCCAATGAACCAACCTGTACAACCTGACCTGCTGCCGCTGGCAGTGGTAATGATGAGCTTACAGATCATTCGCCATGGTATGGATGTGGTTCCGGAAATTTTTTTACGATCATCCCTGCCACAGACAGATTCAGGCTGGTCATAGGTTTCATCGCAGGCCGGAGGAACCGTGGCAAGATCGATGGCTTCGCCCTCGTCCAGTATGGTAAAGCCCTCGGTGAGTGCATACGAGCCGTCGAACTCTGCTACATTTTCCAAACTGCCGCCGCCATGGGTACCGACATCAAACCCGTCTTCTTCAAAATCATCTTCTGATTCCGGCTTATAGGCCGCTGTGGTTGCTGCGCTACCTTCACTTGAATCCTCGGTATGCAATTCGAGCTCTTCCTCATCCCAATCATTTGATGAAACACTTTCATAATCAGACATGGTTGTTTCTCCTGTTATTGTTTTGGTGATGGTGATTGACGCATCAGGCAGTGCAGTGCTTCTCCTCAGCAGATGGGTGCAGTATTTTCCCTGCACACTATCAAAGATAAATCTGCAGATGCTGTGCCATGGCTTTTGAAAACCAGAATCCATGCTAAGTGGCTAGATTGTGTAAGAAATAAAAAGAGGAACCAGGAGAGAGGCAACTACTGATGGTTGATATGCACCAATAGTGGTGGTGCATATCAACCAAAAACATCGGAAAGGTGGCGGGATTTTTCAGGGCAGAGATGGTCTTGGGGATGCAGGCAAGCTATCAACCGGACGGTCTACTTCCATTTATTACTCAATATCAGCACCATAGGAAACAGAAGGCGGTTAATACTTTTCGTCGCAGTTGAAGAGTCGAGAGTGAGGTTAAATTTTACGAGTGTTAATTTCACCCTGCTCCCTTTTAACCTCTATCCCACTTTATTGTCCCTGTAGAAAAGTTTTGACAGAGTCGTCGGCAGCACCACCATTATTGACAAATTTAATATTATGAGCAGTTAAGGCTTGTTTCATCTTGTCACCGATGGCTTGAGCAATAATAATGGTGACATTGTTGGCAGACAGTAAGGAGGCAACGGTACGGCTGATACCACCGGCCTGATCCTTGGCCGGATTTTTCATGGCTTCTATAAAATGTCCCTTTTCGTCAAACAGAAGATAATAGGGTGCTCTACCGGTTTCTTCGCTAATAAGGGAATTTTTTTCAGCCCCTGTTGCAGGAACAGCAATCTTCATTGGGTGCATCCGACGTTTATGGAATGCGTAAGCTGAGCACACTGAGGAACGATTTAGTTAGTAATTTTAGACAGTTAAGTTAACTTTTCAGTTCAAAAGTAAACGTTTTCATGGTATAATACTCTGCA
>NZ_JAFFQD010000043.1 GCF_016918565.1 Desulfogranum marinum
AAGCGGCCTCTGACTCCGCTCAGTTCGGAGATAAATCTTGACTTACAAGGATATAATGAGAAAAATTAGCTGTAGGTAACCATCTAAATCAACAGGAAAAAACAGGGTTGTTACGTATACAAACTGTGAAGGTCCTGGCCTGTTAGACTGGAATGTTGCCCCATTTTCAGCATGTGCCTCCAGGGTGCCAACACTACAAAGTTTAATCGCCAGCTTTTTTGCGGATAAAAATGCCGTAAATTGATATCTGTTAAACCAGAGTGTAAGGGTTGATTTTACTACCCAAAGTTTTTCGGGTCTTTGTCATAGTTGCAGAACAAATCTGTTTCATGGGGTCTACTAACTATTAATTTCATTTTCCCTTCGCTCACGATTTAACTAACTTTGACCATTGGCAAACCTATGATGTTAATTAATGGTTCCTCTACTGCACTGATCAGTAACAAATAGCTACCTTTTTGCAGGAGGCAACAATAAGTCCGGCCAGAAATTTTGCGATGTTACTCTGTACTTCTGGAGAAAATAAGTTTTATACTGAAAAAGAATTGTGATGTTATCACTTGCATCGAAGGCAATATAAGATTTTACAGTCACTCTACTGTATAAATGCCTTTGGCATTTTTTTCTGTGACAACGAAACAACATTAAGCTGATGCATAAAAATAGTACATGAACAATTATCAGTCGATTTTTGAAAGCGCCGCTGAAGCCATCATTATCTGGAATGAGTCTACTAATATAATAAAGGTCAACCCGTCGGCCTCTAGCTATCTCGGTTACTCTTGCGGTGAGCTGGAAGCCATGCAGGCTGACCATCTGGAGTCCTCGGAAAAACGTCAACAATTTCCGCAACGGGTCAGAACCTTGCTCGAGCATGGGCATATTGCATATGGAACAATCTTGCTACATAAGGACAAAACCCATCTCCAGGTAGCAGTGAGCGCAAGTAGAATAGTTTGGGATAACCAAACTGCATTCTGCAGTATCTACCACTTCCTAGACGAAAGCCAAGCCCGCTTCTGTGCTATCACCGATTCAACCAAGGATGCCATCATGATGATGGACGAAAAAGGGCTTGTGTCTCTCTGGAACTCCGCCGCGGAAAAGATTTTCGGGTATGCTGATTCTGAGGTAATGGGCAGAAACCTGCACACTTTGCTGGCACCGTCTCGATATCACCAGGCGCATATAACAGCCTTTCGTAGATTTCAGCAGACAGGGGAAGGCAATGCTATTGACAGGACTCTTGAGCTGAAAGCATGCCACAAGGATGGTCATGAGGTAAACATTGAGCTTTCCCTATCCAGGCTCCATATGTCTGGCGCATGGCATTCTCTCGGCATTGTCCGTGACATTACAGAACGTAAGAGGGCTGAGCAGAAACTCAGAGAAAGTGAGGAGCGCTTTCGGGTTCTTCATAATGCGTCCTTTGGTGGAATTGTTATCCACGATCAAGGTATTATAATTGACTGCAACCAGGGACTCTCAAAAATAAGTCAATATACTATAGAAGAGCTGATAGGGATGAACTGTCTTCAGCTAATTGCCCCCGACTGGAGGTCGATAGTCATGGATAAAATCCACTCGGGTTATGAAGCACCCTATGAGGTGGAGGGCTTCCGTAAAGATGGTACGACCTATCCGCTCAGCATTCGCGGTAGCAATATTCCATACAAGGGGCACGAGATTCGGGTAGCTGAATTTCGTGATAGCACTGAGAGTAAGCAGCTGGAGGATCAGCTCATACAGGCACAGAAAATGGAATCTATCGGCACCTTGGCGGGAGGGATTGCTCATGATTTTAATAATATACTCAGCGCTATTCTCGGATATGTAGATCTGGCTCGCAGCTTAACCCCAGCAACCTCACCAGCGAAGAAGTCGCTGGATAAAGCGTTGAAAGCAATCAAACGGGCGACTTTGCTGGTCCACCAAATTTTGGCATTCAGCAGGCAGAAAGACACCAAACGAGTGCCGTTGCAGGTCGCTCCGATCATTAAAGAAGCCACCAAGCTACTGCGTCCGATGTTGCCTTCCACAATCGAGATAAACCAACAAATCAAGGAAGATTCCTGGTCCATTCTTGCTGATCCGACACAGGTTCATCAGATCTTAATGAACCTGTGCACCAATGCATGCCATGCCATGGAGATGACAGGGGGGACTCTCACCGTTACACTGAAGAATATAGACTTTACCCTTTTGGATGTACAGCAACAGCCAGGCGTCCAACCCGGCCAATTTGTCATACTGTCAATTGGCGATACCGGTCCTGGTATTCCGTTTGAAGTAAGAAAGAAAATTTTTGATCCATATTTTACGACCAAAGCTGTTGACAAGGGTACAGGAATGGGGTTGGCCATTGTTCATGGTATTGTTAAGAAATACGGAGGATTCATTACAGTTGATAGCGAACAGGGAAAGGGGGCCTGGTTCCATATTTATCTACCCGCTGTTGAGCAGGCAGAGTCTTCAGAGGATGTTGAAGATTTAATGATTAAAGGAGACAATAAGCGGATTCTGCTGGTGGATGATGAGGAAACAGTTGCCGACATAGGCCGGGCAATATTGGAGTACCTGGGGTATGAGGTGACGGTTTTCACAAGCAGCGTAGAGGCATTCAGCGTTTTTCAGCAGGACCCGTTACTGTTTGATGTGGTGATAACCGATCAGACCATGCCGGCAATGACCGGGTTTGATCTTGCCCAGCGGATGTTGGCGATACGGTCAGACATTCCCATAATTATCTGTACTGGTTACAGCAACACTCTCTCTGAAGAAAAAGCGCAAAAATTAGGGGTCCGAGCGATCGCCATGAAACCTTTTGCGATCAGCGACCTTTCAAAAATCATCCGCAAAGTTATTGACGAATAGGCAATCTCATGCAGGAGCAGATCGAAGATTTGCAATGCCTATACTAAACTATAGCAAGGCAAGACACATTAACATGTTTCCTGTTTATACCTAACAATATAAAAAATCTTCTTGACCCCTTGGAAAGCAAAAAAAATCCTGCCAGGAAAAAAGAATATTGAATCCAATATGGTTCCAGATTATCAGCTGATAAAGTTACTCAATTTCAGAATGATTTCATGGTAGACAATACTTTCAAATCAGTCAGGTAAGAACCTGCAAGTATGATACTTTATTTTTTAAGAGTTCCTTGGGGGCAAGATAGAATCAATAGGTTACATGGTTTTGAGTATGTATCTTTATTACTCTTCCACAGCAGCCGCAAAGATACTTTTTTTGCATGAGATAGGGGAGATGGTAAAATCAAGAAAAACAACACGAAGTGCCAGGAGGGCTAAGTCAGCACCAAGTTCAAAAATAACTAAAAGGGCATCTCGTTTTCTGTTGAAGCTTGGAGCCGGTTTTTTCGGCTTATCTATCTTTTTTGTCCTGCTTTTTCGCTTTGTTCCGGTTCATGTCACTCCGCTTATGTTGATCCGTTTTGTGGAACAGCTGACTGAAGGAAAAGAACTTCGACTCAAACACCATTGGGTACCAATTGAGGCAATTTCTAAAAATCTGCCCTTAGCGGTATTTTGCAGCGAAGACCAGAATTTCATAAATCATTTCGGCTTTGATTTCAAGGCCATCAAACGTTCAATCGCAGCTTCTCAAAACGGGACAAAACAATTGCGGGGTGCCAGTACCATTTCCCAGCAAACTGCAAAAAATGTCTTTCTCTGGCCGGGCAGAAGTTGGGTTCGTAAAGGGTTCGAGGTTTACTTTACTGTTCTCATTGAGATTGTTTGGGGCAAAGAACGCATTATGGAGGTCTATCTGAACAGCATCGAAATGGGCAGAGGGGTTTATGGAGCTGAAGCAGCATCTCTTTATTATTTTAAAAGAAACGCAAAAAATCTTTCTAGAACACAGGCGGCAGCTATTGCGGCAGTTTTGCCCAATCCTCGGGAGTATAGTGTGAATCCACCGACTCCCTATATCAAAAGCCGGATTAACTGGATAGCAGGACAGATGCGCCACTGGGGGACGCTATCGTTCAAGTAAAAAACTTCATCTGAACTAATTCAATTAATACTACAGCGACACCTTTGCCAATAACATCTTCGCCTTTTTGAGCTTTCTATTTTTATAACTAAGTCAGGCTTGGCTATTGGGTAGTCTTTTATCAAAAGCTATTGATGGCAAGCAAAATAAGACTCTATTCCCCCGGCACCTGTTACCATGTGATCATTAGGAACAACGAAGAAAGGGGGCAAGTCGGCTTTTGACTCATGTCGCAAATTTTCATTAACATACTAATGCGCCGGATAAACCGCTGATAATCATGTTAATATAGCCAACTTAAACATCTTGTTTCTCCTCTGATTTCAAAATTTTACACTCTTCCTGTTTAAGTTCAAATTCACCAGACAGGGTGACATTGTCAACGGAGCGAAAAAGAAAATGCCTTTCGCTTTGCGCCGGTTTTCTTATTAAAATTCGAAAAGAATAAACTTTTCAGGTTTTTTATCTCTCTGTATAGGGACAAAACGAAACGAGGAGGTGTCGAGTTCTTCCCATTGTTGAGCGTTTAGTTTACTGGATAATGGCCGATAATAAAATGCCAGCTTCATTTTCCGGATAGGCTCATCGGCTTTCAGCTTTATAGTGATATCTTTGTGCTTCCATTTGTAAACCAAGAAGTTGTCCATTCTCGTTTTCGCTGCTGGAAGCCCGTACAGTGATTTCATGTGAGTTAATAGTTTGTCATACACCTCAATGGATTCAATATTGAGATATACGCCAAAAAGCTGGTCTTGATAAAACCCGTATATTACATTCTCAATCGACACATCACCAATCGTATAGGTTTCTCCAGGCTTGGTGTAATAACCGACCTCGCCTTTTTCACCCAGTTTTGATAGTCCGGCATACCTAGATGCACTCTCGCCCCACCTGTATTCCGAAATCCCTTCATGCAGCTCTGTCGCGCCTGCAACTGTTGCCAATACCAACACCAGAGTTATCAAAAATATTGCCGATATGTTGTGCATCATTACCTTCGTCTCCTTTCAATCTGGTTTGCTAGCGTTGGGTGGTGCAGTGAGTTCCAATATATAATCAACTGTAACGTGTTGTTTTGAGATCAGCTTTGCGGCTAATTAACGTCTTAAGATTGCCTGGTCACAAAAAGCTCATCCGTTTTTTTCATTGATATTTAAAAAGAATCTTTCCCGATGACAACAAAAGAAAACTATACATATAATTCTAAACAGTTAGACGGGACCATAAATTTCAAGAAAAAGTTCACAACACCTAATAACGTTGTTAATACCTATTAAAGCTGCACATTTCTTCGACCCTTTTTCGTTGTTTATTTCGCAGCCGATATCCTGGAGGAGGATAGCCCAGGGAAATAACCAAACCGATCCTGATCCGGGCCGGGATATGGAGTAATTTTCTAATCCGCTGCTCATCAAACCAGCCCAGCATACAGGTGCCAAGCCCCAGCTCGGCAGCCTGCAAACAAAAATGTTCAGCAACAATCCCGATATCGATTAAGGGGAAATCACGTTTTTTCAACAATCCCCCTATCTGGGTGACCACCCTCGTTTTTTCAATGGCTATCACTACCAACACAGGTGCTTGAGGTACAAATTTATTAAAAGATACCATGGTGCTGAAGGTGGCATCAGCAACCTGATCTTTCAAGGCGGGATCGGTGACAAAAATTAATTTCCATGGCTGACCATTGCTCGCAGAAGGCGCTAAACGCGAGGCTTCTATCAACAGGTGCAGCTTTTCTTGTTCCACCCCCCTGTCCTGATAAGCACGTACACTTTGCCGTGATAAGACAAGATCCATAAAATGCCCTGTCTGCTCTTTTTCATCGTGCTTCATACAGCCACCTCTGCGTTACGGGCAGCCGTCTTCATGCCTCTACACAACGCTTTTTGCAAAAGCATTACCGCACCTCTTTCTTCCTCACCCTGGAAACTCCAGGAATCAAGGTTTGCGACCCTCTTACCCCACGTAGGTTCCGAACATGACTATGGGTAAACTGGGAGATCAACTCGGCATCCGAGGTCAACAAATCCCGCATCAACGTTGCTTTCACAATCAGGTCGATTGAACCGTGCACCGAGTGTACTTCGTCTACCTCGTCAAGCTGTAACAATTTATCCATGATATGATTTTCATGGCGCCCTTCAATATTCAGCAAGATAAAAAAGGTTATTTCCCGCCTCATCTCCGGATACTCTGCTTCCCTGTATTCTGCCATTTTTGTTCTGAACTCCTCCATGCTTTTGGGAATCAATCGGTCAATGCCGATACCGTAACGACGCTGCTTGCTGAGCTCCCATTGATGCACCGAAATATACAGACAGAGATCATCCACGGTACGCCTGGGAAAGGAATCAGCCAGCCCACTGCCTGCCACCATCGAATATAAAGGCTTATAGATGGTTCGATACCAGTCAATCGCGGCATGACTATAATCGACCTCCTGATCCGCTGTTTGCGCCAGGAACTCTTGATGGGCCATAATCTGCTGCTCCAAATGGGTAAATTGACCAAGTTCCGTCAAATCGATGGTCTCGGTCAATCCTGCCTTATCACGAAAAGCAATCTTCTCTCTATATAAAATATTTTCATAGGTGTCTGCACCGGGCAGCAGTTCTAATATACACGCCTGTATGTGTTTATGGCCAAGCTCCCTGGCGGCAGTAACCCGGTGGTGGCCATCGAGAATGAAATAATCATCTTTGATCTGATATAAAGAAACAGGGGGCATAGGCTTACCTTTCACCATGGCCCTGAGAATGCCTTGGAGACGTCCGCTGTCCTCTTTTCGCTTGGGCCTGAACCGGCTGTCAAAATCGTGGTAACGCCCTACGGTACCAACAATTTTTTCCAAGGGGATGCTGCAGACCCCCCTGTTAATTGACTCAAATGCCTGTTCTGAGGTCTGGACAGTATCAAAATGTTGCAGTTCTTTAACCGGTTCCACCGGTTCAAAGCGGATAAATATCCTGCTCAAACTTTTTTTAATACCGTCAAACATTGAGTATATACCACCCATAACAATTAATAATCCGGGTTTTCCCTAACTGATGCACCCTTTCACTGTCATCGTGAAACAACGCATGGATATGACCATGGAGGAGATAGGCCGGCTGGTATCGTTTAACCAAGCCACGAAAACAACGGAACCCACGATGGCATGGATCTTCGGCATCACCTATCTTGCGGGGAGGAGCATGGGTAACCACAATATCGATCCCCTTGATGCGCCACAGCCCGAACCAAAGCCGAAAAATAAAATTGCGCATCTGTGGCTCTGTATATTGATTGACCCCTCCATTATACCAACGAGATCCGGCAAGCCCCAGGATTCGGAATCCATGATAGGAAACTATACGGCGGTGTATATCAAGACACCCCTCCGGCGGTGACGCCTCATAACGAATATCATGATTGCCCATTACGTAATAGACCGGTACCCCGGTGCGCTTACTGAGCAACGTTAAATATTCGGGAGGGAGATCACCGCAGGAAATGATCAGCTCAACCCCCTGTATATCAGGACTGTCTTTATGATCCTCTGCTAATTCCGGCACCACGGCATCAGCTACAACAAGAATTTTCATAATCAAAAAATAAGTACGCTGTGCAATATATTCAAATGACTTAAGATAGAGTCACCCTTTAGTTTGACACCACATATTACTTGTCAAGATTAGTCAGGCCGACAAAACTGCCATTATTATCTTCAGCAAGGCGCCGCATCAACGCTGCGAACCTGATCACATTGTTTTCCGCTCCGGACGGGGCAAACAGCACCGGAAAACCTATGGCATGGATACGTACCCTTTTATTACCCGACATATCACGTTGATTCATCTGGGTAACGGTATTGACCACGGTTTGAATCGAGCCCCTTGAAAAATCATCGCCAAAGACATAAAGAGATATCTTTTTCTCTTTACTGTAAAAACGCCTAATCGCGCTCGTAATTCCTTCCACCGGGCTTGAGTTGGAAAAAGGGGCCCATGATGCCAGACGCCTGAGAACAGCTTTTCGCCTTGCCGGGGTATCGGCAATCCAACGACCACTGTATTGGGAAAACATATACTCGCCCATGTCATTCATCACCTGCAGCCCTTTGACCCGGGGGTGGACATCCAATATTTCCGTCATTTTCCGACGCACCATCGGCCAAGCAAATTTTTGCATGGAACCGGAAGTATCAATCACGAAAATAATATATTCGCTATCAACAGGAATCCCACCTATCGGTTGTTGGGACACCGTCCGTATTCGTTGCTGCCGCTGGAGGCGCTGCATTTCCTCTGTCAACTGTTGTCTGGCTGTTTGCAACTTCTGCTCTGCTATTGCCACTGCCTCACTACTTTTGCTGTGCCCGGCAATACGTTCCTGCATCCGGACAAGACCGGCAACATTTTCAGTCAGTTGCCGGTCGGCTTGTTCGAGCTCTTCCTGATGTTGAAGAAGCTGTTGCCAGACCTGCTTTGCCTCCTCACGAACAGCAGTAAGTTCGTTCTCCAGAGCGGCAAGCTCAGCATGCCGATCACGAGCCATGGTTTGCGCGACCTGCGGTTCGGAAATTTTACTGATAACCAGCAGCAAGATAAGAGCCCCGAAGCCGCAGGATACAACATCGAGAAAGGAGAGGTTAAATATTTCCACGCTACGCGGTTTCTTTCTCATGGCCAGTCCCGAGTAGGCGTTAAAAAAGATCCGTTTGTCTTCACTGCAAGCTCCCAGAAAAGGGTGGCTGCCAGAGGATCGCCTTCCATGGGAAATAAGATGGTATTCACAGGTATGTTGGCAGGCAGTTTTTGTATGGCTTCTTTATAAAAAGACATTCTTTTTTTTCCTGAAACAGCACCGGACGTGGCCCCTCTGTTGCCCTGGGTGGGTAAACCATCGGTGAGCAAAATACAGTTGTCCGGGGCAGGATTCAAGGCAGCCAGCGCGGCAAAGGCCTTTGTTAAATGTGTACCGCCGGCAGGAACCATCGTTTGCAGCTTCTCTACCATTGTATCGACGGCCTGCCTGTTGCCGACAGCTACCCAGTCATCATTTCCCAAACGAACAGGGACAGTGTTGAAAGCCAGGATCTGGGTATCGGCACCTTGCGGCATATTAGCCAGCAACCAGGCAACGGTTTTTTGTGCCTGCTGCCATTTTCTGGAATTACGTTGAACGTCTTTGCTCATATTCCGTCTTCGCAGCACATTGACCACTGTTTCATCAAGCATAGAGGCGCTCACGTCCACCAACAGGGCAATTCTCCTGCCACCCAGCTGCAGCCCAGTAAGATACTGCCGCCTCCCTTGTCCCGCAAAATGCCTTACCTGCCCTCCGCTTGCCGACGACTGCACCTCCCTTTTGTCGAGCTGCCGACGCTCCGTATCCAAAATCTTTAAGGCCTTCTGCGCCTGCTCAAGCTTACGTCGGTCTGTTGATGCCTGCTGCAACTGAGCGGCAAGCCGCTTCTCCTCTGCCTGTGTCTGCTGCCTGACGGATGCAAGTTCCTGCCTGGACTTTGCCAGAACTTGCTTTTTTTGAGCGAGCTCCGCCTTCATTTCCGTAAGGTGTTCGCTTTCAGCTTTTACTGTCAGGGCTGCGCGTTCAGCCTCTGCTGTCAGGTCCTCTAGCTGCTGTTTTCGATGGGATAACGTATTGGCATGGACAATGAGTACCAGCAGTACCACCGCCCCAAAGCCGCAAAACATTATATCAAGAAAGGCAAGGTTAAACGAAGAGATGGGTCGACGATGACGGAGAGCCATGATTACGGCCGAAAAGGATGCGCCCGTAGCCGTGCTATTAAGTTACGGTCGCAATAACTCTCAGTATCCAGCACCAGTCGATCCTGGAGCAACTGCAATTGATGAATAAAAAACATTAAGACAATGGAGATTACCAGGGCAATAAAGGTAGAGTTAAAGGCAACTCCGAGATTTTGGGTAACCCCGGTAATATCGCCTTCAACCGCTTTGTTGGCAAGAGACAAGGCAGCGCCGATCCCACGAACAGTGCCGATAAATCCCACCGACGGTATGGCCCAGGCAATATAGCGTATGGTGGAAAGTTCCGCCTCTAAACGCTCCCCTTCCGAGGTACAGACATCACGCAGGGCTGTTGCTGCATCCTGCACATTATGCGTGGCGCCAAAACGCCTGATTGCAGCATCAAGGGCCCGAGAAAGCAGATAGGTCTCCTTCTTGCCGGAAAGTTCCTGAATACGCTGCTTTACAGCGGTGGCATCTTCCGGCCCCAGCGGCAGTGTTTCCGGCAGCTGGAGTAAATCCACGTCAAGCTGTCGCCGCTGCTGCCAGGTACTGACACCTTTAAACCCTAAAATGGCCATTGCCCACAGCATAAGGACCAGGCAGGCTTCCTGCTCGTAATCTTTGAGCACTACATAAAAATTACGTTGCTGCACATAATCAGGATCAACAGCCAGCTGCTGCTGTTCCTTGATTTGAAAGAGTTCTGCCTCCGGCCTGATAACGGTCACAAAAGCCCCATGGACAAGAATAAAAGCCGTTAGCAGGGAAAAAATCTGATAGAAAAATTCAAAAGGGATTTTTTTCGGCATCCTGTTCACACTGGTGGTTAAATATCAGCAGGAAGGTCGATCACAGTATCTGCATCGACTTTTTGAGTTGGTACAAAAACGGTATACCCATCTTTCTGAGGCGGGGCAGGCGGTTTTCCCTTCTCTTTGTTTTGGCCTTGTTCCGCCTTTGCCTGTTCCTGCTCAACAGCAGCCACCGAAGTGAAAACAGCCATCAGGGTGAACGCTCCCACCAGCAGAAAACCAGTCGTCCCTTTCATTGAAGATACCTCGCCACCCGGAATCCGATGTCATCCTTTTTGCCTTTCCCATAGGAGCGATAGCTGAACCGAAGTTCCACCACCGAACCGTCACGCCAACTCGACCCTCTGACCACTCGGTGGGTTCCCCTGACCGGTCCCATGGGGTCTTGTTCAACCGTTTGCAGGGAACCGCTGACAGCGCTATAAAAATCATGACACCATTCAGCTACGTTCCCGCCAAAATCAAAGAAGCCCCCTGGATCAGCCTTAAATGAACCCACCGGCGCAGTAACCGGATGGCCATCATCATAATCGGCAAGAGTGAAATTAAGCACCCCGAGCATGCTCTTATCGGCAAAATTCCCAACCACCACCTGAGGTGGAAACGAACCGTTCCATGGATAGCGATCCAGCTGCCGCCTACCCGAGAGACGAGCCCCATAAGCCCACTCAGCCTCAGAGGGTAGCCTGTACCCGGTACCGTTATCAGCTACCAGTCGCCCATTTTTTTGCACATAAAAAGGTTTTATCCCTTCCTGCCTGCTGAGCCAGTTACAGTATAGTGCCGCTTCCTCCCAAGACACATTGACCACTGGCTGATTATCTTTATCCAGCGAATAACGGGCAAAGGCACCGGATCGATGCTGTGGCCGAAACCGTCGATACTCACCGTTGGTCACCTCACGAGCTCCCACATACACAGGTCGGACAAGGCGGACTTTTCTCAGCTGCTCATTGGCCCTTCTTCCCGGTTCCCTCCGGGAAGCACCCATCTGAAACTCAACAGGGGCCTGGAAAAGCGGCTTGAGGCCAGCCTTTTTTCGAGCAACCGGTTTGCCGCTCTGCAACGATGCAAGAGGTTCCATGGTAACCCGGATCTGTTGACTGTACGAACTACGAGGTATCACCTTTACCTGTTTGTCCTGGTATCCCTTGCGGGTAAAGACAAAACGGTGTTGTTTTTCTGCCGGCAGGACAAACCTGCCCACACTTTTTGCCCCGGCCACTCCACCATTGATGGACAAACGGGCATCTGCCGGGACCACCTCCACAAAAACAACCCCTGTTTCCGCTTCCAAGGGCACGTGGAGTTGCTTTTCTTCACCAGCTTCCAAAACCAGCTGATACTTGGCCTGCTTATACCCGGGAAAGATGAGCACAAAAGTGTGCTCCGTTCCTGCAGCTACTTCCACTTGCAGCGGTGTTTGCCCCCGATAAACCCCGTCCACTGTCACCGAAGAACCAGAGGGCGAAGAACTCAAATCAATCACAGCGGGTTCATGCTGGAGGATAACCGGCTCCAAAATGGTTATTTCTCCACCGGATACCGTTACTTGCCGCTGCAAGGGCAGGTAACCGGATTGAACAAAGGTCAATGTATGTTCTCCCGCTGGAACATCTACAGCGCCAGGTGTGGAACCTAATAGTGTTGTTCCGTTCTTCACCTCGACCGACTCAGGAATGGTTATAACCTCCACCGTCCCCCATCCCGGTTGCAGCTGAAAACGAAACGTTTGCATCCGCCCCATACCCTCAACATCTATACTCTCCACTAACTCCTGATACCTTTGCTTGTGTAAGTTAATGGTATGTTTTCCTGCTCCTATGCTAAAGGCTTGAAGCGGTCCGGTTCCGACATACTTGCCATCGATGGTAATCTGCACCCCTTCAAAGGGGACAGTTTCCACATTGATACTGCCGGGAAGTTTTTCAAGGGTAAATTGAAATGAGGCCTGAGAACCGGCGGCAATGGTTATTTCTTGATGTAGATCTGCATACCCTTCCAAAGAAGCAGTAAGCGCATATTGCCCGGGCCACGCAAAATACCGTCCCTGCAGATGAACAACCGGCGGTACCCCTGACACCTTTACGGTTTCCGGTACTGGCTCTATGTCAAGGGTAAAGACATTCCCCCTTACAAGAAACAGCGTTATCGCCGTAAGCACAACAGCGAGAAACAAACCGGTACCAACAAGTAGCCTACTCCCCCTCCGCCGCTTAAGCGGGGGTGACATTCTTGGTAATCCGCCCTGATTTTCTTTTCTTTCTTGGCTTTTGCCGGCAGTATGCCTGCTCTGCAGGCCAAGTGGCAATACATCTATTTCCACCAGGTCACGCTGGACATGGAACTCGAGAAGGTGCTCCCCGATTCGAATCTGATCGCTCCCTTTCACCCAGACAGATTGCGTAATATGGGCACCGTTATGCAAACAGACTGTACCGGTTAAAGAGGGTTGAAAAAACAGGTGTCCGTCTGCAAGCCCCAGGCAACCGACCTCTTCGGTAACGCCATCCAGTTGCAAATGGTCATCACTGCCGGATCCAATCCACAAGGGCAGGTCATTTTCATGGTACCTGGACACTTCCCCCCCATGGAACACCTCAAATAATCTGCTCAAATCGGCTCCTCGCAACGAATGGCCAGCACTGGCAAAGAAGAGTCCTGGACGGGAACAGACAACTGCTTACGCACATCCCTATAGCCGGCCCTCCTGCCGACAACCGTATAGGTCCCAGGATACAGTTGCAGTTCTTTTTCCCTAAACCTTCCCAGATTGCCCACTTTATAGACAATGATATCAGACAAATTATCTGACACCAAGTGCACCCTTACCCGCTGCCGCATGCGTATCATCAACGAATCCAGCGCTTGCTGCTGCCCGGTAAGGCGAGGTCCTGGATCCTCAATAGTCTGTGCATAGTTGAGCAGGGATACGGCCTCGGCAAAAGCTTTATCATCTTGCAGACGGAGCGGCATGGAAAGTATTTTTTCCAGTCGCTGATCAAGTTGTTTACGCCTTTCCACCTTGTCCTGGTGTTGCACGGCAATACCGGCCCGCTTGTCTGCGGAAAGTATTTTTTGGATGAGCTCCGACGCCTGCTGCCATTGCTCTTGTGCCATTGCACTTTGCAGCCGTTGCTCTAATCGTTGTATCCGGGCAGCTTTTTGCGCTCTTGCAAGTTGTAGTCCCGCATTTTGCACAGCCTGACTTCCCGGCTTGACCTTCCTCGCCGCTGCAAGCGCCTTCTCGGCCTTGCCGTACTCGTGGTTGCCAAGCGCACCGAAAAAATCGCCCATTGCTTCCTGCAGGGACTGCTCCTCAATAACTCTGTCAACGTTTACCAACCCGGATTGTGCTTGTATATTGTGGGAATCAAGAGCAACGGCCTGCCGAAACTTTCCCTTGGCCTCAACCCACGCCTTTTCCAAAAAGAGCAGTTCTGCCTGACGTACCAAGTCCACAACCGTCTCTGCCACTGCTGCACGCTCTACACCCTCTAACGCCTTCTTGTTTCCTGGAGCAGCCGCAAGCACCCTGCTAAAAGCATCTTTAGCGTCCTTTCCTTTTCCTTCTTGGAGCAACCCCTCCCCTTCCAGAAGAAGCTGCTCCACTTTCAGCTGCTTATCATCCAAAACCTGGGCCAACAAGGAGGTTGCCTGCTCGTACGCCAAAGCCGCCTCCGGGAATCTCTTTTCCGCGAGATCCGCTTCCCCTTTAGTAACCGCCTCGAGGACGAACGTATATTCTTTATCCGCCCACACCTCAACCGACATGGACTTCCCCCTGGCCTGCATATGCAACCATGCCTGCAAGGAATTTTCGGCTACAGATCTTTTTGCCACGTCCTCTGCCGGTGGTACGGTTTCGGCAATTAATATCTTTTCTCGGTCGTCAACCTGCTCGACTTCCATGGTATTATTGCGGCTAGAAGGAGTGAGGTCATCTTCCGGTTGCATATGTGACAACCAGAAAAACAGCAGGGTCCCATTAATCACTATGAAAACAGCAAACAACACCAACACACTGCGCAGAGGAGATGCTGAGTTTTGTTCCGGTGACGTATCCGGCGGTTGCAATTTCACAGGCTTCTCCTTCACAAGCTTTCTCGTTTATCAGCCCGAATTTGTCATGAACTTTTTTTTGTTAAACTCAGCCAATTGATATTGATTAGCAAAAGAGCAATTGTACAATTGACAGTCTGTTTTTTTGTTTTCAATCAAAAAGTTCCCCCTTCGGGCTTACGAAAATAACTAAGAGCAGACGATTAGGACTTTCCAACTTTTGCTCATTGCCCTTTTTCTTCTGCCTGCCCGCCGACTTCCGGTGGCGGAAATCCCGTTTCCTTAAGATATATTTCCCTGAGCAACTGTCGCCAACGCGTGTACTGCTCCTCGGCAGAACCTTGCAGACGCAGCGTCTCACCTTGGACTTCAATTGTCAGCGGTTCTGCCTCTGCATGAAAAGACTCTCCAAGCTCCTGTATCGCATCCCGATTAATTTCACTCTCCTGTCGCTTCTGATAGCCACTGTATACTGCGCCTGCTCCCCCAAGCACCATTACGTCTCTCAAGGTGCCGGTCCGTGACCGCGTCTCCTGGTCGGCAGCCGCTCCAATAGCAATAGCGCCGACAATTGCGGCAATACCTAAAACCTGGCGGGTAAGTGCGTCTCTTTCCAGTTCTCGCATTGCTGCCACTTCCTCACTCCTATATCGCCGCCATTGACTGTATGGAGCCCAGAGGTCGAGATAATAGTTATCATAATAGCCATTGATAACGTCCACAAGCATATCATCCCTGGAACGTAGCGCCTGAATGCGGGCAAACATCGCATCATCCGCAGCGGGCAGATGCATTATAGTAAATTGGCCGCTATCATCTTCTGCAAGATACTCAGCAAAGGTTTCCGGAGCCATGGCTGCGGCAAAACGCAGGGTAGCTACCTGTCGTATTGTGCTCACATCTTGAGGCGATAACTGTTGCCGATACATTGCCAAATCATTAGCTATGGTGTTGAAAAGATCCTGAAAGGTATCATGCTTTTCAGGTTCTATCCGCTCATGCTCATGCTTTTTTGCCGTTTCAGCATATACTTTTTTAAACCACAAACGTCCGGTCGCATCAACGACATCCACACTAATGGCAACGCTTTCGCCATCTGAATACTCAATCTTTCCTTTTACCAACACTTCTGCTCCATTTTCATCGCCGGGGACAACCCGAACAGCTCCCCAATAGCCTGTTCGTTGCAATGAATATTTAAGATGAACAGGTATAAATCGAGCCTCCGCATCTCTTATGCCCTGCGATAGCCCCTGACTTTCCTCTGCATCTTCCGGAATCACCCCAGGATCAAAAACCTGGATGGAAACGTTGAGCAGCTTTTCTTCTTCTATCTCACCGTCCACTGTCATCGGTCGCACCTGATCGGCAACCTGATTTCCTGGAATCGATGCACACCCACCGGTTATCATCACCACAATCAGCGTATAGGCTACTACCCCTTTCCACTTTACCACAGCAACTCCCCCAAGCGTCTCCACCCCAAATCCTGTTCCGGAATGAGAAATCGGGGTTATGGACACAATGTCACCTGGTTCAACTCCACCTACTTTCTTATGGGTATTCCGGAATGTTTTATGAAAAATCAGAGCACTGCAGGCGTTACATCTTTTTCCCCTTATACTTCCAGTACTCCTGCCACAGCTTTTCCTTAAGCTGCGGATCCTGTTCCTTTTCGGCAGCCTCCCTCAGCTGTCTGGCAACAATATCATCATCAATCACCAACTTTCCCTGAGTACCGTCATATGAGACAGACGGGGGCTGTCCCTGACCACTCCCCGCCCCCACACTGGTATCGACCTGTCCACTGGCGGCCTCCACTGTCCCGCTGTGTCCGGATCGCTCGCCATCACTCCCTCCTGCTTGCTTTTCCTGCTGGACACTGCCCTGAAGCTGACCATGTCCACCCGTGTCCGGAATGTCCCGTCCTGATACCTTTGGCCTGTGACCGGCAATACGTGTCTCTTCGGCCAACAACATCTCATCAAATGCCCCCATCGATTCGGCCAATTGCTGTTCCAGATTATCAAGCTCCTCCTCGTCGGTTGCCGCAGGCGGGGGCAAAGTAAGGTTGGACCCAAGAGGCATTTGAAAAGAAGGACATGGAAGGCCATGCATACTCTGTTCTGGAAACTGAGATGCCAGTTGCTCACAGTAAATTACTACCCTGGTTTGCAAATAGAGGGCGAATTCTTTCAACTCTTTTGTTTCTTGGGGAGTTAAAAGGGATGTTTCTGAATGGGCGCTGATGGTCTTTATGGTATTGCGAATGACTTTATCTAAGGAAAGGACGGAACTGCGTAATTCATCGGCAGTCCCATTGCCGACCGATGGGTTCGGTGCAGCCAAAGAGGTGCCCTCGTCAAGTACCGCAATGACCAGCCACATGACCACCGCAAACAACCCTTTCATTATTGACCTCCACATAAAAAACATTCGCCGCCTAACCCGAATTTCTCATGAACATTGTGTCAACTTAACAAATTACACATAATTTCTGTATGTTATGTAAATTCAAATAAATTTGGTATTTTTTCACAATGTTCACCAAAGGGCTAATGCGGGTTAAAGATACCGGCCTACATTGTTTGACGTGCATTGTGTCACCCCAAGGCTCATAAGGGGTTCATTAGGCACAATAAGGAAAAGTCCTGGCGCAGCACGCGTCATAAGGTTTCGGAATTTTTCTCTATGCAATGAAAGCATAAAGCGAGTATATCGCCGCGCGCCATAAAAATTCCACGAAGCGGCAATCCAAAAACAGCCAGGAATGTCCCTCTTAACAGTACAATATTGCACGCCTCCCGTGAAAACAACCACACCCTGTTCCTTCCGGTGAAGATGAGTAAAAAATGCAAGTCATTCTTACCGGTTCTTCTTCCTTGTTCACCGATGTCACACATATATGTAAAAAAAAAGTGAGAAAAAATTGCAAACACCAAAGATTCTGTTTTGTATAAATTGAAATATTTAGTAGTCTTTACCGTTTTATTGAGGTGGGTTCTCACTACATCCTTTTCATTAAATGGAGGCGTTAAATTGAAGAAAACAATTGCAACAGCGTTATTTTCCTGCTCCGCCCTGCTTTTTGCGGGGTCGGTACTGGCCGCGGACACCATCAAAATTGGGTACAATATTCCAATGACCGGAGATATTCCGAAAGTTGGAGAATCCTCTAAATTCTCTGCCGAGATGCTTAAAGCGGATATTAACGGTGCTGGCGGCCTGGAAGTAGGCGGCAAAAAATATATGCTTGAATTTGTCTATGAAGACAATGAGGCCAAAGCCGAGTCTGCTGTCACCACCGCATTGAAACTCATTGAAAAGGACGAGATCCTGGCCATGATCGGCCCGAACTCCAGTAAGCAGGCAGTTCCTGCCGGACAGGTAGCTGACGATAACAGAACCGTTATGGTTACCCCCTGGTCCACCAATCCTGATACCACTAAAGATCGGCCCTGGGTTTTCAGAGCCGCCTTTCTTGACCCCTTCCAGGGCCCTGTGGCAGTTAACTTTGCCGTAAAGACCTTTGGTGCTAAAACAGCAGCTGTTCTCTACGACCTGTCAAACGATTATTCCAAGGGTCTTGCCGAAATTTTTCGCGATGTGTTCGAAGAAAAACTTGGCAAAGGCTCAGTGGTTGCTTTTGAAAGCCATGGCACCAAAGATCAAGATTTTTCTGCACAGTTAACAAAAATTATTTCCGCCAAGCCAGATTTCATCTTTGTTCCCGACAACTACAACCAGGTTGCCTTGATTGTACGCCAGTCTCACCAACTCGGTTACAAAGGTCAGTTCATGGGCTCAGACGCCTGGGGTTCTTCCGAACTGATGACTTTATGCGGCGACGATTGTAAAGGTCTCTATTTCTCAACTCATTATGCAGCTG
Source organism: Desulfogranum marinum (assembly GCF_016918565.1). Classification (GTDB taxonomy): domain Bacteria; phylum Desulfobacterota; class Desulfobulbia; order Desulfobulbales; family Desulfobulbaceae; genus Desulfogranum; species Desulfogranum marinum. The sequence continues at coordinate 18,540 of NZ_JAFFQD010000043.1, forward strand.
CCGGGGCCAAAGGAGCTACCAAGGAATTCATTGACCGCTATACAGCTAAATACGGCTATGTACCTGACGACGTTGCCGCACTGACATGGGATGCGACAAATATTGTCATCAAGGCCATCCAGGATACCGGTGGATTAACCGGCAAACTTCGCAAAGATCGCAAAGCTATTCGCGATGCCATGTCCAAGATTCCTTCATTTGAAGGTGTCACCGGTAACATGAAGTTCGACGAACAGGGCGACCCCATCAAATGCGCAGTTGTTGTTCGTATAAGCGACAGCGGTGAGTTTGAGTTTGCAGAATCTGTCTGTCCATAATTGCACACAGCTTAACTCCAAAGAGCAGGTCGATATGTATTCGGCCTGCTCTTTATCGTTTTTCCTCAACAATATATTTTACCAGCAAATGAAAGTCAGAGACGATTCATGCTAGCGACTACCATTCAAAATATTATCAATGCGCTACAGTGGGGCAGTTTTTATGCCTTGATCGCGCTCGGCTATACTATGGTATACGGGGTTTTGACCCTTATTAATTTTGCCCATGGCGACATTTTTATGGTGGGTGCCTATATTGCCTTTTTTGTCGCCACCTTTATACTGAGTATGTTAGGGCTTCCGGGATGGATTGCCCTTGCCCTGACCATACCACTGACCATGATTCTCACATCAGCAGTGGGCGTATCCCTCGAAAGGGTCGCCTACCGGCCGTTGAGAAGAAAAGGGGCACACCGGCTCTATGTTGTTATTACCGCGCTTATGTGCGGTCTTATCCTTGAGCATGCCAACCTTGCTTTACTTGGTGCAAGCAGGAAGGCCTTTCCAGCTCTGATAACGGAACATGTGTATACCATCGGCGGGGTTACTTTTACCAACCTCAAGGTTGCTGTTATTTTCACTGCAATCCTTTCTTTTGTCATTCTCCACTGGATTGTGACCAAAACTAAGGTAGGCATGGCCATGCGAGCCATTTCCTATGACAAATTTGCCGTTCCTCTGATGGGAATTCCCATTGATTCCATCATTGTTATCACCTTTGCTCTCGGCTCTGGTTTTGCCGGTCTGGCGGGTATCCTGTTTGCCATGAGTTATCCGGTACTGGAACCCTACATGGGTGCGCTCATTGGCTGGAAAGCCTTCATTGCCGCGGTGGTTGGAGGAATTGGTGATATACGGGGAGCATTTCTGGGAGGATTTCTACTGGGAGCAGTCGAGATTATGGTTGTCGCGTTTTTCCCTTCAACCTATCGCGATCTGATCGCCTTTACTGTTTTGCTGGTGATCCTGTCTCTCAAACCGACCGGATTGTTTGGCATCGCCAAAACCACTAAAATTTAGGGGAGATGCCAATGTTTCGTAAATATACGGTCCAGCTCATCTTAGTCACACTCGGCGGCATCATCACTTATCTCGCGTATGAAGAGCTGATAGGACTCTACACCCTGTCGGTATTGATGTTCATGGGAGTGAACATCATCATGTCCACCAGCCTGAACCTCGTCAATGGCAACATGGGGGAATTCTCCTGCGGCCATGCAGGCTTTATGTGCGTAGGTGCCTATGTCTCTTCGCTGCTTGGTGTCCTGCTCTTTAGTAAAGACAAAATATTTGGCCCGCCGTTGCTTAATCCGGATCTGGCAATCTATTTTTTTCCGCTGGTCATTATTGCCGGGGGGATAGCTGCCGCTTTTGCCGGATTACTGGTCGCCCTCCCCTCCTACAAAACACGTGGAGATTACCTGGCAATCATCACCATTGCCGCCAATTATATCATCATCAGTTCCATTGAGAATCTCAACGTCATCGGCGGTTCCCGTGGATTCATGGGCATGAAAAAAGTAATTAATGCCATGGAGGATATTATCTACCTCCCCTGGATGGTTATCTGGGTTTTTGTGTTTACCGTTGCAACGGTCTGGGCGCTACGACGCTATACCTCCTCCACTTTTGGTAAAGGGGTCGCTGCTATCTGTCAGGACGAGGTCGCAGCAGAGATCATGAGCGTCAACACCAATAAAATCAAAACGATCACCTTCATGCTTTCTTCCGGTTTGGCAGGCATTGCCGGTGGGCTTTTCGCCTACATCATCGGCTATGTCAATCCGGGCAGCTTTAATATTCTCAAATCCACAGAAGCGTTGGTCATGGTTTATCTGGGCGGCATGGGATCGCTTTCCGGAGCTGTCTTATCTGCTATTTTGTTTACGGTCCTGCTCGAGCTGCTCCGTCCTCTGCAGATTATTAAATGGGTTGTCATTCCCCTGCTGCTGATTGTCCTGATGCAGTTTCGTCCCGAAGGTATCATGGGCAACCGCGAACTCAGCGATATTTTTCCTCGCCTCAAACGTTTCTATAAGTTCAAGTGATTATGCAGACACAGACAACATCTTCGATGCCGGTCCTCGAAATCCGTAAGATGACCCAACGATTTGGCGGTTTGGTCGCTGTCTCCAACTTCAGTGTTACACTGGGAAGGAACCAGCTCACCGGCCTTATCGGCCCTAACGGTGCCGGGAAAACAACCGTCTTTAATCTGATAAGCGGTTTTTATCAGCCCAGTGAGGGAGAAATATTCATCAATGGAACCCCTACCGCAGGACTCAAGCCTCACAAAGTAACCTCACTTGGCGTCGCCCGCACCTTTCAAAATATCAGGCTCTGGAACCAGATGTCCGTACTCGATAATATACGGGTCGCCCAACACGGTTCTCTGGACTATGGCTTTTTTGGAGCCATGTTCAGGACTCGCAGTTATGTAGATTGCGAAGCAAAAATAGAAAAAGAAGCGCGTGAGCTCCTGGAAATTTTTGAACTGGACAAGCAAGCCGACGAGTTGCCGACCAATCTGGCCTACGGCCTGCAGCGTAAACTTGAAATTGTACGTGCACTTTCTGAAAAACCACAACTGTTGCTCCTTGATGAACCGGCCGCCGGGTTGAACTCTGTTGACGCCCAGGAGCTTATCAGGCTTATCCACTGGATTCACGAAACCTTTGACGTGACCATCCTGCTCATCGAGCACCACATGGATGTGGTCATGGAACTCTGCTCAGAAATAAAAGTTATCGACTTCGGCCAAACCATAGCCGAAGGTACACCGGAACAAATCCGCAACCACCCTGCAGTCATTACAGCATACCTGGGGGATGATACCATATGACGCTGCTCGCTGTTGAAAACCTTGTTGTCAAATACGGTAATATCCAGGCTCTGCATGGTATCAATTTCCATGTCAATCCAGGTGAGATTGTAACCCTGATAGGTGCCAATGGTGCGGGTAAAACCACCAGCCTGTACGCGATCACCCGCTTACCACCCCCTGAAGCACCGCGCGTTGTCTCGGGTGACATTCTCTTTGAAGGCAACTCTATCCTCAAAACCCCTCCCTCCACGGTGGTCAAAGATCTCAAACTCGCCCTGGTGCCTGAAGGACGCCATATCTTTGGCAACCTTACCGTCATGGAAAACCTGGTTTTGGCGACCTATGCCCGCGATCAGAAAATAGATTTTTCCAAAGAGTACCAACGGATATTTGATCTTTTTCCAAGACTGGCTGAAAGAAAAGACCAACGGAGTGAATCCTTGTCAGGAGGAGAACAGCAGATGCTCGCTGTTGGAAGGGCTCTTATGACCGGCTGTACTTTTCTGCTGCTGGATGAACCCTCCATGGGTTTAGCCCCTGTGCTCAAATACGATCTTTTCCGTACTCTCAAACGGCTCAACGAAGAAGGTATGACCATTCTCCTCATCGAGCAGAATGCGAACCTGGCGCTTCACTTGGCCCACCGTGGGTATGTATTGGATACTGGGGAAATAGTTGCCGAAGGAACAGCTGAAAAGCTGCTTGGCAATCCAGAGGTGAAAAAAGCTTATCTCGGTGGCTAGCAAAAAAAAAACTGCAACAATCGATCTTACCCCATAGCCTGCAGGGTAATATATTCGATAAAGGCATAGCGGCCCAGCTTACCGGCCAGTACCAGAGAGACGAACCACGCAAGTGGTGTTTTGAAAATGCCTCCAGCAAGGCATAAGGGGTCGCCGATAATCGGCACCCAGGACAGCAGCAGCGACCACGTTCCGTATTTTCGATACTGAATCGCTGCTTTCTCTCTGGTTTGGCTGTTTATTCTCAACACCTTTTCAACCAAAAAAGGACCCCCATATACACCGACGGCATAGGTGGTACAGGCTCCCAGCACATTACCGATTGTTGCCGAAGCTAGCAGCCCCGCAGGATCAAGGGAAGAGTAAAGTAAGGCTACCAGCAACCATTCAGAACCAACAGGCACAACCGTTGCCGCTAAAAAACTCAGCAAAAATAAAAACAGGTAGCCATTGGCTACCACGACCTCAGCCATGCGCTGTTTCCTGTAAAAATGTCGGCCAAGACGCGAAGGTTCCCTTGTCAGTGCGCATGGTGCAGATCCTCTAATTGGAAAATTCGGCGAAAAAAGCGCTTGGTCCAAGCCTGAACCAGCCTATTTTGCAGAAACACTGCTTTCTTGTGATGTACATCCACAGTGTATCAATCCACACCGGCAAATCAAGGATAATGCGCCTGAGGGCATGCGAGAGAGGCAAAAGCTTCTGCCTGTTATGTGACCATTTGCTAATGTGTCACCCAAACGAGAATGCTATGTCTTCCTGCTTGATCACGTGCGAAGGTAAGCGCTGGCTTCGTGGGATGCTGCGGGACAGTTCCCTTGCTACTTCAAGTTTTCCATGTCTATAGGCAGGGAAGGATTACGGGTTTCTTCTTGTCCAAAAAAGCTCTCCAGCTCTTTCTGGTTGAGTACCGTGGAGTACTCTTGCACAAGGTAACCAGCCAGGGACTGAGCGTCCCTGGCCAGACTCTTAGAGAAAATTTTTCTGAGCAGGTACTTAAAAAGCAAACGACCTCTTTTTTTTTCCACCTTTTGCTGAATTTTCCAAAGCGCGTCCCGTTTGGAGCCTGGAAAATCAACCCCCAAACGGCTATCAATGGCAAGCTCCAATTCCAAACGGCGTGTTTGACGTTCCTGCTCACGGCTTGGAGAAGGAGGCAAATCACTGTGCAATGCGATTATCTTCTTCTCATACTCGTCAGCTGAAAGACATGGGCCGTAACCAAGATCATTGTTCATTGCTATGAGGCAATCAGTCCAATTTAAATTTAACGCCAAAGACCTCGGAAACGATGCTCGGATCTGCCAAGACAATATTATCGCCCGGCTTCAGCTCGAAAAGGCTTTCATAATGCTCAGGCGCCATCACATTGGCCATCTCATTTTGAAAGTCAATGGTTGCCTTGTTAATCGCCTGCACAAACTCCTTGGCCTTCATTTTATCTTTTGCAAACGCAGTTTCAGTTTTCAGGCGCTTTTTCTCTGTCTTCAACCGTACTTTTTCCAACTTGCTTGACAACTTTTTGTCAAGCATGGCGCCAAGGTGGAATTCCGCCATATACATAAAAAGTTTGAGATGGAAGTCCTCGACTTCATCCGTTGCAAAGGATTCTGCTTTCAACATGGTCTGCCCACTCTTGTATATCTTGAGTACTCCCTGTATGTACTGCCAGTCAAGTTTATCGCCAGTGGAAAGAACGCGTGCTGATGGTGCCGCTGCAGCTCCCTCTGCAGCTTCAGGTACGCATTTCGGCAAATCACCGTTCACGCTTGAATATTTCTTAAAAGGCGACTTGCAGGGCCAAGATCCTACTCTTCCATATGTGCCATAGAGAGCCTCAGACACATTGTAACCACGGGCGCCTCTGACAGTAATACCCGCCGGGAGTAGAATACGATTAGCCGCTTGATGACACACTCCATTGACAAGGTAACATTTAATGCCGGCCTTTTCATTTGGCTGAGCGATTTTGTCAGCTCTCTTGGTGCTGCCTGTGCCACGTCGCAACTCTTTACCGCCTTTTTTGCCGCCCCAACATCCCCAGCCTTTTTTGCCGGTGCCACATGTAACGTATGTATGATCTGCGGCCTTTGCAAAGAGCTTTGTTGGATAGGCCATCACAATAAGTGTTCCCATGTTCCCTCTCGTTTACTTTTGCTGGTTTCACTCAACGGACGTATCCCGCAGAATGGTGTGACTACCATGTAATTTACCATGATATTTCCATTACTTTATAAATCAACAGACTCATAAATCACCGGTCACAGCTTTGCTGTAATGTGTGCAAGCCTTCGATGTAGCATCCCACGCCCCATACCCTGCGCCAGATACACAGAAGGTAATGGCAACGCCGGGTGCACGCACATCTATTTTTAGACCACGGTACGTACACTGTGGCAAAAAATAATCGTCACTGTAATTGACCAACGATCTGGAACCTTTGAAAGCATATTGCATGCCACTGCGGATCAACCTGATTTAACTGTACATAATAATTAGTAATTCGATCTTAATAGTCCGGAAAAAGACAAAGAATGTGAAGGCACAAATGGTTCATATGGACCATTTGTGGTGGTGCAGGTGGTGCATATGCAGCAGCATAACCGGTAGAAGAGCATCATTTTAAACGCTGCAAGCGATCCGCTTTATTTACCTAGAATCAGCGGCAGACAAGATGATTTTCGGCAAGCACTATTGCCTTAACCCAAACAGACAGTTAACATCTCTTCCATGAATATTCTCTACACACTCGATCTAATCGGCACCATCGCCTTTGCTGCTTCCGGAGCACTGGCTGGGGTGCGACGCGGGATGGACCTGTTCGGAATCCTGGTGCTGGGTATGGTAACGGCAATCGGCGGAGGTACCATTCGTGATGTGCTCCTTGGCGACCTGCCGCCATTCTGTCTGCACAATGAAATATACCTATGGTTGCCGATCCTGGTCGCCCTGTTTGTTTTCTTTACCCATCGCCGCTGGCCCAAATTCGAGTCTCTACTCCTCTATCTCGATGCCATCGGTCTGGGGACCTTTGTAGTTATCGGTACAGGCAAGGCGCTGAGCTTTGAGACCGGTCCCCTGGGCGCAGTATTGATGGGCGTTATGACCGGTACTGCCGGCGGTGTGCTTCGAGATATTCTTTCCAACGAAATCCCCCTTATCATGCGCCGCGAAATCTATGCATCTGCCTGCATCATTGGCGGGGTTTCACTGGTACTGCTTCGGCTGCTGGAGGTAAACAATACTCTTTCGTTGCTGATTGCAGCATCAGCAGTAATTGTGTTAAGAGTGCTCGCAATTCACCTGAACTGGTCATTGCCAAAAGCATCCTGAACCGACCGAAGAGGTAAAAAAAAGACCAGCGTCTTAGTAAGAACAAGAAGCTGGTCTCTTAAAACTCTATCCCTTTTTCCAAGGGAAATACGGGCAAAATTGCGTCTACTAAAGCTTCTTTTTCGCCTCATCCATGCTGAAACCGTATTCCTCAGTAACAAATTCCATGTCTTTATCGCCACGGCCGCTGAGATTAACCAATATGGAGCCGATTTCCATCTCTTTGGCCAGCTTCATGGCGTAGGCAACGGCATGGGCACTTTCCAGAGCAGGTATAATCCCTTCAACCCGACTCAGCAGATAAAAGGCATCAAGCGTGTCCGCATCATCTGCGACCTCATAAGTAATTCGCCCTTCGTCTTTGAGCAGACTATGTTCCGGCCCCACACCAGGATAATCAAGCCCACTGGCAATGGAATATACAGGGGCTGGTTCACCTTCCTGATCCTGAAGCAGGTAACATTTAAAACCATGAATGATTCCAGGCTTACCAAAGGCCGCAGTAGCGGCATGATCGCCAAGATTAAGGGAACGTCCGCCAGGTTCTACGCCTACCAGCTTTACAGGATCATTGATAAAACCGGAAAAAATACCAATGGCGTTACTTCCTCCACCCACGCAGGCACAGACTACATCCGGAAGTCCACCGGTCATATCAAAATACTGCTCTTTGGATTCAATGCCGACAATGGTCTGGAAATCCCGCACCATCATTGGAAAAGGATGGGGGCCGACAACCGAACCAATGCAATAGATTGAGTTGACGGGATCTTTCAAGTATGCTTGAAAGGCCGAATCGACAGCCTCCTTAAGGGTTCTCAGCCCAAAAGAAACCGGCACGACCGTAGCTCCCAACAACTTCATTCTGGTGACATTGGGGGCTTCTTTCACAATATCAACCTCCCCCATATGGATCTCGCACTCAAGACCGAAGTAGGCAGCTGCCGTTGCGAGGGCAACGCCATGCTGACCGGCACCGGTTTCGGCAATCAATTTCTTTTTGCCCATGAACTTGGCCAGCAATCCTTCACCCATGCAGTGGTTAAGTTTATGGGCACCGGTATGGTTAAGGTCTTCGCGCTTGAGATAAATCTGGGCGCCACCACACATTTCCGAGAGCCGATCTGCATGAAACACAGGGGTCGGACGTCCCTGAAAATGTTTTCGGATAGAACGTAACTCTTCAATAAAACGATGGGTTTGACTTATAGTCTGGTAGGCCTTGGTAATTTTATCCATCTCGACCTGCAATTCCGGCGGGATATAGGATCCACCGTAACTACCAAAATGGCCGGAAGCATCGGGATATTGATGAGGATAACGAGCGTAATCTTTTGTTGTCATAATCTGTTCCTACTTAGTTCTTGGTTAAGGAGGTAAATAATTGGTACAAGATACCGTTCCCCTGAAAGGTTGCAACACAAAAACGACTATGATCCACATGGTTGGATAGTATATTATAGTCAGTGATAAAGACAGGCACCAGTAGAGCCATGAACCGCCGAAACAATACTCCACTCACCTGATATTGACTATATTTTCTATGATCTACCAGCACCTGCGGCATATACTTATTTCGGGTAAAATCGTACTCCGCACAAACACAACACGCCCCACCCAACTTGGCACGGGTAACTTACCCTCTTATCTGATGATACAATTATGAGTGATCGCTATCTCATCCCCGCTCTTAACAGCACAAATTTCTACAGAGTGAAAGACACCATCAAGCGCAGCAAATTTATCTGCACCATGGCACATACAGCGGATATCTGCGCCGCAAAGGCTTTTATCGCTCGCATACAAGAGGAATTTCCCGATGCCAATCACAATTGCTGGGCGTTTCAATGTGGTCCACCAGCCGATACCGCCCATGCAGGGATGAGCGATGACGGCGAACCGCGTGGTACGGCTGGGAAGCCGATGCTGGGCATGCTTCTCCACTCTCCTGTGGGAGAGCTTACCTGTGTTGTTACCAGGTATTTCGGAGGGATAAAACTCGGTACCGGTGGACTGGTACGAGCCTACTCCGGCATGGTGAAACTTGCTCTGCAAGAGCTCCCGGTCCATGATAAGATTTTCTTTGTCAAGGTCCAAGTGATCCTGGACTACGCATACGTCACCCTTTTACAACGGCTTCTGCCCGATTTCGAAGCGGAGATTATCAACACTACATTTACTGCAGACGCTGAATTCACTCTGCAGCTTCCAAAAGAGCAATGCCCGGAGCTAAAAAAGGCACTCACCCATCTCACCCACGACGAGCTGCTCTTTTCCCTGCTCACGGACAAATAAGGCAAACAGCTCCAGCTTTCGCTATTTCCACACCATCAAGGCTAACCCGAATTTCTCATGAACAATGTGCCGATTTTCTAATTGCAAAAAATTTCAATATGTTGAATGCAATTGTATGGAGTTGTTATTTTTCACAATGTTCACCAAAGGTCAGTCCATGCGGGTCCATCTTCTTCAGTATTTTGGCAGTAAAAGGTAAGCGTAGACTCCGATAGTCTACTATGATTCACTCCCAAAAACTTTGAACCTGGCACCGCCTGAACTGATGAGAAATCCGGGCTAAGGGAGATAACAGCAGCTGCCGTTAGCCATTCATTCCTTCCAAAAAGGCCAGGACATTGGAACCAAGAACATTATGATTGTATCCCCCCTCAAGGATACCGTAACACCCACCATGGTTACGTACAGCTGCCTGACGCACCCACCTGCCCATGGTCCTGTAATCCTCTGTGTACAGGAGGCCTCCCCAGTCGTTTACATGGTGATCAAAACCGGCAGACACCGCGATAACATCAGCCTCAACCGTTTGTAAGGCTTTGTCCACCTCCTCAAGATAGGCATCATGCTGCTGTGCTTCCGGGTTCAAAATCTCCACCCAGTCCTCCTGCCCCAGAATATTGACATTACCATCCCCATAATGCAGATCAAAATCAAGGAGAAAGGCCTTTTTTATGAGCCCATTAGCCCGCAGGTAAGTAAGGGAAACAGCCATGTTATTGAAATAACAAAATCCCCAATAGCTGTCTGCCGAAGCATGATGGCCCGGTGGCCGAATAAGGGCAAAACCGGGTTCCGCCATGCCTGACACCGCCGCCTGAATCGCTCCCCCAGCTGCCAGAGCTGCTATATCGTACAATCCTAGCCGCGACACCTCCTCAACATGGGTGCCCGAATGAACCGCCAGAAGATCCTCCTCATCCGCATAACTACATGTAACCAACTCAAAATAAGGCTCAACCTCTTCCACGACAGCTTCCATTCTGCCGGCTTCAGCAGCAGGATCAGAGGTATAAACATCATAAAAACGAGGGTGAAAATAGACTTTCATCATGTAACTCCTCATCAGAATTCGTACCTGAAAACTACTGAGATTCTCTACATAGTATACACACTGAAGTGCATCCCTTTCCATTAATACAATACTTACACTTTCGTAGCAGAGGACTAACACTCAGCAGGTAGGTTTGAGGACAGCTGACTTTTTCATAACCGGAACCTAGGACAAATGACCCGCTCTATTCAATTAACCGACTCCACAATCGCGCCCGGGCACATCCATGACAGTGCGGAAACATTCCGCCGGCAGGTGCTTAAGCCCCTGCCGGAGCCTTTTGCACCAGCTGATATAACAGCTGGAATGGAAAATGAATTGCAAGCGGCAGTGGAAGGCGACAAAAAAAATGTTGACCTTGCCTTGTCACTTATGGAGTCGGGATATTACAAAACCCTGATGCTTCGCGCAGGTCGTGGAGACCTTTCCCCGCAGACAGTCGCTGATATCAATGCCTTTGTTGAAAAAAAACAGGTTCAGGTCTGGGAAAACTCCTGGGTACGATTCCCCAGACACCTCCTGGGCGAACACAGTTTAACTGTTCTTGAACATGATTTTCTCGCAGATAAACAGGGAAAACAAAATACTCAACGCTCCGACCTTGACCGTTTTCTCTTCATAAAAGAGGGAAGGAGCTGGTTGCGTCTTCCAGTCAGCTACCTGCTGAAATTGTCCCTGATAGAGGCTGTCAGCCAGGAAGAAGTGGAAGCGCCACTCTTGTCTACCATGGCCAACCGTTTGTCCCGCCATTTCATCAGCGACAATATATCACCGGAAATCACTTCTTTTGCACTGGCCCAAGGGCAGAATAATGCATTTCCTGGTAGCCGGCTTGCTGCGGAGGGCAGTCAACGCTATTTTTTCACCCAACTGCTGATACGCTACGCAGAAAAAAAATTCCAGCTCGACCAATCAGGACAACGCATTCACCTCTATTTTGCGCCCACCCCTCCTCAACGGCAAAAAAAGCTCAACACCCTGATCTCCGACCAGCTTTACTGCGATCTCTTCCTCAATCCATGCCTATCCGGCTGGGCAAGGGGAGAGGAGAAAAAAGCATATATGAAGCTCTGTCACCGGACACTCTGCCGCAGCCAGCTCAACACCATTGCAGTCCTTAAAGAGGCTGGGATAATAACCAATAACCTCGTGGTACTGCCCAACACCTCTAATACCTCTTTAGCCAACAACGGCACCCATATAACCCTGGCCAGCAAATCGCTCACCAACAGCTTCAAGAACTACCAAACAAGTTCCAGCAGGCCGTATGAAAAATATTTCGGTGATCTCGCCATTAAAATAACAGAGCATTTTCTACCGCTTTTTGTCGGTACGCTATCAGCTGCCCCCTATCGACAGGGGTTTAATAATTTTCACCCGGAAAAGGTCTTGGGATTTCTGCCCCATCAGCTTGAGGCCACACATCTGCGAATGATCTGGCGTCGATGGAAGAAAAAGGCCCAACTCCGTTTCTGCGGTCATTCATTTACCCCCATGGGACCGGAATGGCTGGATACATTGCTGAGCAAAACACTTGGCCTGAGAGGTGACTATATAATTGACAACAGGCTGATCGATTATCTGGTTGCTCTCCCCAGCCAGGAGGATTATCCGGCCCTCAACGGTTTGGAGCACAATCAAGATTTCTTAAAAAGAGATCTTTTTGAAATGGGTATTTTCAACCCTCAGATGCCCATGTATCTTCCTTACCGGATGCGCGACATGGCATCTTACGGATTTACCGGATTTGAAGGCAGACACTTCTCACTTTTCCCCAGTTTCCATAATCACCTGGCAGCATCAGCGAACCTGCAGGCCCTGATCATGCATCTGGCCTACCAATGGATAATAGACGGGAAAGTCACCCACCACCATATTCCGGATACACCGTTTATTGAAAGCGAACGGCGGCAGATATTTTTCAATACTGCTATAGGGATTCCGACGTTCTATGTCAGGGCAGACACAACCAACCGGTTTTTAAAGAGAATCCTCTCACTTGTGGAGAAACAACGAAGCAGCAGGCGCTACAAAGGCTATATCAGGATCAAACTTAAGGCCTATCAACTGGCCTGTATCACCTTTCTCAAACAAAATGGTGGAGAGATAATCAATCAATCCTGTTTTGCCGAGGAACTTGCATCCATTGAAAGCATAATTAACGGCAGCCAGCCATCTGCTTTTGAAATACTCACCGCCAACATTCTTGGCTGCCAAGGCAAAAAACGATCACCCATTGCCATTGATGCCTCGGAGTTCAATGACGCGGCAGAAACCTACTATCGTACGGAACTCTGCTCCTCCAACATGCGCGAAGGGCTCCACGCATTTATCCAACACAGCAGGATACTGGAACAATCCGGCAATGAGCTTACCCGTAAACTCAAAAACAGATTAATCGGTACCTGTCCAGCAGACAGGTTTATCGCACGTGCAGGCAAAAAAGTTATCCAGGGCCAGGCTTCAGAAAAAGAGGTCCACAGTCTGCTCCTGCTTTTTCTTTTGATGATGGAACAGGAAACAGCAGCAGCATAATATAAAAAAAAACACAAACAGCAATGAAACCGCATCAATATATCTGTCGGCACTCCAATGAGGTCATCACCGAAAGACTGATTGGCGATCATTCCATTTCCTTTCTCTATAATACGTTACGAGAGCATACCCCCAGCATGTTCAAGGCCCTGACCTCGCGTCGGATGTCGGGCCTGCTCGGCTACCTTCACTTTGATCTGCTCTCTAAGCACAGAACCCCTTCGGGGATACAGTTGCTCAACAAGCTGCAGGTTGACTGGCAGGAATGTGTTGAGCAGCCACACTACTTTACAACGTTGAGAACGGTCTTTGAGAGACAGATCCGCTACTGGGAAACGCGCCCTATGGATGGGTCACCATCGACAGTTGTTTCCCCGGCAGATGCCAAGGTTCTTATTGGATCAGTTAAGGAAACTCCCAACCTTTTTATCAAAGAAAAATTTTTCTCTGTTCCTGAATTGCTCGGCCAAAAAACTACCTGGCACAAGCAATTTCACGATGGTGATTTTGCTGTTTTCCGCTTAACTCCGGACAAGTACCACTACAACCACTTTCCGGTAAGCGGCAGGATTGCAGACATTTATGAGATTGAAGGGCAGTATCATTCCTGCAACCCAAATGCGATCATCAGCACAGCATCGATCCACGCCAAGAACAAACGGATTGTCACCATTATTGATACCAACATCGAAGGAGGCGCGCATATAGGCTTGGTAGCAATGATTGAAGTAGTTGCTCTGATGATAGGTGATATTGTGCAGTGCTACAGTCCCACTCATTACAACAATCCACAGCCGGTAACCCAGGGCATGCTGGTGAACAAAGGGGCACCAAAAAGCATGTATCGTCCGGGCAGCTCCACCGATATTCTCATCTTTGAGAACAAGGCCGTCTCTTTCTGTGCAGACCTGCTGGCCAATGTCAGGCGATGCGATGTGGAGAGTCGTTTCTCCTTCTCTGAGAACCTGCCGCTGGTGGAAACCGACGTCCAGGTCCGCTCAACCATAGGCCATGCAACCCATCGATAAAAAGAAACATTTTTCTAGCGACAAAACCAAGCAATTACAGGAACATAACCATGAACCTCTTATTTATCTGCTGCGCCGCTCTTCTGTTTTCCATTATCATTGCCTATGGAGTTCATTACCTACCAAGGGAACGATGGCAAATGCTTGCCGTTATCCCAACTCAAAAAGAAGAAAACGGCACCTGGCATGGGGCAAACCTGACCTCTTACGGTTTTTTGATTGCCACCTCAACCGTCTGCTCGGTTCTCTACTCCCTGATCCTGCTCCAAGCAGCATCAGCGCCATTGACAGGAGTTCTCGCCGTAGTCGGCCTTCTTTTTCTTATCGGTATCCCTGCTTCCCGGTGGGTTGCCGGAATAGTAGAAAAAAAACAGCATACCTTTACCATCGGTGGGTCATTCTTCTGCGGTCTATTGATAACACCGGTGCTGATCCTGCTGGTCAATGCAACATGGGCCTGGAAAAAGCTGCCGACAATGGATATTCAAATTGTCCTGGCAGCGATAAGTATTGGCTACATCCTTGGTGAAGGGTTGGGGAGACTGGCATGCATAAGCTATGGTTGCTGCTATGGCAAGCCGCTTCGTGATTGTTCACCGCTTACCCGTCGGTTGTACAACCGTATCGCCTTTGTGTTTAACGGCAATACCCAAAAAGCCGTCTACGAAGGGAAGCTTGCCGGTGAAAAGCTTGTGCCTGTGCAAGGGATAACCTGCGTGATATATACTTTTGCAGCGCTTGTTTCTACGCTGCTTTTTCTCCAATCCCGCTTCACCGAAGCTTTTCTTTTGTCACTCTTTGTATCACAATTATGGCGTATTTATTCTGAAACACTGCGTGCCGATTTTCGTGGTTTCACTAAATTTTCCGCCTATCAAAAAATGAGCCTGGCCGCCCTCCCCTACGGCGTCCTGCTTACATTCCTTCCTGTCAGTACTCACCAGATCGTCCCTTCCATCGAAAAAGGTCTGATGATACTCTCCCAGCCGCTGCCGATGATCTCGATCCAGCTTTTATGGGTTGTCCTTTTTTTCTGGTTCGGCCGCAGTACGGTAACCAGCTCCACCTTACGCCTGCATGTTGTCCATAAACACATCTAAAGCCCGATGTTTTTCAGCTCAATTTGAAAAGATTTTCTTCTTCCAACATGCATTTATCTACAAAGAAAGCAAACGGTTACCTGGACGGTCCTTTCCCATGGAAGAAAGAAGAAGGACCGTTACCCTTGCTTAGGGATCGATACTGTTTCGAAATGCATGCGAAGGGTATGTGCCAAGCATCAAGACCCGTTTTGCGAAAAAATTAAGCTCCTGAAATGCCAACTGCAATGATGCCTCATCAACGTGCCCTTCAACATCGGCATAGAATCGAGCCACATTGAAATGTTTATCAACATAACTCTCGAGTTTCACCATCTGCACCCCATTGGTTGCAAAACCGCCCAACGCTTTATACAGGGCTGCAGGGATATTACGTACTTCAAAGATAAAACTTGTCAGATACTTCTGATGACTCACTCGATCCGGAATTTTGGCCTCCGGGGCAAAAACTAGAAACCTTGTCGTATTATGGGCTGCGTCCTGAATGTCTTTTTCTAAAATATCAAGGCCGTAGATATCTGCTGCAAATTCCGAGCTTATGGCTCCCTGACTTTTATCATTCCACTTTTTAACATCTGCAGCGGCTTTCGCAGTGTCGGCGACCACGTGTTTACTCAAACCATGCTTATCGATAAAACGCTTACATTGAGGGATTGCATGCACATGGCTGTGCACGTCTGTTAAATCCTCCAGCTTTGCCCCAGGAATCCCCAGCAAGCAGTGCCGAATCAACTGGAAGTGTTCTCCTATTATATACAATTCGCCATTGGGGATAAGGTTATGCACATCAGCCACACGCCCTGCAAGGCTATTGTCAATGGGGATTATGGCAAGATCCGCCTCACTGTTCCTGACAGCCCGGAAGGCCGCCTCAAAAGAGACGCATGGTACTGTTTTTAATTCTGGATATGCATGTTGACAGGCTAACTCAGAATAAGCACCCGGCATTCCCTGGAAAGCAATCGTCTTGTACTCTTTATTCATTTTACACACCTACCCGAACTTCTCTGGGTCAATATCTTGCAGTTAGTCTGCAGTACGTTTTTTGGTTTGTGATTTTTTTTCACCTCTTCCTCAATATATCATACCCATCTTATTTTTCACCTGGGCCATGGTTTCAGATCCAATAGTTCGTATCTTTTCTTGTCCTTTATCGAGTATTTCGCGAAGATACCCAGGCTCTTTTTCAAATTCAGCGCGCTGTTTTCGAATAGGGGTAAGAAACGCATTTATCCCATCAGCAAGAGCGGGCTTAAACGCCCCCATCCGCTCATCAGGCTGGATGCCAAAAAGCTCACCATAGGTAAACAGGGCATGGCCTTCGCCGGAATATGCTTTCTTAATCTTATGATTAACAGATTCTTCAGTATCGGAAAGGTTAATAACATTACCAAGAGATTTTGACATTTTGCTCTGCCCGTCAAGCCCTGGCAGTCTTGCAAACTTTGATATTTTACACTCCGGCACAGGAAAAACATCTCCAAACAGGGTATTAAATCGTCTGGCAATTTCTCGAGTTTGCTCTACATGGGGTATCTGGTCTTCCCCCACAGGCACCAGGTTAGCCTTGGGTAGAAGAATATCAGCCGCTTGCGAAACCGGAAAAGACAGAAAGCCAAGATTCATATGTTCATAATTGGTTCCAGCCTGATTCATTTCATCTTTCACCGTCGGATTCCGTTGTGCTCGGCCTACGCTGACTAAAAACATGAAGAGCATTGCCAGTTCCGATAATTCCGGAATTTCACTTTGCACAAAAAAAGTGACTTTTTCAGGATCAAGACCAACAGAGAGGTTATCCAACAAGGCATGATATACATTGGTGCGAATCAATTTTCCTTTTTCATCGCTCAAGTGATCATACAACACCTGCATGTCCGCCAAAATAATACAGGTATCATAATCATCCTGGAGCTTGACTCGTGATTCCAACGAACCGAAATAGTGACCAATATGCAGCTTGCCGGTTGTTCTGTCTCCGGTGAGTATTCTTTTCATTGCATCTCCTTTGCTTACGTAATTTTTTCAATAAAAAAAAGGGCTGTCGGAAAAAATCCCGACAGCCCTTTAAAAAAGACGAAACTGCCGGCATCTTCTGCCGACAGTGTATTTTATTCTACATTCAGAACATCATTCTGCTGGCATAGTCATTAACATATGCCACCACCAACGTCTGTTTATTGTCTGGTTTGCTGCTCTCTTCATGAACCTTTGTATAATGCACTCCAACAACTAATGTCAAGCAAGATAGTAATCAATCACAGGCACCCCACGGAGCCTCCCCTTGCTCGCTTACCCCTTCGGAAGGTCACGCTCCCCACATATTCAGGTTTGCAAAGAGTCGCAAATCATTTTACTTCCAAGTTCTTCATGGGTATACTTCTAAATAATGTAACTACTCGAAATTAGGAAGTTACACTCGCATTCATCAATTTAATTTTTTCCTGCCGGGAGAGTGGCTTCGTTCAATCAGTCGTTTCACACCACTCGGCTACACTTCGTTCGGAGTCGTTGTAGTTCTCCGGTGAACTCCACGCTAGCTATAAGAAAGTATGGAAAATGTCATAAACCCTTTTAAAAGAGCAGGAATAGGGCTGCTTACAATCGGCTCACTTGATATTGGAGTAATGGTGTATTGCATCATGAATAGGATAAGCTATTCCTCCAACTTTAATATCTTTGCTGTTATTGCAGGCATATTTCTCCTTAGAGGTGGGGTAAAAACTGCTCGAGTCATTCGTTGGTTCTTTGCTTTTTTTATTTTTGGTTCCTTCGGAGTGATATTACTATTTCCTCTGCTGTTACCGCTCGACCTCTTGGCAACCCAATTTAAATCAAACCCTGTCGGCGTACTCTTTTCTTACAGCATACCTGCTCTATATTTAGCCATTATAATATGGATCTATCTTGAGTTATCGACTACGTCTTCAAAGGAAATCTATAAAGCCAAAGGCTACAAAACAGGCCACCCAAAATCTGCATTCTATGCTTCTCTTGTTATGATTATCGTGGCCGTTGGTCTTTTTTATTTTCTTCTAGGTGGTGAGTCAGCCACAACGGCAAAAGAATTGGCAAAAAAACAACTGGGAGATGCATATACATACCATATCACCTCTATGGCTACTTCAGGGGCAAGCGGTACAGCAACTGTTACTGCCTACAACAAAGATGAAATAAAAAATATTAGAGTTCAGTGGCGAATAAAATAAATGCTCACCAGTCTTTTACCACGCTCCCTACGGTTGCCGGAGATCTTCTAGTAATGTAAGCCTGCTGCATTGGAGAGATGGCGAGCCGTATGAAGCGAGAGTTTCAGGCACGACTCTGTGTGCGATTTGGATGATTATCTGTGTCAAACAAGCAAAAAAGATCAAAATACGATTATAAATATTCAGTTTTGATTTTTGTCTTCGCAACATTGTCAAAGCAGCAATGGCTGGAAATTGATGATTTAGAAGGCTGGTCATCTGATAAAATCGAAAACATTGAAGCCATTGTAAACATTGAGAGGTAAAACGCCTTCGCCGAATCGATTAACCGAGAGAATCTCTCTTTTTCAATACCATACAAGCCAAATGGAGGAAGGAACCATGGGTAAAGAAACTGTTTTATTCAAGACCGAGGAAAAAATGTCCAGAAAAGCAGTAGCCAACCTAATGCGCCAGGTGGCAGATAAGCTTGATAATGGCAAAGTAAGGCTACAGAAGGGGAAGCAGGAAACGGTGACTCTAAAAATACCTGATCAGGTAGAGCTAGAGATTAAAGCAGAAAAAGAAGTAGGTAAACGAAAAACCAAGAAGAAGCTGGAGATCGAAATCGAGTGGAATGTCGGCGACAAGCAAGACAAGGATGTTTTCACATTAGGATAACTTCACTAGAAAGGCTGTATAGTACGAACAGCTACCCCAGCACTCTACAAGGGCCCGTTACCCCAGCGGGCCTGCAAGCTCTATATAAAACTCCCCACAGCCCGAATTTCTCATGAGTTTTTTGATTTTCAACTTAAGCTTTTGATATTTATAGAAAATACGGTAGCGCTAAAAAAAACAGACTGTTTTTTCGTCGATAATCAAAAAACTCACCCTCCGGGTCAGCGGATTTTTCCGCAGACTCTTTGTTGCAGGCCATTTGCGGTAGCTTACTATCGGAGTCTACGCTTACCTGCTGCGTGTCCTGCGCCTCGATCTGCGAAAAACTTCACTGATGAGAAATCCGGGCTAGCATTTGTTTTCCT
The DNA here is from genome assembly GCF_016918565.1 of Desulfogranum marinum. Taxonomy (GTDB): domain Bacteria; phylum Desulfobacterota; class Desulfobulbia; order Desulfobulbales; family Desulfobulbaceae; genus Desulfogranum; species Desulfogranum marinum. Next base: position 38,000 of record NZ_JAFFQD010000043.1, read on the forward strand.
CCTATTCCTTCCTGTTTGCTGCTTAGCTTTCAGTTTTTTCATCTGGTAATAATAGAGACGAATCTGAACAAAACCATAGTCGTTAAGCCATGGCTTTCACTTCGTTCAATGGTTCTTCCGGCGGTGAGACGAGACATTTTTCCGACATTGGATTGACAAAACAGTGAAATTTATGCCGTGCCTGGGCAGAACCGATGATTGCCACCAGATCATGGTGCCGAAAACGAAAAGAGGGCTCAGGGTTGGTCTCTAACTTCTCATCTCGGATAATACCAACAACCGAGACACCTGTTATTTTTCGAATTTCGGCCTCAGCAATGCTTGCATCTATCAAAGGATTGTCGGTATCGAGCTCAACCCACTGGAGGTCAAATTGCTGTTCCGCCGCTCTCATTTGGCCAAGGGTTTTATACCCGTTTTCAGATGCAGCCGCGGTTGAAAGAAGCCGGCTGCGAAGATTTTCCGTGTGTCGTTGAATCTCCGGCACAGGAATGCGTAAATAATACAGGACCTGCCTGATCATCTCCACGCCGGCTTCGAACTCAGGATGAACAAGGTCTGTTACATTCAGCTCCCTGAAAGCACTGAAAAAATCCGGATCAGAAATACGCGCGACCACTTTGATGGCACTGTTTACTTTTTGTGCATGGCTGATAATCGAACGGGCGACAACAATGCCGGGTGTAGTCACCACCAACAGAGAAGCCCGCTCTATAAATAATGCCTCCTGTACCACCTCATGGCTGCCGTCACCATAGATGATCGGGTAGTTGGCTGCTTTTGCCCTTTCGATACGAAATTGATCAAGCTCTACCAGCACAAAAGGGATACCCAGTCGCTGCAGCATTCCTGCAACCTGAAAACCAATACGCCCGCAGCCAACGATAACCACATGGTTGCGCAGTTCCGTTTCCGGAAAATTGACCGATTCGATCGGATCGTGTTTGAACCATTGTTTTTTAAGGCGGTAAAGTTTTGATGTCTGGGCTGATACAAATGGCGTCAGCAACATGGTCACAACTGCCAGGGTGAGGAATATGTTATAAAATTCAGAGGAAATGGAATCAGTGGAAACGCCTATCCTGGCGAGAACGAAAGAAAATTCACCTACCTGAAACAATCCAAGACCAACGGCAAGCGGAATAACATTACGGTACCGAAATACCCAGGCAAGAAATGCAAAAATACATCCTTTGCCAACACTCACCACGATGACCAGCAGCAGTATGAGTGTAAAATGCTCAAGAAGAAAGTGTGGATCAAGGAGCATACCGACAGAGGCAAAAAAGAGCAGGCCAAACAGGTCACGGAGAGGCACAATATCACTGAGAGCCTGATGACCATAATCTGATTCACTTAAAACCATGCCGGCAATAAAGGCGCCAAAGGCAAAGGACAAGCCGACAAGATAGGTAATATAGCCGACACCTAAGCCAATGGCGGTGATTGCTAAAATAAAGAGCTCACGAGAGCCTAGCCTGGCAATGGTCTTGAGCAAATAGGGCAGCAAACGAGTACCGAAAAAAAACATGGCCGCAAGGAATAGCGCTGCCTTGACGGCGGCGAGAGCAAGTATTTCCATCCCGGCAGCTGGATTATTTAACTGCGGTAAAAGAATCATCAATGGCACTACCGCTAAATCCTGAATAATGAGTATACCAATCATCACTTTGCTGGAAAGGGTTCCAAGCCAGCCCTGGTTCATCAGTGTCTTAAGAATGACCATGGTGGAAGAGAGAGAGATCAGCGAACCAAACCAGAGCGATATCTTCCAGTCCCACCCAAACATTCTGCCGACAGCCACCCCAAAGGCAATGGTACAAATGATCTGCAGCGGCGTACCTATAAGGGCAATATATTTAACCGGTTTCAGGTTTTTGAGAGAAAATTCCAGCCCAAGAGCAAAAAGCAGGAGAGCAACCCCTATCTCTGCCAGAAGCTCAATATCATGAATTTCAGTAATGGTCATGCCGCCGGTATACGGCCCGAGAATGACACCTGCTATGATATACCCGAGTATCAGGGGCTGGTGCAGCCGCTGCATGAGGAGACCGCAAAAAAAAGCAGTAAGGACAAGAATAATTATGTCTGTGGCTATTCCCATGAAATAAACCTTAATAGAGATGGAAAACTGTAAAGGAAAAACTATTTTATCAGGTCTACAAGGATTTGGGTAAACATTACTCTGATCGAGTATTGATAAACATGCTTTAGGTATACAGTTGTGCAAGCCGGCTCATTTTAATACTCAGTAACGAACAAACCTCAGCCAGCTGAAAAGCATTTCCTACCATAATGCGAAACAGGACGTCAATATTATAGGGAATCTCGAATAAATGGTTTATTCCCCAGCGTCTTTAATTATGCGATAAATATGGAAATCAGGGTCAATTCAACATTTAAATTTTCGTGTTTTTGGGGTTGCAGCGAACAACTCAATCGCCCTG
>NZ_JAFFQD010000044.1 GCF_016918565.1 Desulfogranum marinum
GTGGGGCGGGCGCACCTTTGGTTACCGCTGAAACAACAGGGGAATCTTCACTTTCGACCTTGACCTTGTTCCTGCTACGGATCATGTAAAAATATTCGGTATTGTCAGCAAGTTTTCCATAGCGTTCATATGAGTTAGCACTGCCGCGGTCCAGGTAACTTTGTCGGTCGCGGTCATCAATTGCTGCGATTTTAGTAAAGGTCTCGGCCTCTTTGGTCTTCCGATAAATGACATAGCCAGTGACATCGGGATCCTGTGCACGCTCCCACGAAAGGGGAACCTGGCGCAGATCGTTTCCCGTAGCCTTAACCTCGGGAACAGCCTGGGGTTTGCCTTTGGTCGTAATTGGAAAAGGTTGGCCTGGTATGCTTGCAAGCCCGTCGTTGTTGTACCCGATAACTGTGTACCAGTAGGTGGTGGCATCCTCGAGGTTTTCGTCTTCCAGGATTAACGGGGAGGCATTATTGTGACTTGGTTGGCCTACAGGGGAGAATATATCGGTAGCAGCTTTTGCGCGAAGCAGCTGGTAGCGAGTGTGGATGGATTGAGGTGCCGGCTGGATAACTACTTGTATTTTTCGTATGTCCCCTTGCTTGGAGGCAACTATGGGAGCAGGAATTCCGGGTGTGTAGATCGCTCCCATGCGGACAAGGCGATCCAATAAAAGCTCGGTGGCTTGTTCGAGCGCATCGGTAAAAGCGGCGTTATCCGGTGGCGGCGTATCTGCGGTGTAGGGGATTTTTATGGTAACCTTCCACGCAGGTTTTGCGGTTTGGATGTCCCACAGGGTAATGAGGATTCGATAGTGGTTGTCAGCAGCAGCTTTATTTTCTGAAGATGACCGGGGGGGGCTGATTGAGCCGGTGATAATGCCTCTGCTTTGCAGCTTTTTCCCTGTTTCGACCACAGAAAGTTGTGCGCTTTTCTTTGTGGTGTTGTCTCCTGCTTTGTCGAGCAGGAAGTCAGTCTGGCTGGTTGCCATGAGTGGATATTTATTTGTTTGGTCAAGCCGGGTATGGAAAAAAGAACGTAATTCTTGACGTGCCGGGTAGCTGCCGGTGAAAGGGAGAATGGCTACTTTATGGAAAAGTGCCGATTTGGCAGCAGGTCGGATAGTTATGTCGATGGTTGGCTTAAGGTCGGGTTCTGCTAATGCGTGTGCCGGATAAAAAACATGCAGCAAGAGGGTCAACGTGATAAGGCATATGCCTTTGAACAGACCTCTCTGTCGGTAATACCGCCTGGTAGGGTTGCGATGGAAATGGTGTCGTCTGCGGTTATTTAATTTGCTCGGCAAGCGTTCGCACATGTTCTTTGGTTTCATTGAGGTCAAAGGTTAGGAGTTCCCTGTTGTGGACAACGAGCTGTCCATGAACAATAACCGAACGGACAGTGGAGGCACTGCCACTGTAAACAAGGGTGTTGGCGGTGTAGAATGGCTGAAGCTGGGGATTCTGGATATCGAGCAGGATGATATCAGCAATGTTGCCGGGAATCAGTGCGCCGATATCGCCGTCCATGCCCAGGGCCTGAGCGCCGCCAATGGTTGCTGCATGAAGAATGTTTTCTGCAGGGATGCCGACCGGATCAAGTGCAGGTAGTTTTTGAATCTTGGCGCAGATGTCCATTTCGCGAAACATATCAAGGGTGTTGTTGGAGGCGCATCCGTCAGTACCAAGCCCTACCCGCATGCCTTTTTTCAGCATCAGCGGTACAGGCGCAATTCCTGAGGCAAGCTTGAGGTTGCTTTGTGGACAGCTGATCACGCTGCATCCATGTGTGTCCAGGATGTCGATATCCTTTGCATTGACCCATACGGCGTGGACACAGACTGTGTGGGTGTCCAGGACGCCGATGGCCTCAAGGTGCTGGACTGGTGTCGCGCCCTGCGCCTGATGAATGTGTTGTATCTCGTCGGCTGTTTCCGCAAGATGGATAAAAAAAGGAACCTTTTTTTGTCGGGCCAGCTTTTTGGCGTGGACAAGGGTTTCTGTACAGCATGTATAGGGGGAGTGGGCAAAAAGTGCCGGGGTTATCAGTGGCGTTTTTCCTGTCCAGCTGTCGATAAAGGCTTCGGCTACGTGCAATGCCTTTGCAGGATCAGGTACTCCAGGGGCTGGAAAATCAATGATAGCCTGGGCAGGCATAGCCCGTATTCCTGTTTCAAGAAAGGCCTGGCTGACTTCCTCTTCAAAAAAGTAGGCGTCTGCCACGGTCGTTGTCCCGCTGAGAAGCATTTCAGCTGCTGCAAGTTTGCTGCACCAATAAGCCATTTCAGGACTCACGTGTTTGGCTTCGGCCGGGAAAATATGCTCATTGAGCCAGGACGAAAGGACGAGGTCGTCTGCCATGCCGCGAAAAAGCGTCATCGGCGCGTGACAATGCCCATTGACCAACCCGGACATGGCCAGATGTCCTTGTCCGTCTATGACTGTCCCCTTGTCTGGTTCCGGGCATTGATCCATGGGACCGGTCTGCACGATACGCTCATCTTTAATGGCGATAAATCCATGGGGGATTGATTCGTTTTTTGCCGGATCCGGGACAAGGTGACAATTTTTAATAAGGAGATCAATGGTCATAAAGAAGGTCGTTGGATGTAATTTTTTTGTTATCTGCGCCTCTAACGTATGCTGCATTATATGAGCCGTTGATTTACTGCCTTTTCGCCCAATCTCTTCGTTATGTTAAAAAAAATAATCCTCGGAATATCCATTATATGCCTGTGGTTATTTTTTTTAACATGCCTCGACCTTGAACGAAAATTCTAGTAAATCAACAGACTCATTATATGTGGCGCTTTGTCTCATAACTGCTTGCAAAACGCATAAGAGATGTGTATCACAGGTGGCAGATTTTTCATTTGTTTTTATGTAACTACTCACGGAGTTGATAACTCTTTGATTTATCATAGTTGAAATCTGTAACTGCTTACAGGTGCCTCATATTTGGACAGGCACGATATTTCGCTATAGCCTATCTATGCGGGAGATCGTGACCGTCCGAAGATGAGGTGCCTGTGAGTAGTTACGTTTTTAAAAAGACTATACTCGAGTTAACTGCAAGGTGGCAAGGTGATATCCCTTATGCCGCGTGCCGGAAAAGTTGTCGAGTTAATTATAGCATTATTCTATCTATATATTGAGGGTTTTATGGGGTTTCGTTGTGGTATTGTCGGGTTGCCGAATGTTGGTAAGTCGACTATTTTTAATGCGCTGACAGCCGCAGCTATTGATGCGGAAAACTATCCTTTTTGTACTATTGAACCAAATGTCGGGATTGTCCCCGTCCCTGATGAGCGCCTGGATATTTTGGCTGATCTGGCCAAAACCAAAAGTAAAGTGCCGACCCAGATGGAGTTTGTAGACATCGCCGGTTTGGTGAAGGGGGCCAGTCAAGGCGAAGGACTGGGCAATCAGTTCCTGGGGCATATTCGTCAGGTCGATGCCATCCTCCATGTTGTTCGTTGCTTTGAAGACGGCAATATTGTGCATGTTGATGGCGATATAAATCCTTTGCGCGACATGGAGGTCATTTCCATGGAGCTGATTCTGGCTGATATGGAAACCGTTGAAAAGCGCATGGTAAAGGCACGGAATCAGACCAAGTCAGGCGACAAACAGGCCATTGCTGAAGTCGCATTTTTAGAAAAATTACAAGGGCTGTTCAATGACGGCAAACCTGCAAGAGTTATTACTCCGGAAAATGATGTGGAGAAAAATCTCTTGCGCGACCTTTGTCTGCTGACAACCAAGCCCGTTCTCTATGTGGCAAACGTCAATGAGGATGACTTGATCAGCGGCAATCAATATGTAGAGGAATTAACCAAAGCCGCCCAGGAAGAAAATGCCTCTATCGTTACGATTGCCGGTGGAATTGAGCAGGAGCTGAGTCTCCTGGACCCGGAAGAGCAGCAGGAGTTTTTGAGTGATCTGGGCCTGGAAGAACCTGGACTGAACCGATTGATTCACGCCGGCTATGATTTGTTAAACCTGATCACCTATTTTACAGTGGGCGAAAAGGAAACAAGGGCGTGGACAATTACCAAGGGTACCAAAGCGCCGCAGGCTGCAGGCAAAATCCATACTGATTTTGAACGAGGATTTATCCGAGCAGAGGTCATCGCTTATGACGACTATGTTGCTTGCCGTACTGAAGCAGAGGCCAGAAGTAGAGGGGTGATGCGTTCTGAAGGCAAGGAATATGTCTTTAAGGATGGTGATTGTGTTCATTTCCTCTTTAATGTCTGATGGTTGCGTAGAAAATGAGTCAAAATTCACTGAAAAAAATATTTATCGCTCAGTTGCAGCAGGGACAGCAGGTGAGTGATATTTTTCTTCTCTCCCGCAAAACACTTGCTGAAACCAAGGCTGGAAAACCTTACCTTGCCCTGGCCTTGATGGACAAGACCGGGGAGATTGAGGCCAGGTTGTGGGATGATGCTGTCCGTTATGATGCAGAGGCTGATGTAGGCGATTTTGTCCTTGTTAATGCTACCGCCAAATCATACCGTGATCAGCTCCAGCTCGGAGTCTCTTCTCTGCAGCATGTCGACGATGCGCAGGTACAGCTGGAACAGTTTATGCCCACCAGCAAACGACCCTTGGCTGAAATGGAAGCTGAATTGCAAGTTGTTATCGGCAGCGTTCAAGATGCGCCGCTTCAGCAGCTGTTGCAAGCAATTTTTCAAGGCGAGACCCTTGAGCGGTTTGTACGGGCGCCTGCTGCCAAAAAAATGCACCACGCCTACATAGGCGGTCTGCTGGAACATACCCTTTCCATAATCGGCATGGCTGTCAAAACGGCGGAGCACTATCCCATGATTGATGGTGATATGCTCGTAGCCGGTGCCCTGCTCCATGATATTGCCAAAATCAGTGAGTTTGATTTTGGCTCCGTGCCTTTTGATTATACAGACCAGGGGCGATTGGTTGGTCACTTGGTATTGGGGGCGGAAATGGTTAGGCGGGCTGCTGAAAATATCCAAGGCCTTGACAGGGATAAGGTTGACCGTGTCACCCATTTGATTCTTAGTCACCATGGTCAACTCGAATTCGGGTCACCTGTATTGCCGATGACTCCTGAAGCCATGTTGCTCCACCATCTTGATGATATGGATGCAAAGATGAACTATATGGAGCAACTCTGTGACAAGATGGAAGAGCCGGGTTGGCAGTGGACTGCCTATCAGCGGCCATTGGAAAGATTTTTGTATCTCCAGGGGCGTGGTGAAGAGCAAGATGTGCCCATGGCGCCACAATCCGGACAGAGCAAACAGGGAGCGCCTCGAAAATATACGCGGCTGAGTAATGGGCAAGCTAAGCAGAAGCAGCAGTCCTTATTTTAAGGCGGCCCTGCGGGGTGCGTGTGAGCAGTTACGTTGATTTGACCATGGTGGCATTTGACCAAATTCGAGGGCAAAGTAAAGCCAAAAGACTGTTAGGAAGAGCTTTGGCGGGCAGCCGTCTTAGCCATGCGTATCTTTTTTCCGGTCCCACCGGGGTGGGAAAGGCGACCATGGCTGCAGCTGTGGCCGATATACTCCTGTGCGAGTCTCAACAGGGAGATCAGCCTTGCGGCGTTTGTCCGGGGTGTGCAAAAATGCTTTCCGGCAATCATCCTGATTATATTCGCATCACGCCCCAGGGTGCGGCGATTAAAATTGATCAGATTCGGGCCTTAAAAGAGGCGTTGGTTTTCTCCCCGTTTGAGAATGGATACCGGGTTATTGTCCTGGAAGATGTGCATACCATGCGCAGAGAGGCCGGTAATAGCCTGCTCAAGCTGCTGGAAGAACCGCCCCCGAATAATATTTTTATTTTGATTGGTTCATCTGCGGAAGCACTGTTGTCGACCATTGTCTCCCGATGCCAGGTTGTCCCCTTTTTTTCTTTGCCTCTTGCAGATGCGGCAAAGGTTATCACCAGCCAGTGTCCGGAACTAGAAGCAGAGAACGCGCTTATGTTAGCCGCGCTTGCCGATGGTTGTCCCGGGCAGGCCCTGAGTCTGGAAACAGAAGGATTGTTCGAAATATACACCCGCTTTGTAGACAGGCTACGGCAACCGTACCCTAATGAGGCGGTGAGAGTGGAAAATGCACTTGCGTTTGCCGGGGAAATTAGCGTCTTGAAAGAGGCTTTGCCGGTCCTGCTTCGATTGTTTCGTCTCTTTTTTAAAGAGGTGATGATGGTCAGGGTTGGAGGAAAAAATGAGCAGAGCTGTTCACCTGAGGTGGCTGCTGTAAGAGAACTATGGAATTTGAATCAGCTTTCTGCTAAGATAACCGCCGTTGACCTTGCGGAAAAAGCATTGACCAGAAACTGTAACCGGGGGCTGGTGTGCGAGGTCTTGATGCTGGATTTGTTGTAAGTGTTTTTTATACTATTTCGATGAGCTTGGAAAAGTTTATCATTTGCTAATAATGGCTACGTTAAAATGTAGGTATATTAGGTAATCGTTCACTAGGGGCCATCGTTTAACGAAAATATTAGTATCTGAACTGCCCATCGGTGTTAACGTAATGGTTTAGCAGCGTGCTAAATTTCTCGGTACTTAGGTAGGGGACTGATTTTTTTTCATGGTTTTTTTATGAAAATTAATCTGTCTCCCGGGTTTAAAAAAGGAATAAAATCAGTCCCCTGTCTGTTTCGGTAAATAATTGGCTGAGTTTCATGGGTAATCAGAATTTTTTATGGTGTGATGGCATACACTGGGTATGTCGAATGCCATCAAAAATGTCACTAAGCAGTAGGCAGAAGTTTATACGGTGCCATCAATTCTATCGGTTTCTAACTCCATATTATGGCTGATTTTCAAGAACAGCACGACCCGCCATCAGCGGAACAGGATCTCGCACCCGTAGATCAACCTTCCTATTATCGGATTCGTTTTCGTCAGCAAGGGCAGGAATTCACGGCAGATACCGAGCTGCATGACCTGGAGCATGGGCATATTGTCATTGTTAAGACCGAGCATGGCAACGAACCGGCGATAGTGGTGGGAAAAGCTGCCGGTCTGGTCAATAAAGCTCTTGGGCGTCCTGTGACGTACAGCATTTTTCGTCACGCATCTGCAGAAGAAGCAGAGGAATATGAGCAACTGGCGTATTTGGAAAAGGATGCTTTTGTTTTTTGTCAGAAGCAGGTAACAGCCCTTGATCTGCCAATGCAATTAGTGCGGGTTGAGCGGTTTTTTAATGGTTCCAAGATTATCTTCTATTTTACCGCCGAAAATAGGGTGGATTTCAGAGAGTTGGTCAAGGTGCTTGTCCAGGAATACCGAACCAGGGTAGAGATGCGCCAGATCGGCGTCCGCCACGAAACACAGATGATCGGCGGGCTTGGATCGTGCGGTCGTGAACTGTGCTGCTCAAGCTTTCTCAAGAAGTTTGAATCCGTCTCGATAAAGATGGCGAAAACCCAAGACCTGCCCTTGAATCCGGCGAAGATTTCCGGCGTCTGCAATCGACTTCTCTGCTGTCTCACTTATGAATACGATAACTACCGCAACATGAAGCGAGGCATGCCTCGAGCAGGCAGATCTATTCGTTTTGATGGAGAAGTGTATAAAATTATACGGCAAATCCCTTTGTCCGGATCACTGCTTGCGTTGAATTCCAGGGGCGAAGAACGCCATTTTGAAGAAGAGGAATGGCGGGCGGCAGAATTGATTCAAAAGCCTTCGCCTCGAAAGACCCAAGCAAAGAAGGGAACGCCGACGAAGACAGAAAAAAAGGAATAGGGAAGTCAGCTCTGTCTAATTGAAATCTGATTACCCATCAAACTCAGCCGTTTATCTATCGAAGCAGGCAGGGGACTGATTTTATTTCTCTTTTAAACCCGGGAGACAGATTAATTTTCATAAAAAGCCATGAAAAAAAATCAGTCCCCTACCTCAGTACTGAGAAATTTAATCTGTCTCCCGAGTCCAAAAATATTTGGCTGAGTTTTGTACGTAATCAGAAATTGAAAAGATTGATCATCAGAAATTTAATAATTTATCCCATAACAAATATATCGTGCCATGAGTACTTACGTTACCACACCTATTTATTACGTGAATGCCATGCCTCACCTTGGGCATGCCTATACAACCATTGTTACAGATACATACAGTCGTTTCCGTCGGCTGTGTGGTGATGATGTCCGCTTTCAAACCGGTACTGATGAGCATGGGGAAAAAATAGCAGAAGCAGCTGCAAAAGACGGCATCTCTCCGCGTGAATACGTGGATAAAATTTCCGCCCGGTTCCAGGCTACCTGGCCGACACTCTCTGTTGCCCAGGATTATACTATCCGTACTACCGACAAAGACCATGTCAAGACTGTGCAGGATATTCTGCAGCAGGTGTATGATAACGGGGATATCTATTTTAGTGAATACTCCGGCCACTACTGTCAGGGATGTGAACGGTTTTTGACCGAGAAGGAACTGGTTGACGGCAAGTGTCCTGACCACCAGGTTGCTCCGAAGCAGATCTCTGAGCAGAATTATTTCTTCAGGATGTCCAAGTATCAGGACTGGCTGGTGGAACATATTAAAGCCAATCCCGAATATATAACCCCGGAACGTTACCGAAACGAGGTGCTTTCTTTTTTGAGCGAACCGTTGGAGGATTTGTGTATTTCAAGGCCTACCTCCCGGCTGACCTGGGGGATTCCACTGCCGTTTGATGATAAATTTGTCACCTATGTCTGGTTTGATGCCTTAATCAATTACCTCACTGGAATTGGCTATCCGAATGGACCTGATTTTGAAAAATACTGGTCTGTGGCAGAACATGTGATTGCCAAGGATATCCTGAAACCGCATGCGATCTACTGGCCAACCATGATAAAGGCCATGGGGCTGCCACCCTATAAAAGGCTGCATGTTCATGGATACTGGAATGTGGACGAGACCAAAATGTCCAAATCCATCGGCAATGTCATTCGACCTCATGACCTGATTGATGCATATGGGGTGGACACGGTTCGCTACTTTGTGCTTCGTGAGATGAGTTTTGGCTTGGATTCATCGTTTTCCACCGAGGCCATCATTGCCAGGCAGAATTCAGATCTTGCCAATGATCTTGGTAACCTGTTTTCGCGTTCCCTGACCATGATCGTCAAGTATGCTGACGGCAAGGTACCTGCGCCGGATCAGGACCAGATAAGCGAAAGTGATCGTGAGCTGATGCTTGCCCTGGAAAAAATGCTTGTTACCTATGAGCAGCAGATGCAGCAGTTTAATTTCCACAAGGCTTTACAGGCAGTATGGGAAGTCATTGGGTTGCTCAACCGCTATATTGTGACCAATGCCCCTTGGGAGCTCGCCAAAGATGAGACTCAAGCCAAGCGATTGAACAATGTACTTTATTCCCTTGCCGAGGCCCTACGAATAATTACCTTAGTATTGCGGCCCATTATGCCTGATGCTGCCGAGAAAATGGCTGTAGCGCTTGGTCTTGGTGAAGCCTTGCAGAAAGCCACTCTACCCGAGGCCGGCAAATGGGGCGGGAGCGAAGTCGGCACTGCGATTTCTTCTCCGAAACAGTTGTTTCCACGTATGGAAAAGAAAAAAGAACAGCCAAAACAAGCGCAGCCCGAGCAGTCAAAAAAAGGGAAAAAGAAAAAGGAACAGCAAATAACTGAAGACGGCTTGGTCACCTTTGACCAGTTTGGTAAGTTTGAGCTGCGAGTTGCAGAAATAACGGCAGCAGATACAATTCCAAAGGCTGATCGATTGTTGAAGCTCACCGTGCTGGCCCCTGAAAAACGTACTATTGTGGCTGGTATTGCCGAGCATTACAGCCCGGAAGAGCTGATCGGCAAACAAGTTATTATTGTCGCCAACCTGAAACCTGCTAAACTACGGGGCGTCTTATCACAGGGCATGGTGTTGGCTGCAAAAGAGAAGTTGGAAGACGGTACCGAAAAGCTGGTGCTGTCTACCGTAGCGGGATCGATAGCTCCAGGAAGTCGGGTTGCCTGATACGGCGGTACTAGTGATTTACAATGCAGGTGAACGAGTAGCTCTCTTCCCTGCGGGTACAATACAAAATATACAGGAAATATTTTATGTTCATGCTGAGTAATTTTCTTTTGGCTGTAGCAAAATTATTAAACTTTGTGCTGAGTGCCTATATCTGGGTTATAATCGGCCGTGCGGTTATTTCATGGGTCAATGCTGATCCTTATAACCCAATCGTCCGTTTTCTCATCCAGATCACAGAACCGGTACTTTCTAAAATCCGCAGAGTGCTGCCCCCCATGGGCGGGCTTGATTTAAGCCCAATGCTCCTCATTCTTGCGGTCATTTTTCTGCAGAGCTTTTTGGTGCCGACCCTGCAGCAGATAGCCATGGCACTGCAGTAAGGTTTCGTTTGAGGTGAAGCCTTGGAGTATTCATAATGATGGGGCGGTGGTCAATGTCTATGTCCAACCCAGAGCCAGTAAAAATGAGGTCGCCGGGATACACGGTGACGCAATAAAAATTCGTTTGACCACCCCACCGGTAGACGGCAAGGCCAACAAGGCCTTGCTTGCTTTTTTCGCCAAGCTGCTGCATGTATCAAAGTCCTCGGTCTCCTTACAGAGTGGCCACCAAAACCGTAACAAAGTAATTAAGATAACAGGCATTAAAGAAGAGCAACTTCGAACTGCCCTCGATATTTAAAAGCTCATTTTTTAAATATTTCTATTCCGGGAAAGGTTGGGAGTAGGTAGGAGGTAGGGGACTGATTTTTTTTCATGGCTTTTTATGAAAATTAGATAGCGTAGACTTCGATCTGTCTCCCTAGGTTTAGTGGGGGAAGGAGTGAAGCTTAAGGACAATGTATGAGCGAGCAACAAGAAGAGAAAATTATCCTGGCAAACTGGAAGGCTAATTTTTCACCATCACGAGCTGCACAGTGGTGTGAAGAGTTTAGCGCCGCGTATCAACCTGTTGCAGGTATGGAAGTGGTCATTGCAGTACCATTTTTATGCATGGAGGAAGTCGGCCGTAGATTGAATGAGCTTGAAGGCGTATCGCTTGCAGCGCAAACCGTGTCTCCCTATCCGCAAGGAAGCTATTCCGGTTCGACACCTGCTGCCTGGCTCCGAGGTCTTGCTAAGTATGCGCTGCTCGGGCACCGTGAACGGCGCGATTATTTTCATGAAACTGCCCAGGATGTGGCAAAACAGGTATATGAATCATTGGCTGAGGAATTGGTGCCCATAGTCTGTGTCGACCAGGACAATATTAATGCACAGACGGCTATTTTTGATACAGAGGATCTATTAAAAATACGGTGGGCGTACACCCCAAAAGATGCCGAACAGCTGGAACGAGCCCATGGCAATCAATCCATTGAAACTGCGGTGTCCAGTATCTCAAAAAAGGTCGGCCACCAACCGGTCCTGTACGGAGGTGGAGTCAACAACAGCAATGGAGGCCAGATCCTCGAACTACCAGGGGTACAAGGCATCATGCTTGGTAGAGGCTGCCTTGATGCCGCTGCCTTTGCGAAATTGGTTCAGTCAGTTTAAACCCGGGAGACAGATTAATTTTCATAAAAAACCATGAAAAAAAATCAGTCCCCTACCTCAGTACTGAGAAATTTAGATAGCGAAGACTTCGATCTGTCTCCCGGGTTTAAAGAGAAATAAAATCAGTCCCCTGTCTGTTTTGGTAGATAATTGGCTGAGTTTTGTACGTAATCAGATTTTCTTTTGCCCACTACATAGCCATCAACCGCCTTATCCTCTCCTCCATAGGCGGATGAGTGGAAAAAAGGTTGGCTATTGACCCACCTTTAAGTGGATTCACAATATACATCTGCGCAGAAGCAGGATTAACATCCATGGGGATCTGCTCGTTGGCACTTGATAGCTTGTTCAATGCGCTGGCAAGTGATTGCGGATGACCGCAAATCTCAGCACCGGTGGCATCTGCAATATATTCCCGACTCCTGGAAATCGCCATTTGGATTAGCGACGCAGCCAAAGGCGCAACAATCATCATCACAATCGCAACTATAGGGTTGCCTCCTTCGTCGTCATTGCTTCTTCCCCCGAAAATCATTGCCCATTGGGCCATGGTTGCCAGGTAAGAGATAGCTCCTGCCATAACCGCAGCAATGGAGCCAATCAGGATGTCACGATTTTTAATGTGCGCCAGCTCGTGGGCAAGCACCCCTTCCAACTCATCCCGGTTAAGCACCCGCATAATGCCGGTTGTAACCGCTACCGCAGCATGATCAGGATTCCTGCCGGTCGCAAAGGCATTGGGAGTCTGGTTATCAACCACATATATCTTTGGTTTGGGAAGTTGTGCTCGAGCCGCAAGCGATGCGACCATGTTATGCAGGTCCGGTGCCTCAGCCTCTGAAACCTCCCTGGCCTTATTCATGGCCAGGGCCATTTTATCTGAATTCCAGTAGGCAAAAAAGTTTAATCCCACAGCAAACAAGAGGGCAATCATCATGCCTTGCTGCCCACCCATAGCCTGTCCTGCAACCATGAAAAGAGCAGTTAATGCTGCCATTAAAATGAATGTTTTCATTGTATTCATGGGACCCCTCCTGGTTAATCTAAAAGGTCAATAGACTGATTATTACAAGGTGTAACGTAGGGTGGATAAGCGCAGCGCATCCACGCGGAATTCTACACTCGGGAGACAGATTAATTTCTCAGTACTGAGGTAGGGGACTGATTTTTTTTCATGGTTTTTTATGAAAATTAATCTGTCTCCCGGTTTAAAAGAGAAATAAAATCAGTCCCCTGTCTGCTTCGATTGATAAATGGTTGAGTTTAGTACGTAATCAAATAAATAAGTATTTTCGCTAAAAAATGACAGAAGTAAAAGCGTGGAATCAGCCATCAAGCGAGAATATTTCCGGCAAATTACGATATATTTCAGCATGGTCCAAACCATAGCCAATCAGAAACCCCTTGTTGAGAGAAAATCCTGGGTAATCAATGGACACATCAACGGCTCTTCGTTCGGTTTTGTCTATTAAGGTGCAGACTTTCACGGAATTTGCACCAATCTCAGCAAAATGATTTATCAACCACGCCATAGTGTGGCCAGTGTCCACAATGTCTTCCACAAGGATCACATCTTTTCCCTTAAGATCAATCTCGGATGGCTTGGACAAACGAATTGTCCCGGAAGAATGGGTAGCATCGCCATAACTGGCAACACGGATAAAATCTATTTCCAGGTCCAGGTCAATTGCCCGGCAAAGATCTGCTAAAAATATAAAAGCGCCATTAAGAACGCCAAGCAACACAACTTTTTTACCACTATAATCCGCAGTAATTTGTTTGCCAAGCTCGTGTATGCGGTCGTTAATCGCAACCTTGCTAAGAACTTCTTTTCTTTTACCCATTATGATTAGTTTTTAACCTGCCTATAAATAAGTAATTTTCAACCTATACCTAAAGAGTGCTTTGAATAATTAGGGATTTTGTCCAAGGTCAAGGCATGCGATAAAAAATACCACAGGTATATAAATAATATTCCGAGGATATTTTTTTGAGCATAACGCCGAGATTGGGCGAAATAACAATTATTCAAGGTGCTCTTGTTTCCACTCCCTCAGCAAAACATTAGCAGTTTCCTTTTCACTAAACGACTGTTGACTGGCAACCACCTGCTCCATCTGCTCAATTGCCTCATCTTTCTTTTCTTCGCCAAACAAAGCAAGTGCAAGATGATAACGAAGAATAGGGTTGTTTTTATCGACTTCCACAGCCTGGGCAAATTCATTACGAGCAAGACTGTAGGAACCGCGCTTGTAATGCACCCATCCGAGCGTATCTATAATATGCGCGTTGTCCGGCAATTCCTGCTTGGCAATCATAGCTAAACGTAAAGCTTCACCAAGATCAGGATCAGCGCTTTCAGCAATCATCCAGGCCAGATTATTGGCCGCAGGCGCGAAATTAGGATTACGCTGGAGCGCATTTTTATACGCCTCCATGGCCAATTCGGTTTTTCCTGTTTGTTCGTAGATAGCACCGAGGCCCATGTAAGCGCCAATGGTGTCTGGTTGTTTCGCGAGCAAATCTTTATATTCGGCAATGGCCTGCTCTGTTTTTCCCTGTTTGGTCAGGATGAGGGCGCTCATCGCATAAGGGCGCGGGTTTTGCGGGTCAAGTTCCTGCGCTGTTTTATATGCTTCTAATGCTTTTTCAGGCTGATTTGAACTGAGCATAAGATTGGCAAATAAAATCTGCAATCCGGCGCTGTCCGGAGCCTTGTCTATTTGCTTGCGAGTCATCGCAATTAAGGCGTCTTTGTCTTGGCCTTTTTCTTGCGACAGTTTCAGTAAAAAGGTAAACGCTTTTGCATTGCCTGGTTGAACAGCCATTATTTTTTCAAAAGCTTCTTTAGCTTTATCCGGTTGTTTCAAACCAAGATAAGCCAAGCCAAGGTTGCCTAATATTTCAGGATTGTTCGGCACCTTTGCGTCAAGTTCGGAGAACATCTTTTCCGCATTTTCAAATTCCTTGGAAAAAAGGACTCCTTTTGCAAGCAGCATAGCGGCCTGGAAATTTTTCGAATCGATTTTTAAGGCAATGGCAGCCTCTTTTTTCGCTTCGTCAAAATTACCCTCTTGCAGGAGAAGCAAGGCCAGCATGGAATGTGCCTTGGCATGGCCCGGATTTTTTTCAATCGCCTCAAGCAAGGCATTTTTAGCAAGATCAGTCTGTTTCAGGTTACTATGCGCTATGGCCTTAACGAAAAAGACTTCACCCCATTTAGGGTAGTCACTGACCAAGGCAGATGCGATATCTAATGCCTCTTTTGGTTTGCCGTCGTTAATGTAAAATTTGGCCTGCACAAGCTTGGCACCACCGTTTTTAGGGTTGGTGCTCAGTACTTCTTCCATTATCTGTTTGGCCTGCTCAAATTGACGTTGTTCAAAATAGAAGTCAGCAAGTTTTGCTTTAATGTTTTCCGGAGTTTCAGAAATCTCAATCGCCTCTTTGTACAGATCTTCGGCTTCCTGCTTTTTGCCGCGTTTGCTAAAAAAATCAGCCACAGAAACTTTGAGCCCGGCATTATCGGGAGCTATTTCCATTGCCTTAAGCAGTTTTTGCTCGGCACCATCGATATCGTTTTGCCGCAGGGACAGAGAGGCCATCTGCAGATACGGCTGCGGTGATTCCGGAAAAGCTGCAGCCATATCTCCTAATACCTTTTGAGCTTTATCAAACTGCTGTTGACTCATATAAAACGAAACCAAGGTAACGTAGTTCCCTTGTTTCTGGTTGTTTATCTCCAGCGCTTTGGTAAAGGCGGATTCTGCTCCATCGTATTCTTTTTTAACGGCTAAAATTCTTCCCTTGATGGAATAAAGGCGGTCTTCGTCGGGCGCGATGGCCAGAGCTTTATCAATACTCTCCAAAGCCAGGTCGGCATTGCCATCTATAAGTTCCAGATTGGCAAGCAGGGCCAGTCCATCTTTATTATTCGGATCTTTGGCCAGTACATCCTCAAGGCTGGTTCTCGCCTCTTCTTTTTGTCGTCCAAGCAGATAAAATTCGGCAGTCTTTACTTTTGCGTCAAGATTGTCAGGATCAAGTGTTGCCGCACGCTGTAGCTCTCCAAAGGCTTGACGAGGATTGCCGTTCTCCAAATACAGAAGACCCAGTTGATAACGGGCCTCAGCAAATTTCGGATCTATCTGGATGGCATTGCGGAGTTCAATTATTGCTTCTTTGTCCTTGGCCTGCTCAATATAGACCATGGCCTTTTTAAAGTGGATTTCCTTGTCCTTGGCAGGATCCTTACAGCCGGATAAAAGCGCCAATAAAGTAATAACTACAATGGCTACAGTATAATAACCCAAGCTTCTCATTCGCATGACGACTCCGTCGAATTTGAGTAATAAAAATTGTGCATGTACGGCACCTTATCAAAATATGAAGGAAAAAAAAAGTTTGCTTTTCAGTAAATAATTGAATACTTCGGGAAAAGACAATTTTTGTGGTGCGCCCTTTTGAAGAGACGCTCCAATTCGCACTTGTCAATATCTGTGGATTTTAGCAAGAGAGTACGTCGTATGGGTGGATAAGCGCAGCGCGTCCACGCGGAATCAGTAGCCTGTCATTCGTGGATGCGCTATCGTTTAGCACCCTACGCTTGCCACCGAGCATTATTTTCTAGTATGCCGCCCGAACTGGGTCCAAATATCATCTATGGACGAGCACAATGAATTTCGCCTGCTTGACCTCTCTTTACTTTACAGGTAACATATTCTAATTCCATTTTTTCAGAAAAAATCATGGAGCGAAAAATGAAAAAAGTAACCCCCCTGGCAATCGGCTATGCAGTTTTTTTCATCGCCATTCTTTTTCTGGCACTGCCATGCATTGCAGCAGAATCAACCAGCGATGTACCGGTCGACAAAGCAATGAAAGAACAACTACGTCAGGAAATAATGGGCAAGCAGGCTCAAGCAGCTGCTGATGACGAATATATTATCGGCTATAGAGATATCCTGTATGTCGCGATATACGGCGAAGGCTCCATGAGCGTAGGTGCGGAGGGTCCTTCTTCAGCTACGGCAGCCCCCGAGGAAGGGGGCGATTTTATTCGCGGGCGTGGTACCGGAGCAGAGGTGCGAATGGATGGGAGAATGTCGCTTAAACACATTGGTGATGTGTATGTGGTCGGCATGACCTTGACCCAACTTGCCGACTACCTACAAAAAATCTATAGCTCCATCTATGAGAGCCCAAGTGTGACCACCACTTTGGTCCAGAGTAACAGCCGACAGTATACCATGATGGGCCAAATACAATCACCAGGTCTTTTTCACCTTGATTTCCCTCTTACGGTCGTCAAAGCTGTTGCCAAAGCCGGAGGGTTTACCGAGTGGGCTAATTCTGAAATTACCATTATCCGCCAACCCAATCCCCTTGTTGCTGGTGGAGAAAAAGGATCTGATAAAAAAGGACAAACATTCACCTTTGATTACGACGATTTCCTAAAAGGCAAAGACCTGGAAAAAAATATTATGCTCAAACCCGGTGACATCGTCGTCGTCCATTAAATTAGCTGTTCGAATCATGCAGCACTGAGGGGACTAGGGGCAAGCAACGTGCAGAGGGGACTGATTTTATTTCTCTTTTAAACCCGGGAGACAGATCGAAGTCTACGCTATCTAATTTTCATAAAAAACCATGAAAAAAAAATCAGTCCCCTACCTAAGTACTGAGAAATTTAATCTGTCTCCCGAGTCCCAAAAAAAATGGCTGAGTTTCATGGGCAATCAGAATTCAGTTTGCAGTATTTATCTAGGGCACAAAGGCTTTCGCCCTTCATAATGCCTAGAAAAATTTAATCTGTCCCCGACATACTGGACAAGTCCTCAGCTAGCTGGTCGAACCATGTAGCACTGAGGGGACTGATTTTATTTTTCTTATAACCCAAGTAAAGCCCATTCAGCTTGCAGTATTTATCTAGGGCACAAAGGCTTTTGGCCTTCATAATGCCTAGAAAATTTAATCTGTCCCCGGCATACTGGGACAAGTCCTCAGCTAACTGTTCGAACCATGCAGCACAGAGGGGACTGATTTTATTTTTCATATAAACCAAGTAAAGTCTATCCAGTGTGCAGTATTTATATAGGGCACAAAGGCTTTCGCCCTTCATAATGCTCAGAAAAATTTAATCTGTCCCCGGCTATTCTGGATCAAACGGCGGAGCAGAAAAGAAAGGACAACCATTCACCTTTGATTACGACGATTTCCTAAAAGGCAAAGACCTGGAAAACAATACCATGCTCAAACCAGGTGACATCGTCGTCGTCCACTAAATTATCGGAATGAAAGGGTAGAAGGGGTAAGCAACACACAGAGGGGACTGATTTTATTTTTCATATAAACCAAGTAAAGTCTATCCAGTGTGCAGTATTTATATAGGGCACAAAGGCTTTCACCCTTTATGATGCCTAGAAAAATTTAATCTGTCCCCGGCTATTCTGGATCAAACGGCGGAGCAGAAAAGAAAAGACAACCATTCACCTTTGATTACGACGACTTTTTGAAAGACAAAGACCTGGAAAACAATACCATGCTCAAACCCGGTGATATCGTCGTCGTCCACTAAATTATCGGAATGAAAGGGTAGAAGGGGTAAGCAACATACAGAGGGGACTGATTTTATTTTTCTTATAACCCAAGTAAAGCCTATCCAGTGTGCAGTATTTATATAGGGCACAAAGACTTTCGCCCTTCATAATGCATAGAAAAATTTAATCTGTCCCCGGTTTAAAAGACGGAAAAGAAGTTACTCGCAACCACAAAAACAATTATACACAATGAAACTCCAACTCCCCATCATCTGCACCACCATCCTGCTGCTGCCTTTCTCAACGTCAGCACGGGAAACCATCGTCAATGGCACCATCGGCACAGGCGTAGATTACTGGGAACGAACCTACGATAACGATACAGAAGACACGGACAGCGACAATGGCGATAAAAGGCAGATTGGCATATGGCCGGAAATTGCAATAACCTCTCTAGGAATAAAGGATTCTCTGTCTTTTCGTTATGCGCCTGTTTTTAAGTATGATGATGTGACCAGTAGCACGGATATAGACCACTATCTAACCCTTTCTGGCGAACGTTTGATGACCCGTAACTGGTCATTTTCCTTGGCTGATAACTTTGTACTGAGCGATGACCCATATTTTTCAAGCGAAAGTTTTGCTGAAGGCAGTCAAACAGGGACCGAGGATACCGAGGCAGAAGAAGTAACAACCACAGTAACCCAGGAGCAACAGACAACCTCCCTCACAGGAGATGAGCTCTCCAAAGATGCAGGGCGACAACGATACTGGACCAATGCCCTCTCAGCAAGTACCAACTACACCTTCAGCGAAACCGGTTCCCTGGGTGGTGGCTATACCTATAAAGTGTTGAGAAATGATTCCGACAGTGATGACTATGATGAGTACGACAAGCACTCCTTTTTTGCCAATGTAGCGTATTGGTTCAGCCAGTCGTGGCAAACCTCCCTTGGCGTAAATTATATTCGTGGCCTGTATGATGAGGATGAGGAGGCATCGCTGGTAGAGATAAGTACGTCTACAACTGCTGAAACTGAAACACTTGAACAGCTGGATAACTTGTCAGACGATTTTGATGAATATGGTGCTGACCTGCGTGTAGATTATATCCATAGCACCAGCGATTCAATCCCTTTTGTGTATGATTTTACGGGTACAAAGTACGATGAGGAGCTTCGTCAGGATAACTATGCTCATAACCTAAGCATAGGCTGGGACCATGCCTTTGATTCCCGTACACGACTTATAGTTGGTGGCGGGCCTTCCTATGCAGATGCGGAAGGCGTACAAGGAGAATGGGATTATAACCTGTACTTGAACTTCACCCGCGAGTATGAACACGCAACATTCGCCCTGCTTCTCGATAAACGATACGACACCCAAAACTTCACAGGTAGCAATGATTCAGGGCTGAAAGACACCTATAACGCAAAAGCTACTTACAACTACCAACATACCCAAAATTTATCATTTGATGTTTACGGGGCTTATCGTTGGGAATCAAATTATACGCCTCGAGGAGAATATTTAGTCGCTGCAGTAGCAGAAGAGGGGCTCCCACAAACAGACGATGCTTCCATTGGCGACCTCACCTATGAAAAAAATATTTATGAAGCAGGTGCAGGTTTAAGCTATAGTTTCATGAGGTATTTTAATACAAGTTTGCGATACACCTATTACGTCTCCGATGGCGAGCTTGATTCCGACCAATATTCCGACCACCGATTCATGTTTACGTTGACCGCCAGTAATGACCTTTGGAAATGGTAAAATTAACCAGTTCTTGTTGAAATAATGAAGATATCCCTGCCACGCACTCTTATTCTTTTGGCCATGTTTGCGGCCACCTTCTTCTTGTTACAGGATGTAGCAGGCGTCCACCGTACCCCAATTCTACAGCCTCTCGCACTTTTCCCTACACATCTGGGCGAATGGAATACGGTTTCTTCACGTAAGTCAGGTGAGGAGGTTATTAAAATGCTGGGGGTGGATGACTACATTGAATACAATTATGTCAATCAGGCAGGGAAAAGAGTTAATTTTTATGCGGCCTTTTATGAAGCTGTCGGCAATGGAAAGGGATACCATTCTCCCAAAAATTGCATTCCAGGCGGAGGATGGGGTATAGACGAGATCAACACAGTTGATATCACCCCAGACGGATATGAACGTTCGGTAACCGTTTCTGAGATGATAATTAGAAACAGAAATGAATACCAGGTTGTCTATTACTGGTTTCAAAACCGAGGGAGAGTAATTGCTTCCGAATACTGGGAAAAAATCTTTCTTGTTACGGATGCAATTCTTAAAAAACGAAGAGATGGTACCTTTGTTAGGCTAATGGCCTACGCAGAAGATGGTGATATCGAAATGGCAAGAAAAGCGTTAAAAGATATTTCTATACATATTCTACCAGAACTTGATAATTTTTTACCTGGAAAAGTCTTATAATGATCCCTCCTGCTACTCACCAAGAACAGAGAAATGCGTACGGTTATCTTTGCATTGGTTTAACTCTGCTTGCCGTAGTTGGTCTATACTTTCCTGTTTTGGTAGAGCTTGCAGCAGATTGGAAAATAAACGATAACTACTCACATGGTTTTTTTATTCCGTTAATCAGTGCGTATATGATCTATACGGTGAGATCTGATTTGAAAAGTATACCTGTCTCACCTGTGAATTGGGGTTTTCTTGTGATATTGGCAGGGTTAGCTCAGCTGTATATCGCCACCGTCGGATCTGAGTTTTTTCTTCAGCGAATTTCCATTATCCCTGTTTTAATTGGTATATGTTTATTCATGCTCGGGTACCGTATAACAGGTAATGTATTATTACCGCTTCTTTATCTTGTTTTTATGGTTCCGCTTCCAGCTATTCTCTGGAACAAAATAGCATTTCCATTGCAGTTATTTTCCAGCGCAATAACAGAAAATGTTGTCCAAATGCTGGGTTTACCTATTTTTCGAGAAGGTAATGTCCTTCATCTTGCTCAAACAACTCTGGAAGTGATAGATGCTTGTTCAGGTCTGCGTTCATTAAATACTATGTTCGCCTTAAGCATAGCGCTGGGGTGGTTTTCAGGTTTAGTCGTTTGGAAAAGGTGGGCTCTTTTCTTTTTCTCTGCGCCAATTGCTGTTTTTGCTAACACTGTGCGTCTTGTTCTGACAGCTGTCCTCGCTCATTTTTATGGAGAAAAGGTTGCTCAAGGTTTTCTGCATGAATTTTCAGGACTTTTTACATTCATATTTGGGTTGATTCTATTGATTTTAACAAGCAATATTTTACTTAGAGCTGATAAGACTGAATGAGTACCGCTCTTGCGGAAGGTTTTCTTTCCTATCAATAGATAATAAAGTAATAAAGAGTTATTTTTGAGGGGTATTTTGTATTTTTTCATTCCAAGTTTACTGCGTATTGTTGCAACATTATTGATCTTTATTTTTCATTTTCAGGGACTGTATGGGCTGGATAATACAAATATTGATTTTCTAGCAATATGTATATTTTGTTTTTTGTCGGGTTTTCTTGCTTACCCTATTGAAGGTGCAAAGTTACAATGGTTCTTTAAAAAGTATATTCAAATAATGGCTCCATTCTGGACTGTTTATATTGGGGTCGTTTGTATAAATTTGTTTATTCAATACAAAGGACAAGATTTAATTAGTTTTATAGTAACTTTTTTCTTTGGAGGCTTATTTATAGTCGACCCTTTATATGTTATTTCTTGGTTTATAACCTTTATTCTTGTCCTTTACTTAATGCTTGCTGTTTGTACAAGTAGTGAGAGTATATATATTAATTTGATGTACGGCTTTTTGTCAGCTTGTTGTTATTATTTTTTTGTAAAACAGTCGTTTTTTTATTTAGCATTTTTTGTTGTTGGATGTATTGCAAAAAATAGCACTAGTTTTTCTTCGATTTTGAAGATGGATTATATGCCGACTGTGAACGTGAATTTGCCGCTTGGTGTGCTACAAGACAGGTGTTATTCTTTTTTTCTCATCCATGGTTGTGTTTTACTCTTTTTTGTTAAGATGATTGATTTAAGACCTTCCCTTTGTTTCATTTTTTCATTAGTTATCACTTCGTTTTTATCTCATTATCACTACCTGTTTTCTAAAAATATTTATATGCTCATTATCAAGGGTAAGTAGAGATAGTAGTTATGCAAAATGAATGGTTAGTGAACTACCTGACAATTGATGTAGAAGAGCATTTTCAGGTCGCCGCTTTTGAAGATGTTATCTCAGCCGATGATTGGCACAATCAGCAATCAAGAGTAGCCAATAATACCTCGTCCATCTTGGGGCTACTTGATAAGCATAATGTTAAGGGGACATTTTTTATCGTCGGCTGGGTGGCTGAAAAACATCCTGAGTTGGTTCGTGCCATACAAAAGGCAGGGCACGAGATCGGTTGCCACAGCTATTCCCACCGAAAAGTGTATGATCTTTCTCCTGAGCAATTCAGAGAGGATACCCAAAAGGCAAAATATATTTTGGAAGATATAACAGGTGAGCCTGTCAACGGTTACAGAGCACCAAGTTATTCCATCACCCCAAAATCACTTTGGGCGCTTGATATACTCGAAGAGTTAGGCTTTACCTATGACTCATCCATTTTTCCTATCTATCACGATAATTATGGTATCCCTAATGCTCCCAGGTTCAGGTATGAACATGCAAAGCAGAAGTTAATAGAGTACCCTATTTCCACAGCCTTAATTTTTGGCAGAAAAATACCCGTTTCCGGTGGCGGCTATTTTCGACTTTTTCCTTACTGGTTCACGAGAATGGGATTACAATCAATAAACGAAAAAGAACGACAGCCTTTCATGTTTTATCTCCATCCTTGGGAGGTCGACCCGGGACAGCCTCGTTTTAAAAATGCTAGCCTGCTCTCAAAGTTTCGCCATTACAATAATCTGAACAAAACGGTAGACCGACTGGAGCACCTCCTGCATGATTTTTCCTTTGGACCGATCAATTCGGACTGAGTAATTAAAAACGCTAGAAGATGAATATTCGTCCAATAACAGATAACGATCGCTCCATTTGGGACGAATATGTCCATAGTCACCCTGATGCCAGTCCCTACCATCTTTATGGTTGGATGGTAGCAGTGGAAAAGGCATATAATTTTGGCAAAATTGGTCTTGTCGCCGAAAATGATGGTCGCGTAGTAGGCGTGCTGCCGCTCATAATTCTGAAAATTCCGTTCTGTAAGCCTGTCTTTGTTTCTTTACCATATTGTGATGTTGGTTCGACCCTGGCTGAAAATGAGATGGTGGAAGAGCTATTGCTTGCTGAAGCAATAGCTATGGCCCAAAAAGCTGGAGCCTCAGCGCTTGATTTGCGATCGAGTTTGCCGAATTTTAGCGAAAAACAGGCGCTTCCAGTTGAAAAAACTGAGAATAAAGTTCGCATGTTGCTAGAACTGCAAACTTCCTCGGATGAGTTGTGGAACGGTTTTAAATCTAAGCTTCGAAGCCAAATTAGAAAGGCTGAGAAAAATGGTCTTCGTTTCGAGATAGCAAACAAGAAAACAGATTTGTTTTATGACGTTTTTAGTCAAAACATGCGTGATCTCGGTTCACCTGTTCACTCAAGAAAAATGATTAAAGAGGTGGTCAGTCAATTTGGTGACTGTGCCGAATTGGGGTTGGTTTTTAAAGAAAACCTGCCAATAGGCGCTGGACTCATCTTACGTGTGGGAAATAAGGTTTCAATACCATGGGCATCAACTCTGCGCTCCCATAATCGGCTTGGTCCCAATATGCTCCTTTACTGGGGCTTTTTACAATATGCATCAGATAATGGATGTACACTTTTTGATTTTGGTCGGTCAACTCGGGGAGAAGGAACGTATCGCTTTAAAGCGCAATGGGGCGCCCAACCACAGCCGTTAATCTGGAATAGAATACTTTTCACTGGAACTGTGCCTACAGAAAAGGAACCGACGAGTAGAAATAAGGAAATTATAGCTGGAATGTGGCGGAAATTACCAATTCCTGTAGCCAACTGTTTTGGGCCTCTAGTACGTAAATATATTAGTTTATAACAACAATGTCTTCTCGCGTACTATTCATCTGTCATCGAATGCCATACCCACCTAACAAAGGTGATAAAATTCGGTCGTATAATTTTCTACGGTATTTGCATAGCATGGGGCATGAGGTGCATCTTGCCTGTTTGATTGACGACCCAGCCGATGAGAGCCATACCGGTGCATTGAGAGAAATGGTTTCAACGCTTATGTATGATGTCATTTCTCCACGAACCAAAAAAATAATCGCTGTGTTCAAAGGGTTGCTCTCCTCACAACCTGTCACCATACCCTATTTTTACTCAAAGGAGCTGCAATCCAGCATTGATAAATTTCTTAGTAACTATGAAGTCGACTCTATCCTTTGTTTTTCTTCCCCTTCAGCAGAATATGTGTATAGGTCTCAACATTATGAACAAAAGTTGAAAAATGTTCACAAAACGATGGACCTGATCGATGTGGATTCTCATAAGTGGCGACAGTATGCTCAATCGTGCTCTCGATTCCTGAGTTGGTTGTATAAACGTGAAGGAGAGTTGCTGCTCGAATACGAGAAGAAAATTATAGCATCTTTTTCAAACACCATTCTCATAAGCGATGCTGAAAAACAATTATTCAGACAATATGTTCCAGATGCTGCCATAGAGGTGGTAGGCAACGGTGTTGATCTGGAGTTTTTTTCTCCGCTACCCGATGTTATTGAAGAGCCTGCAACCATAGTTTTTACAGGAGCGATGGATTATTGGCCTAATGTTGAAGGCGTATGCTGGTTTGTTGATAATGTCTTGCCAGGATTACGCCAAAATAATGCAGGTCTTAAACTTAAGATTGTTGGCAGTAACCCCACACCTCAAATTGAAAAATTGGCAGCTTTAGAGGACGTAAAGGTAACTGGTTTTGTAGATGATATCAGGGAGCATATTGCCACGGCCGCTCTTTGTATCGTTCCTCTACAAACAGCTAGGGGGGTGCAGAACAAAGTACTTGAAGCTATGTCTATGGGGAAGGCCGTTATATGTTCTCCGCAATCTCTGGAGGGGATACGGGCTGTAGTGGGTCAAGATGTGATCGTTGCCAACTCTGCAGAAGAGTTTATAGAGGAGATCAGCGGGTACCTGGCAAACAAGGGAGCGAGGCAACAGCTTGGCCAAAATGCAAGAGCGTGCATGGAACAACAATATTCATGGCCTTTACACTTAAAAGCAATGGAGAGATTGATCCATGCCTAAGCGTTCTTTTTCTACAAAATGCACACTGTCTCTGAGTGAACACGGTGGTTTTGATCGGAAAGAATGGCCGGTTCGCCATGGCCTGCCAATGGCAAGAGGTATAGCAAGAGAATTAGATGATCTCTCATTGGTTGACACTGAAGGAAGACGTGTAAATGTGCAGTTTTCTTGCCTTGAGTACTGGCCTGATCGGTCTTTTAAATGGCTTATACTGGATTTTCCAGCAAATGTCGAAAGTCATGGCCGTGCTGAATATGAATTATGCACAGTAGCTGCAGACCGTTCTGATCTATCTCCCTTAATATCTATCCGTGATGATCTTTTTATAATTAATACAGGAGCAACTGAGTTTAAAGTCGGTCGTGGTTCAACTTTGTTGGAATCAGTATTTTCAAATGGGAGACAGATACTGGAGGATGGTGGCGGTAGTGTACGGCTGGTAACAGCAGGGGCAGAGTTAAATTTCCAGGTCACTGCTGCAGAAATTGAAGAAAATGGGCACATATACGCTGCAATTGTTAAAAAAGGGCACTTTGTCGATAATAAAGGCAAACTGTTTTGTAATTGCAACTTGAGGTTGATTTTTCGAGCTGGCAGCTCTGTACTGGAACTACAGGCAACCTTGCATAATCCAAAGCCGGCACACCACAGAGGTGGTTTATGGGATCTGGGAGATAAAGGATCAGTTTGTTTTGATAAATTTGCTGTTGAAATAAATCTTGATGATAAAGAGTGCCGGTATGAGCTAAAACCGGAACTGGCAGATAACCTTATTACAACAGATGCATCCTCGTTGATAATTCATCAGAATTCAAGTGGGGGAGAAAACTGGGATTCACCAAACCATGTTGATGCAGACAACCAGCCTACTGTTTCCTACAAAGGATATAGGGTTTATGGAACTTCGCCTGATGGAGTGGAGCAAAACTTGAAGAAAGGGGAAAGAGCAACCCCTTGGTTAAGAATCGCAGGGAGTACGCACAGCGTTACCGGTGCTATCGAATACTTTTGGCAGTCTTTTCCCAACACTCTCCGAGCAACTGGACCAACTCTGGAGCTTGGTCTGTTTCCAGAGGAGCAGGGTAAACCTTATGAGCTTCAGGGGGGCGAGCAGAAGCGGCACTGTGTGTTTCTTGATTTTCATAAAAATGAAATAGAAAGCAAGGTTGAACAGTACCTAACACCATTAAGCGTTCTAATTAACCAGGATTACTTGGAGAGTACTGCTGTCCTGCCTTATTATGTACCGAAAAATAGTGAATCATATCCAGTTTATGAAAACTATATCCAGGCAATCATTGAAGGGGATAACTCCTTTCCCGCAAAGCGGGAAAGAGTAGATGAGTACGGTTGGCGTAATTTTGGTGACCAGTATGCTGACCATGAAGCGGTTAATCATGACGGTGGATCACAATTTGTCTCTCATTATAACAACCAGTACGATTTTATTCTTGGAGCAGCCGTGCAGGCGTTACGGTCCGGAGACCAACGCTGGTATGAGCTCATGGAGCAACAAGCACTCCATGTGATGGATATTGATATTTATCGTACAAAAAGCGATAAGCACAGCTATAACGGTGGATTATTCTGGCATACTGATCATCATCAAAACTGTTCAACCTGTACCCACCGAACCTATACCAAATCAGCTTTTGATCATGGAGCAATCAAGGGCGCTTATGGTGGTGGCCCTTCCAATGAACACAATTATACTTCAGGGCTCCTCCATTATTACTACCTGAGTGGTGATAAGGATGTCGCAGCAACTGTAATGGGACTGGCCGACTGGGTTATTGCTCTTGATGATGGAAGGCAAGGTGTTTTTGCCTTTGTTGATGAAGGCCCCACCGGGCTTGCCAGCCAGACCGTTGATGTCAATTACCACCACCCTGGCCGTGGAGCAGGGAACAGTATTAATGCGCTGATTGACGGATACCGGATAAGTGGAAAACGACATTACCTGCAAAAGGCGGAAGAGCTGCTGGTCCGTTGCATTCATCCTGAAGATGATATAGACAAGCTTGATCTGACGGAGCCGGAATATAGATGGTCCTATCTGGTATTTCTTCAGATTTTAGGAAAATATCTCGATTATAAGCAGGAGATTGGAGAACTGGATTATTACTTCCACTATGCAAGAGAAAGTTTGTTGCATTATGCAGACTGGATGATGGAGCATGAAAAACCGTATAAAGCAGTGTTGGATAAGGTGCTGCTTCCAACGGAAACCTGGCCGGCACAAGATGTGCGTAAAAGTCATGTCCTGTTTCTTGCAGCCAAGTATGGGGTGTCAGAACAGAAACAGAAGTACAGAGAAAAGGCTAAGTTCTTTTATACAACCGGACTGGATGATCTTTTAAGCTTTCCTACGGCCTCTTTTACTCGACCTCAGGTAATAATGGCAGTGTATGGTTACCTGTACCAGTATTTTTCCACTCATCAGGATGTTGTTACTCTCTCCCCTCACAACTATAACTTTGGTTCACCAAGCCAATTTCAACCGCAGAGAGCGCGACTGAAAACAGCCCTGAAAAATAAATTGAGTATTGTAAAAGACTTTGCCGTATCCAAATTACCATTGAGGGCCGGTTGAGCATGGCGGTAATTGCCTACGTTGTCAACAGTCTGAATCTTGGAGGCACAGAACACCTTGTCGTGCAGATGAGCGAGGTCTACCGTAATGAACATGACATATTGATCATCTGCCTGGATGAGCCCGGTCTTTGGGCTGAAAGACTTAGGGAGCAGGGCATTGCAGTGCATTGTTGCCGGCGTCAACCTGGTTTGGATTTAAATGTCGCACGCAAAATTGCAAATATTTGTCAGTTTAATAAGGTGGATATAATCCATGCTCATCAATGCACAGCCTGGTTTTATAGTGCCCTATCGCGGTTGATTTATAGAAAAAACAAGTTGCTCTTTGAGGAGCATGGTCGCCATTACCCGGAAGTGTATAGCTGGAAAAAGAATTTTATCAATAAACTCGTCATCCAGCATTTAACGCATGTTACAGTAGCAGTTTCGGAAGACGTTCGTAAACGACTGGTTAAGTATGAAGGTCTTTCACAAAAGAATATACAGGTTGTCTACAATGGTGTTCACTCACCTGTTCTAATCAGTGCGGAGAAACGCAAAAAAATACGCAATATATTCGGTATTGCTGAAGATGATTTTTTGATCGGTAGTGTTGGCCGTCTTGATGCAATTAAAAATTATCCTATGTTATTGGCTGCTTTTGCCAGGTTTGTGGAAAAATATCCAAAGGCAAAACTGATGCTTGTCGGCGATGGCCCGGAGAAAAAAAAGCTTCATGAACTCGCCACAGAATTAGGCTGCGAAGCAGATGTCATTTTTACTGGCTACCGCAGTGATGCCACAGAGCTTTTACAATGTTTCGACCTTTTTGTTCTGTGCAGTTTTAGTGAAGGTACTTCCATGGCTTTGCTGGAAGCCATGGCCTCTTCCATTGCTTCGGTGGTAACTGATGTGGGAGGAAACCCGGAGCTCATTGTTGATAAAGTAAATGGATGGGTCATCACTTCAGATGACGATATTGCACTTGAAAACGTCATGCTTGAAGCCATTAACAATAAAAAGCAAACTGTTCACCTGGCTCAAATGGCTAAAAAACGTTACGAAGAGCAATTTACTTTTGAAGCTATGATAGCCAGATACCGATCTATGTACTCCACCTTAATAGGGCAGCAAAAGTGAAAGCCTTTGCGAAAAAGGTCATAAATTATTGTTGTGTAGTGTTAGTTGCTCCCTGTGGCTTTTTAAGCTTTCTTGAAAAAAAAATCCTGCCTGGTTCCGAAGTTATTTTTTCTTTTTTTGCTCAGAGTTTTGCTCTTGTCCCCGGAATAATAGGGGTTTTTCTTAGGCGGTCTTATTATTACCAAACCACCAGTTCCTGTTCTCTGAACTGCAATATCGGTTTTGGTACTATTCTCACCCACCGAGAGGTTATAATCAGCCCAGGAGTATCCATTGGCAACTACGGTGTTATTGGCTCTGTGCGAATTAACTCCGGTTGTGAAATAGGCAGCCGGGTGAGTATCACTAGCGGTAAAAAGCAACATACTCTGCAGGCTGATGGCACGTGGTCTTCCTTTGCCCATGACTCGGCCAAACAGCTTGAAATTGGTGAGAATGTCTGGATCGGTGAAGGTGCAATAATCCTTGCTGATGTGAGCCCCAAAACTCTGGTTGGTGCTGGTGCCGTTGTGGCCAAAACATTTGGCAAAGGCTGTGTAGTTGCTGGTAACCCTGCCGCTAAGGTTGGAGACTTATAATCAATAATAGGTTTTGATGAAGTAGTTTTATGTGCGGAATAGCTGGTTTTTACACAATAGCAGGGCATGATACGGCGAGTAGTAATTCTCGTATAAGGAAGATGACTGATAGCATCCAGCATCGTGGACCCGATGAAGAAGGCTATTATGTTGATGATAATATTGCCCTTGGCCACCGTCGCCTTAGTATTATTGACCTTGCCAGTGGTCAGCAGCCAATGGCGATCGCCGAAGGCCGGTTCCAGATTGTCTTTAATGGTGAAATATATAATTTTCAGGAGATCAGGCAAGAACTCAAAAAGAGAGGATGCAGTTTTTCAACCAATAGCGATACAGAAGTAATTCTGCATTCCTATCGCCAGTGGGGGGAAGAGTGTGTAAACCGATTTAACGGTATGTTTGCTTTTGCCATATGGGATAAAGCAGAAAAAACACTTTTTTTGGCAAGGGATAGGGTCGGTAAAAAACCTTTATATTATTTTTGGGATGGAAGTTTTTTTTCTTTTGCTTCAGAGCTGAAAGCTGTCAGCATAGAAAACGACAAAACAAGAGATATAGATTGCCAAGCTCTCGACTGTTATTTCTCCTTCGGCTATATCCCGTCTCCTAAAACCGTTTTTAAAAATGTTGCTAAACTTGAACCTGCTCATACTCTCACAGTAAATGCGTCCGGTTTAACAAAGAAGCAATACTGGCATTTGCGTCTGGCGCCGGATAACAGTCTCACTCTTGATACAGCAACAGAGCGATTCGAAGAGCTACTTGATGATGCAACCAGGATGCGCCTTGTTAGCGAAGTACCATTGGGAGCATTTTTATCAGGTGGGATCGATTCAACCCTAGTCGTTTCTTCTATGGCAAAAATGTCAAATAAGCCGGTGCTGACCAATACAATTGGCTTTACAGGGTTTGCAGATGAAACGAGGTTAGCAAAAGGTGTTGCTGATGCTTTCCAGGCAGACCATCGGGAGTTTTCTTTAACCCCTGATTGTGCTGAAATTCTACCGCAGATTGCCCATCATTTTGATGAGCCTTTTGCTGATTCGAGTGCAGTGCCGACTTGGTATGTTTGTCAGATGGCAAGGAAAAATGTAACAGTCGTCCTGTCGGGTGATGGGGGGGATGAAAGTTTTGGTGGCTATACCTTTCGCTACCTTCCCCACATGTTTGAATCTCGCATAAGGAAAGCCGTACCTGTGGCTCTAAGGTCCCTACTTTTTGGTCCTTTGGGTACTAACTGGCCTGCTTCAGCAAAGCTTTCAAAGCCATTGCGGCTTAAAACAATTTTTGAAAACCTCAGTATCAGTGATGTTGAAGCCTACTATAACGATCTTATCTGGTTGCGCAGTGATATGAGGCAAAAATTGTACTCAGAAGCGTTTCACAAGCACCTGAGAGGGTACACTCCTTTTGAGGCAGTAGCTCCGCTCTATTCTGGTGAGGTAGCAGCGCATTTAGAACAACAGGAGTTGATTACACCTCTGATGCGCGCCCAGTACGCTGATGTCAATTTTTATATGACAGAAGATGTCTTGGTGAAAGTGGACAGAATGAGCATGGCACATTCTCTAGAGGTTCGTTCGCCTCTCCTTGATTATCGTATTCTCGAGTTTGCGGCTATTCTGCCAGATCACCTGAAAATCGACAACCAAAAGGGCAAGGTCGTTTTAAGAAACCTTGCCGCAAAAAGATTGCCTAAAGAAATATTGAAGCAACCCAAATCGGGATTTGCCGCACCGATAGCCAAATGGCTCAGAACTGATTTAAAAGAAATGATGGAAAGCTCCCTGTCTAGAGGTGATGGGCTTGTCTCTGAATTATTTTCAAAGAATGTGCTTGATGACATGTGGCGAGAACATACTTTAGAAAAACGTGATCATTCAGTATTTCTTTGGGCTGTTTTGATGCTTGATATGTGGGAGAAACATGCACTCAAATAAACCGATTAAAGTTCTCCAGTTGGGCAGCCCTAGCGGTTTATATGGCGCTGAGAGATGGATTCTTGCCCTTATTAAATACCTTGACCCGCAGAAAGTCGTATCTGTGGTTGGTGTTATAAAAGATGATCCAAAACAAGATGCAAAACTGTGCCAGGAGGCAAAGGCACTGGGGTACGAAACCATAGAGTTTGAAGCACATGGAAAGGTGAATTTTTCAATTATCAAGCAACTAAAAAAATATCTCGTTGATGAACGTATAGATATTTTGCATACCCACTTTTATAAAACTGACATTGTCGGGTTGTTAGCTACGCGAGGGATATCGTGCAAAATAATTTCAACACCGCATGGTTGGAGTAAAAACGGAGATATCAAGCTTTGGTGTTACGAGATGCTTGATAGAATAGCCTTGCCTTTTATGGATGCTGTAGCCCCTTTGTCGGAAGACCTATATCAGCCGCTCAAGAAAATTCCTGGCCTTGATAAGAAGCTTCACCTCATTATTAACGGTGTCGATCTCTCAGAGGTAAGTGTATCAGAAGTAATTACTCCCGATGTGTTAGCTGCAAAGAATTCTGGAAAATTTATTCTGGGCTACATCGGACAGCTTATACCGCGAAAGGGTCTTGAGGTTTTGCTCAAGGCACTCACAAATGTTAAAAACATTGATTGGGAGTTATATCTAGTTGGGGAAGGAGAGCAGCGAGAAGAGCTCCAAAAATTATGTCAGAACATGGGGATTGCCGACTCAGTTCATTTTGTAGGTTTTCGCCAGGATAGATTGGAATTTTTGCGTGGCTTTGATGTCTTTGTCTTGCCCTCACGGCTGGAGGGTATTCCAAGATGTTTAATGGAGTCAATGGCTGCCAATGTTCCAATCATAGCTTCCAATATTCCTGGATGTAATGATTTGATTATACATGAAAGAACCGGCCTTTTGTTTAAACTGGATGATCATGCTGACCTTTCTAGTCAAATCGAAAAATTGGTAAAATCTGAAAAGTTAAGAAGTAGTCTGGATAAAGCAGCATTTTCCTTTGTTACTGAGAACTATTCTGCCGCACATATGGCTCAAAAGTACCAGAAATGTTTTATAAATTTAATCAACTGATTTAATTTATAAAAACCACTTTCACAAGAGAAGTCATGATCGATTTTTCAATCATTATCCCCGCAAAAAATGAAGAGACAAATATAGCGCATTGTCTTGACTCGATCAACGCCGTCAAGTTCGATCACAACCGTTTTGAAGTGTTGGTTGTCGATAACGGATCCATTGATCGGACAGTGGATGTCGCAAATGAAAAAAATGCCAAAGTTTTCGTTCAGCCGGACCTGACCATTTCCGGACTACGAAACTTCGGTGCGAATAAGTCAATCGGTAAAGTTCTCGTCTTTCTTGATGCTGATTGTACGGTTAGGCAAAACTGGTTGGATGCTGCCGAAGGGTATTTAGGTGATAGTAACCTTGCCTGTTTTGGCTCTCCACCGGTTGTACCTGATGATGCAACCTGGGTACAAAAAACCTGGTTCAGCATTCGTAAAAAAAAGAGTCCCGTCGAAGATGTCGAATGGCTTGAATCGATGAACATGTTCGTCCCGCGAGAAACCTTTTTGGCTGTTAATGGTTTCAATGAACGGCTGGTGACTTGTGAAGATTATGATTTATCCATTCGCCTGCAAAAACACGGGAGGATTATTGCTGATCAGCGTATCATTGCTGTGCACCATGGTGAAGCCAGAGATTTAGCAAATTTCTTTCGCAAGGAACGGTGGCGTGCTACAAGTAATCGGGAACGGCTTGTGGGTATAGAATTCAATCTGCGAGAAGTACCCAGTTTAGTGCTGCCAATACTATATTGTTTGCTGGCGCTTGTTTTTGTGGTGTATCTATTTTTGTTCGGCCTTTTTGACGGCAGCAGAATAAATTCGACTTGGGTTTTTCTCCTGCTCCTCTGGCAGGTGCCCCTGCTGGTTCTCTCGTTCTGGAAAATTCGTCAACAGTTTTGTTTATTTACCGGACTGCAGCTTTTTGTTCTCTTAAATGTTTATTTTTATGCGCGTGGTCTCGCTTGTATGAAAAAATGTTAACCAGCTATTTCTGTGTGGATAAATGAACTTTTGTCGAATTTCTCTTTGAACCCGAACAGGAGGTACAAGGCATGTTTTTAATCAGAGGTAAGGACAGGGGCGCTAAGGCCCTCCATTTTCTGGAAAAGACCTAAACTGAAAATTGATGGGACAGATCCTTTTATACATATTCCTAGCCGGAACATCAGTGGTAGCCATAGCCAGACCATGGATTGGTGTCGTGGTTGCCTATGTCTTTGTCATCCTTGGTCCCCAGCATATTTGGTGGTGGAATTTTCAAGGGGTACGGCCTTTTTTGTTGGTCGCCATCCCAACAGTGATAGGGATTGTGTTTGCCTGGGTACGAAAGGAAATTGATTTCTCCTTCCTGCAAACGAAAATCAACCTTCTTTTTTTTATTCTGTTCGGTTGTATTACTGTCTCCTATTTGTTCGGCCCTTATGTCCTTGGTGGTCCTGGTCCTCGGTTCCAAAATCCTGATCTTTTGTACGATCGTATCTGGAAAACCTATTTTTTTTACTTCATGTCAACTCTATGCATTAATGATAAAAGAAAATTCAAGTATCTTTCTTATGTAATGATTGTGTCGGTTATTTATTTGGTGTATTGGGCAAATGATCAATATCTATCAGGTTTTTGGTACGGCCGTATGGCAGGTCCAAAGGCATTTGGTCAGGGATTGTATGTTGATGAAAATGTGTTTGCCATGCTCTTTGTGACTGGGCTGCCTTTTTTATACTATGCAGGTTTTTTTTTAAAAAACAAGATCATCCGTTTGGGGCTCTGGCTTGTCATTCCCTTTGGTTGGCATGCTATCTTTTTAACCGGCTCTCGCGGAGGGCTTCTCGGCTTAGCTTTCACTGTACTGCTCATTGCCTGGCGGTCCCCCAAACGCTGGATCAGTGTGCTTATAATTCCTGCAATGTTGATCGCCTATCAATGGCAGGCTGGGGACGTGTTAAAGGAACGTGCTGCAACCATACAAGATTACCAGGCCGAATCCTCAGGGGGCACCCGGATTCAAGCCTGGGAGGCCTCTATTCAAATGATGAAAGCTCACCCTTTAACGGGAGTTGGCCTGGGCGGGATGGGGCCGGCTTTCCCGGTCTATTCAACCCATAAACCCCGTGTGGCGCACAACGCCTACTTGCAAACAGGCGCCGAAAGTGGATTGATTGCATTTGTTGTTTACATATCCCTTGTATGTTACGCGCTTGTGAGTTTATTGAAAAATGAAAAAAAAATGCAAAAAATTGCAAAAAACAGTTCAATTAATGATAATACCTTATATTTAAAGTGCTTAAATAATGGTTTGTTTGTTTCTCTTTGTGGTTTTTCTTTTTGTGCATTGTTTTTGTCTTTAAATAATTTTGAACCCTTTTTTTATATAGTTCTATTGATCAATTTTTTACATGTTTATTCCCGACACTCGATGCTGTCTGTTAATTCTGCCAAGGAAATAAGCCAATGACTCTTACTCGGCAAGCAGGCCGCGGAGCTTTTTGGCAAGTAGCGGGTGGAGGTTGGACCACGATTGTCCGGTTGGGTGCCAGCGTATTTCTTGCTCGCGCCTTGACACCTGCTGACTATGGTGTGTTCGGTATGGCCATACTGATGCGCGAATTGATTGAATGTTTAGGGAGTGTAGGCGGCTTAAGCTCGGGCCTGATAGCCCGTAAGGATGCTAGTGATGACGACATCTGTACCTGCTTCTGGTTAATGCTAGCCCTGCGGATAGTGTTTTTTCTTGTGGCTTTTTCCTGCGCGCCCATTGGGGGGTGGTTTTTTGGTGATCCGCGTATTACTGATGTTGCCCGGGTCATTTCCCTAACTATCTTGTTTTCAATTTTTGGCGGAATTTCCCAGACCTTATTGACAAAGGAGTTGCGTTTTAAAGAATTAAACATTGCTCGTGGGGTATTTGTGCTGCTCGAATCTTCCCTGGCTGTGACCCTTGCTCTAAATACAGATTGGGGGTATTGGGTGCTTGTCATTGCCGGGCTTTTCAATGCGTTTTTCACACAACTAACTATTTTTTTGCTGGCCCGTTGGTGGCCCAGGTGCAAGTTTAATCGTGAGAGTTTTCGCTACCTGTTTCGCTATGGAATTAACGGGTTAGGATCTGGCATGACTTCTTATCTCAGGCAAAACTTAGATTATTTGCTAGTTGGTCGCCTTTTGGGCACTGCATCATTAGGTATATACGAGTTTGCCTATCGAATTCCTCATTTAGTTTTAGAGCGGATCGCACTCCCGGTTGGAGCTGTTTTGTATCCAGCGTTGTCTCAATTTCAGGATGATAACAGTCAACTTGTTAGAGGTTATGTTAAGACGGTAAAATATGTTTGCCTGGTTACATTTCCTTTGCTTTTTGGCCTCGCAGCTGTAGCAGATAGTGCTGTGCCTGTTTTCTGGGGAGAACAATGGTTGGCGGTTATTACACCATTGCAAATTTTGTGCCTCTGCGCTGCACTGAAAATGATACCTCAACCTTTAGGGGCGATTTTTTATTCTAAGAATCGACCCGATTTGCAGTTTAAAACTTCTTTATTTGGACTGGTTTGGACTGCTATAGTGATCGGGATTTTCGGTAAATTGTTTGGCTTGATCGGTGTAGCGGCGGGAATGGTCCTTTCAGTAATTGTGGAATATATAGCTTTACTTATCGCTTTTAAATTAATGAACGGGAAATTCACGGTTTTGTTTGATGCATTATTGCCAATTTTTATATGTGCTGCTACTTGTGGTCTAGGGGCACTTGCTATTTCTATTTTATTTCAATCGGTTGGCATTTCCCGTAGTGTTGTTCTTTTTTTATCTGTGGTTACAGGGGGAGCTATTTATATTCTGTCCCTTTATTTATTTTATCCAAGTATTTTTCAAGAGGTTTGGCAAACAGGTAAAGAAATTTTAGGAACAAAATAATGTCAATTCCAGAATTTTATTCTTACTGGGTATGCAGTTGCCTCAACCGGCAACCATATTTTGTGTCAAGCGCCTACTCTTTCAGGGGGCGCCATCCCAAAAAGACAATTAAAGTTTCTGAATATAGGTCTTTTTAGCCTTTTTGACACTTAATCATTCATTGAACTTTTGTATACTCAAGAGCTATTCACGGCGCAAAGTTGGTGTTTTCGCTTCTTTCTAACTATAGACTATATATTTTGGCTATCTAGTGTCTGTCCGCGAGAAGCTATTTATTTGATTTAGTAAGAGAAAATCGCCTTTTAAGGGGTGCTCTTTTTACGATTTCTGGTAAAGTTTTTTTAGTAAGTCGCTAAAATTACTTGATTAACTATT
>NZ_JAFFQD010000045.1 GCF_016918565.1 Desulfogranum marinum
AAGCGGCCTCTGACTCCGCTCAGTTCGGAGATAAATCTTGACTTACAAGGATATAATGAGAAAAATTAGCTGTAGGTAACCATCTAAATCAACAGGAAAAAACAGGGTTGTTACGTATACAAACTGTAAACCTCAGAGCCAGTCACTTCCATAATGGCCTGCAAGATGCGCTCAAGACTTACCAGTTCAAGTTGACGGATCAAGCTTGAGCTACTACGGATAAGAAAAACAAAAATAATTTTAACCCTACGTGCCATATCCAACATCATGTTCCACAAGGCTCCTCGCTGTTATCAATTTTACCTATGAACCACCTGCTTGATATGCACCACCACTTTTGGTGGATATGCACCAAAATTTCGTTTTCCCCCCATCTATTAGATTCCCAATCTTTCCTAATCTTTGAAAAGCCCCTTTAAGAGGTTTTTATAAGTCCAATGGCATCACTTTTGCCTCTCAAGCGTATGCAGCAGGTGAAAATTGCTAATGCCGGGGGATGGATCGACCAACCGTTCTTTGCAATGGTGTTAACCGCGAAAAGCTGATTAGTTCGCAATGATAAAGATATCCCCCATAACAGGTTCTTAAATCTATCGGTAACGAGCACCAGCTTGTGAGGTGGACTTCGCAAAAACATTAAAAAGTGGAGAATGGATATGTCATTAAAAGAATACGGAGTCTGGACGGGCAAGGCGGTTCGGGTTTC
Organism: Desulfogranum marinum; assembly: GCF_016918565.1. Classification (GTDB taxonomy): domain Bacteria; phylum Desulfobacterota; class Desulfobulbia; order Desulfobulbales; family Desulfobulbaceae; genus Desulfogranum; species Desulfogranum marinum. The sequence continues at coordinate 707 of NZ_JAFFQD010000045.1, forward strand.
TGCAGAGACAGCGGCAGATGACCCCCATACTCCTCACATTCATCTTTTTTATGATGACGGAACAGGAGGGGAATATGACAATGCTCGACGGGCTTCGATTAATGTAAAGTCCGGCTCAGCTATTTCCGAGCTGGTTGTATGGATAAATTTGAACTTCACTCATACCATAACAGAAAAACTTTCTGCGCTGAATCAGGGATTCACGCCCCTGGAGAACAAAGCCAATGGCATGGCACTCGATTACATCCGTGGCAATATGATGAATCTCAAAGAAGGGCGAGTGCTTCCCCACGATATCCCGGGTCAAGAAAACGACGTGCTCGACCTCGTCTTTCCTCTGCTGAAATCAGCCGTGCAACGTCAAGCCGTCGTTCATCTGTTTGGTGAACCGTATCTGCCGGCACGTCAAGGCATTCACGACGTTCACATGAACCAGGGCAGCGCGGGAAAATTCAGCAAATACAACGGCGTCTGGCAGGACGGTGGACTCTTCATTGAAAACAGTGATGGTTCGTATACATCTATCCTTATTGCCTTTGCCAGCCAGGCGGCGCACACAGACGAATCAACCGGCAACGCCTTGCCTGGAAGCAATAATCTCAAGCAGCTGATAACACATTCAGGCGAACCCGTCATCGCAGATGATCTACGCGTCGCTATAATCGGCGCGCTGGTAAACCCGGTTGGAGCGGAAAATACTCCCCACCACACAGGAAGACCGGAAACGGTGTGGCTGATGAATCGTAGTCCAACACCCATTAGCCTCAAAGGATGGTCTATCCTCAACAAATCGGAAAAAGTGCAACCGATGGCCGACGAGATCGTCTTAGCCCCAGGAGGCATTCACACGGTGGAAATGAACAAGGCCCCACTTTCGAACAAAGGCGGCCTGCTCACTTTGCTCGATAATAACGGGGTAAAGGTAGACGGTGTCAACTACACCAGGAAGCAAGCTCAACAAGAAGGTTACATCACTCTCTTCAGATAGATCGTAAAAATGAGCATACCTGCCACGTTTTCATCAATTTTGCTGGAGCAGCAGCCATGGAAAGAGAGTCCTTTTCTGCTTGACCACGTCAGATATTGGCGACGTTTTTTTAGGTACAAAACATACTGATGGATAATGCCGTTTGCCTGTTTGCATGGTTATTGGCCGGCGCTGCGCTCAGGGTGGTGTGAATGATGCCGTGAAAATAAAGCAGCGCCTGCAATTGCGGTGAGCGGTGCGACGGCCACCAGTCCGAAACTGCCGACAAAAACATTGAGTATTTCAGCCGCAACAAAATTAATGTTCAGGATCTGTTCCATCCTGAGCCCTTGCCCCATAAAGTTCATGAGCATTGCCGTGTAGCCTCCGGAATAGGCAAGCAGTAACGTTGTTGTCATGGTCCCGACAACAGATCGTCCAACGGCCATGCCCGATGTAAACAGCTCCTTAAAAGAGATATCAGGCTTCTTGTTCTTCACCTCATCAAGGGAAGCCGCAATATCCATGGAGAGATCCATAACCGCCCCGGAACAGGCGAGAAATATACCAGCAAGAAATATCTCTGTGAGATTCAAATGGGGAAAACCGGCATAACACAGGGTTTCGGCATAGGGCCTGACCGCTCCATTGAGGTGAAACCCCGGCGCAAAAAGCTTTGCCAGGGTGCAGGCCAGCACCAGGCCGCCAAAGGAACCGACAAAAGCCGTCACTCCTTTACGGGTCCAGCCGCCCACAAGAAAACTGACAGAACCTGTCAATGCAGCAACCACCGCAAGAGCAACAGGAATAGGCGCAACATCCTTTAAAAATAGTGGAATCAAGACCTTCCAGATCATGAGTCCGGCAAACACAAACGAAAGCAGGGCCTTTACTCCGGTAAAGCCGGCTACTCCGACAATCAGGCCGCAAAACAATACAATGAGTATCAGTTCGTGGGTTAAGCGGTAATACCCCCTGGTAAACGCCAGCTGTACCTTGCCTTTTCTGTATTTATACTCAACAAGAATATGATCTTCCGGGGCATATATTTCATCAAACTCCAGCTTTCCAGCTAAAGGGTTGACCACCCGGGCTTCCATTCCCTCATGAGGACCTTCCATAAGCTGAACCTGCACATCTTGGGTTCCCGTATACACGATAAGATTTTGGCGTAAATCTCTGTTATCGACGGAAAGCACCTTGGCCTTCACCAGATGGGAATCAGTTGATCGACTGCCCTCAAAACCGGTGGGGAGCAAAACGAGCACGATACAGCAGATGACAAAAAAGAGAAAAATGACGTTGTCTTTATTCATTATAAGAAAATGGCAGAAAAAAGCAGACAGAAGAGAAAATCCTTCTGTCTGCTGAAGAGAAATTATTGGATAGACGAGACTGGATTGGTATTAATTGCCAAGCTCAACCCCCATAGCAGAGGCAATCTTTTTAGCAACATCGGTATTGTCATAGTAACCGGTAAACTCCTCTTCCCCAGCGCCTTGAGCAAAGACAGGAACAGGCACAGCAGTGTGTGAGAAGGATGTCCAGGTGAGACCGGACTTGCGGTTTAACAGGTGGGTCAGGGTCACGGTGAAAGGGTCATAGTAGCCATAAAGCAACGTGTTTTCTTCATCACTGTTTGCGTTTGCACGCGTCATGGTCTTATCGTAGGCAGCTTCCAAAAGCTCAATTTCATATGCGGTCAAGTCATCATCCGTTTCCGCAGTCAGACCGTAACCGTCAAGTCCAAAATATTTTTTCACCACCTTCCACATTTTTTTATCAATATCAGCCGGCACGACTCCATCATATGCTCCCTTGTAAGAACTGAGGATCTTGTCTGCAAAGTCATCATAGGCAAGTTTCTGTTTGGCCATTTTTTCGTAATAGGTTGCGTAACCGGTTCCGGCAAAGCCAAGTGTCATACCGCCGCACTCGTGATCGCCGGTAACAACAATCAATGTTTCACCAGGGTGCTTTGCCGCAAAATCAACGGCTACGCCAATCGCATCATCAAAGGCAATGGTATCTTCTATGGCAGACCGTGCGTCGTTTGCATGACTTGCCCAGTCAATCTTACCGCCTTCTACCATCATGAAAAAGCCCTCAGGATTCTTCTTCATCAGCTGAATACCTTTCTTGGTAAACTGCGCCAGGGAAATAGTTCCCTGATACTCTTTACCAATGCCTGTGTTGCCTTTTGTGTTCAATGCATAGGGCATCGCATTTGAACTATCAAGATGGGGGTTGACCGCTATAGCCCGACCTTCTTGGAGCGCCTTGAATTCAGCCTGGGTATTGGTGAAGACGAATCCGTTGGCAACCGCCTTGTCCTCAAGGATGGCATAACGATCATCATTGGAAAAACCTGCATAAGTGTCACTCGAATATTTATTGACGCGAAAACCACCTCCCCCAAAATAATCAAATTCGCTGTTAAGCAGGTCTTCGCCAATCTCTTCGTAGTTGTTACGACTTTCTGTGTGTGCATAAAAAACAGCCGGGGTGGCGTGGTCGATGGAAACGCTCGATACAATACCTACCTTCATCCCCCGTCCTTTTGCTGCCTCGGCAAGGGTGGTGTAATCGGTGGTAACATTGGGATCCATGGAAATCACACCGATGTTGGTTTTCATTCCACAGGCAAGCGCGGTTCCTGCTGCCGCAGAACCGGTAATGAAACGATCGTTGGCAAAACTCATCTGCATACCGGTTACAGGAAACTGGCTCATGTTAAGCAATTTGGCTTTTACTCCACCGGCCACGGCATCATCCTCTTCAACTGCAGCAAGGTAAGCTTCAGTGGCATGAATCTGTGGGCTTGCCATACCATCGCCAATGAAATAAAAAACATACTTTGGTACGTCGGCATGGGCTGTGCCTTGCAAAAGCGCTGCAGCGACACAGGCCATGCCCGCCTTTTGAATTTTTTTCAGACTGGTGGTCATTTTGGGCTCCTTTTTTTTTACGGTTTCAAGTTGTACAATCACTTCTTATTGTTCGAGAAGAGCTACTGATGTTTTCGAGTTCAGCCGAACAAGGAGCTGCGAGTTTAGCAGCGTTTTTTTACTTTTTAATTAGGCTAAGAAAAGGAACCGATGCGGTTTAAATAAGGATAACATTAGGATACCGTTAATATATTTTCCTTATTTCCAGCAGTTTACACACCACAAAGTAGTATCAGGCTTGTTGAGTTTCATTCACCGGGAACCGGCAGAGAGACTGGGGGGCCGTAGGTCAAATACAAAGCCTGGACGACCCCGAAAAGCTAATAAAGAGTTTCACCCCCTTTTCACTCTTGGATAATGATTGGGTGAAGTTGCAAGAAAATAGGGTTAAATCGATGGGAGCTGGTTTAAAGGGATACGGTTTTCAATATTTGAAAAAGTATTCCATCTCAATGAGAGAGTGCCCTTAAACGACAAAAAAAACCACCAACAGAATATGGAATCGAAAGTCAAGCAAACAGCTACCCAATCAATAATAGGGATACTCCTGTCAATTGTCTTCTTCTTCTCTTCAGGGCTACAGATTCCGGGACTTGACTCAACAGCGGACTCATATTTTAAAGAGTCTATCACTAAAGCAGGCGTCAGTTACGGCGTATGCCGGGTAATCAATGCCACCGTATCGGTCATACAGCAATCAACGGTACAATTGGAACCAGCCGGGATTGGATTGTCGTTAGCAGTAGGTCAGATTGTAGATCCTATAAATGATATGGTTGAGCGGCTATCCACGGTGCTGGTCATGTCAATTACTTCATTAGGGGTACAGGAACTGGCATATGAAATCAGCATTACCATTGTTCCACAGCTGCTTGCGGTACTCCTTTTGCTCATGTCTGTGCTTGTGTGGTTTAGAAATGAAAGGGTCTTTAAGCTCCAGAGAATACTGACAAGTGTACTGATCATCGCTGCAATAGCCCGTTTCTGTCTTCCACTATCATCTATCGCCAATGAGTTTCTTCAGGAGCACTTCTTTGAGGAACAAATCATTGAGGCAAACGAAAAACTCACTGCCAGTACCGCTGATATCGACCAATTAGAGGATGTTGCTACAGTTCCCAAGGTAGACGGTTTCATGGGGACCATCGGCAACAGCGCCTCCTATCTCAAAGAAAAATCGGTTGATTTTAAAAATACCATTCAGGTCATTATGGATAACAAGGCTGTTATCGTTGAGAACCTGCTGCGGTTAACATTTCTCTATCTTGGTGTTTTCGTCATTCAGGTGTTAGTCCTGCCATTGCTTATATTCTGGTTTCTTATGAGGATTGTTAACTCGCTTTTTCTCACAACGGCTATGCCAACCACCAGACATCCGCAAATGCATATCCCAGAGCAATCCGGCCACTGACAGCAGGGAATTCCGGCCATCGTTTTCCAAGGTAGAAACGCATAAACGCTGATTGGAGAAGATTTTTTTCTATGAAGTAAAGGGGGCAATAGTTGAGGCCGCAACTCCGATAGCCCAGAGAAGAATCACTGGAGGCGATGTTAAACCAATGTAACAAGGTTGAGATTATTGTATCTTCCTTTTATCTTATTAGTTCTATTCCGCACTTCGCATGAACATTTTGTAAAATTCAAACTTGCAAAATGTTCACCAATGGTCAGCCCAGTCGACGCCATCTTCTGCAGTATTTTGACAGTAAACATAGGCAACTTTCGGAGTCTGCGTTTACCTGCTCACAGCCAAAAAATTTGATCCTGACGCCGCCTGAACCGATGAGAAATGTGGTTCAACCTGAGTATAGTACAAGAACGAAAGGGAAATCATGCACAAAGCCGAATGCAACAAACATAGTGGATTGAAAAGTATCTCACAAAAAAGCGATGATGTTGCCGACTATTATGATGGCTGGGCTCCTGACTATGATGTCAATCTTGCCGATTGGAGCTACAAAGCGCCTGATCGAGTGGCTTCAATTCTTCGGACCAACCTCTCTCCAGATGCACAAATTCTTGACGCAGGATGCGGTACGGGGCTAGGTGGCAAAGCGTTGCGCTCTATCGGGTTTACAACGATTGATGGAATAGACATTTCAAAACAATCATTGGAAATCGCCGGTATGACCGATGCATACCGAACATTACGAGCAATGAACATGCAGCAATTACCCTTATCAATTCCAGGCAATCAGTATAATGGGTTGATTTGTGTAGGGGTTTTAACGTACCTACCGGACAGTACTGCTATCCTCAAAGAGTTTAGCCGAATAGTCAGACCAAAAGGAACTATTGTGGTTACCCAACGAAGTGACCTCTTCGTTGATCGTAACTTCAAGAGTGTGCTTGATAAACTCTCAGATGAGGGCGTTATCGACCAACTGCAAATATCTGAACCTCAGCCCTATCTACCCGACAATGAGGAGTTCAGTGATCAGATTCTCGTACACTATATTAGCTTTACGGTTGTAGAGGGTAATTTGTAAGAATTGGCCCAACTACGATTAGAAGCACCATTCCGGTCTGACCCCGATTGATTCTCGAATTCGAATTCATCCATCCGTTTTCCGATGGAAATGGCCGGATGGGACAATTGTGGCAAACGTTGATCCTACAAAAGTGGAATCCTTTGCCGGCTTACCTTCCGGTGGAAACTGTGATCCGTGAGCGACAAAATGCTTATTACCAGGTATTGGCCAAATCGGATCAACAGGGGAATGCTACTTGTTTTATCGAGTTCATGCTCAGGGCCATAGAAAACACGATCAACGAAGCCGTAGCAACCGACCAAGTAAACGACCAAGTAGGTGCAGCCGAGCCGTTGGAAGCAAAGAAATTGCCAGTATTGATCTCATGAAGGCGGTTGGCTTGTCCCACCGGCCGACGTTTAGAAAAAACTACCTCAACCCGGCATTAGCAAGTGGTTGGATCGAATATACCCAGCCCCATTCACCACGCAGCCCTACCCAACGCTATCGTCTAACCAGTAAAGGCAAGAGGTGGCTCCAACTACGTGGAGAGGATTGAACGTGGGCTGTCTCCTCTTTTCACCTGTTGAAACGCAAATCGAACACTGTTTCCTCTTATTATTTTCTGCTGATATGATTTTTCATGTCCCATGCGTTTCTTTACGAGATCTAAGACGCCATTTGTAAAGCTCGTGAAAGAAAAAAAGAAAGATGGGAAATGGAAGCAGGATCCATAAATGAGAAAGGGGCACAGTTGCCGTATTAAAGACTTTTTGTACCGGTTCAACATAGAGCAGCATCCACACCCAGGCCAGCTCTATAACCATGGCAAACAGCAGGAACGGGTTAGACAGGAGGCCAACACTGAAGGCGGAAAACTCCCAGCTCCGCATTGTCCACACATTGACAAGTTGGCAGCTCACCGCGCCTAACAGGGTCATGGTCATTGCCTGACGGTGCAGGTAGGGGTCGGCCAAATCAACCGTGCCGTATTGCCATCCATTTAAAACGAGAAAGGAAAGAAAAGCCACCATCGCGGCTGTGGCTTCTATGATGCCGATAAAAAAATAGCCGCGTTTGAAAACCTCCCAATCAAGAATTTTTTCCTGACTGCCGGCAGGCGGCCTTTTCATGATATTTTTCTCCGGCTTTTCGCTGCCAAGGGCAAGTCCCGGCAGCATGTCTGAGCCCAGGTCAATGGAGAGTATTTGGATAACAGACAGCGGCAGCGGGATTTTGAAAAAAAACTGGAGGATGTAGGGAACAATTTCCGGCACATTGGAAGAGAGGATATAGGTAACGAATTTTTTAATATTAAAATAAACCGTCCTTCCCTCTTCTATGGCGGCAACGATGGTGGAAAAGTTATCATCAAGCAGGATCATATCGGCAGCCTCTTTGGCCACCTCTGTCCCGCCTTCGCCCATGGCAATGCCGATATCCGCTTTTTTCAGTGCAGGAGCATCGTTCACCCCATCCCCTGTCATGGCCACAACCTCGCCGACACTCTGCAGGGCGGTTGCTATTCTCAGCTTCTGCTTGCTTGCCATTCTTGCAAAGAGAATGTCCTCTTGGGAGAGGATGTTTTCCAGCCGTTCATCGCTCATGTTTTCGAGCTCGTCTCCTTGGATGATGCGGTCATATTGCATGCCTATTTTTTGGGCAATTGCAGCGGCTGTGTAGGCGTTATCTCCGGTGATCATCATGGTTCTTATGCCGGCTTGCCGGCATATCGCCACAGCCTCGGCAACCTCAGCCCGCGGTAGATCCATGATGGCCACTAAGCCAAGCAGCGTCAGTTCTTCTTCACGTTCATCGTCTCCCTTGCCTATGGCTAAAACCCGATACGCCTCCTTTTCAAAAGACTCTGCCTGCAGCGTCACTTTGTTGATGATGGATGCATCGAGTTGCTTGTTCGTGTTGTCCTTATCCATATAGTAAAGACACTTTTCGAGCAGCACCTCAACTGCTCCTTTGCAGTATATGGAACGTTGGCCATCGCTTTGAAAAACAGAAGACATCATCTTCCGTTCACTGGTGAACACATGTTCCTGTATCTTATGCTCCACGTTTTTTTTCAGGCCTTTTTTCCGGGCCGCCGCCACAATGGCAAGCTCAGTAGGGTCGCCGCGGGTCTCGTTTTCATCAATCGCGGCGTTACAATTATTCAACCCTGCCTGAAGGAGTTCCACCAGCCTTTCTTCCCCTGTTGCTGATTCTTGTTCAAAGGTGAACTCTCCCGGCTCCAGGTACCCCTCACCGGAAACATTGACGATATCTCCCCCTGCCAACCAGATGGAACGAGTCGTCATTTGATTGCGGGTGATGGTTCCGGTCTTATCCGTACAGATGACTGAAGCGCTGCCCAGGGTTTCCACCGAATCAAGGTTTTTAATAAGGGCATTTCTTTTCGCCATTCTCTGACTGGCAAGGGAAAGCGACAGGGTAATCGTCGGCAGCAACCCTTCAGGAACATTGGCAACAATCAGCGAAAGGGCAAAGATAGACGCCATTAGCGGCCCTTTGGCGGAAAAAAGCCCCAAAACAAAAAAGATCACCCCCATGACAAGGGCGATGATGGTGAGTAATCGTGTAATCCTTATAATTTCCCGCTGCATGGGGGAGAGGCTCTTCTCAACATTCTTGGCCAGGCTCGCAATTTTACCGAATTCCGTTGCATTGCCGATTGCACTGACCACAGCGACTCCATTGCCTGCAGTAACAGTGGCACCGGCAAACACCATATTCTTCGCCTGTAAAGAATTTGTCTGTTGCGATGGTTGGTTATTGCGTGCAGCCGGCCTTGATTCTCCGTTAAGCGGGGAAAGATTAAGATAAAGCGAGGTGGATGCAAGCACGACTGCGTCTGCAGCCACTTTGTCCCCCTCCACCAGCATAAGTATATCGCCGGTGGTGAGCTCTTTAGAATCAATGGTCGTAATTGCATTGTTTCTGCGTACAGTTACCATGGTGGGCATCAGTTTAAGCAGCGCTGCCATTGCCTTGTCGGCACGATATTCCTGCCAGAAGCTAAAGGTCGCATTGATGATTACCGCGCCCAAAATGGCATAGCCCAGGATATTATTGCCCTGATTGGGAGCATAGTAATCGGCGACAAAGGAAAGGATGGCGGCAGTCTCAAGCAGAAGGGCGAAAAACTGGATGTATTGTTTGAGGTAGGAAAGGAAATAGTTTTTCTCTTCTTCCTCCTCAAGGACATTGGGGCCGAATTCCTTCTGCCTTCTGCTTACCTGAGAGGTTGTCAAACCTTGTTCACTGGTCTTCAGTGTTCTCAGCACCTCTGCTTTTTCCTGCGTAAAAAGTTTCACCGTGCTCCCCCCCTCAGGTAGAAGGAAATAGTGTTGACAGATGTAGAGCGGTGAAGCCTTTCAATGGGTTTTGCTTTACTCATGGAAGAATACATAGACAGTCTCTCGCCACCAACTATCACCAGATCAAAATTGGTGTGTGACAAATGGTAAAGCACCTGATCCATCTCATTAACAGCAATGGAGTGCTTAAGCCGCAGTGGAATATCCATGTGCTTTGCCAGTTGTTTATAATGTGAGAGCCTATCGTCATTGTTTTTCAGCATGAGCTTGACCTGCCCCCGATCAAGCCTTGCTCGCTGCCTTTTACCGACCACACTGACGCTGTATATTTCGCAGCTTGCCTTATAGGCCTTGGCCATAGAGGCAAAAAAAGTGAATTTCTCCACTGACAGCCTGTTCCCTCGTATAAACAGCAATATGTTTTTCGTGGAGAGAGTGGTGCGGGGGTGCACCACCCGAACGACCGCCAAATCGGCCGGCAGCGTCATGGAAGAGAGTTTTTGGCTGAAGGAAAGATTAAATAAATTTTTCCGCTGATGGTAGCGGGTACTACAAAACAATATTTCAGAGCTATGTTCGAGAAGGTATTGCTCGATGGTCCGAATCGGCGGGCCACCCAGCACTACCCGTTTGGTTGCCATGCCGTACTTTTCTGCAACCCGCTCAATAGTGGCCATGCTTTTCTCTACGGCCTCAATATTGTCTGCAGGATTGAGTATGTGCAGTAAGCGTAAAGGAAAGCCATGAACGCGAGCAAAATGCAAAGCGTAAAACGCGGATACTTCAGCAGTGATCTGGCCGTTAATAGCTGCAATTACATTCATACTGCCTCCGCAAATAGAGGCCTCAGTTAAAAGAGGATGTACGATACAGGATAAGCTCCCTGAAAAGGTCACCAGTCGAACTAACAAAAAAGGACCTGGCTGTTCACAGCAATACAGCCAATACAGGCAATGCTTTGCGTATATTCTTTTTCAATTAAGCAAGTCGTGTGCCATAGCTTGCAGAGATGACCAATCTCTATCAACGAACTGTCTTGACTGCAATACATGAGTGATTATTCATGTACTCTGTAACACACTGGTGCATAACAACCACTTTTGGTGGTGCATTTGAACCGATCCCATCTCTGCTGCTTATCAAGACAACAGAACAGATCCTTAACTATCTCTTGTATGGAGAAGAGTGGGTACCACGCGGTAAAGGGTTGCACCTTTGCCTGCATGTGGTATGTAGCAAAATAACGATTCTATTTGGTCAGGATGGCACACTGCCTGCTAAATCAGCGGTTCCAAGCGTCATATCCACAAAGAAATCGTCCCTTTCTCCAAATAATTCCGGAAATACCAAATAGTTTTACACAATGAGCAAACTTATATTGAGGTCGTCATGACAGGAAAGAAAAAGATGCTGCAGGCCCTGAAGGCAAAGGGCGTCAAGTATATTTTCGGGTACACAGGCGGAGCCATTATGCCGATTTTTGACGAGATGGATAAGCTGGGCGATTTCCGCTTTGTCATGTCTCGCCACGAGCAGGGTGCAGCCTTTATGGCCCAGGGTATTTCCAGGGCCAGTTTATCTACTTCCACCCCGCAAATCGGGGTCTGTATGGCCACTTCAGGTCCCGGAGCAATGAACCTGACAACAGGTATTGCTGATGCCTACATGGACTCGGTACCGGTCATTGCGGTCACCGGCCAGGTAGCTACAGGGGTTATCGCCACCGATGCCTTCCAGGAAAGCGATGTGGTTGGGGTAATGATGCCCATTTGCAAGCAGACCTACATGCCGCTGGCTGCAGAAGAGGTTGAGGCTACTGTACATGAGGCCTTTTATGTAGCGGCAACAGGTCGAAGCGGTCCGGTGCTGATCGATATCCCCAAGGATGTTCAGGACCAGCAACTCCCTGAAGATTATCACTTTGATGCCAACAATTTTCACCCCGATCTGCCCGGTTTCTTTTTTCACCCTTCGCCGGAAAGGGAGGTGATGCAAAAGGCAATCACCCTGATCAACAGGAGTCAGCGGCCGGTTATGTTTTGTGGCCATGGGGTCATCAACAGCAATGCAGGCAAGATGCTGCAAAAATTTGCAGAAAAGGTCAACATTCCCATTGCGTTTACCTTTCACGGGCTTTCCGCGGTACCTGCCGATCATCCCTTAAGCCTTGGCATGATGGGGATGCACGGAACGGTCGAGGCAAATCGGGCAATAATGGAAGCTGACCTGCTGATTTCTTTTGGTATGCGCTTTGATGACCGCGTGACCGGCAAGCTTAACGAATATGCACAGAATGCGGATGTCATCCATGTGGAAATTGATCCTTCGGAAATTAACAAAAACGTGCCAACCAGCGTAGCCATCAATGCCGATGTGTACCGCACCCTCCACGTGTTGCTCGGTGATCCAATGCTCACCTTTAAACCACGCAAACGGTGGTTTGAAAAAATAAACAGCTACCGCCTGCTGATGGCTGAAGATCTGCAGCAGGAAATTGAAGGTTCGGTTGGTGACGGAGGCAAGCTGTTGATGAAATCCATTGTCCACCAGCTCTCAGAGCTGACAAAGGGCAAGGATCTGATCGTTCCTGATGTAGGCCAGCACCAGATGATGGCAGCTCGCTTTTATAATTACCAGACCGAAAACAGCTGGTTTGCTTCCGGTGGAGCCGGGACCATGGGAGCCTCCCTGCCCCTTGCCATCGGGGTCAAGCTGGCGCGGCCAACTGAGCGAGTATGGTCGATCAGCGGAGATGGTGGTTTCCAGATGAACATACAGGAACTGGGTACTATTATGGAGCAACAGGTTGACGTCAAGATCCTGATACTCAATAACGGCTACCTCGGCATGGTTCGTCAGTGGCAAACCTTATTTTATGACGGCCGATATGCAGGAACGCCGATGCAGAGCCCGGATTTCGGCAGCATTGCCCAAGGATACGGCATCCCCTATCTTAAAATAGAAACACCAGAGGAAATCGTACCTGCCCTGCAGAAGGCCATTGACCATCAGGGAGCGATTATTCTGGAATTCATCTGCGACCCCAGCGAAGTCATTTTGCCTATGATTCCGGCAGGTGGAGGCTTTGAAGACATGATTATCAAACGTCCATCCCCGACACCCGAGGAGCCATCAGCAACCACAGAACAAAATGGAGAAGAATCATGATCCGACGTGCGATACTCACCTTTATGCTTGATCGCCCCGGGGTCCTTAACAAGGTATCGATGTTGATCAGGAAAAAGATGTACAATGTTGATACCCTTACCGTCTGCAGCTCACGGGTTCCGGGAATAAGCCGGATGACCATTACCCTTCGTGAGGATGACGAAGCGAAAGTTGAGCAGATCATTAAACAACTGGAAAAATTCACCGAGGTTATTTCCGCCAAGGAACTGGATACCGACCACAGCTACTGGCGAGAAGTGGCTATCATCCAACTGGAGGTAGATGCCGCCCATCTGGAATCCTTTCATGGCCGTTATAATTTTGAAGTGCTCGAAAAAAAGAACGAAGATGCCTATATCCTTCAGGTTGCCGGCTCCACCAGGCAGATTGATTCCTTTCTGGATGAGATAGGCAGAGAGTACATCATTGAAATAGCCCGCACCGGGGTTACCGCCATGGAAAAATAGCTATTTTACTCGGACTTTCGTTGTAGCCAGCCTGTTGATATATGGTTAATCACTTTATTTCAGCAGGCTTTTTTTTGAATTGGCTGTACGTAGATGGATGCGCTCCGCTTATCCATCCAACACAGACGTGGCATCTCTAAACTAGTATATTGCAGCCCTGTTGATACATCCCACTCGGTACGTCCCTTCATCCACATGCACCACGTTAATGCAGCCATAGCTCTGCTCCAGACGAAACAGGTTAGCAAGGGGCATTCCCAACAAACGACAGAGAAGAACCCGGTTAACACCGGCATGTGTCACCACTGCTGTCCGCTCGTAGTCGGCCTCCATCACCTTGGCAAATGCAGGCCATACCCGCTGAAAGAGATCTGCAAAACTTTCGCCACCCGGAGGCCGATAGCCGGTCATGTCTTTACCGCGTGCCTCATATTCTCCTGGATATTGCTGCTGAACATCGGCAACGGTCAACCCTTCCCATGTTCCCAAGGCAATTTCGCTCAACTCCTCTACCACTTCGGGCATGCAGCCAACAGCAGAACCGATTATCTCAGCGCTTTGTCGACAGCGCAGCAAGGGGCTGGTGCATACTCTTTCAAGGGAAAAGTCCATTAAGTATCCGGCGACATTTTCCAACTGCTCATGCCCATGGGCAGTCATTGCCACATCACTCTGCCCTATAAAACGACGCGGCAAAGAAGATGGAATCTCTCCATGCCGGATAAGATACAGAGTACTCATCCTTCCTCCTCGGCAAGGAGTAAATGTTCAATGGTCGTAGATGCTACCTGTTCCACTGCCTGCTGCAGAGCAACAGCGGTGTTCATCCTCGACCGAATAGCCTTACAGGCTTCAGGGTCATCCTTATAGAGGATCAGTTTTTCGCCAAACCTCTCAGCTACCGATACCAACTGGTTTCCACGGACAAGTTTATCGGCCAGACAGACTACTTCCTTCTCCCCCAGCTTCTCCGGTACTACCGGCAATGCATCACGATGACTGCCGACAACTTCGGCCAACTGATCCAGACCGAACATTCGCATCATCTCCGCACCTCGTGCTTCATGCTCAGGTTGCCCCTTTGCCACATCATGGAGGAGCCCCCCATTATACACAATATCCAAATCCAGAGTGTGCCCATGCTCCACCAGTGCCCTGGCCAGTGTATCGGCAACTTTGGCAACTGCCCGCCCATGCGCTATTCCCCGCTGTGGCATGTACATTGCCGCCAGAGCCTCCGCTTCACGTCGCGATCCTTTTTCCAGCTGTGGTAAACGTGCTGCAAGTCGTGCAAAATCCTTGGCAGTGTCTGCATCCATAAACGCACCATCATCCCAGATGAAAACATCCTTACCAGGAAATCGTTGCAACAGACTTCGCAATCCCGCCTCACCGGTATATGCAATAATTTCTTTGACGAGGTGACCGGGGATGAGTGGCGGATGTCCACGCCTGCCGTCACGACAAGGATAAATAACACTTTTTCCATCAAACCCGGATACAAGTAAATCTATGGTCACCGGGCGAACCAGCGGAATATCCACCGGCAGCAAAAAAAAGCCATCCATCTCTGTCATTTTCGCAACGGCCGTACACACGGAAGAGAACATGCCCTTATCAAAATCAGGATTAAAGAGCGGCTCTGCACCTTGCCTGGTCACCTCGACTGCAACCTCTTGCTGTCGGTGCCCGACCACAACCACGACCCGGTCAATACCCTTTGTTTTGAAAAGCCGGATACAGTGCCCGACAAGACTGTGTTCCCCAAGCTGCATAAGTGGCTTGAACCCGTCCATACGAGACGAGTATCCCGCTGCTAAAATAATCGCGCCCAGTTTCTTCATCGATTCATTGCCGCCCTGACCTGTACCAACTCAGCGACAATACTCAGCCCTATCTCCTGGGGAGTATCCGACCCAATCGAGAGCCCGATGGGGCTGTGAACGCGTTCAAGGTCAGCTTCGGTAAACCCTGAACCCAGCAGCGAAGCATAGGTTGCCTTTCGTTTGCTGCTGCTGCCGATCATACCTATGTACCCAGCCTCGGTCAGTAATGCCTGCGCCAGGACGTCCCTATCATATTGATGGCCGCGGGTAACTATCACCACATAGTCTTCAGCGCCCAGCTCGGAAAAACAATCATCAAATTTCTCCAGCACTCGTACCTTTTTCGCCTGGGGATACCGTTCTTTGTTGGCAAATTCTTGTCGATCATCCATGACAACGACCTCAAATCCCACATAGGATGCCAGGTGAGCGGTGGCAAGCGCCACATGACCGGCTCCTGCCAGATGCACGGTCCCCTGCTGGACCAAAGGCTCTACAAAAAAATCCTTACCCGCATGGGTAACGATAAATGAAACCCGTTTATTCTTAGCCAGAGCCTTTTCCCGGAGTGCAGCGGGTACTTCATCGTCGGACCCGGTACCCAGAGTCATCATCTGTGGTGGTGCATCGTCAACCGGCAGCTGGGTCACCAGCATCGGCCGTGTCCCATTTCGGTAACAATGACGAAGTTCCCGAAACTGCTCAATAGCGTCAGGCGCCACTTTCTGCAACAACACGCACACAGCTCCTCCACAGACCATGCCTTCCTCGGCTGCAGCAGCCGCACTTAAATCACATTTGACCTCTTTATATGTATGCCCATTGGCCAGCAGCTTCCGTGCTTCTGCATGACAGGTCCCTTCAACCGACCCGCCTCCCACGCTGCCGACAAGTGTACCATCTGTTAAAACCAGCATGCGGGCACCTGAGGTCCTCGGAGCAGAACCTGAACTGTGCACAATAGCACCGAGTACCGCAGGTTCTCCCTGCTCAAGGGTTTCAATGAGTGTATCAAGAACATACCGCATATAATTCTCCAGCTTTGCGTTGATCGATAAGAGTTCGTTTGAGAGTATGAATGGCCGCAAAAGCATCGACCTGTTTCAATATTCCTATTGCCAAGTTGCCGCCGGCAAGATTATCACGAATGGCAGGAACCTTTGCTGTCATCCTCATCAGATCGCCGACAGTCTTCATGCATCCGGGAACGGCCATATAATCGATATGGAGCTGATCCACGCTGCCACTCTCCAATCGCACTCGATAATCAAGCAGTCCTGGTATCTGAAAAAGGTAATCATCCATATCCTGACTGTGCAACAGAGCACCTGATGCCAACAGGCAACCATCCATCCTGCCACGGATTGAGCGAAGCCTGGCTGTTACGCCCCCGCAGGCGCAGGGCCTCCGCTCAAGCACTGCAATATCTCCGGTACGGTATCGTACCAGCACCATTGCCTCACGCCCCAGGGTAGTCAAGACTACTTCTCCGGCTTGCCCATCGGCAAGCTGCCTGCCGGTGCGCGGATCAACAATCTCCAACAAAAGATCTGATTCACGGAGATGGCACCCGGCATGCATCAGGCATTCTACGCCTCCCCCCAGCCCAGACTCTGTTGTTCCGTAATGGAGATACGTGCGGCAGCCGCAGTTTTCTTCAATCCGGCTGCGTAATGCAGGCGATGCATAGTCGGAGCACAGCAGCATTGACCTCAACTGCCCAGGAGCAACCAAGCTAGACACTGCAAGGAGATGTTGGGGCAACCCCACCACACAGCTTATACGGCTTTTGTGGATCTGTGTCGGCAAATCCGCGCCCCTGAGTGGCGGTGGCCACAGGCCCTCTGCGTGGATGCCGCCTTCGGCTAGAGCACCCATGAGCAGTTCACCAACACTAGCAGGTTGCTCATAAGGCAACAGCACCAACACCCGATCTTGCTCGTTGACAAAGGTATGCATGCCATGCAGAAAAAAATCAGCTGTGGAGGCTACATCATCCATGCTGAAAAAAAACCGTTTCGGTACCCCTGTACTGCCCGAAGTATGCATGGTTACCACCCTGGCGACCCGGCTTTGAGAAACACAGAGCATCCGATGTCCCTGCTTGGTGATGGTAGACGGAGTAAGAAAAGGGATAGTCTCAAGATCATGGCGTGTCTGCAGCCGATCGGGATCGCAGCCAGCAAGCTGTTGCCTATAATAGGCACTATGCTCTGCCGCGTAGTGGAGGGTACTGCGCAATGCCTGCATTTGCGCTTGTTCCAGCTCTTTTCTTCCCATCTCCCCGCTAATCGCCAAACGACGCTTAACCAGCGGGTCTACAGGGGTTTGAATGGGTTGTCTACTCATCTTGCTGCCCTGGATTGGAAAAATTTGACAAAGGGCGATGGAGAGAGGTTCCATCGCAAGCAGTAAGGTTAAAACTGCAAAAGGGAATGAGCCTCCCATCGGGTCTGGCTACATGGATACAGCACCCCTGCAATCGCTCAAGGTTCAAAGACCAGCAATCCTGAAAGGCCATACCTGAAATGGAAAAGGTATGCGTCCGGGCCCGCTGCAGAAAACGATCCAGTTCATCTACTGGCTGTGCATGTAAATTGAAGGGTTCCTTGACAACGCCTGCCCACTGCCTGGCTGTTACCCCAATAGAAGTCAAAGCTCCTTGCTCAGCAGGGACGGGTGTGCAGTCGCAACTGTTACTACCAAGGCGCATCAGACGACCATCGTCCTGTTGCATATACTTGGCCGAAAATGAGCAAAGGGCATGTTCACATCCCGGAGGTCGGAAATCATTGACCTGCAGCACATTGTCGCTCTGTATTGCCAGTCCACTCATCACTTCAGGGAGGGTGACATGATCGGGTACAAAATCCACCGGAAATCTCCCAAAATAACTCATGGGTTGAAAATGCACACCACGAACATGGGGTTGACGTTGCAAACCAAACCGGACGATTTGCCAGAGTTGATCGATATTCACATCTCGCACGACGGTCGGCACCAACACAATCCCGATGCCGGCATCAGCCAGATTATCAATAGCCCTGCACTTGACGGTAAAGAGTTCACGCCCGCGAAGCGTGCGCAAGACGGTGTCATCCACTCCGTCAAACTGCAAAAAGACCGAAGAGAGGCCGGCTTTTTTCAGTCTTAAGGCCAACTGCGAATCCTCAGCAAGTCGAATACCGTTGGTATTGAGCTGGATAAAAGTAAAACCAGCCTCTTTCGCCAACCCGACAATACGTTCCAGATCTTTATGAACCGTTGGTTCGCCTCCTGAAAGCTGCAGGTTGCACCCACCGGTTCTGGTCATTATAGAGGCAAACATCTTGGTGAGAGTACCAAGATCAAGATCAGTACCGTTACCGCTGTCTGCAAAGCAAACCGGACAGTTCAGATTGCATCGCGAGGTTATTTCCACCAATGCTGTACAGGTTCGCTGGGTGTGCCGTTCACACAGTCCGCAATCAAAGGGACAGCCCGTTCCTGTTTGTTCTCGCCGCCCGCCGTAATAAGGAATCTTAGGTCTGAACCAGGAAGAAAATGCAGGTTCTCCTTTCCAGACGGTGGCAGCAAAAAAGCCATGTTCCGGACAGCACTTTTCTAAAACAACCGACTCTCCTCGGTGTACCAGATGCCCTTGTATACGTTCCAGGCATACCGGGCAAACACTCTCAACCTGGCGGAGGATTTCAGCCTCCATTTCAGTCTTCCGGGTCAAAACCGTTCTCCACCAGAATCGTCATTATCTGGCCATAACATGCAGAAACAAGACCTCCACAAATGGTGGTATCCGGTTTCCCATCAGCAACAATGTCACTGCAGGCAATACCGCCATAAAGCGATCCGTATTGGCGCTCAAACCATTCCCCAAGTTCTGCAAGCATCAGGGCAAACCGCTCATGTTCCTCCTCTTCAGGCGTTCCTTTACCAGCATAATACCCAAGCAGACAGGCTGCTCCGGTTAACGCTCCGCAGGTTCCAGTGGTGTCGGGAAAGCCGTGGCACAAGGCCGACATGGCGCGAACGAGCCCCGGATTCTCTTTTCCCTGTACCTCTAAGGCAAGCTGTACAACAATCTGTGCACAGCAGTACCCAAGACCTGCAAGCCGAAGGATATCAAAATCATACTCATTCATGCTTTTTTCCGTTTTCCAATAAGCAAAAAAAGGCCGGGCCTGGCGGCTGCCGAAGCTGTACAAGCCGCCTTGGCCTGTTTGCTGTCGCCCATTACGGCCTCCCAGAACCCCTGCAAGGATCCATGGGCAAAAACAAACTCTGCCGCAGTCTTTTTCAAGAGCTGACTGTGATCTTCCAGCTGCAAAATTTCAAATCCAGCCCTGCTTACCATCCCCCGCACGGTCTCCAGATCAGTTGCCTGGAAGAAACAGGAGCGATTTGGCCAGGCCCTCTTACACTGTTGACCTTCAAGATGACGAAGATAAATATCACTCAGTGCCAGCAGACCTCCAGGACGCAGCACCCGGAAAAATTCAGCCAACGCCTGTTGTTTGTCAGTGAGGTTCCACGCACATTCACACAATACAGTGTCCACTTTATCGCTTAGCAATGGTAATTGTGCCATATCGGCCTGAGCAACATTTAATCCGCTGTTCCGGGCTTCTACTGTCAACCCTTGATCAAAATCGATCCCAACAACCCGGCATGTATCGCTTTCACGCAGCAACATCATACTCGCCCCGGCACCACAACCTGCATCGAGCAGCAGATCGCCGGTTGCAGGACGGACCAACGACACCATTCGTCGCGTGAGCGTTTCTCCCCCTGGTCGCAGACTTTTGCCCAGTACTTCACGGACAGAATCAGCCAGATACAGCGGCTTCATTTATCCTCCAGCAATTGCTCCACTTCCAACATTCGCCCCACGGCCAGGTCCTCAGATATCAAAACGGCGGAACATTTCGGGCACACCGGAAGCTCCACCCTGAACACATTGCCCATGTATTCCAACTCAACCATACCCGGCTGCAGCTTTTCACCACAAGGTTGGCATGTCCAGTTCATGTCTGCAGGTAAAAAGCTCAGGTTCATGCCTTTTCTCTCCTCATCACCATTCGATGACTCCAACACCGTTCCAGTCGATATTGATCTTTTTCCACTGTATATTCCACCCAGAAGGTGACCGCACCAAGTACAGCAGAGGCAATTGCAAGGCCGCTTTGATCGTGCACAAAATGCTGCCCCCCATTTGCTCCTTTATGGAGCACTTTTCGGATATCGTCTTCCAGAATTCTCCGCTCTTCCATCATCATTGCCACGGTTTCCGGTATGATCAACTCCACGTCTTCCCAGGCTGCTTTTTCTTCCTGTTGCTCAGCAGGATACCTGTTCAGTAACGCTGATTTGAGCCGGCGCCGATGTATCCTTCTTGCCGAAATAGACTGTGGTTTTTCCTCTGCCGGGTGAGCCAGGTCGCTGAACAGCAGATCCAGGATATGAGAAACAGGTTTGCCGGTCCTTGCCAATTGATCGCGGCACATGGCGCAGTAGGTTATGATCTCAGCATCGGTTTGGGCGACTCTTGCCTCTGCCACCTGGCGTGCCTGCGCTGGATTGGCACAGTCCATCAGCCCACCAAAACCGCAGCACTCGGTTAACTTTCCAGACATGGGAAGAGGTGCGTCAACTCTGCCAAGTCCTTTGAGTAATGTTCGCACCGCTGCCCTGGTATCCCCGTCATCTCGAGCTGTGCACGGATCAGAGATCGCCATTACATGCAAAGGATCGCCATCGACAGCAGCCTGCTCAGCAAGTACACGCCATACAGACTCCACCGGCACCGCAGGCAAGTGGTCACGAAACATTTTCAGACAAGTCGAACAAGCAGTCACCACTCGAGGACTTCCCATTTCCTGCCAAACCTTTTCCACCTGTTGAACAATCTCTGTAAATGCCTCTTTCCTGCCGGCCCAGTGTGCTGGAGCCCCACAGCAGTCGAGCCAAATCCCAGTCAGAGGCTGGAGCTCCAGCAAACGCTCGTACAAGCGTAGTGTTTGCTGCGGACGAATCCCTCCCAGTTGGCAGCCGGGATAAAAAAGGGTATCACTTGTCTCTGCTCCAGGGGCATGCCGTACGAGCGAGCCTTCTGTGCGGGCGGAGTGCATTTCCTCAAGAGCAAACCAGTGTGCCGAAGACGGCATCCGCTGTTCACGAACCATGGTTTGCCGCGCCTCAAGGCAAAGATCCGCCATGGAAAAATCATTGGGGCACAATTCCTCGCACTGTCTACACAGAGAGCAGGAGTTGATCAGCGTATTCGCCATATGCGTACCCTTGACGATTGCCGAGTTATTATATATCTGTCGGGCATATACCCTTGGGAAAGCGCCAAAATTCTCGAGATATTTACAGTGATTAACGCATTCCAAGCATTGGCAGTTAATACATCGCGCAGCCTCTTCTATTGCCTCCTCAAGGGTATACCCTGCAGGGGCAGCCGGCTTTTTTCTTGGAACAGCAGCAATATGATCGGTTCGGGTGTACAGCTTGGCTTTACCGTTTCTGAGTGCAGCCCGGCCGGAAGTAAGGGAAGCTTGCTGCAGATAACGATCGATGGAAATCGCAGCCTGTCTTCCTTCTGAGATGTTTGTTATGAACCGATAGCGATGCTCTTTGCCATGCATTCCTCCGGTAAACCAGCCGGGTTCAGCAAGAGCGAAGGTCGCGCTGTCCGGATGTTGAATCGGAACCGTGAGCGTTTCGGGCAGGATGTCATCTTGACCGACATAGATGCTGTCGGCTGAGGCGATACAATCCGGGGTGAAATTTTCGATCGGCTTAAAAGCAACGCTTAGTTTTTCTAAATGATTCAGTTCATCTTTAACTACAGCTTGAGGCAGTGTTTCTTCAGGAAAATAATTTAAGGAGCCTCCCGGCCGTTCACCGCCAAAATACACCGTGACCGGGTATCCTTTTTTTGCCAGGTCAAAGGCAACCGTCAGGCTGGATAGTCCGCCACCAAGAGCAACAACTCGCTTAGGACGAGGAGGCAAACGAAACACCTTCCTCCGCGAAGGAGCATTGACGACACAAACGCGCTCAAGCGCACTAAGCGCGATCGCACCGCCGAGATCTTTTCTTATACAATACTGCTCACATGGAGCTTCACAGATTCGGGCGACAATCCCACCGATCGGCATGGACTTTTCCAGGATCGCTCTAGCCGAACTCCATTCGCCTTTTGCCATGGCAGCGGCAAATGATCTAGCGTCAACATTTAAAGGGCATCCGGCTCTACAAGCCGGTGGTTCTTCCTGAATACAGAGGGCTTCCCATGCCCGCAATTCCTTCTGCTCCATATTTGCTCCTTGGGGCTGAAACAAGTACCCCCCCGGATAGCAAAGGGGGAACAGCTATCCGGAGGGACGGTATAAAAAATACACTTCTACAGTGTTTTACAGAGCGATTTACTTGGCCTGCAATCCAGCAAGTACCTTTTCAGGCAGTGCAGGCAGTTCTTTAATACGAACTCCGCAGGCATTGTAGATTCCATTGATGATTGCCGGATGCGGAGCACATAGCGGAATCTCGCCGGCACCGGAGGCGCCGAAGGGGCCGTCAGGACGCGGAGTCTCCACATACATGACCTCCATATCATCAGGCACCTGCTTGATATATGGAAAACCGGCACCCCTCATGGTGGAGTGCTTCTTGATGTCTTCGTAGTTTTCAGACAAAGCCAGGCCGATACCCTGGGCCATTCCACCGTACATCTGGCCGTCAACAATCAGGAAATTGTTGACCTTCCCAATGTCGGCCACCATGGTCATTCCCTCCACAGAGGTCTTTCCGGTAGCAATATCCACCGCCACTTCTGCCATAAACACGCCGTACATGTAGCAGCAGAAAGGTTTGCCCTGACCGTTTTCATCGCAGTCAGTAGCCGGTGCGGTGAATTTTCCATGATAACGCAGATCAAGCCCTTCGGCCTCCATTTCTGCATACGTGCGGAAAGAACCGTCAGCCTTTTTCATGCCTTCAATGAGCAATTCACAGGCATTTTTCGTGGCCTGGCCGGTCATGACCTGACTACGACTACCGCCTGCCGGACCGGCGTTGGGAGCCTTGCTGGTGTCGTTCATAACTAACTTGATCTGGTCTGGAGAAAGACCCAGGGGACGCAAAGCTTCATGAGCCGTACCCAATGTTCCCATGTCCGCACCCTGACCATGGTCTTCCCAGCAGGTGAAAATGGTAACAGTATCATCAGCATTGAGCGCCGCGTCTACTTCAGAGCTATCCGGCCCGTCAAGACCAGCGCCGTAAACGCCAACAGCAATACCAACACCTCGCTTAACTTCATCAGTGGAATCGGCAGCGGCCTTTTTCTTGGCGGCCTCATACTTAGGACGAATTTTGTCGAGCATTTCGGGCAGCGAATACACCTCTGGGTCCTGACCGGTTGGGGTGGTGGATCCTTTGCGGTAAACGTTTTTGTAACGCAGTTCCAACGGATCCATACCCAACTTTTCTGCCAGTTCGTCCATAAGTACTTCCGATGGGAACTCTGCTTCAGGTCCACCGTATCCACGGAAAGCCGCACCCCAAGCGTGGTTGGTGCACACGGTACGCCCTTCACCACGAATGGCCGGAATATCATAGCCTGCCCCAATGTACTGGGCGCCACGAATGGTCAACAAATCGCCGAACTCTGAATAAGGCCCGTGATCCACGGTCCAGTCTGTTTCCATGCCCAGAAGTTTACCGTCTTTGTCGGCTGCCAGGCGCACGCTGGTGAACTGAGGCGAACGCTTCCCGGTATAGGTCTGCTGCTGGTAGTAGTCATAGCCCAGATATACAGGACGGCCGGTTGCCAAGGCTGCTGCACCGACAAGGGCTTCCATGGTCGGGCTGAACTTATAGCCAAAGGTACCACCTGTTGGATTTTGGACCATAACCATGTCTTCCGGCTCAACGCCAAGGCCGGGTGCAATCATGTAGAGGTGCAGGTGCAGTCCGATTGACTTGGAGTGAATACAAAGCTTACCCTCGTCGTTCTGGTAGGCAAACCCCACGTCCGGTTCAATGGGCAAGTGCGGTTGACGGGAGGTGAAATAATCGCCCTCGACCACCACGTCGGCAGCGTCAAAAATAGGAGCAGTGTCTTCGCCCTTGGCGACTTTCTGAGTAAAATAAACGTTGGGCGTACCGGGGTGGATCTCCATGGCATCCTCTGCCATGGCTGCCGGCGCACTCATATACTCCGGTAATTGCTCTAACTCTACCTTGACGAGTTTAGCTGCTTCCCTGGCAATTTTTTCTGTCTCGGCACAGACAATGGCAATGGCGTCACCATACTGGAACACCTTTTCATCACAGAGAATCGGACGGTCCCAACCGTCACCTTTGTTGGTAGGAAAGGTGATCAAGCCGGTGATGCGGTTCTTACCCTTGATATCCTTGTGGGTTACCACCTTGGTCACACCAGCCATTGCCTCGGCCTCGGAGACATCAATCGACAGAATCTTTGCGTGAGAAACCTCAGCCTGGACCAAAGCGCACTTAAGGGTTTCCTCCGGCATTTTCACACCGAGGTCTGCACCAAAATCGGTGGTCCCGGTAACCTTGGCAATGGCGCTCGGCCGTGGGTATCTTGTGCCCCAAATCCTTCCGTCTTCCGGAATTTTAAAAGCAAGTTCATCCATGCTCATCTCACCGCGCAGGACTTTGGCAGCATCCATGGTAGCGTCCACCAAGTGCTTATACCCCGTACAACGACAGGCATTGCTATGCTTGCTAAACCAGTCGCGCACATCTTCCCTGGTAGGGCTGGGATTGGTGTCCAGCAACCCTTTAACAGAAACAATAAAACCAGGAGTACAAAAACCACACTGCGCTCCACCATGTGCAATCCAGGCCATCTGAATGGGATGAAGATTATCTGGAGTACCTATACCCTCAATAGTGGTTATTTGGGCACCATCAGGAACACGCCTCATTTTCAAGGCACAGGAACGCACTACTTTGCCATTCATAATGACGCTACAGGCACCACACTGCCCGGTATTACAACCTACCTTGGTGCCGGTAAGCATCAAATTGTTCCGTATTACCGTGGACAGGGTATCCTCGGACCCGACAACCAGGCTCCGATTAATACCGTTAATAACAATTTCCTTGTTGATCATTCCTGTTCCTCCAAATTAATAATTATTTCATTAATGGGCTGAACCCATTCAAGCTTTTCCAAAACCGCAAACCGGATACCGACAGTTGTCACAGCTTTCACAAAAGCCACCATGACCCAAAGCGACTATATCCTTGCAGCTCAACTGTTCTCCCGCAAGAATCCTCGGAATTACCAGATCAAAAATACTGGCTTTGTAGTACATCACACACCCCGGCAACCCAACGACTGGAATGCCTCCCAGGTAGGCAAGCAAAAACATTGCCCCCGGAAAAATCGGAGCTCCATAGGTAACGATGTCTGCGCCGGTGCTTTTGATTGCAGATGGGGTTACATCATCAGGATCGACACTCATGCCGCCTGTCACTGCAATCAGATCCGCACCCTCTGCCACCAAAGAATGGATAGCTGCAACCGTCATCTCGACTTCGTCAGAGACAAATATCTGATCAATCACAGTCGAACCCAGCGTCTTAAATTTGTTTTTTAGTACCGGGCCGAATCCGTCTTTAATTCTGCCGCTATAGACTTCACTGCCTGTTGTTACTACCCCGACCTTCGCGGACTTGAGAGGCTTCACCTGAATAACTGGCTTACTTGCCCTGCAAATATTTCCAGCTTTCATCAGCAGTTCTTCGGTAACCGCCAGCGGAATAACCCGGGTTCCGGCAAGTGCCCGTCCCTTACGTACAAACTGATTGCTATGGATGGTGCCGAAAGTTATATCCTCAAGGGTGTTCAGTGATGTGAGCCCCTCAACATCAATAGAGAGCAACCCATCAATAGCGGCAGTCAACGTCACTTTTCCTTCGGTAGGTCCATCGAACGTAATGTTTTGGCCTGCAGCTGCCGAGGCGATTCGGATAGCAGCCTCATCTTCATGGACATAGCCATCCTTTGGGTCATAAACATAGAGATTTGCCTTACCGATATCGAGCAGAGTTGAAATATCCTGCCCTGTTACCACATGTCCTCTTCTAAATGCCGGCCCTTTGGATTCGCCGGGGACGATACGGGTAATATCGTGACACAGCACAGTCCCTACAGCCTGCTCTACAGGAATTGCCTTCATTTCCCTCCCCTTTAAAAAAATACATCAAAACGCAACCAACACTCCTTCAAGAATGCTGCATGTGTTATTTTTAGTAATTTTTAGTAAGAATAAAAAAATATACTTTTTGAAATTATCAAAACGATACAAAAAGTTTTAAAATAACCAAAAATATACAATGCATTTCATAAGCAAATTTCGATCCATCTGCAGAGAATTTCACCAAGAAAAGAAAAAAGGAAGGGATTTCGCTTATAACGGCTGGGTAAGAAAAAGAGGTGGGAACAAACCTGAGGCAAGATGTGTGAAACACCTGTGAAGCACCTGTGACCCATCGGCGAGCAAAAGGTTACAGATACTTCACACTACCTGCATGGTCAGTTGATGATATTGTAGCGGTGCATTCGATTGTATACGGTTTTCCGGGAGACGCCGAGCTCCCTGGCAACTTTGCTCACATTCCCGTGGTGCATATCAAGCAGGTGAAGAAGCTGCTGCTTCTCTCTTTCCTGCTGCTGCTTGCGCTGCTGGTCAAGACTCGACTGCTTAGGCGTTGCAATGCCCCCTGGCAGGCCCTGCAAGCTTTTATGGGTAATCTCACTGGGTAACTGGTTGACACTTACCACCCCGTTGATGGCAAGATTAGCAGCCCGTTCCACAACATTCTGCAATTCACGTACATTCCCAGGCCAAAGGTAGGAATACAGATAATGCATAAGATCGCTGTCCACCCTCAGCCTGGCACCTCTATCGTTACAGAGCTTAGCGAGAAAATGTTTAAATAAAAGCGGAATGTCTTCCTTTCGATTTCGCAAAGGAGGAATAGTGATAGACATTACATTGAGGCGGTAATACAGATCCTGACGAAAAGTCCCATTCCTGACCTGTTGCAAAAGATTTTTATGGGTTGCACAGATGAGCCTGACATCAACCGGTATCTCCTTAAGACCCCCTATCCGGGTCAGTCGCTTCTCCTGAATTACGCGCAACAGGACAGCTTGATGCTCTAGGGGCATGTCGCCGATTTCGTCAAGAAAAATGGTCCCGCCGGACGCCAGTTCAAACTTACCGGGTTTACCACTTTTGCGAGCACCGGTAAAAGCACCGTCATCATATCCAAAAAGCTCACTCCCTACCAACTCCCTTGGAATAGCCCCGCAGTTAAGGGGTATAAAAGGAGCTGCCCCTCGACTGCTCTGGTTATGAATAGACTGTGCAAAAATCTCTTTGCCTGTACCCGACTCACCCTCCAGAAGCACATTGGAGGAACTTTTAGCTGAAAGTTTGGCCAGCTGAATAGCTTCCTGCATCTCCCGGCTCTCACCAATAATATCTTTAAACTGCAGAGACGCTAAATATCCGCTGTATCGATGGACAAGATTTTGGACAGCCTTGAGCGGACGCAATGTTACGAAACTGCCTGTAAACGTTTCCAGCTCGTTGATAATGGGCTCAACTGAAGCAAGGCACCTGCAACTGCCTTGCGCTGTTTCCAATGTTAGCTCAATCTCAGAACGCGAGCGCCTGTAATTGAGGATGGCACAGACGTCTTTCTCCCCAGTGCCGCCTGAGAGCAGACGATGCAAAGGCATTCCTGCCAACTCCGTCCGTTTTTTACAAAAAATTTTTTCTGCAGCAGGATTGAGTTCTACTATAACGCCGTAGCAATCAAGAATCATGACCGCGTCAGAAACCATATTAAAAAAATCAACCAGCTTTTTATTGGCCTGTGCCAACTGATTATTCTGTTTAATAATCCGTAACTGAGCAATAATAGCCTTAGCGCCGGCAACCACCATCCCAAGAGTATGGATGTGGGCACTTTCATATGCACCGGAAATATTTAATGTACCTATAAGGTTGCCAATGGGGTCGACTATTGGCGCAGCCGAACAGGTAAGACCATGGTGTTTCTCGCAAAAATGTTCAGGCCCAGATACCTGCACAGGTTGCTGCTCCTCCAAAGCCGTGCCAATAGCATTGGTACCGGCATCCTTTTCCTGCCAACTTGCACCTATAAAAAAATTACTGGTCAGCGGTGCCTTGGAAGCTTCCTTGTCTCCAAAAATTTCAAGGACATATCCCTGCTCATTGGTAAGCACGACAACAAAACCTGTTCCGCTGACAATACTATACAGGTCCGCCATAAACGGATGGGCAACACTGATAAGCTCCTCACGCTCCAGAAGTGCTACGGCAAGCTTATCTCCATGGATACAATCACGCAGGCCAATGTTCAACGGATCAACGCCTGCCTCCGCACATCGATTCCACGACCGGAAAATTTGCGTTCGTACAAAGGGAAGATTACGTTCACCAGAGCCTATGAAGGCCTGCCAATTTTCATAGAGGTTTTTTTCTGCCCCTAAAACACGCGCACTCATTACAAGAACCTCTTTTCCATAAATGTATCGCAACAAAAGAAAGGAGATCTACAAAGCAAACTATTTTCCGATCGTATAAAAAAGAGATAACGAAAAATAAAATTAGCCCTCTTGATGCTGTTAAAAATCATTACCAAAAAACATTACTTTTTTTACTTTTTCCTCGATAGAAAAACCAACACTCGCTCTAAAAAAACTAATTAATCAACACGTTAGAAACACAACACAGTTCGAATAAAAAAACAGCATAACATCATAGCTGATCGCAAAGCATCCTTTTCTTCATAATGACTTATCATGACTTTTCCCGACAGCATTTCAAAAAAAAACAGCCCTGCTCAGTCACTCAAAAATTCAGAATACTGTCCGTTCAAACATCGCTTGCTATTCTATTGAGCTGATTACCCCGTTAATACCGTAAGCAACGCGGCCTGCTCGCATGTTGTTTTACAAAGGGGTAGGTGATGGTCTTGATTGGCACGATGAAGGCATTTGGGATGGATTGCCTGTGTATGGGGGGGGACAGCTTGTACGCACACCGATACCATAAGAATCAGTCCGTATTTTCCATGAAGCTTTTAACTGAACTTGATGAAAATCAGCACTAAGAATGTTTGTTGCGTGTACGGAGTCAGCTCAACTGCTTGGGAGTAGTCCCCTCTGTAAAACAAAAAGGGGTTACTCCTTTGGACGGTCACGACCTCCCGCACAGATAGGTTACCGGGGCCTGCGCTTACCTTTGAGAATAAAATTTTGGATGTAACAAAAAAGTTGGAGGACTTAGCTATTTTTCAAGATAACCTTAGGTAAGAAGGGCATGCCCCCTTGCCCTTCTTACGCGACTAGATCAGGACATTCTAGGTTGATCACTTCTGCGGCATCATCGGATTACAGTCCTTGATAGTAACCTTCCCCTGGAGCAGGTTCCCTTTAGAATACTCTGTAAAATAGCAGGAATTGGTGGCAGGGTCGTAATTCTCAATCCACAGGTTATCATCTTTCCAGGTGGCCCCCAGATGCAACTGCCCTTTGGGAACGCTAATGGTCATAACCCCGCCATAGTGCTTAACAAACACCTGCTGCAGTCGGAAATAATAGGTTCCCCAAGCAACAACGAGCACAATCAGGGCCAGAACCGCTCCAGCCTTCCAGTTCTTGGCCACCACGGTAAAACCATAAACAAGGGCAATAGCCACTGCTATAGCGGCAAACCAATAGAGATAGGTAATCATTTAATACACCTCTGTTTTTGTTCCTTTAAAAAAATCTCCCCACACCTTACACGTACAAATTGTTTCTACTCTCAATTGTTTACACCTGCCACAACGATTAAATATTGTACAATGTCCCCAGGGTACTTTATCTTATCCGCTACTTTATCAACATTCATCATAGTATACAGGGTAGCTTGAAAATCAAGGTGCCTATACTCTACAAGAAGAGGAATACATGTCTGCCTCCTTTCGGTTCAACCGCATGGAATTTGCAGGATCCCTCGGCGACCTGGGAACAATACTCCCTCTGGCCGTCGGCATGATCATGATCAACGGTATGCACCCCACTGGTGTTTTTCTGGGATTCGGTCTTTTTTATATTCTCTCTGGGGTGTATTTCCGGGTTACCTCCCCTGCCGAGCCGATGAAGGTTATCAGCTCTTATGCTCTGGCAACAGGAATATCTGTGGGCCAGATCCAGGCATCATGTCTGTGGATTTTTTTGCTGCTACTCATTCTCGGCACAAGCGGCATGATCACATCCATCGGAAAAATAATACGAAAACCAGTGATCAGGGGTGTGCAGCTTGCGACCGGCCTGATGCTGGTTATGCAAGGCGTTAAACTGATGGCAGGCACATCACCAATGCAGCTGATCCAACATATGGCTGAACCGAATATGACGGTACAGGCGATTGGACCGATTCAATTAAGCTGGCTGATTGGCGGACTTTTGGGACTGCTGGCACTTCTGCTGCTTGACAATAAACATCTCCCAGCTGCCATCATAGTCGTGGCCACCGGCATTGGAGCAGGCCTGCTCTTTTCAGCACCGGAGAACCTTGAGCGCATTCAACTGGGAATTTTTCTCCCCGCCCTCTTGCCCTATGGGCTCCCAACCCTTGATGAGTTTACCATTGCATTCATTGTGCTGGTGCTTCCTCAGCTCCCAATGACCGTAGGCAACGCCATAATCAGCAATGCCGATCTTACAGGCCAATATTTTCCAGACACCGGCAAAC
Source organism: Desulfogranum marinum (assembly GCF_016918565.1). Classification (GTDB taxonomy): domain Bacteria; phylum Desulfobacterota; class Desulfobulbia; order Desulfobulbales; family Desulfobulbaceae; genus Desulfogranum; species Desulfogranum marinum. Next base: position 31,704 of record NZ_JAFFQD010000045.1, read on the forward strand.
GGGTAACCTATAGGAGCCTTTGTTTAAGTATGGCGCTTGCCAATATCGGTAGTTTTTTCATCGGTGGAATCCCCATGTGTCATGGTGCCGGCGGCCTTGCCTCACGATACCGATTCGGAGCACGAACAGCAGGTTCAAACCTCATCATAGGCGGTATTTTCCTGGGACTGGTCTTTTTCCTTGGTCCCAATGCAGTTGCCCTCATCAATTTGATCCCATTTTCTGCTCTAGGCGTACTGCTGATCTTTGCCGGATTACAACTGGCCCTGACTCTTTTGGACCTGCAGTCCAGAAAAGAAATGGTTGTCCCAATCATGATCGTCGGCATCACTCTGGCATCCAACCTAGCTGCTGGATTTGTGATCGGTATCCTCTTTGACACCTTGCTCCGCTGGGACAAAATCAACATTTAAGCGGGGAGCGTGTTGAGGAGTTAACCATTAAATGCCGTCGCTCAGCATTGACCTGACAGGTTGATATAACCAGGTGGCGAAGTAACCCGACAACCATCCATACCCAGACAGATTATACATGGCAACCTTAAGTCCAAAGCCCAGGTACTGAAATTATATGAACAGGAATTATTTAAACTTGATTTCTGGAAAACGGAGGTAATGTTGCCAATGCTAATATTACCCACCTTTCATTAATCCAGAGTCTTTGTTATTGTTTTTTCTTTACAGGAGATCGTGTATAATTGCGTTCCTTGTATTTTACAATCGGCGGACGAGTGGAATCCCGCCTTAGCAAATTCTCCCTCACTTATGTTTACAGGTGGCTATGCTTACTATTACCAAAGAGTTTCAATTTGATGCAGCCCATCGGTTATGGTCCGATCACCTTTCAAAAAAACAAAATCGCCAGATCTACGGTAAGTGTTCAAAACTTCACGGTCACACCTACCGCCTTCAAGTCACCGTCTCCGGTACTGTCCGAGATGACGGAATGATCCTTAATTTCACCGAACTAAAAACCTTTGTCCGAGAAGCACTCCTTGCCAGGTACGATCACGCATACTTAAACGAGCTGGAAGAGTATGAAAATATGCCGGTTACGGCAGAAAATATGGTTACCCATATTTATACCGTACTCGCCGAAAAATTAAGCTCCAAAGAAGTGTTGCTCCAATCGGTGGTTCTTTATGAGACTCCAACCTCATGGGCGACTATGACCCGAGAGGGATATCGTGCTTAAAGTTACGGAAATTTTTCACTCTCTTCAGGGAGAAGGGCCCTTTTCGGGACAACCTGCCGTTTTTGTCAGATTCAGTGGTTGCATAGAACCGCTCTGCCCATGGTGTGATACCATGTATGCTTGCGGCACCGGACATTCAATGAGCCTCGACGCCGCTTACCGTAAGCTAACAGGTTTTAACACAAGCCTGATAGTGGTTACCGGAGGGGAGCCTTTTCTTCAATGGCACAACGGGTTGAAACAATTAGAAAAACGGCTTCTCGGTCAAGGGTATAGGGTTCAATATGAAACCAGTGGTAAAATTGAAATCCCTTGTGACACAAAAGGTTTTTCAGTCTGTTCCCCCAAGTATCTGGACGACCGCTGGGTGTTCGACGAAATCAACCTGAAGAGAGCCCAGGTGTTCAAGTTTGTAGTGGACTATGATTTTGACATTATTAAAACGTTCATTCAACGACATAATATCTCTCCCGAGTTAGTTTTTATCATGCCGAAAGGTATAAGCCTGGAGGAGCAGTTAGATAAATTTGAAGATACCTGGAGTTTTTGTCTCGAGAATGGCTTTCACTTTTCTCCCAGGCTGCATGTTTTAACCTTTAATAACAAGCGTGGAGTATAAAATGACCGATTGTATCCTGGTTCTGTCAGGCGGCATGGATTCAACCGTTCTTCTGACCGACTTGCTCAAACAGGGAAAACAAGTTCAAACCATCAGTTTTGATTACGGTTCCAAACACAATTGCCAGGAACTCCCTATGGCTGCTGCGTATTGTCAGGAAAAAGCCGTACCTCATCAAATTATTAAGCTTTCATTTATTGATGAGTTGTTTTCCTCAAGTCTCCTGCAATCCGGTGAGGATATTCCTGATGGTTCGTATCAGGAGGCGAATATGAAGTCTACCGTCGTTCCGTTTCGAAATGGAATAATGCTTTCAATCGCGGCAGGTTTTGCTGAATCGGTGGGGGCTGGCGAGGTATACTTGGCCTCCCACTCGGGAGATCATTTCATCTACCCTGACTGTCGCCCCGAATTCAACCGTTTTTTGTCTGAAGCGGTTCTGATTGGAACTGACAAACAGGTAAGCCTGGTATTTCCATATGCTGACATCGATAAAAGACAGATAGGAGATTTAGGCAGAAAACTTGGGTTGGATTTTACCAAGACCTGGACATGCTATAAAGGTGAAGAAATCCACTGTGGTACCTGCGGTGCTTGTGACGAACGAAAGTATGCCCTCCGTCACAGCGAGGGAATGGACCCGACGATATACCAAAATCAGTGACGAAATGAATTGAATTCATTACGGGCTTTCCACTATCAAAATCAACAAACAAGCGTTCATTATTAACCAGAGAATAGCATGGTAACAAAAGATCTTCCCCTTGGTAAAACAGTCACCCATTCAACCACGTATGATGCAGGGCAGTTGTGCCCTGTAGCGCGGGGACCAGCCCGACAAAAACTTGGTCTGCACGAAGAACTTCCTTTTTATGGTGAAGATCGATGGACCGCTTATGAACTCTCCTGGCTGAACAAAAAAGGAAAACCTGTTGTAGCAGTGGGTAAGATTATCTTTCCCTGTACAACTCCTAATATTATCGAATCCAAGTCGTTAAAATTATATTGCAACTCCTTTAATCAGACCCCGTTTGAATCTGAAAAAATCGTGCAGGAAACCATGGCCAAAGACCTGAGCCGGATTGCGGGCGAACAGGTTGAAGTTCATCTGATACCACCGGAACGTTTTGAGTTATTACGGATTGCGCAACCTGAAGGAGAGTGCATTGATGGGCTGGATGTTGACATTGTCCACTACCATATACATCCGAGTCTTTTGGAAACAGATGAGGAGGTTGTAGAACAAAGCCTCCACTCGCATCTTTTAAGGACCAATTGTCCCGTAACAGGACAGCCCGACTGGGCCACAATTGTAATAAACTATCACGGCCAACAAATCGTAAAGGAAAGTCTTTTGGTCTATCTTATATCATATCGGCACCATACAGGCTTTCACGAGAACTGCGTTGAAAGAATTTTTATTGACATCATGTCTCGCTGCAAACCTGATCGTTTGCTGGTTTATGCGCGTTTCACCAGAAGAGGAGGGATTGACATTAACCCCTACCGTTCTACCGAAAATGGATTTGCAAACATAGGCCGGCTTGCCCGCCAGTAAGACGTCCTCTCGCTAGGTGGATACAAAGGAAAATTTTTCTGGTTGAGGCAAAATCATACTTTTGAAATTTCCTTATCTTTAAGAGCGCTTCAGGCAAAGCCATTAATATTGCCACTTTAAAGATTCGATTACAAGACCATGCTCAAAACTGAACATGTCCACTGTCCATTTCCGAAATTACCCTCTGATGAAGGGAAAATGAACCGGATTTTAGTACCGAAAACGGTAGCAGATAGGCCATTTGGCGTTTGGTTTAACCTTATCAGCAATTTCTGCAAAACATCAAACTGACCCAGGAAGGCCTATCTTTATGCCCGTTAGCAGTTGTCAGAGGGGGCATCTTCAACCACTTCTCTTTTCCATCGGGTAAGATGGCGACGTAACCTGCCAGAGGGCCTCACCGCCTGCTTCTGTGCTGAAAGGGGGGCGGTCAGGCCGTCAATTATACAGGGTATGAAGTAATACACCTGTGGAGAATATAGAACTGCGACACTACCTGTCAGCACGGGTCATGCACAGGAAAAACCTATAATGGGCGTGTTTGAGATTTTTTCAGATCTTCACCATGGCAATCTTACATATATCCATGGAGTATTCCCCCAAACAATAAATGAGCTGTTTTGATGAAAAGCTGCACAAAGATTATTTGCAAATAAGATAGAAGGCTGTATAAAAAACACGATAATTGTTTTAAGGGAGGTCCTTCATGTCACTAGAAAGTGCAATATCATTTTTTTTCATTATTTTTGTTTTTGCCATAACCCCGGGACCTGGCGTCTTTGCCCTTTTAGCAAGGTCTCTTGCTTCAGGGGCTAAACCTTGTGTCAGCATGTCACTAGGTATGGCTGTAAGCGATGTCATCTATCTAGTTCTTGCGTGCTTTGGTCTTGCCGTCATTGCTGAACAATGGGCTGGGTTGTTCATGTTTATCCGCATTGTCGGTGCCTTCTACCTTCTTTATCTAGGGTGGAAGATGTGGAGCGCTTCTCCTGAAGCATCTCTAAAAAATAATCGTGACGATGGTGCTTTTACAGTAGCCAAAGGCCTATTGCAGGGTTTTTTAATCTCAGCTTCCAATCCCAAAGTGATATTCTTTTATATAGCCTTTCTGCCAACGATTATGGACCTCAATAGCTTGACGCCTTCTGACATAGTTTTGGCTTCAGGTATAACCCTTTCAGGGCTTATGGTGGGACTTATGACGGTTGCAACATGTGCCTCTTCTGCAAGACGATTCTTTACCTCTACAAAGGCGGTAAAAGGCCTCAACCGTACATCAGGTGGAATTATGATAGGAGCTGGTTCTTATCTCGCCCTTCACGGTTAAAATAGATCAACAGGTGGAATAAGTACTAACACTTAATCTTCTTCTTGTTCGCCCAAGCCGCTGTTGATTTTCCACGCGGCGCTTTTCAAAAAAATCACCGCAACACCTGGACAGGAAAAATCTGAAGCAAACGGATAGTTGTCTTCTGTTAACCTTCTCCATGGCAGCTTAACCTACGAGGATTCCACTTAACCATCCCTGGGCAGAGGGATCTATGAGTATAGTTTGTTAAAATGGTTCGGATTGAGCCTAATACCTCACTCTTGTTTTTAGTTATCCCCTAACTGATGTGGTAGGAATTTATGGACACTTTCTTAAGAGTGAAATAACAATTCTTGAGGAGGTAATTCATGACCAAACGAAAAAGACGTAACTACACAAATGAATTCAAAGAAGAAGCTGTGAAGCTTGT
>NZ_JAFFQD010000046.1 GCF_016918565.1 Desulfogranum marinum
CCCTGTTTTTATATTATTTTTTGGCAAAAACAATATATCAGAGAGTAAAAGGCTTTTCTCGTTAATTATGCGTTTTTATTAAAAAAGTGAGGGGCTTTGGTTGCCCTAGCCAACCCCGAAACTTGAGTTTTAATATATCGATAGCCTTTTCAGCAAAACTTACCCAGTTCTTGTTGTTTTTCTTTCGCAAACATGCTGCTTTAAAATAATATCCAAATGGAAAATTAGGGAACTTATTGATAACTTCATCATATTTCCTGTCTGATTTCTTGTCACAGCGAAAATTAAAAGTATTGGCTTCGTGTGTATAAGTTCCTTCGAGAATACTTGAAATTGGAGTAGTTACTGTAATCGTTTCACTATTAGAAAATGGTTTACCATCAACATTTAGCTCAGATACATTATTGTATTTTCTCAGGGCATCAATGTCCGCAGAGAGTGTTGTTATTTGATTAGCTAGCTTGTTTAATCTTTCATTTTCAGGGCCTGTATATCTTTCCAATGCTATGGTTTTAAACGGAACTAGTTGCGTTTCCAATTTTTGAATTTCTGAATCTTTTTCTAGGTTACTATTTTCAAGCTCTTGAATCAGGTATTTAAGGTGCGGTACTTTAAATAAGTATGGAATAGCTACTCCAATTAAAAGGAATATTCCTGAAACAATTGCAGTCTGTACAGATGCTTTTTGGTACCAATTTTGTGCCATACTTATTAATCCTAACAAGTTGTTATCCAGAAATTGGATATCATAACGTTTCTTGCCTTTGGTTCTCACACGAGTGTCCGAACTATCATCTTTTACCTAAAAGAAAGGATGACACCTAGAGTCAACACATTTCCACTAAATAGTAACTTTCTGGCCATCCCATAAAATGTCAAACAAGCCAAACTGTCACCCTTCTATTTTTGTGTATAAGCTCAAAACGGTTAAAATGTACCACCAGTGTTCGGAAATACAAAGAGATAAAAAAAGGAGACGCTGGTCTTTAGTGCTTTTTTGAGGCAACCATTTGTTTGTATGTGCCTCTGAGGCTCACTGTCTCATGCAAGAAGAGTAATGGAGATTGACCGATGGAGGGGACCATGTGAAAGGGTAAACTTACCTCCCGCACAATCGTTTTTTAAGCGGCTTTCATGCAAGTATGTACGATGTCTTTTAGGGAATGTACTCGTTTTTGAGCGCTCATCAACAGCGCCTTTGCCGACCTTGTTCTGTTGACCATTACTGCTTAAAAGTATTTCTATTAGGAGGTTTTTCTTTCAAGGGGGTAGTGCCACTCCTGTCTGGTTAAATTTACCGCCGATATGGGGCCAAGTGGCTGCCTCCATGAAGCGTAATTATTCAAAATTCATATATGTTTGGTAAGAAAAGGGCGTGATTATGAATATGTTTGCACGATTGCATTTAAGCGATTCCACTGGTGCTGCTATTGAGTGGGATATGACCCCGGATCTTGCGTTTTGTACTTTTTCGGCAAAAGGATTGAGTGAGGGGCTGACCAGCACCAAGGAAAGAGTCTGCTATTTTTTTGTGGATAACTGGGGCACAGCTCCACGGCTGTACCTTATGGAGCGGGGTGTGCGCCATGTTCATATTTTGGCAGAGGTTAAGGCTCCTCAGCAATTGATCGAAGATTGCATTATAAGTCATGGTGGTACGCTGAGTTCCCGTGATAATTTTCCTGTTAATGCAGCCTTGAAAAAATGGTTGCTTGCCGAGGTTGTTGAGCCTGAACACAGCCCGTTTCTTTTTCCCGTTGCAGAGGAAACGGCGGTTGAGGAAGAGAGAGGCGAGGCTCTGCCGACTTTGGGTAAGACGGGATTTAGCGGCAGTAAAATCATGCTGCCTGCAGAACATACGACCCTTGATGATGAGCAGATAAAGCAGATCATAATGCAGTGGAACTTTTTTGATGCACAATTAAACCCGCAGGGTTCATTTGCGAATTTTCTGGCCGATGGTGGTGACGAGACCGTGGTAGTAGATGAAAAAACCGGGCTTATGTGGCAGTGCGGAGGGGTGGATCTTTGTTCAATACGCAATATGAAACGTGCCATAGAACAATTGAACAACGACGGATTTGCCGGGTACCACGACTGGCGAATGCCAACCGTGGAAGAGGCAATGTCACTGATGGAAACATCCCCTAACGCAAAGGGGATATATTTGCACCCCTGTTTTTCCAGGGAGCAGCCGTTTGTGTTTGTCGCCGCCCGGCGCAGACCAACAGGGTATTGGTTTGTAGATTACATGCAGGGGAAGATGTACTGGTCTTCGGGCACTGTTCCCGGTGGGTTTTGTAGATTGTGCCGAGGGGCGTAGGCTGTTAAATAAGTTTTTCAAACTTTATTGCTGGAATTGGAGGAGAAAAATAATATCCCTGGTACTCATCACACCCATATTCTTTAAGGAGACGGAACTGCTCCTCGGTTTCAATCCCCTCTGCCACTATTTTCATGCCCAGGCTGTGGCCCATTGCAATAATAGCTTTAATAATCACCCGGTTTTTTTCTTTGTCCGAGCAGTGCATCACAAAAGAGCGATCTATTTTAATTACATCTACATGGAAGGAAGTAAGGTAACTGAGCGACGAGTAACCTGTCCCAAAATCATCAATGGCCACTTTGATGCCGAGGTTTTTGATGCCGAGCAAAGTTTCAACAATTGCCTCGGTATCGCGCATGAGTACATTTTCCGTCACTTCTACCTCTATGGCATCTCCGGGCAACGAATGCTTTTTTAGATTCTGTTCCAGAAGCTGTACAATATTTTGTTCCGCAAGTTTGTACCCTGATAGGTTTAAAGCGATACGTACGGGATGCAGGCCTTTATCCTTCCATATCCGGTTTTGCCGGCAAGCCTCCTCAATGACCCATTTGTTGATGTCGAGGATGAGGCCCGATTCTTCAGCAATGGGAATAAATTTGTCTGGTGGCATAAAGCCTTTTTTGGGGTGATTCCAGCGAATCAAAGCTTCGGCCCCCATTATACCACGGTTCAAAAATTGCAGTTGCGGCTGGAAATGGAGACTAAATTCCTTGTTGGCAATGGCGGATTTCATGTCTTGTTCCAGCGTAAACCTGGACAGAACCGCTCTGTTGAGAGATTTTTTAAAAAATTGATAATTATTGCCCCCATTTTTTTTTGCATGGTACATGGCAATATCAGCATGTTTCAGGAGAGCATTTGCCTCTTGACCATCTTCCGGGAAAACGCTGATACCAATACTTGCACTCACCGAAATTTCCTGGCCATCTATTACCTGCTTTTGTGGAATTGCCGCAATAAGCCGTCTGGCTGCAATTGCAGCACTTTCAGGAGAGGCAATATCTGAGAGTATGAGGACAAATTCATCACCACCATGTCGAGCAACAAGAGTGTGTGGCTCCTCTGTTGAGGTAATTGCCACCGTATCAACCCGGCGAATCGACTGTTTGATCATATCTGCTGTATTTTTAAGGAGAATATCACCTGCGTGATGGCCCATGGTGTCATTGATCTGTTTAAATTGATCAATATCCATAAAAAGCAAAGCAAACGATTGTTTCTTGCGCTTTGAGTGCTCGAGTACACTGTTGAGGCGATTCAAAAAAAGTGTTCTATTAGCAAGCCCGGTGAGACTATCATAAAAAGCGAGGTACCTTATTTCTTCTTCGGCCTGCTTCATTTGCGTGCTGTCATGAACAACTCCAAGGAGGAATTCAGGAGCGCCTGATTCGGTTCGCAGCACTTCGCCATACATGTAAATATATCTGATCGAGGAGTCTATTAACGTTTTTTGGAAATTGACTGTAAACGTTTTTCGCTCGCGTATTGCCTCTTCTACAGTGGCATAAATATCGGGCTGTTCCGTTCCAATAAGAGTGTCGAGCAACTCTTTAACAGTGATTTCCTCTCTCGGTCCTCCAGAAAGACCCAGGATATGAAGTGCTTCAGGCGAAATGGTGCAGAGGTTGTTTTGCAAGTCAACTTGCCAGTTGCCGATTTTGGCAATTTCCTGGGTCTTGGCAAGAAAACTGCGGCTGAGGTACAGGTCTTTTAAAGCCTCTCCGGCTCGCAGCATATAATGGGCACGATGGCTGAACATTGTCCAGTTGATGGGTTTAGAGACAAAGTCATTGCCTCCGGCGCGAAAAGCCTCTTCAATGGATTCGTTGTCCTCAAGCCCGGTGACCATTAATATTTGGACATACTCTCCTCCCGGCCGTTTGCGTATTTCCCTGCAGGTTGCAAAGCCGTCCATTTGCGGCATCATCACATCAAGACAAATAAGATCAGGTTTTTTTGCATCAAAAAGAGCAATGCCGTTTTCTCCACTTGCCGCCTGCTCAATTTCAAAACCAGCCTTTCGTAATGCCGCCCCCATGGTAATTCGTGATGCATTATCATCGTCCACGACCAGAGCAAGAGGCTTTTTGGGCTGTTTTATATGTATAGAATCCATTTATGCCAGTTCCTTTTCCAGAGCCTTTTTGGTTCTGCTATATTGGTCGATAATTTCCGTTACAAGCAGAGCGTTGCTCTCTGAAGAGTTGGCGGCACAGTTTTCTTCGAGCTTTTTGGCCATTGCGGAAAGTGTCATTGCACCTACATTGGCACTGCTCGACTTGAGTGTATGAGCCGTCAGCTTTAATATATCAATATCTCTGTCCGCTTGGGCTGTATCTAACTGCTTAACTATCATGTCGGCATCATCAATGTACGCCCTGATAACTTGTGAAAGGAGATCCGGTTCTCCATCCATTTGCAATTGCCGGATTGAGTCTAAAGCAAAAGGATCAAGCAGGGTGCTACCTTGCTCACTCGTCTCACTCACTGCTTCTGTAAGGCCCATCGGGAGTGCTTGATCCGGTGTTTGGGTTGAGGACTTTTTAAACCAATGGGCGATTACAGAGGCCATTTGTTCTAATTGGAAAGGCTTGCTGAGATAATCGTCCATCCCTGCTTGGATGCACTTCTCTCTATCACTAAACTGGGCATTGGCGGTGAGGGCGATGATGGGAGTGTGCATGAGCTCAGCTGATTGTGCTTCCAGCTCCCTGATTTTTTGCGTGGCCTGAAAACCATCCATTACCGGCATTTGGCAATCCATAAAGATAAGATCATATGTACGTTCGCCAAGGGCTTTTATTGCCTCAGCGCCATTGACGACGACTTCTGTTGTGCAGCCAAGTTTTCCTAACATCTTGGTGGCTACTAGCTGATTGGTGCTATTATCTTCCACAACAAGCGCATTCAAGCCAAAATTATAAGCAGCTTTGGCTACTTTGTCCTTTTGTTCTTCTTCAGATCCTGGAGTGGTGTTCACTGCATTGGATGCATTAATAACCGAGAGGATGGCTGAAAATAGATCGCGCTGGCGGACAGGCTTGGTCAGATACACATCAATTCCCACATCTTTACTTTTCTGAATGTCGCCATAGGCACCGACAGAAGTGAGCATTATTATGGGAATGGTTTTACTGTGTTCAGCTGTTTTGATTTGTTCAGCCACCTCCAGGCCGTCCATCTCCGGCATATCAAGGTCCAAGAGAACGATATCATAGGGTTTACTGTTATACGAAGTTCGAATTTTTTCAAGCGCAACCGATCCATTTTCTGCGACATCACAGGTCATATTCCAGGATGCAGTTTGATGGCGCAGGATACTTCTATTGGTTGCATTGTCATCAATTGCCAGGGCATTAAGGCCGTCAAGGCTAAAGGTTTCTTTGTTATACGCTGATCCAGTGGCGGGAAGAGAAATTTCCATGGGAAGGGTAAAGGAAAATACCGACCCTTCTCCGAGTGTACTTTCAACACCCAGCTTTCCCCCCATAAGGGCAACCAGTTCCATGGAAATAACTAGCCCAAGACCTGTGCCCCCATATTTTCTGGTGCTCGTGCCGTCGGCCTGGGAGAATGGTTGAAAAAGTTTTTTTATGTTTTCTTTGCTGATACCTATGCCTGTATCTCTGATAGAGATAGTAAGATCAGTGCCAAAATCAGTATCACTGGTTGATACTTCGACAATCACTTCACCGTGGCTGGTGAATTTTATTGCATTGCCGATGAGGTTAATCAGTACTTGTCGTAATCGGTTGGCATCTCCTTTTAAAAAAAGAGTTGAATTGGGCTGAATGAGGACTCCCAATTCAATTCTCTGAGCCTTGCTTTTTGAAGAGAGCAGTTGGATGATATCTTCAATAAGGTCCTGGAGGTCAAATGGCCGCGATTCAAGTTCAAGTTTTCCTGCTTCAATTTTTGAAAAGTCGAGAATGTCATTGATAACAGCAAGCAGGGCGGTGCCGGAATCTTGAATTGTATTTGCAAACTGGCGTTGAACTCCATTCAACTCGGTTTCAAGCAGCAACTCGGCCATGCCGAGAACACCATTCATCGGAGTTCGGATTTCGTGGCTCATATTGGCCAGGAACTGGCTTTTTGCTCGATTTGCTTTCTCCGCTGCGTCCCTTGCCTGCAGAAGATCCGTGACCGTGTTTTCTAGTTCAACTTTTGCCGTTGAAAGCGCATCCGTCCGTTGGGTGACCTTTTCTTCCAAGTCTAAACTGTATGACCTTAACTCCTCATCCCTACTATGAATTTCGGCAACCATCTTATTGAAGTGGTCGATGAGGTCCCCAAACTCGTCCTCTGTTTTTTTTTCTACAAAAATATCGTAGGTTTTTTCTTTTATAACACGCTCCATACTTTGGACTAATCTGGTCAAGGGAGCTGTAAATAATGTTTGCGCCCAGGAAGTAACAAAGATAACGACGACAAGGATAGCCAGCCCCGCTAACCCGAGCTGAACAAAAAAATCATTAAGACGATTTTGGAGTTGCTGCATATCATCTACAAGGAGTATGGCACCCTTTATTGTATTGTCGACATACACAGGCCGTAAGAGATAGCAGTATTTTTTTGTAATTTTTGCGAAAACAGGCTTTGGAGCGAAGAGCGTAAAAAGTTCCTTTCCAGGAGGTGTTACCGCGGTTGCTACATTTTCCAGGTGGGAGATGTTCTTTTCAGTTTTTTGGTATGTGGCGTATATTTCTCCATCAGCATCGTAGAGGAAGGCAAATGCAATATCCGGCTTCCTCCGCAAAGATGCAAGGGCTTCTATGGCACCTTTTTTGTCATCAAATATCAAGTTGACACTGCTGTTCCAGGCAACGACATCTGCCATGGTGGTTAACTCTTTTACCAACCTCTTGGAAGCATTCTTTTTTTCAGAGACAACAAGAATGAGACTAAGTAAAAATAAACCAAGAAGAGCCGTTAGAAGAAAAGCAAGTTGCAGCTTGGCGCGAATGGATTGCATGGATACAAATAAATTCAAAGTATTACGAAATGCTCCGCATTTAATTATCAATCAGGGTGGCTATTTTTAGCAGGCGTGAACTCAATTTCAGGCCCTGCTTAGCAATAACGGTAGGGTTTATTGCAAATTTAAGTTTTCCGTTTTGTGTATAAAAGTGAATAGCTCCACCTAGCTTGGTGACGCGCTCTTTTTCGCCGACTGTCAGCACTGGCTTTCCGCGTACCGCAGAAAGAGTCCGTACCAGGTCTGCTGTGTCTACCTCGTCTTTATAGAAAACAATATGGCATTTTGGAGTCGTTGCCTGTGAATCCACTGCCTCCACATGGAGGAGTCGCTTACCAATCTTTTTTCCTTCTATGGATTGAAAGGCCTGGGGCAGGGTACTTGTCCCAACTACACATAATGTAATATTCTCTGTTGGGTTGGAAAATGCTGTTTCCGGCCACTCTGTCAGCATCGCAAAATTCATGACAAAAGCAGCCTTTACTGCATACTCATCGCGTGGTGCAGCTGGAACCGACGCGCACCAGCAAAAGGTTAACAAGAAGAGGACGGTAGACCGCGAGAACCTTTTTAGAGCCTTCCTGCCTAAAAAGTTATGATAGCTATCTGGACCTGCGATCATTTATCCACCATGTTTATCCACGCCATGAAAAAGTCAACCGTGTTCTGCTTAGAATCGGTAGGTTGCCTTAAGATAAACACCTCGCTCTATCTCGGTGGGGAGTGACCAGAATTCCTGAACATATTCTTCATGACTTTCCGTTAGCAGGTTCTGTCCGATCAGAGCTATGTCGAGCTGTGAGGTTGGCCGATAGGTGATCTGTATATCAGCAGTAAAATAATCGTCTATAGTATAGTACGGGTCTCCTGGGTTATAAACGTATATCCCGGCGGCATCACTTACATATCGTCCCCAAAAATCAAAGGAGAGGGAATCGGTTATTTTCCAATTGGCTCTCAGAGAGAACTGATGGATGGGAGCATCGCTGGCCTGGGTAATATAAATGTCTGTGTAGTCTTCGTTAATATAAGAGTAAGCGAAATCAAATTTTACTTTCTCCAAAGCCTGCCAGGCCACTGCAAGCTCAAGTCCATGGCTTGTACCGGCGGCTGCATTCGTAAACTGATTATACACTGCTCCATAGCTCCCATTAATAGTAGGAAGTGTGGGTTCCGTACTGCGTAGATCATCATAGTCGTTATAAAAAAGAGCCAGGTCCAAAGAGAGGGTCTGGTTTACCAGGTAGCGATACCCTGCTTCGTAAGCAACAACGATTTGTGAATCAAAGTCTGCATTGCTGGTAACGCCAGCTGCTGCAGGTATAGAAAGAGGGTTTATTGGATTAGAGGATGGAAGAATAATGGTCGTTAGCGTAGCGTTACGTTCAACCCTGTGGGGTGTTCTCACCGCTCTTGAAACCGCTCCCCAGAGCTTGTGATTTTTGAGAGGGCTGTACAGAGCACGCAGGCTGGGCTGAATTTCATAGCCGGTATAGTCATTATGTTCAAATTTTGAACCAAGGGTAAAGATGAGCGTATCCTTTAACGCTGTATATTCGTCCTGCACAAAAAAACTAAACAGGTTGGTATCAGCGTTTTCCGGTTCTAGCTTTGTCCAAAAAGTATTATAAAATTTTTCACTGATATAACGGTAATGCAAACCCCATATAAGGTCTTGCTTTTCCCCGAAAGAAAAATGATGCTGAAACTCCAGGTCCAGCGTGTCGGATTCTTCATGGTTTGTCATCTCATCCCGACTTGCCCTGTCGTAGTAAAACTGAAGGTCGACTTCACCGCCACCAGAGGTATATTGGGTCCAGGAGGCTAAAATGTTTCCACCTTTTGTATCTACGTTGTCATTATCTATAAAGAAAGCAGGATCAGTTAAGGTGGGCAATATGACGGTCTGGTTAAGATCCCCCTTGTAGATATCTCCCTGGATATTGAAACTATTGGATGACGCAAGGCTTCCATCGACACGAAATCCGCTGCGATAAGATTCCCATGAATCCTCCGAATCCTCGCCGGTTACAAATTGATAACTATCTCTCGAATTGCCTTTGGCATACAACCTTCCGTAGACGCCTTCTGTAATGGTTGTTCCGTATCGTCCAGCGGCAAAGGCTCGTTCTTCCGTTCCTCCTCCTGCTACAGCTAGTCCGCCCAGGGTATCTCCAGCGTGTTTGGTAATAATATTAATAACACCATTTACAGCATTGGCTCCCCAGATAGTTGCTCCTGGCCCGCGTATAACCTCAATGCGTTCAATGTCGTCCAGCATTGTGTCCTGCACTTCCCAGTACACCCCTGAATAGAGTGGGTTGTAGACGCTCCTGCCATCCATCAGCACAAGCAGTTTATCAGAGAACCGCGAGTTAAATCCCCGGCTGCTAACTGCCCATTTATTAGCATCAATCCTCGCAACATTGAGACCAGGAACCATGCGCAGCAACTCTGGTATGCATGTGGCTCCTGATTGCTGGATATCTTCAGCTGTGATCACAAAAATAGCAGCAGCACTGTCGGAAAGACTTTGGGATTTCTTACTTACAGAGGTAACCTGGATGCCCATAAGGTCTTCAATGCTTAAGGTTGTCAGGTCTGTTTCGTTGACTTGAGCTGTCGCCGATGTAGCGAAAAGAGCGGTTCCCAGCATAATACCGGCACCCATTCGTTTCCTGTTGGCTTGAGCCTGCTTATCTGTAAATAAATCCAACATTCAAAGACCCTCCGGCCTCTACAATTTTTCTGATCAGAGATTTGCTTACCACTGATGCTGAATAATAATCTTAATATGCTGATGTCATTATCTCTAAGCGCTTCTCTTTTGTCAAATTTTCACCATGTTCTTTCTGTTACTTGATCGGAAAGTTTGCATTCCGTCAGGGGGGATGCGGCCAAGGCAAGGGGACCTATATGGCGGGGGTGATCACATCCTAGTGCTCCGAATGCCTGACTAAAATTCCGTAGTTCCTCAATGAGCGGTTGATAAGGCTGGTCAGGCATCAATCCACCCTGGGGATGCTCTATTCCGCCAGGATTCTTTTCTCTTACATGCCAAAATGCCGGCCTGTAAAGCGATCAGCCGATCAACGGCGGAAACCATATCATGGCCGCTAACCCCCATCACCATAATTTGATGGATATCGGGGGAAATACTGCTCGCCAAAGTTCAGCTCTTTAATTCATCGACAATCGATTGCTTGGATTTTCGGGCAGACTATTGCTGCTAATGCTGCACTGTCCGTTTAAGACCTGAACATGAAGATCAGCTATACGTTGAATCTGGTCCTGGTAGTGGGAAACCATAATCAAGGTGCATTTTGTTTTCAGGGAAAGTAAGAGTTCTTCAATGGCGGCGCTTGCGTCAGGGTCAAGCGAAGAGGTGGGTTCATCGAGTAGCAGGACCTCAGGTCTCAGTACAAGTGCTCTTGCAAGACACAGCCTTTGTTGCTGCCCGCCCGAGAGCAACCGCCCGTCATCGTTAAGGCGATCCTTGACTTCATCCCAGAGAGCCACCTTCCTTAGCGCGGATTCTACTTTTTGACCGACAAGGCGTTTATCGTGTATGTGTGCCAGGCGCAGGGGGAAGGCAATGTTTTTGCTGATGGACATGGGGAGGGGATTGGGCTGTTGGAACACCATCCCCACCTTGCGGCGCAATTCCAGGAGAGGGAGTGTTGGGTTGTAAATATTTGTGTTTTGCCCATTGAGATGCATGAAAACTTCTCCCGATATTCTACAGCCATCGATCTCTTCCCATAGTCTATTAAAAGCCATGAGCAAAGTGGATTTGCCGGACCCGGAAGGCCCTGTAATCGCGGTGATTTTATTAGCAGGAAGGTGGAGATTGATATCTCGCAGCACTTGCTGCCTGTGGTAATAAAAACAAAGTGACTGTGTTTGAATTTTCATAGTTATGTCAGCACGATGCTACCTGAAGAGCAGAAAAGTGGTAAATCGTCGTTGTATCCATAGAGCAAGGCCCAGGAGACCGATACAGAGAAGCAGCAAGATGATTGCAGCTCCAAAGCCATTGGCTAATTCCTCCGGGCCGGTGTACTGAGAAGAAATATAATAGATGTAAAAGGGAAGTGCTTCGTACTGCCCCAAGAGCGAGCGGGGAAAACCGGCAGTTGCAACAACTCCGGTGAGCATGATCACCGCAGTATCCTCAGCGCAGCGGCCGGTTGCGAGGATAATCCCGGAGATAATGTCACTTATGGAGTGGGGGAGGAGTACAAGCGTAATGTTTTGCGAACGTGAAGCACCGAGTGCCGGGGCTGTTTTACGGATGAGCGGATCAATCGATTCAAGAGCTGTTTGCGTGGTTCGGATAAGATAGGGAAGAACCAGTAAGGCCAGGCACAAACAGGAAAGCAGAAGGCAGGGAGCAATTTGTCTTGGAAAATGTCGATTGAGCAGGATCGTCAACAAAAGGCCAGCCAAGCCCACCACAATGGAAGGTATTCCTGCCAGGATGTCAAAGGTCAAGTTAAACAGCGGCTTTAGCTTTCCCTTGCAATACTCTGCCATGTATATGCCACCGGCGACCCCGATTGGTATGGCGATCAGCATTGAGCACGCGATAAGTATAAAAGTACCTGCAATGGCGGGGAAAAGCCCGTCAAAAACCTGCCGCCTGAGAAGGAGTGCATCCAAAGGTGTTGTGTCCCCAAAAAACAGGCTCAGCTGGATGCTGTCGGCTCCTTTTTGGATGAGATAGGCAATAAGGGTGAAAAGTGCCATGAGCAAAAGGAAAAGAGCGCCCCAGGAGAAAAAGGTGATACAGCTTTCAATCGTT
Organism: Desulfogranum marinum; assembly: GCF_016918565.1. Taxonomy (GTDB): domain Bacteria; phylum Desulfobacterota; class Desulfobulbia; order Desulfobulbales; family Desulfobulbaceae; genus Desulfogranum; species Desulfogranum marinum. The sequence goes on from NZ_JAFFQD010000046.1 coordinate 12,112, forward strand.
TTGCGCATTATCTCGCCTGTGAAAAATAAGCTGTAGACAGGCGAAAGAGCAGCATCAGCAATGCTGTAAGCAGGTAGAGTGAAAGGCCGCAGACGAAAATAGATTTGAATTCCATGGAGTCAAAATCAAAAGCCAGGACAAGGGCTATGTGCGCGGTAAGGGTTCTTGCTGAATCGGTCACAGCTTCCGGCATTGCGGTACTGTTACCGGCCAGCATCAGGCTAACCATGGTGTCACCCATGGCTCGACCGAATCCAAGCAGAATTCCATTGATAACACCGGGCCACGCCTGAGGCAATATGATGTAAAGTATTTTTTGAATTTTACTACAGCCAAGAGCTTCGGCTGCCAAGGTAAATCTGGGTGAGACCTTGTTAAAGCTGTTCACAAAAAAAAGGATCATGGTCGGTGCTATGACCAGTGCAAGCACCGGTGCAGCCGTGAGGATACTCATGCCGCTTCCATGGCCGATAAGGTTGCGCATGAGTGGCACCAAAAAAAACAGGGCGGCAAAACTGTAGACTACGGTAGGGATGCCGGTCATCACGCGGATAAGGGCTAACAGAACACGTCGTAATCGAAGTGGCGCGAGGGCGGTGATAATAAAGCTGCAGCCGAGGCTTATCGGAAAACTGATGAGCATACTGAGGGTGGCCAGGGTCAAACTGGAGAGCAGCATTGGATAAATGCCATACAACCCTTTGCCGGGTGCCCAGGAAGAAAAGAGCACGTCAGCCAGTTGGCCCGATTGGAGCAAAGGCAAGCCGAAAAAGAAGAGAAACCCAAACACAGCGGCGGTGAGCAGGCCACTGAAAACCGCCGCTGTGAAGAATAAGTATTCGCTGGGCGAATAGCTCCGTAGCATCACTTAACTGGGATAAAGCCTTTGTCTGCAACAATTTGCTGCCCTGTGGGACTCACCAAAAAGTCAAGAAACAGTTTGGCAAGTCCGGTTGGTTCTCCTTTGGTCAGGCTATACAGACCTCGAGCAACGTGGTATTCACCGCTACGAACGGTTGTAAGAGCAGGTGTTATTCCATCAAGAGCTACCGGCGCAACAGATTTGTCAATGTGTCCTATAGAGACGAAACCAATGGCAAATGGGTCACCTGCAATGGCCGTTTTCATGGCACCGTTGGAAACAACGACATTCGCCTTGGTCGAAATATCCCCTTTTGCCAGTGCCTTATTCCAAAAAACTTTTCGAGTACCGCTGGCTTCATCTCTAGTATACAGATTGATTTGCCGATCTACACCACCGACTTCCTGCCAGTTGCCGATCTTACCTGCATAGATAGCCTGGAGTTGGGTACTGGTAAGTGACTGTACCTTGTTGGTGGGATGTACCACCGCACCAACGCCGTCGACAGCCCATTTCAGAAGTTGTAAATCAAATTTTTGAATTTCCTGGTCACTGGGTTTGCGGCCGGCGTTGCCGATATCGACCAACCCTTCTCCTGCCTGCTTGATACCGAGCCCTGAGCCTCCACCGGCAATGGAAATGTGGATTTGAGGGTTATAGTTGATGATCTGTTTGGCGGCCTCCTTCATCACTGGGATATGAGCTGTGCCGCCGGCAATGCGGAGCGTTCCTTTTTGTTGATCAAAGGGTGAGATATCACCGGCCGCGATGGACCATGATGCAAAAAAAAGAACAACCACAGACGTTATGGTAACTAATGGTATTGAAATGCTATTTTTTCTCACTGGAGTCCTCCATATAGAAATAATTGTATAAAAATAGCAAAACAGTACTATGAGCTGGTCCTCTTTGGCAAATAGGTAATTTCTATCTGTAGTGCGCGGCTAACAGGTTATTTTGATAGATGATAATGAGGGGGAAGAGAAGTGAAAAGGAAAGCGAGTTGATATCAACCCGAATTGCTCATGAACTTTTTGATTTTAAACTCAATTAATGAGCAATCCGGGCTGATGTTGAATTAAAAGCGTCCTCGCTTACATACCAGACGGTTTTTTCAGCCGTAACGGATGCGGCAGGGTAACGGGTGGGTGCTGTAGGATCGTTTCTGATTTCGGAAATAATGTGCCGTTTACCCTGCCCAGCCACGAGGAAGAGTGATAAACGGGCAGCATTGAGCACGGGGAGGGTAATCGTCACACGGTCAACTTTTGGGTTGGCTGGCGGGTCGATTACCGGAACTACCCAATCGGTGCTTGCCAGTGCATTTGTGCCGGGGAAGAGCGAAGCCGTGTGCCCATCCGTACCCATTCCTTGCAAGGCTAGATCGAATCTCGGGACCCCCTGATCGTCAAAGATGCTCAGCATATTCTGAAGCATGTCTTCGGCGGCGATTTTGGCGCCACGTTCACCTTGAATACGGAAAATATTCTTTTCATGCACAGGCACATGAGCAAGAAGGTGATCCTGGGCTAGCTTGTAGTTGGACCACTCATGACTAGGAGCCACTGCCCTCTCATCACCCCAGAAGATGATCGTTCTATCCCACGGCATAGCTTGACGGTGACGATCTTCGCTCAGTATCTGAAAGAGGCGCTTGGGTGTAGAACCACCTGACAGGGCAACAATAAAACGTCCGCGTAAGTCTATGGCCTCGCGGGCGCAGTCGATAAATAAGCGGGCTGCGGCCTGACTCAACTCTTCAGGGTTTTTAAATACGTGAAACTCAGCCATCGATGTCTCCCTACTTTCCCATCCAGCCACGAACTTGCTTTGGACCATCGGTCCCGGCTTTGTAAAGATGAAGCCGTTCCTCATCATCCGGGCAATCGCATTCCTGGAGCACCGGTGTCAGGAACTCCCAGCACAGGTCTACGCCGTCCTGACGCCAGAAGAGTGTGTGGTCGCCCATGAGTACATCAAGCAGTACTTTCTCGTAGGCGCTGACACGGATAACGCTGCCTTGGGCGTAGTCGAAATCCATGGTCACGCTGCGCAGGCACATTGCCGGGCCTGGTTCTTTGGCCTGAAAGGTGAGCCGCACCTCTTCTTTTGGATGGATGGAAAAGATCAGCGTGTTGGCTGTGATATGATTGCCAAGAATGTTTCTGTACATTGAGTGGGGTACTTCTTTGAATTTCACCTGAATATCTGTACGTTTAGCGGCCATTCGCTTGCCGGACGTAATGTAGAATGGGACGCCCTGCCAGCGCCAGTTATCGATAAACACTTTCATCGCCGCAAAAGTGGGAGTGGTGGAATCAGGAGCTACATTGGGTTCTTCGACATAAGAGGGGACAGCCTTATTTCCAACCATCCCTGCCGAGTACTGACCGAGTATCAGGTGATTGTCCAGGTCATCCATGGGAAAGGGGCGCAGGCAGCGAAATATTTTCGCCTTTTCATCACGAATTCGGTACGCATCATAAATGGACGGCGGTTCCATGGCCACCAAAGAAAGGAGTTGCATCATGTGGTTTTGGAACATATCACGCAGCACGCCTGTATGGTCGTAGAAGTCAGCCCGATGTTCAACGCCGAGGGACTCGGCAGAGGTAATATGCACCGATTCGATATAGCGGCGATTCCACAGCGGCTCGAAAATAGCATTGGCAAACCGGAACATGAGCATGTTTTGTACGGTCTCTTTAGCGAGATAATGGTCGATGCGGTATATCTGGTTTTCTTGAAAACCCTGAGAAAGGGCATCCGCCAGTTTGCGGGAGCTTTGCAAATCATAGCCGAACGGCTTTTCCACTATGAGTCGCACCCAGTTCTTCTGTTCCTCGGCAAGGCCAACCTGGGCAAGAGATTTGGCGATGGATTCATATGCCACAGGTGGGACCGAAAGATGGAAAATTCGATTGCCTTGTGTTCCGATTTCCGACTCTTTTTCCTGTAAAAAAATCGCAAGGTTGGTGAAAGTGCCGATATCGCCATAGTCTACATTTCGGTAGAAAAGGCGGGAGCAGAAATCGTCCCAACAGGTCATATCGACACCGGTTTCTATGAAAACCGTTTTGATGCGAGCCCGAAACTCCTCATTGGTAAGTTTGGTGCGAGCTACGCCTATAACCATGCTGGGAGTGGGAAGGCGTTTTGCGAGAAGTAAATCATACAATGATGGTAAAATCTTACGTGCTGCTAAATCGCCGGTTGCCCCGAAAACAACTACAGCACAAGGATCTTCAGGCACGTTGTATTGGCAGATGTCAGACAACATTGTATCGGCCATTTACTTATCCTCTGCTTTCTTGACCGCGTGACCGCCGAACTCGCGTCGCAATGCCGCCAGTACTCGGTTGCGAAAATCATTGGGGCGACGAGACGAAAAACGTTCCATAAGGGCCATGGTCAATACAGGTGTCGGCGTTGCTGTCTCCACTGATTGGAGCACTGTCCAACGGCCTTCGCCGGAGTCGTCTACATAGCCTTCCAGGTCTTCCAGGCGCTCTGATTTTTTAAAGGCATCCGCTGCCAACTCCAGCAACCATGAGCGAATGACACTGCCTTGATTCCACAGGTCGGAAAGTTCACCAAAATCGATATTTTCGCCGAAAGGGGAGTCTTCAATAAGCGCAAATCCTTCGGCGTACGCCTGCATCAGGCCATATTCGATGCCGTTATGGACCATTTTGACAAAGTGACCAGCCCCGGCTGGGCCGCAGTGCATGTAGCCATTTTCCGGAGCAAGGGCCTTAAAGATTGGTTCCAACCGTTTAAATTCGTCTTTGGGACCGCCAACCATGGTACAATAGCCAACTTTTAACCCCCAAATACCGCCGGACACGCCGGCGTCAAGGTACTTGATGCCGTTGTCAGCCATTTCTTTGGAGTTGACGATGTCATCCTTGTAATGGGAGTTGCCGCCTTCGATCACGGTATCTCCGGCATCGAGTAATTCCTTGAGTTGATTCATGACGGCGTCGGTGGCAGGACCAGCCGGAAGCATAGACCAGACCGTTCGAGGTGGTTCAAGCTGGTCTTTGATCTCTTGTAACGTATAGGCGGCAATGGCGCCTTCTTGTTTTATTTGGTCCACCTTGTCTGCACTACGGTTATACGCCACCACTTCAATGTCATGCTGCATCAGTCGACGAACCATATTCATGCCCATGCGTCCCAGCCCAATCATTCCTATTCTCATCTCGTTTCCTTTTGGTTTGAGGGTGTCTCGGTGGTCTTCAGTCTCTCCAACTCACGCAGCACCGGATTTGATCATTTTCTTTCCTGATTAAATAGAATAACCTGTTGTTCATTCACGAACTGCAGCTCATGTTTCGTTATGGTTTTTCCCCTCATTTTGTCGCTGCTTTCTCTCCCCTGATTCGTTTTTACCAGCTCCTCCATCTCTTGATACTATTTTGAATAGGGGCGATAATCCGTATATCCTTCCGGGCCTGGTGTATACCACAGCGACATATCGTCATATGGCGCCAGTGGCCAGCCGTTCTGAAAACGTTCCACCAAATCCGGATTGCTGATATACGGTCGGCCAAAAGCGGCAATGTCGAGATTTCCAGCTGCCAGGCGTTGTGCGGCATCTGCTTGCGAATACCCGCAATTGCCGATAATAATACCTTGATAATGTTCTCTGAACTCCTCCAGGCGCATTGGCTCCCCCAGTTCGTGGAAACCAAAAGCCAATCCGTCCATAATATGAACATATGCCAGGCCGAGAATATTGAGTTTTTTGATCAGGTAGAGGTAGGTTTCCCGGAAATCATCGCTTCCCATATCATTGAACACGCCATTTGGAGAAAGCCGCACCCCAACCCTGTTTGCAGGCCAGACATCAAAAATAGCGGCAAGGACTTCCAGCAGCAGGCGGCACTTATTTTCCAGGCTACCGCCATATTGATCAGTACGTTTGTTTGTCTTGGAATCGAGGAATTGATTGAGCAGATAACCGTTTGCACTGTGGACCTCAACCCCGGAAAAGCCGGCTTCTTTCGCACGTAAGGCCGCTGCGCGGTAATCACCTACGGTTGCTTGTATTTCTTCAACAGTGAGCGGTCGAGGCGTTTCATAGTCTTTTTTACCCAAAGGCGTGTGGATGTGATCTCCTTGCAACTTCACCGCAGATGCAGAAACCGGTAACGCACCATTATGAAAATCGCTGTGGGAGACTCTCCCGCAATGCCACATTTGCAAAAATAAATGACTACCAGTCGGATTGACCAGCTGGGTGACTTTGCGCCAGCCATCAGTCATTTCATCAGTATAGATTCCGGGCGAACCAATCCACCCATTGCCCTGGGCAGAAACAACCGTTGCTTCTGTGATCAGCAACCCTGCAGATGAGCGCTGATGATAATATTGTGCCATCAGTTGATTGGGAATTCGTGTATCTCCAGCCCTGCCACGGGTCATGGGGGCCATGGCTATTCTGTTTTTTAAGGTCAGATTGCCAACATGTACCTGGTCAAATAGCGACACTGCAGTCATCGTAGCCTCCTCCTGGATGGTCATCTTTTTATCTTTTAACCTACCAAACTATAAGATGTTTTTTGCTAATGTCTGCCGGCAAAGGGATTTCTTTTCTCTGCAGTGAAAAAACGTGTACAAGAATAGACCGGCAGTGGACGTAAATCCGCTTTCTGTGGAAGACGTAATGTCTAACTTGTTACGGGACACGGTTTTGGGGCAACACTTGATCAAACAATGGCTGCAGGAGCCATTGCTTGCTTGAAAAAATGTTTGCCTTTGATGCGAATCAAGGAAATAATGGAGAAGATAGCAAAAGAGTGTTGATGACCAGCATCTCTTCTCTGTTGAATTAGCGACATCTTGCCGCAATCAATGTACTTGGCCGTACCGTATTGCCTAATGGATGAGGCAGGCTTTGTACGGATTAATGCTGTTGTACAAAACCTAAAGAAGCCGGTTCATTATTCCGGCAAACGTATCACCGTAACAGGTTTAAGGCATCTTCGAACGACTCGCCGAGCTGTATTTCCCAATAAAGCCGTTGCCAGTGCTCCTAGACCGTGGGTACCGATGACAACCATATCGTAATCCCCTTCATGGGCTTCATCTAAAATTTCTTGCGCTGGGTTACCTTCCCTGATGAGAGTCCGCTCTGCTAAAAATTGGCATTTTTTGGTCTCGTTAGCAGCTTCTTCACAAAATTGCTTGATCCGTTGCTGCATCATCTCTTTGTATTTGCTTACTTTATGTCTCTGTATTTCTTTTAATTGTTCTTCACTCAGGTAGTTGGCTATGAGGTTTTTACTGGACCACGATAGATCGTCCAGCACATGAAGAACGGTTATTTCCGCATCAAGTTTGTCAGCAAGCAGGGCAGCGTAGCCAGCGGCGTATTTTGCATTGTCTGAGAGGTCCGTGGCATAGAGTATTTTTTGTATTTTCGGCAACATATTTTCCTCCATTTTTCCATGAACGAGTAGACTCTATATGTACACTTACAACACTATGGCTTGTGGTGGTGCAAAGCAAGTCGGTCAAGCCAATAAACCATATGATTCGTTCGGTTTTTTGAGCAACTGAGAAAATATCCGGCACAATCTGAGGTACACTGCCCGGATAGGCGATTGTTGCTTTTCTGCTGAGCATGGGCACTGCAAACATTTTTACTTCCAGCTGATAGAGAGTTGAGCCGCAGATATGGGAACATTGCTCATAAGGTAGAGAAAAACTGGACACAGGGCCTAGAAGAGTTAATGTGCTTCATGAGGTGCTCTTGTCGATAAGTTATATGGGCATCGGGTTCATCGGGGTAATAACGAAAAGGGGGCACCCCTTTCTGCACTGGAGGTAAGGATAATGCTGGATGTTATAGATATTGGAGTTGAGCAGGCCATTGCCTATCGTGTAGCCGGTAAGATTACCGAGGAAGACATGACCACGGCACTCACCGGCATAAAAGACCAGATATATAATTTTGGAAATGTCTTTATCTACCAGGAAATTGAGAGTATCGGCGGGGTGGAGTTGGATGCTATCGTAGAAAAAATAAAATTTATGGCTGATGTGGGCCTTTCAAACTTCAGCAGGATGGCCGTTGTTACCGACAAGCAATGGATGCATAAAATTATCGATCTGGAAGACCAACTGTTCAAAAACATTGAAATAAAATGTTTCTCCACTGAGCAGAAAGAAGAGGCTATCGATTTTCTGCGGGTACCCTGAAGAGTGTAAAAAAAACAATGCTCAAAGGCTGTACGTTGCCTTTTTTGTTTTCCCTTCCAACTTTATAGTTCAGTGTTTATCCGACCAGACCGCAAATTCATTACCACTTGGTTCTGTAAAATGAAAACGTCTACCACCAGGAAAGGCAAAAATTGGTTGTATGATAGAGCCATTAGCTTTTTCAATCTTGTCTTGAGTGGCTTCTAGATCTTGACTGTAGAACACTATGAGAGCTGCGCCATTACCGGTCGAAGAATGCAGCTCCGATTGAAAGAAACCGCCATCAATACCCTGGTTTGAAAATGCAGCGTATTCTGGGCCGAAATCTTGAAATGACCAGCCAAACGCTTGTGTGAAAAAATCTTTCGTGGCTCGAATGTCTCGTGCCGGAAACTCGACGTAATTAATTTTTTCGTGTTGATTCATTTCACCAATTCCATTTTATGGATAAAAACATAGCTGACCTGTTTAACAGTTTTTTTGTAGGTGTTTTGGGTGACTTCAATTTTTAAAGCGGGGTAATGGCAGACGTGATGTCCGGGCAATGCCACCTCGAACCTAGAATGGGTTAATATTGTAATACCCTTGCGCCTGGCCCAACTCTCGGCCCCACATATTGTTGTGCAAAAGTCAAATACTCTCTCCCGCCGTTAGTCCTTCTTTGTATTGATCTATACACGGCAGCCATAACTTTTATTAACTGCTCTTCAGGAGTATCCGGTAAATCCTGTTCCATGATCTGTGACATTTTTTCAAATAGAATCTTGGTCGCAGGATCCGTAAAGGACATCTCGGAATTTTTGAAATGCAATGTATCAAAAGCTGCCTCTAAGAGCTGAAGTGCTGTCTTGTCTGTAAATTTATTTTCAGCGTCGATGTCAAGTCTACACAAGATCGATTCGATGGTATTGGAAATACTCTGAAGGGTGATTGAATCAGACATTTGCTCGATTCCGTAAAAGGGAACTTTACGGTAGTTTCTATTCTGGGAAACGTTTTTATAGTGGACACAGCCCGTACATTTTTCAGGGTTACGAGATTGACCGCAACATAGACTGCAGATCAACGAGTCCTCAGCCATGCATTTTCGTTTTCCCTTGCGGGAATTACATATTGTACATTTTGCCATAATTATTTTCTCCATTTTCAGTTTATCAGGCGAGGGCTGGTTGTTTTGGTAAATGAAAGTATCTTACCTGATTAAAAGCCGATTTGGCATGGCGGAAATCAGCAAACTTCGCTTACCTCTGAGGTTTTGGATGAAACAAAGCAGTTGGGCGAAAAGAATGATATTTCATCATAACCTGCAGTTGAAAGTCCGGCCACCAAATGTATGAGTTGTAATAGAAATCAAGCTGATTCGGTCTTTGAAGCTCTGTTGGAGGGTATCCTCTAGAAACATTGAAGCCACGTGGTAAATCGGCGCCGGAAGCGGTATAGCCCTTCTTGGATCGGGAACAAAAGAGTGAAGGCGTCATATCTTTCGCTATCCGCAGCCGGTAAAGTGGTAAAAGAAAATGTGGTGCGTCCATTTTTTTGCACCGGCAACGGGTCACCCAATGCGTTTCGCTGTATATTTTACTCTGTCTGCACGCTGCCAACGACTATGAATTCACCGGGTTTGGATTGTCGAACAACAATAATTTCGCCTGAATCAGGGTAGATGTCGGTCAGTGCTGTAATGTTGACCTGGTGCGTAACCAGCAAAAGCGGTTGTGTAAAGTCTTGCTGTACTAACCATTCTTTCAGCGCTTGCGTTTGTGATTTTTTGCGCTCATAGTGCCGAAAAAAGGAGTTTAATACCGGTAATTCCTGAACCGGCCCCAGTGACAGCAATTTTGCCGTTTCGAGGCACCGACACCACTGACTTGAGAATACGCGGACCTTGTCTATACCGTTTGCCCTAAAACGATCACCAATTTTTTTCGCTTGATTGCGTCCTTCATGGGAGAGGTTTCTCTGGGTTGAGCATTCTCCAAGCGCAAAATGCCCAGGATCGCCGGTTCCAGGAGCGATAGCATGACGTAACAGGGCAAAGTGGTTGCCCGATTTAAGCGCATTCCACACAGCAGACTCATTGGCATAGAGGTCTCCGGCTGTAAAAAAGAGCAGACATGAAACCGGCAGCAGGAATACCGGTAAAAAACGAAGTGCAATGAATATTGAAATAGAGCTAATCAAATGGTGCATTGTTTTCCCCTTTGGTTTCTGCATCGGCTTTCATCCTTTTTGCATCTCTGCCTTCTAACTGTAGTCCAACCGGCCACAGATCTTCCATTTACAGTTAACGATATGTACGAAAAAGGAGGGCACCACTTTTCCAGTAAACCGTTGGTAGATCAGTAACCTTAAATGTGGTGCTGCCCTTATTTGCTGACCGGAAAAAAGGATGTTTAGGCCTGCTTCCCGGTTTTTTGTATGGTTTAGTCGAGATAGGAACAGCAGTAATCGACAATTGTTTTAACCTTCAGCTCAAATGTTGATTGTGCCGGTACTTCGAAGGATTGCCCTCCGGTGATTGTCTTCCACTCCTTTGCATCGGCCAGGAGTATCTCAAGCTCACCCGAAAGGATTTCCATTATTTCCTTGGCATCGGTGTTGAAAGTATATTCTCCAGGAAGCATGATGCCGAGGGATTTTTTTGTGCCGTCGGCCAGTACAAATGAGCGACTGGTGACGTTGCCGTCAAAGTAGATGTTTGCCTCTTTGGAGAGAGTAACGTTGGTAAATGTACTCATTTTCGGGTCCTTATAAAAGATGTTGTGCGCACAAAGGCGCAGTGATGCCGGGAACGGCGAGTAGTTTTAAACTGAAGGGTTGCATACTCCGATATTTTGCTGTTTTCGATCCTCTTGCTACCTCTGTGGCCACGCGAGGTCGAAAAATACCTATATTTAAGCGGTTTTTTACGTAACAAAAAGGAATAAAGAAATAATGCGCAGATTTTTATTTTTCCCGGTTGGTGGCCTGTAAAAGAAAATGGAGTGCGTCCTGTTTTGTCTGCTGTTGTGCTATAATACAACAAGTCTGGTAGCTAGCCTGATATTTTCAACCGAGAGCCTGGATGAGCAGTATGAATTCTTCATTACTCACCACCATCGGAACAACGTTCGGCATTCTTCTTTTTCTTTATGTCGTGAATTGCCTGCCGGTTCTTGCTCATCTTGTATTGGGAGATAAGCTGCGGTTTCCTGTGGATGGGGGCATTCTATGGCTGGATAAGAAACCACTGTTTGGACCACACAAAACCATCCGCGGCATTGCAGTCAGTGTCTTCGGCGGCATGGGAGCCTGCTTTCTCCTGGGAATGTCATGGTGGCAAGGGGGAGCAGCGGCGGTATTTGCCATGGCTGGAGACCTGACATCAAGCTTTATCAAACGCAGATTAAACGTACCTTTTGGCGGTGATACCTTTCCGCTCGACCATGTGCTGGAGTCGCTTTTTCCTGTACTTTTTTTAGCTTCGTTTCTCCCTTTCTCGTGGACGCAACTTATTCTTATTGTCGTTCTTTTTACATGTTCTGCTTACCCTGCAACACTGTGGTGGAAATATACAATCCACAGGACCCCGCGCGATAATTACCCGTGTATCCTCCGCTCAACTGTTAGGCTTCGAGAATGGCGAGCGTGTCATATTCCTTTGCCAAGATACCAGATCTGGTTCAATCTCAGTCGCATCCTCACTGACCAGGTGATCCTTACCTGGTTGGTCAAGATTTCCGGGCTCTATGAAAAAGGCAAGCAAAATGCGCTGGATATCCGGTTAGTGCACAAGGACTTTTCTTTTCCGACTTTGCCTGAGGCCTTTGATGGGTACCGCATCCTCTATTTGACAGACCTGCACCTGGACGGTCTGCAAGGCTTAACGGAAAAGCTGATTGATGTCGTTCAAAATATCGATGTTGATCTCTGTCTTCTGGGAGGAGATCTACGCATGAAGCTCTACGGCCCCATGGCGCCAAGTGTTCGCGAATTGCGCAAAGTGACGGCCCAGTTAAAAGCTGCGGACGGCATTTTAGGAGTGCTCGGGAATCACGATTGTATCGAGATGATACCGGACATGGAGGAAGCCGGTGTCGTTATGCTGATCAATGAAGCCTGGCCGATCGAACGTGATCAGAGAAGAATATGGGTAGCCGGGGTAGACGACCCGCACTACTACAGACTAGACGATGCCGCATACGCCTGCAGAGAAATTCCAGACAAGGACTTCACCATATTCCTGGCCCACTCCCCTGAGGCATATAAACAGGCACAGCAGCAAAAAGCCGATTTGTACCTGTGTGGTCATACCCATGGAGGACAGGTATGCCTTGCCGATCATCGTCCCATTCTTTCCAACAGTCGCGCTCCACGCGATACTGCGGTCGGGGAATGGCGATTTGAAGAGATGATCGGCTACACCAGCACCGGCGTTGGAGCATCAAGTATTCCTGTTCGTTTTAATTGCCGGGGAGAGGTATGCCTCATTACTCTGCACCGAACCAACTAGCCTCAATTTCTCACCAGTTCATGCGGCGTCGGTTTCAGGGTTTTGGGCTATAGATAGGCAGACGAGACTCCAACATCGGTTATAAGGCATCCTCAAATTGTATTTTCATTAAATCCGGATGCAAAAATTGGTAGTGTAAACGCTGCTTCACTTTCTGGTTGCTGATTATTTTGTATGGACTGGTGCCTGTGAGAATAAATTCAGGCGCAGGATTGCCTATGGAAGTGACCGCCTGCGTGTAAAATTCTCTTTTTGTGGGGTGGGTGTCAGCGCAACAATTAAACACTTCTCCCCATACCTCCTGCTCAATGATTTGAGTGATAATGGCGATGCAGTCATCACGATGGATGAGGTTTACCCTGGAGTCAGGGTGTTGCACCTTTCTCCCTTTGCGGAAAAAATTTCCAGGGTTGCGGCTGTACCCGATTAAGCCTCCGAATCTGACAATGGTGGTTTTGGCTGTGTTGCATTTTTTTAACAGGTTTTCAATTATCACCAATGGGCTCTGTTCGGATTCCAGGCCGTCTGCCTCGGTTATTACTGTGTTGGTGTTGTCGTAAACAGAGGTGGAGCTGACAAAGACGATATTTTTGAGTGCGGATTTTTCAATTGCTTGGGCCAGGAGGCGAAAGCCGGCTATGTCCTTTGACGGTATGTTGATGATCAGTACGTCAGCCTGCAGGAATTCTTGAATAGTATCCGGCAACGATCCAATATCAATCAAAAACGGCTTAACACCTATGGATGTCAGTTCCGTCAGTCGATGTTTCGAAGTGGTAGAGCCAATGACATTGTGGCCCATTGAAACAAAGTGCTGCGCCAAGGGGAGACCTAGCCAACCTGTTCCCAGTATGCTTATCGTTTTAATAGTTGCTCCTGAGTAACTGTTGAGCAGCACTCCATCTGCGCACGATCAGGCAGGAAAACATAGCATTACTATAGTTATCCAGCCTGCTTGCACCCATCTGAAGCACTGCTGAACAGTTACAGATCGAGGTTAAGGTGAGCTTATTTGTTACTCGCTGAATTGTTCCGCTCCCGATTATGTATAGCATAGAGGCTGAATCGGTTGGGCTCAGTGCAAAATCGTTACTCCTGGAACAAGGTTATTTATATGAGGATAGTTGTGCCGTCAAGTGCCAGATATGTTTTCATAAAAGATCTTTTTGCATAGGCGAGCATTCCGCGTAGTCTTTCGTCATTGTACGAAGGGTTTAAATGTATCAAAACTAAGGTGTTTATTTGTGCCTTTTTGGCCACATGCATAACCCAATCAATATTGGCATGTGAGCGTAATGCAATGGATACATCTTCTGTGACGCTGCCGTTGTTGCTGCTCAGTGTAGTGTATTCAAGGTTGTCAAACCAGGTTTCATGCAAAAGTATATTGGTGCCATCAACAAAATCAATCGTATCCGGCGAACAGGCAGTGTCGGTTATATATGCAAGATGGTCATTTAGTCTGTATCCAATTGTCGGGTCGCTGTGGCTTTGGAGCAGAGTGCTTATTTCAACCCCTGCTATTTCATTTTTCCCTAATGCAATATCAACAAAGGCTAAATCCATAGGGTAGTCAGCCAGGGGCAAAGCAAAATAGGGTTTTTCCAGATGGGCAGAAAGGATTTCTTCTGTGCTCTTACCGTAAATATTTTTTCCAGGGCCAAAAATAGTTACCCTGCAGCCTTTCAGGTATAAAGGCAGGTAGGTGATGCCGGTTATGTGATCAAGATGATAATGCGATAAAAATATATGTATCTCTTTGAAACTCATGAGCTTTTCAGGCGGGTAAAGCTCGCCTAGCCTGCAGGCTCCGGAACCAAGGTCAAAAATGAATAAATAATCGCCTAACTCAAGAGCATAGCAGCAAGTGTGCCTGTTAAAAGCCGGTATCCATCCGTTGCCTCCTAATATTGTCAGTTTACAATCACTGGTTGCCACTCAATTCCCTCGAGTTTTGTTTTTTTGTAGAATGCCGTAAATCATTTGAAAAAAAGGCTATCCATGAGGAAGAGGGCTAGCAATCTCAGGTAAACGGTGGACAACGTGGCGTAACAACTCGTTACCGATACCGTTCCCAATTATATCGTTAATCGACTTGAATCGGTTGAAGTTGAGGAGTAGCAAGGCGACCGCTTTTTTTAATAGCTTGCCCCCTGCGATCATAAGGCACCAGCTTGGAGCCTGTTTTTAATGAATCAACCCCTTGGTTGATCCAATTTTGGAATCATTTCATCAAGAAGGAGCGCGATCTGGTGTACCACTTTTTCATAAGACTTCCGACCATGTTGGCAAAGACCTTCTTTTTAACTCGCTGCTGTACTTACCATCTTCGATGGATTCGCTTATTTGATGGATTGTATCAGCTGCAATTCTAAACCGGTAGATTTTTTTGAAGTGCTATTGATATGAACTTGATCGACGGCATTGGCCACCAATGTGAGTTCCATTTGTTAACTACAGAAGTGGCCCCGGTGGGTCGGACAGGTTGGCGGCAAGTATAAGGTGGATTGCCGTCAGAAATCTATTTGCCGCCGATGTTGCGCCAGTTGTTTCGAATTAGCCTGGATAACGCCGGCGTTTTTTTCCTCTCCGTTGCCTACGTTTTCCGGTTCTGCGAAGCGTACCTTCAACTCCGGAACCGTTGTGGACTTGGTCCCATTTTGCGGAATAGAGGTTTCCTGCAGAGAGATCTTTGGTTTTTCCGGCAACGAACATGAAAAAACCGACATTAGTACCGTCATCTGAGATGTAGGTGGTTTTGTTATCCGGGATCACATAGGCAAGTTCAATAGCTACACGGCCCATGGAAAAATGTTTCCCCGGGGTTGCGGAACCATTTTTTTTTACACTAACTTCAATAGGGTAACCATAGCGGTAGGGCTGGAAAGGTGACGCCTTCAAAAGCCACCTCTGCTGGTTGGGCTTTACTTGTTTCAACGGCAAAAGTGGAAGTGGCGGCCATCACCATGGCACCAAAGCACACAGCGGCGGAAATCCGTTTTTTCATGTAACCTCTCCTCAAAATCGTTTCAATTCCTACAGTAAAAGACCTCAGGTGCTTTTGTTTCCTTGAGTAAACCCAGCGACAATTACCGGAACTTGATTAGCGATAGGTTAGGATTGCTTTAAAAAGCAGTGAAAAAAAGAGGGCATCTTGAATGATTAGAATTGTCGTTCAGGATTGAGGAGTGGATTTGACTTCGACAATTTTAGTTAACAAATCTGTTCTTTGCATTGAGTTGTGTGGATCACAAACAAAGATGGCTAAAGTCTTTTGGGAATAGTCTGCCAAGATGAAATTTTTCTATTTTTAACAATGAGTTGGTAACTATATCTCGTTGTAGGGTTGAATAATTCTTGTTTTCCGGTCGATCTTGAAGGTATTTTGTACAGAGTAAATATTTTACGCCGAAGGACATCGAACGGTTGAACACTCTGCTTTGCTGGACAAAATGAAGAAAATCTCATTCCCTTGCCGGGCCATCTCTTTTTTTTCGTGTTTTGCATGATGGAGGTGGCAACCTGATGGAAAAAGGCAGCTTACCTTTGCAAATTTTTCTCTACACAGCCTGCTGTTTATTGGTGGTTGTTTTTGTGCATCTTTACGGTGTTTTTTCCCTGCTCAACAGATTGCTTCCCACACCGGTCATTGCAGTCGTTCCCATAGCTGCCGTACTGTCGGTACTTGTGTTTCTCCCTCGTTTTTTAAAGACTCAGGCACATGAGGGGAAGGTAAGTTGGCCTTGGGTAGTTGCAGGCGTATTGCTGTGTATAATTGCGCTGGCCATTCCAGATGGCCGGTACCCGGTGAAAAGAATTCATGTGCTCGAATACATGGCACTTTCCTGTCTGGTCCGTTATGCGATGTCCTGGAGACTGCATGGCGGCCCGCTGTTGTTTTTTTCAGTGCTTGCCGGCATGGCTTTTGGTGTCCACGACGAGTTGCTCCAGGGGATACATTCACAGCGAACATACGGACTGCGAGATATTTCAGTCAATGGAGTCGCGTCACTTGGTGGGAGCTTTATCTGGCATGGAGGGGCACTGTTTGTTGGGAATAATAAGAGGCTGCTGCCCGAACATATCACGGAACAATGGGGCACAGCGCTTTTCTATCTTGCCTGGTTGGTCCTGAGTACCCTTGCATTTATCATCCCCCTTGCAGGATATAAAAATGTTGCCCTTCCATACTGGATGTTCCTGCCGTTGTCCGCCGCTCTTGTTTTTTGGGCACTGTATCACCAGCAGTTGCAAGGGAGCGTGCGGTATGGTTGTCTGGTTGTCAGTTGTTTGGCATTTTCTTTTTTTTGCTACCCGGTTGTGATCAATGCGGTATCGCTTTCTTTTCATTAGTTTTGCATTCATCCTTTTTTTCACGCTGGTGGTCAAAGGTGTCCTTCTGTACCAAAAGGAAAACCGCATCAGCGTCATTCTCCTTACGGTGGAGAGTTTGCGCCACGATCTGGTGAAAGAGTCGATAACACCCAATCTATTGCAGGCCGCAAAGAGCGCTCATCGATCCCTTGTCCATCGTGCTGTCAGTGGCTGGACAGGCTCCAATATGATTACTTTGCTCACAGGGCTGACACCTTTTCAAGCGGGTGTGCATACAAGGGGGCAGTCAGTTGACGGTAAGCTGCTGTTGCCCTTGGAGGTGCTTGCCGATAAAGGGTATCAGGTGGCAGGACTGCAGGGTTTTATGACCATGGACCTGTATCGCAACCTGGGGCTTGGTATCGATGATGTGGGGACTGATCCGTTTTTTTGGCTTACCCAAAGAGCACAGGATAAAAAGTACTTCTTTCTCTGGGAGCATTATCTCCATACCCATCTGCCATATCGGCCGGGCAAGGGATATGAAGTTGCACTCGATGCGTTAGTGGCTGATAAGGAGGCCAAGCAAAGGGTTGAAGCGGTTCGAACAACGACCCACATCAAGGCCGGGAGTATTGATTATCAAACTGGAGATGTGCAGGCCATCCACGCATTACATACGGCAAATGCCAGGGAATTTGACGACTGGTTTGCACGGTTCTGGGAGCTGTATACCAAGAGCGGGCTGCGTAACAGGTGTGTGCTAGTTGTCACCGCCGACCACGGGGATGAACATGGAGAACGGGGAAATGTGGGCCATGCTTCCACCAACCTTGGGGGGCACCTGCATGAAGAGATCGTTCGCGTGCCTTTTTTTATATGGGTGCCCGAGACGCTGACAAAACAGGAGTGGCCCAAAGTTGTCGACCATTCCAGCCATACAGATGTGATGGTGACGCTCCTTGAGCTGCTGGGTGTGAACGTCCCTAAATATCTCGAAGGGCGAAATTTTTTAGAAAAGCAAGTCCCAGCGTCATGGTTCGGCATGACTTCCGGCGGGGGATTCAGCGAGGAAGATCCGGCCAATATCAAATATTTCGAATATGGGGCGATCGAAGGGCGCTGGAAGCTGCTGTGGCGAAAACATAAGGATGGCAGAGAAGCAAGGCGACTTTATCATTTAGGGAAAGATCCTGGAGAAAACGACGATGGGTATGCATTATATAGGGATCAGGTCGCAGAGCTCGAAAAAACGCTTGCGGCAAAAATACACACCGCCCGAAATCGGCCGGTGCGAGAAGATGCTGCGCAGAACCTTGTCGGCAGCGGCCCGCAGTGGGTTTTTCCACCCGGAAGCGGTGCGTACGGTTATAAGCAGCTTGCCGGGCGTTTTTACTTTGAATGGCAGGGCAGGGACGATGCCGATTATATACTGCAGTACCGGGCAGGCAGCGGAGACAATATGGTTGACGGCGAGCTGGAGGTTCGCGGAGTAAAAAAAGATTTTGGCAAGCTCAGCAAAAGATATTGGCAAACTTGGGTGGTCCCGGTGAGTCCGGTGCGAGTCCGTGTCCGCAGGGCCGACAGGGGCGGCTGGAGCAGCTGGCTGGAGCTGGAGGCTATGCCGTGAAGTGGTTGAAACCGGCGGTCGTTTTCCTGGTGTGTTGTATCAGCGCTATTTTGTGGTGTATCCATGCCGTACAAGCCCCTTTTTTTAATGAGGACACTCGCCGAACCGAGGCATATCTGCGCGCAATGTACGATAAGCTGGCGCCGGATCTGCAACAGGAGAGGAGGTTGGCAAAAGCTTACTGGAGACGCTATCCCGACGTCCGGGAAAACCAACTCTGGGGCGAAGATGGAGTACTCGGTATTAAAGGTCCTGCAGATCATTATCGTAATCATGGTCGGCAGGAAGGCAGGATTTATACGGAAATAGATTGGCCCGAGGATATCGTTCAAGAAAAAAAGTTGGCGCAGGCTTACTGGGACAGATATCCGGATGTCGCTGCTTCAGCAGTATGGGGGAGGAGGAGCTCCATGGGCGTGCTAGGCCCCAGGGATCATTACCGGCTTTTTGGCAGGATGGAAGGACGCCACTGGGGGGAGTGATTTTTTTTCGAATTGAAATCAGTCTGTTCCAGTTGAAGGTAATTCTCTTCAAAGTCGTTTTTTCAGGCAACGTGAGCTTGTAACTTTGACTTCGCCGAGTGCGGAACAAAGGGAAAAAGAAAGGACGTATCACATTTTCAATGATCAACTGGTAAATCGATAGAAAAACGTATGGTAATCTTCTTTTTTTGCTACTTTTTTAATAATTCGTAGCTCCTCGCAGAATTTTTGTCTGGGCATAGAGTAGTGCGAAGCCGATTATTGGCAACAGGATATCGGTCCAAAGGACAGTGCCTGCGTTCCCTGAAGCCATATTGTGTGTTTGAAATATTTGGTAAATATGGCCTCCTGCTGCACCAAGCAGAAAGAAGGCGGGAGGGATAAAAGTTGCTACTCGGAAGGCTAGGTTTTGCCTAAAAGCGATGAGGCCTGCCACGCCCATGCCAAGACTGGCAAAGCCTACTTCCAGTTGAAAAGGGCTGTTGGGCCAGCCAATGAATTTTGCCGTATATTCGGCGAACACAACATGCATAAGGAAGTTGTTTAGATATCCTATCCCAATGCTGAACAGAAAAAAAAAGGCAACAAGGTCTTCTATAATAACGGACTTCGTTAGCGGCTTTTTCTTGAAATTGAGCGATATCAGTGAGCTAATCAACCCAAGGAAGAGAAGAGAAACAGAGGGGTTCGACAAAACAAGTTTAATCAATGAAGCGACCATTTTTTGCTCTTTTTTGTCGTTGAATGTTGCATGGACATGCTTGCACAGCGCCTTAGGTTATGAATTTTTCGATCTGATAAAATACAAGCAATAGCAGCAGTAAAGCCGTTGGGTAAAAAGTTAATGCAAAGCCAAAAGCCCTTGATGGAGCGCCTTTTTGATATCCTGTATAAAAGCTGAGACGGCCAATAGCAAAAGCCAGGGAGCATAATGGTACGGCGGACAACCAGGCTGCAGGCATGACCAAGCACCAAGCAGTATATGCGCCAACTGCAATGACAAGTTGCTCTAGAGTGTTCTGCAGGAGACTTTGCAATATTATAGCCTTTTCAGATCCCTTTGTTAATCCACTTCCATCTATGTCCTCCGGGCTGAAAAAACGAAATTTGGCTAGTCGGCCTATCGAGGCAGTCAAAAATAATGTTGGGAGAATAATGCTCAGTCCCAAAACCTCCAATTTCCCTTCGAGCCCTTCGAGTTTATGGAAATGAAATGGGTCGGTCATAATCCCCAGGGTCACTGTAAGTAAGGATACAAGCATCGCCGTAGCCATACCTTTAAACACTCCGACCTGTTTTTGGGATATCTTCATGAAATATCTTGTAAAATTTAAAGAGGGTATTGGTGTTTTTGAGCTTGACCGTTAGTCTAAACGGTATTTATCCGTAGACGCTCTCTGGTTGTCCCCTTCTCTCATATTTGCAACGGGGGCAGCATGTAGGCATTTTTTATTGTAATACCAGGTAGCTTTAAAAATCCGATAAGCCGAAAGGCAGATGAGCACTTTGAAAATTGAGAAAGCATTACCGTAATCCAGCAAAATGCCTTGAAAAAATAGACCCAACGCTACAATTGCTAGCAACGTTGCTGTGATTCTACTCTTTAGCCCGGATTTCTCATCAGTTCAGGCGGCGTCAGGTTCAAAGTTTTTGGCAATGAATAGGTAAGGTAAAATGAGAAGGCTGGTTCACCTCCCGAGTTTTATGCTACACATAGCATGTTCGACAAGAACTAACTCAACGCAGTCAGATGCTGCAATTAAAGGAGAACCAGCCATGCATAGTATAA
>NZ_JAFFQD010000047.1 GCF_016918565.1 Desulfogranum marinum
TGAAAAAATAACAGCGTCGCTTCGCTCCGACCACCTGGCCAGTTTCACTGGAATAGGTGGCCGGAATCACGTGGACTGACTGGCCGGTTTCGACTGGAATGGGTGGCCGGATTCAGTGGAATACGCAGAAGTGGTGACTCTTTACCGATATCAAACTTGTTAGTTTCCACTGCCTGCCGTATACGTTCAATGAGAATTGTGTCGTTTTCGCGTTGCACATTTAAGGAAACCACCAAAAATTCTTCGCCACCCCATCTAATTGCGGTATCTGTTTCACGGCAGGATTTCTTCAGCAAATGGCTCATCTGTTTGAGAACTTGGTCTCCAGCGTTATGGCCGTAGGTGTCGTTTACTGTCTTGAAATGATCCAAATCCAGCATAATGAACATAATGTCAGTGTTGCTGGAATTTATTCTTTCTAATCCCTGCTGGAAATTGCGATAGTTCCGAAGCACTTGAGCGACGTATTTTTGAATAGTCACTTTAAGGTAACGCCGGTTCCAAAGTCCAGTCAGATCATCCGTCAGGCTGATCTTTTGAAGCTGGTCATGGGCTTTTTGAAGTTGGTGGCTGAGTTTTTCCTGTTTTGCTTTTTCTTCAGATAAGAATACACCGAGTGCCTCATTGCGAAAGCCTACGATCAGCGTACGCAAGCTGCTGGTATGTATCAAACTGCCAGCCTGCATAAGAACAGCAATAAAAAATAACGCTAGAAATCCCAGAATAATATATGACAACCCACCCTCATAAAAAAAACGAAGCGAAACCGGTATAACGGAAAGTAAGATGAATGAAATATAGGATGCTTTCCACGTGTAGTATGTTGATACAGCAGAAGCACTTAGCGGCAAGATGCATAAAGCCCAAATCAAATGATACTCGGAAGAATTTTCTGGCCACAAAAAGAAGGATGGCAAAGCCCACGTCAAACCAGAAACACTAGTGCCAATGACATGCCATTTCGCCCATTTATTTATATTAGCCCCTACCGGTGCTTTTCGCTTAAACGCAACGATAATATAACCACGTGCAGAAGTGACCAGCGTTAAAATTCCTACCCACAAAGTGAGTTTCCATGAGGGCAGAACTTGCCAAAGTGCGATGCAGATAGAAATAGCGACCACAAGGACACCTACTAAGCCAACCCACGATTGCTTGTAAAGTTGCTTTATCTGAGATTCCCGAGCTTTAAGCACAATGTCAGGGCTCTCCGTTTTTTCCCATTCTTCTATTGTGCTGTTCATTTTCTATCTGACTCTAGTGTAAAAAGACTTTTGGGATTCTATATTGTTGTTTATTCGGCACGTTGGCCATATAACTCTAACCATGCTCGCAAGGCACATAATCAAGGTACTGACCCGCGCTGTGTGCAGTGCAAGCAATCTCTTTTTGGTGTGATGTGCGCGGTGTCGGGTCCCTTTCCTTGTTCCGGCGCCAGAGGCGACGGACTAGGGGCTGAACGCAGTCAGCACCACGATTCCTGGCGGCGAAACCGACAGGAATAAGTAATTATACTGAAAGACTGTATGTTCGGCAATATGCGAGATAGTATCGTTCAACCCTTAAACTTGAGGGTTAGCATTGGCAATATCAAGCTGTGACCTGCCTTCTTGAGTGTAGCTGTTTCCTGTTATACCTGAATAATTGGTTTCCGCGAGATGGTCAGATAAAGTTAAACCACACTATATATGAGTCTCAGGTTGCTCTGGAATATGCAGTCAGATCGGGTCTCGATTTCTACACCTAAATACTCTGTGCATTTACGTGGGTGGTTTAATTATCAATTGTAGGTTGTACCCGGCTTTTATGCTCATATATATAGACTCGGGGAAATTATTTTCTGAAAAGTTTCAAGATTCAAAGCTTTGAGCTGTACCATTCAACTGCTCATTCTTCAGAGAATAGGGAACATTCTTCTTATTCTTCATCACCCTCTGAAACAAAAAGAGCCACATCTTTTTTTTTCAGCATATCCCTAAATGGTTTAGGGGGCTTCTTGTCAGTGAATATTGCATCAATTCCGGCAATATCAGCTATACGGACCATGGCATTTCTGGTGAACTTGGTGTGGTCGGTGACGAGAAAGACGTTGCGCGAATTATTAATGATTTCTCGCGCAACTCGAACTTCATGATAATCATAATCGAGTAAGGTACCGTCTTCGTCTATTCCGGAAACACCAATAATGCCATAATCAACCTTAAACTGACGAATAAACTCTACCGTTGCCTCTCCGGTGATTCCTTTGTCCCTGCTTCTTACCATGCCCCCGGCAATGATCACGTCACAATCTTTATTGTTGCTCATGGTCAGCGCCACATTGAGATTGTTGGTAATAACCCGCAGTTTTTTGTGGTTGGCTAGAGACTTGGCAACCTCTTCAGTGGTCGTTCCCAGGTTGATGAACAGTGAAGCTCGGTTGGGTATTTGCTTTGCCACCATTTCAGCTATGCGTTTCTTTTCCAGATTAAGAATATTTTTACGCGTACTGTAGTCAACGTTTTCAACGCTGGAGGATCTGCTGGCACCTCCATGGTACCGCTGAATGAGCTGACGCTCACAGAGTCGATTGATATCACGCCGAATGGTTTGAGGTGTGACGTCAAAATGGCTGGCCAGGGCTTCAATGGTTGCAAACCCTTGCTCGTTTACCATGGTCAAGATCAAGCGTTGTCTTTTCGACAGCGAATCTTGGCTGAATGTCGAGCCTTTGTATTCGGCAGGGTTGGTTAAGTCGTTCAAAAAAATCCTCTATTTTCAATATGAAAAACGTTTGATTTAACGATGACAAATAAAAACTTTTTGTTTCAGGTGTTTATTGTTTCGCGTCTTCTCTCACTGTTACGCAAAAAAAAGTTGTGTTCATTTTTACCACCGGATCTTGTTTGTAACAAGCCTAATGTGTATCTTGATGTTCATTTGCGAACATACGGTTCGTGTTTCGATATAGGGTCAGAGTTATCTATGGCAACATTTTTTATTAAAGCAACTGTTTTGCTGGGCTTTTTGTTGTGCTGTTCACTGGGAAGGTAAGGGGGCTGTGACAGGCCGGTTTTGTTTTCGTTTCCATTTTTGTTTTCGAAAGTGAAAGTATCGTCTTGAATTGTGGCCGTTAATGTGGCACGATGTGAACATAAACGAAAGTAAATTGTTTGTTTATGTTTCTCTATTGAAGAGAAATGAGCCAGATTCGGAAAGCGACTGCATAGTAGGTTACCCACAGCTTGAAACGTAATTATCATATTTTTAAACCAGTTCGGCTTACCCTTGCCGAAACTAAAAGAAGGGGGAGGGTATATGAAACGTTCAGATTTTATCTCCAGGATGGAAGACAGTGCAAAGGTGTGGGACTTCATCATAGTTGGCGGTGGTGCTACCGGCTTGGGTGCGGGACTTGATGCTGCAGCAAGAGGGTATTCGGTCCTGCTGCTTGAGCAGGGAGATTTTGCAGAAGCAACGTCCAGCCGCAGCACAAAAATGGTCCATGGAGGGGTAAGGTACCTGCAGCAAGGGAATATTTCTCTTGTCATGGAGGCGCTTAAAGAACGCGGCATTTTACTGAAGAATGCTCCTCACATGTGCTACAACCAAAAATTTATTGTCCCAGACTATAAATGGTGGGGGCTCCCGTATTACGGCATAGGGCTTAAAGCCTATGACATGCTGGCTCGTAAGTACAGCTTTGGGAAGTCACAAATTCTTTCCAGTAAATCGGTGATCAAAGAAGTGCCCGGGGTACGTACGAAGAAGCTGAAAGGCGGAGTGACCTATCATGATGGTCAGTTCGACGACGCACGATTAGCTATCACTCTTGCACACACCATGGCTGATCATAGTGGCTGTCCTGTCAACTACGCAAAAGTAACCGGGTTGTTGAAAAATGATGCAGGCAACGTCAACGGTGTAAAGGTGGTTGATACCCTAAGCGACACTTCTTACGAGGTGAAGGCAAAAGCTGTTATCAATGCCACCGGTATTTTTACCGATGACGTAATGAATATGGATAACGCTGAGCATAAAAAGCTGATTGCACCAAGCCAAGGCGTCCATATTGTGATTGATCGTAAATTTCTGGGCGGGCAAACAGGTATCATGGTGCCCAAGACCGATGACGGAAGAGTTATCTTCTTTGTACCATGGCACGATAAAGTTGTTGTAGGTACAACCGATACGCCGATCAGTAGCGTATGCATGGAGCCAAAACCTCTTAAAGAAGAAATTGATTTTTTGGTTGAACACTCCGCCCGATACCTGGAACACCCAATAACCCGTGATGATGTCCTCAGCGTCTTCACTGGTATAAGACCTCTTATCGCCGCAGGCGACTCTCATGACAAGACCTCTAGCCTTGCACGGGATCATTATCTGACTATCTCGCCCAGTAAACTGCTCACCATAGCCGGTGGGAAGTGGACAACCTACAGACAAATGGCAGAAGACTGTATTGATAATGCCATAAAAATCGGAGGCCACCCTTTTCGACCCTCACCTACAAAAGATATGAAACTCCACGGATACACGGATGATTTTGATCCTAAAGATCACATGCATGTTTACGGTAGCGATAGAGAAGAGATACAGGCTCTTGCAGCAGACTACCCGGAGCTTGACCAGCAAATGCATGAGCAACTCCAATATTCCTGGCTCGAAGTAGTATGGGCAGTCAAAAATGAATGGGCCTTAACCGTTTCCGACGCACTTTCAAGACGTACTCGTGCTCTGATCCTCAATGCCAAAGCCGCTATCGAGGCTGCCCCTAAAGCAGCAGAAATAATGGCCAAAGAACTTGGCAAAGATGAGGCATGGGTAAAAGAGCAGGTGGAGGAATTCACCAAACTCGCTGAAAACTATATCGTCAATTAGCAGGAGTGCTGAATTTGCGCTGCCGCAACAATGCGACAAGGAGGTAACGATAGCACCTCTTACAGGACTAGCGTTCGATTCTGGAGGGGTGAACTTATTACATACCTTTACTGGAGTAGGAGTTGATTATGAATTTGTTTTTCAGTCAATGGGTTGGAATGATGGTACTGACCCTGTTTGGGTGTGGTGGTCTTAGAGGAGCATTTCCCTGGAAGTGAGGTGATGGTTTTGTGACTGATAGGATAGGTGTTTAGTAAATCTATTTCTTTAATGGAGAAAGTTATGAGCAAGCAATATGTAATGGCAATCGACCAAGGTACCACCAGTTCTCGAGCTATCATTTTCAATAAGAAAGGCGATATAGTCAACGTTACCCAGAAAGAGTTTACCCAGCATTTTCCCAATCCGGGTTGGGTGGAACATGACGCGATGGAGATATGGTCGTCTGTCCAGTCTGTCGTTGCTGAGGCCTTGGCCCATCAGGATATTAAAACCTCAGAGATCGCTACGATCGGTATAACTAACCAGCGTGAAACGGCTGTTGTTTGGGACAAGAACACAGGTATACCCGTATATAATGCCATTGTGTGGCAGTCTCGTCAGACCAAGGATATTTGCAAAGACTTTAAAAGTAAAGGTCTTGATCCCGTAATCAGGGAAAAGACCGGGTTACTCATCGACGCTTACTTTGCCGGTACCAAGGTAAAATGGATATTGGATAACGTTGAAGGTGCCCGTGAAAAAGCGGAAAAAGGGGATTTGATTTTCGGCACCATTGACACGTGGTTGGTCTGGAAGCTGACCGGAGGGAATGTTCATGTAACCGACTATACCAACGCTTCCCGTACCCTTATGTACAACATCCATGAACTTAAGTGGGACGAAGAACTGCTGAAGCACCTCACTGTTCCTGCCTCTATGCTGCCTGAGGTACGTCCGTCTTCCGAAATCTACGGCTACACCGACAAAACTGCTTTTCAGGGATTGGAACTGCCGATTTCAGGTATGGCTGGTGATCAGCAGGCAGCCCTCTTTGGACAGACCTGTTTTGAAGAAGGGATGGCAAAGAACACCTACGGTACCGGTTGCTTTATGCTTATGAATACCGGTGAAAAAGCAGTTCCTTCCAAAAACGGCTTATTGACTACCATTGCCTGGGGGGTAGACGGAAAAGTTGAATATGCTCTTGAAGGTTCAATTTTTGTAGCTGGTTCAGCCATTCAGTGGTTGCGGGATGGTCTGAGAATGTTTCGCGATGCAAAGGACAGCGAACTCTACGCCACTCGTGTTCAGAGCACAGAAGGTGTTTATGTGGTTCCGGCTTTCGTCGGGTTGGGGGCACCGTACTGGGATTCTGAGGTTCGCGGTGCAATCTTTGGTCTTACCCGCGGTACCACCAAGGAACATTTTGTTCGTGCTACGCTCAAGTCACTGTGCTTTCAGACAAAGGATGTACTTTCCGCCATGGAAGCAGACTCTGGAATCAAGTTGGAGAAACTGCGCGTTGACGGCGGTGCAGTAGCCAATGATCTCATGCTCCAGATTCAGGCAGACTTGCTGGGCGTCCCGGTAGAGCGTCCGATCTGTATTGAAACAACTGCTCTTGGCGCTGCTTATCTTGCAGGTCTCGCGGTTGGTTTCTGGGAGAGCAAGGAAGATATTATCAAGAATTTCGGCATCGATAGGGATTTCTATCCCAAGATGGACCAAGAAGAATCCGCAGAGCTGTATGCAGGGTGGCGAAAAGCTGTTGAAGCCGCCATGGTCTTCAAGTAACAGCAACCAAGGAGTAACAGTAAGTTATAAAGCCTCTTGACTGGTTGCGTATCAGTCAAGAGGCTACAGTTGCAGAGGGTCTATCTGGTCGATGAGCGGCCCTGCAACTATCATCGTCCTTTTTATTGTGCCTATAGGTTTCTCTTCAAGAGCAAACCTGCATTTTACTGTACCTTCTCAGCACATTTTGTCCTGAGACCAATCGTTGTGCTCAAATTCCGAGTGATCGGTTTTAGGCGGTTTGTTTTCTGCCATCCGCTGCCGCAGCCATACCTGAACCTTGCTTATCTCTGCCGCAAACTCAGCAAGTGCTTTGCCACGATGACTAACCACGCTTTTGTCCTCCATCGGGACTTCAGCAAAGGTTTTGTTAAACGGTTTATAGAAAAAGATAGGGTCATATCCAAAGCCGGCCTCTCCTCTTCTTTCGGTAAGGATTTCTCCATCACACTTGCCTTCCCAGGTCAAAGCCGGTCCCTGTGGGGTAGCAAGGGAGAGCACGCACATGAAATATGCGGAGCGGTCTTCCTTGCCTTCCATTTCCTGCAGTAATTTTTCACAGTTGTCCCAATCCGAGGCTTTTTCTCCTGCGTACCGGGCTGAATAGACTCCTGGTCGGCCGCCCAGGGCATTGACAACAAGGCCTGAATCATCGGCAAGGCAGGGAAGGCCGAGCATTTTTGAATAGTGGAGTGCTTTTTTATAGGCATTGTCATCAAAGGTTTCACCATCTTCCACAGGTTCAGGCATCGGGCCGAAATCTTTGATGGTTTTTACCGTAACAGGCGAATCTTTTAAGAGTGCCTGAATTTCTTTTAGTTTGTTTTTATTACCTGTTGCTAACACAATAACATTATCCATGAGTATACTCCGATGAAGGAAAGAGCCTTCTAGTTATAAAAAAAGTGTCACTATTCTGTCTGCTGTGCCTGTGCAGCTGCCAACCGCATTTTTTTCTTCAGTTTTTTGTCGTATCGTTCCTGCTCACTATAAATACAACCGCAATAGGGCTGTCGATAGAGGTCCATGGCTATGGATGCATCGATACCCTCTTGCCAACCAATGCGAAAATCCTGGTAATAAAAATCAACATCGTGTATTTGGGCAAATTTTTCACATTTTTTGACCAGCAGGTCGTGGTTTTGATATTTTGAGTAGAGCAGGGTGGTCGTAAAGGCATCTGCCCCGATTTCAGCCGCTCTTTGAGCGGTTTTTTCAAGGCGCATGTCGTAGCAGAGTGAACATCTGCCGGCCTCGTGAAAGACCACCTTGCGAAGAAATTCAGTTAGTCCGTAGTCTGTATCAATCTCCACCTCAAATCCTGACAGCTCGGCAAATTGTCGCAGTGCAGCCGTACGTCGTTTAAATTCACGATAAGGGTGAATGTTAGGATTGTAAAAATATCCGGATACACGATGCCCTTTGCCTGTCAGTTGCTCAACCGGGTATATGGAACAGGGGCCACAACAGGAGTGGAGGAGTATATCCATTATTTAACCTTGAACTGTTTCGGGTTAATACCGTAATTATGAATTTTATAGTTGATGATACGTAAACTTGTGTCCAGATTTTTCGCCGCTTTTGTCTGGTTGCCGTTATGCTTCTTCAGCGCATCAACAATAAGCTCTCTTTCAAAATTTTCAACAGCCGTTGCCAGGGAAAGCGGTTTGTCGGAATGAATTGATTCTCGAGATTGCAGGGTAGGGGGCAGGTGGATCGATTGTATCGAGACGCCATCACAGATGAGCACAGCCCTTTCCATACAGTTCTGCAGCTCGCGCACATTGCCTGGCCAGTGATACTGCATGAGCAGGTCAATGGCTGCGGTGGATATGCGCTGTATCTGTTTGTTATTTTCTCGAGTGTATTTTTCAAGGAAATATTCAGCCAGGAGGAGCACGTCAGTACGCCGTTTTCTTAACGGAGGCAGGTAAATAGGAAAAACATTCAATCGGTAATACAGATCCTCCCTGAAGCTGGTGTCCTTAACAGCTGTTTCCAGGTCCTTGTTGGTTGCAGCTACCAGCCTGATATCTGTTTGGATGACTTTGGAAGAACCCAGACGTTGAAAGGTGCGCTCCTGAATCACATTGAGTAGTTTGACCTGGACGCTGGGGCTTATTTCACCAATCTCGTCGAGGAACAGGGTGCCCCCCTTGGCTTGCTCAAAACGTCCTTTTTTGGTTTCTGTTGCTCCGGTAAAGGCGCCTTTTTCGTGGCCGAACAGTTCACTTTCAAGCAAGGATTCCGGCAGAGCAGAGCAGTTGACAACGATAAAGGGCCCCTTACAGCGCTGGGAGTTATGATGGAGAGCCTTGGCGACCATGGTTTTTCCTGTTCCTGATTCACCACGCAGCAAAACAGTTGCATTGGAGTCAGCCACCCGTTGCACCATGTCGTAAACTTCCTGCATCCTGGAGGAATTACCTACAATCTCCTCGACCTTGTTTTTGGCCGACAACTCTCTTTTCAGGCGTGAGTTTTCCTTGCGCAGAGCTTCCTGCTCTTCGTTGACGCGCAGGATTCTTTCCACTGTCTGCGAAATCAGTCCACTGGTAATTGTTAAGAAACGAATATCTTGTTCGGATTGTGAACCAAATCCGTCTTTATAAATCCTGTCGATGGAAAGCGCACCAATAGACTGGTTCCCGGTAAGGATGGGAACGCAGAGAAATGAGCTTTTTTGTTTCAACTCGTCACCCCGGCTGCGGGTACGGTTAAGAAAATGCGGCTCATTGCCTATCTGGGGAACAATGATCGGTTCGCCGGTGGCGACAACCTTACCGGTGATACCTTCTCCCAGTTTATAGCGACCTCTTTTTCGAGCTTCTGCAGTTATTCCATGGGCAACTTCTATTTCCAACTCGCCGGTGGATGGGTTCACTATGGAGACCGTGCCGTTATCCATCCCTTTTATTTCAGCGAGGCTG
Source organism: Desulfogranum marinum (assembly GCF_016918565.1). Classification (GTDB taxonomy): domain Bacteria; phylum Desulfobacterota; class Desulfobulbia; order Desulfobulbales; family Desulfobulbaceae; genus Desulfogranum; species Desulfogranum marinum. The sequence continues at coordinate 9,570 of NZ_JAFFQD010000047.1, forward strand.
CGCATAACCTTTTCAAGGCAGTCCTGAAGGTTGGTGGCCGAAGCCAGGTGTCTGGTAATTTCATACAGACAGGTCAGATTTTGAATTTCATGTTCCTGGGAGAAGGAATTTTGATTATTTTCCGTTTTCATTGCATTCTTCAGTTATGAGAGTATTGACAGGTACTCTCTGAAATGGTAATTAACCCATCGAGTGGAGGAATGGCCGAGTGGTTGAAGGCGGCGGTCTTGAAAACCGTTGTACGAAAGTACCGTGGGTTCGAATCCTACTTCCTCCGCCACTTTTTTTTGGAGAGATGACCGAGCTGGCCGATGGTGCTCGCCTGCTAAGCGAGTGTGGGGGTTATACTCCACCGAGGGTTCGAATCCCTCTCTCTCCGCCATATGCTTTTTCGTGCCGGTTGGATTTTTCCAACCGGCATTTTTTTTATCCGCCGAACCTGTTTACGTATTTTTTCCTACGCTGCCGCAGTGGGTTGCTGCGCTGTTTGTCCTTTCTCCACCAAGTCCTTTTCGCATATGACCGTCCACTACTAGCACATTCAAAAGGTCTCTACAATACAGAAAATTACTTTTTTGTGATGTTTTACAGAGCGCCTGTTTCGAAAAAGTCACTAATGTTCATTTTTGAAGTTTTTTCCAGGGCCACAGGCGGACAGAATTAAAAAGCACCGTCCACCAAAGCCTCCCAGCCCGGCAGTGTATAAAAAGGGAAGTGGGGGAGTTTCAGAATTGTACTTTCTTTTTTACCCCAGGCGCGAAGTTGGTTTTTGAAAGGAAAAACCCGATCACGACTGGTCACTATCTTTTGGGTAAATATATCCGCTGACGTTCCGTAGTTTAAATAGTGCTTCTTAAAGGCGTTAAGTTCGGCAAGCAGGTCGTCAGGGGTTCGATCGGGTCTGTTGTTGAAAAAGCGTTGCGCCTCTTGCTCATCGGTGAACATGGAGAGATGGAAGTCGTTGAGTAGATTCCGGGTGAAGTTTTGAAGGATGGAGTCATACGCCTCCGGAGGAATGCCGGTTGTTGCCTGTATTGGATCAAGGGTACCGCCAATGGCCGTGCGGGTGGTAAAGCGGTCCCGCACTTCGTGTAAGAGATGCCCGGCGACCCAGACACCCATGGACCAGGCGACAAGGTGACACTGCTCATACTGAGCCAGCAGTTGCATGTTGACCGGCTCCAGGTGCTGATAGTCGGAGAGCATGAGGATGTCGAAGCGGCCGGACGGAATGGAAGAAAAGGGTAACGGGTCCATCCCCCAACCAGTCATGAAAAGGACACATGTGGACAATCCGTTTTGGTTGAGCCAGCTGTAGCGCATCCTAGTTCGCCGCAAGCGCCTCGGCAATCAATCCCGGAAGCGGAGCTATCTGCTCCCATTGCATGGCGGCATTCAAGCTCAGCCGTAACCTCGAGGTGTTGGCCGGAACAGTTGGTGGACGTACCGCCTTGACCCAGAAACCGTGCTCGCATACTTTTTCAGCAGTGGCAACAGCCAAGGCTGCATCACCAATCATTACCGGAATGATATTGCTGGTACCAAAGGTCTCAAGCCCTTTACTGCGGAGGCCATCTCGCAGTTGATCGGCAAGTGCTGCAACTTTGTTTCGTTCCTCGGTGAGTTGCGGGATTTTATCAAGGACGAAACACAACCAGTTTACATTGATGGGGGGTAAGCCCGTGGTAAATATTTGCGACCTGGCAGTGTTGAGCAGGTAATCTGCCAATTGGCGGCTACAGACAATAAAAGCACCCTGGGCTCCGTAGGCCTTACCAAAGGTACCTGTGAGCAATTCAATATCATCCACCACTCCATACTCTTCAGCAAGTCCGCAACCGGTTTTACCACGAATACCGGCACCATGGGCATCGTCGACGTACAGGACACTGCTCCACCTGTTTTTGATGTTCACCAGTAAAGAGAGATCAGCCTCATCTCCGTCCATACTGAAAATAGATTCAGTAACGATGTACACTTGGCTATACTTTTTACGTTCCTTTGTCAGAATACGCTCAATGGCTTCGTAGTCCAGGTGTGGGTAGCGAATAACCCTGGCTCGCGATAACCGCATGCCGTCAATCAGGCTGGCATGACAAAGTTTATCAGCAAGGATGAGATCATTTTTACCGGCCAGTGCCGGGAGAATACCAATATTGAGGTGATATCCTGAGTTGAAAACAAGGGCAGCCTCACTGCCGTAAAGTTGCTGCAGGCCTTTTTCAAGCTGTGCGTAAGGGGCGGTGTTACCAGTCATAAGTCTGGAGGCAGTGCTCCCCATCCCGTAAGCAGTAAGGATCGTATCGGGTGAGAGATCAGCAAAAAATTGCTGATGCATTTCACGGTTGGTGGCAAGACCCAAGTAATCGTTCCCAGCCAGATTCAGGTACGTGGTCTGGTTAATTTCAACACACCCCTGGTCGCGATGATGAAGAGGGATGACATGCCGCAGCTGTCCTTGGTCGATGATGGTTTGTAGCTGGCCTTCAAGTTGCTGCTGGAGTGTATTTTCCATGAATTATCCTACATATTGACTGTACATTTCATCGCAGAATCCGACAATGAGTCGGTCACCTATTTTAAGCGTTGGAGCCCGCAGATTCCCTGTACGTCCGAGTGTTTGTTTTAAGATTGCTTCTTTATCATCGGTTGCCGGATGAAAGATTGTAAATTTTTTCCCCCGACCAACGACAATCTCTCCGGCGCTGCCCAGCAAATTCCAGGCATCATCGCCTTCGATTTTTTCTTTTCTGGCATCGGTAACTTCTGCAGGAACAATATTGTTGGTTGTAAACACAGACTGTGCTTTGATACAGGATGCTCATCCTTTCCGCAAGTAGGCCCATTCAATGGTCATAGCGTTTTTCCTTAGTTATGGATTAGTTGATAACGACTATTTGTATGGTACACACTATTATTCAATTAATGCTCAGGCGGTCAATACCCTACTGTCCTCCAGGTAAATTTCCAGTTCTGCAATATCCATTTCCGATATATTCAACAGGTTTGCCTCCATGGTGGCGGAGAGCATAATATCCTGGGACGGCTCTGTATTGATTCCCAGTTTACAGCAGACTTGATTTGCCATGCGAACAATGAGCAGCAATGTGTTTTCCTGGTCGATATCAAGAAGGTGGTGATCTCTTGCAACCACAGCAAACTGGTTGGGAACATTCCAGTGCTTAAGTAACTGGTACCCTTGGGTGGTATGGAGTTTGACCATGGATTCCATTATCAGGCTCGGCGTTATTTTCGTCTGCTTGTTTTTTTGTTTGATATGCTCAATCACCATGAGAATGAACAGTTTACCAACATCATGAAACAGGCCTCCAAAAAAGGCCTTACTTGGATCCACATCGTAATCGTGGCGTTTGCAGATCCATACAGCCCCATAGGCACAGCCCACCGAGTGCTGCCAAAGTTTCTTTACTATTAGATTAATCAGTTTGTCTTTGCATTGAAAGGTATTGCGGGTGGCTGCCAGCAGCACTATTTTTTGTATTTCTTTGACGCCCAGCCGGATGATCGCGTTGCGAATGGTCGATATTTCTGAAAGCCCTTTGTAAAACGCGGAATTAGCGGTTTTTAAAACCTGGCTTGAAAGAGATTGGTCAGCGGTGATAATTCTTTCAATAATGCGTATATCCGGTTCTTTTTTGGCCAGCTCCTGCTGCACTCTTGAAGCGGCAGCACTAAAAACAGGAAGGGTGACAGTATCGGACTGAATATAGTGGTTAACAATATCAATAAAAGATTTTTGCTGGGTCATATTAATTACTGGATAAACGCCTGAGTTTTGCAATCGGGCGGGGTGGTTGTAAAAGAGGAAGGCAACGGAGGACTTCGTCTAGAGTCGTTAGTCCGGATGCGGCTTTTATCAAGCCGTCTTCGAGAAGGGTCACCATTCCGGAGTGCTCGATACTTATACTGCGAATTTCGTGGCTGGTTTTCTTTTCAAGTATAGCGTTGCGGACCATTTCATCCAGGATGAGGAGTTCGAACACACCGATTCGTCCTTTATATCCCGAATGGTTGCACTTGCTGCAACCACGTCCCTTTTGAAATTGAGCCCCTTGAAGATCAGCAGGTCTGCACTTGAGTCGCTGGAGCTGTATAGGAGTCGGCTGGGTGCTGGTCGCACAATTTGGGCAAACCCTTCGCAGAAGCCGTTGCGCCAATACACTGACCACAGTGGAGGAGACTAAAAAAGGCGCTATATTCATGTGCAGTAGCCTTACCAGGCCACCGATACTGTCTTCCGTGTGAAAGGTGGACAACACTTTGTGTCCCGTGAGCGCTGCCTGGACGGCAACTTCAGCAGAGTAGGTGTCACGTATTTCTCCGATAACTATAATATCCGGATCCTGGCGTACAATATGGCGCAGTGTCTCTTCGAATGTCAGGTTTATTTTTGGATCAATGGAGCATTGGGAAATACCTTCGATTACATATTCCACCGGTTCTTCGGCGGTAATGATGCTTACCTGGGGACCTTTAAGATTATGGATGCAACTGTAAACCGTGGACGTCTTGCCGGAGCCTGTGGGGCCTGTTACCAATAACACACCACTTGGCTGATAAACGGCTTCCTCAAGAAACCGTGAGAGCATACGCGGGCTAAGGCCGATGGATTGTATATCAAACAGCTCTTGTTTTCGGTTGAGCAAACGAAGGACAATTTTTTCACCATGAACAGTGACATAGATGGACACTCGTAGATCCAGCTCTCCTTCGTCGTAAGAAAAAAGAATTCGTCCACCTTGATGGCGACGTTTTTCTGCTATATCAGCTTCGCACAGTACTTTTATTCTGCTGGAAATGGAGGGTACCATCTCCCGGGGAAAGTCTTTATAGTGGACAAGGATTCCGTCTTCACGAAAACGAACCTGAAGCCGGTCGGCGAGGGGTTCGATATGAATATCACTGGCGTTATTTGCGACGGCGGCAAGGATGATGGAATTCACTGTGCCGACAACTGTTTTGGTGTCAACAGCAATAGCCTTCTGGGACAGTTTGTCAACGAGGAATTCAATGGTTTTATTGATCAGGTCCCGCTGGGCAATGGCCGGAACTATGGAGCCTCCCAAAAAACGCTTTGCAATATCAATAGCCTCTTGATCAAGGGGATCGGCAAAGGCCACTTTAACCCGACCGTCCGCTTCTTTTTTGATGGGCAGAAAACAATGTGTTTTCATCATTTTTTGGGGAACTTTTCGGCAGAGATTGCGATCAAGTACTGCCAGATTTGGTTCCACCAGTGAAAAGCCCATCTGGATAGACAGGATTTCTATCAGGAGCTGTTCCTGAATAAAGTTGTGTTTAACTAAGATAGTCCCTAGCCTTTCATTGGATTCACTCTCCTGTTGGACACGACAGGCTGCATCAAGGTCTTCCGGGGAAATATATCCCAGTTCGGTCAGGAGGTCGCCGATGCGTATATTGTGCGCAGCAGAGCGGATGACCTGGTTAATAACTTCATCATCAACAACCTTGAGCTCTTTTAATACCTTGAGTAGTGGTTGAAAGGTACTGAGTTTTTGCTGGACTCTGACCCCATGCTCCGCTTGCTGTAAGGTAATGATCCCTTCTTTCATGAGGAGGCTTACGATAGGGGGATACAAATAGGCAGGGTTTTTAGACATATGATGAGGTTTTTAAGGTTATGGGTGATGACGTATTTTACAACAAACAGAAGGTGCTGCATTGAGTAGTATAGAGACATCCTGTTTAAGGATCAAGAGTTTATACATTTTAGCCTGCATTGCTGATACAAAGTAAACAGATAAACGCATTGATTTTCCTTGTTACCTAAATCTTGCAAGTCAAACATGACAAAAATGCTTTTAGTTATGTTTTTCCAGACTGTTGTCGGTTTTATCAACAAGAAATCAGTTCACTTTTTATGTGAGTTACATTTAAGAGCATTTTTCTCATGCTTGCCACCCTTCGGGATTGCCGATTTTACCGAATCTGTTTTGTTTGCGCACACTTGAAGTACTACAGTACGTCTGCGTGTACGCAGCCTCGCACCTTCGGCAAACTTGGCAATTGCAGGATTTAGGTGTTACGTAAAACACTGCATATGGTGTACGTTTTGAGATAGCAGTAAGGAAAAGCGCGCTGTGTTTGTATGATAAGCGACAAGGGAAAAGGTGTAAACGTATTACCAAAACATGAAGTAAATGCCTTTTTGTATTTGCTGGAATACGTTTTTTCGCCATATTGCGGCGGAGTAGCCTCCACCAAAAAAATAATGGCTGTTTACGGCTTACATATCATTGCCTTGGGGTCTACATATGCATCAAATTGCTCCGCGCTGAGCAGGCCCAGTGCTATTGCAGCTGCTTTAAGACTGATTTTTTCGCGATACGCTTTTTTGGCAATTATGGCTGCATTATCATAGCCGATATGCGGATTGAGGGCAGTAACTAACATCAGGGAATTGTGCAGGTGGTGGTCGATGACTTGTTTATTCACTTCTATACCAGCCACACAGTTGCCGGCAAAGGAGGCAATAGCATCTGCCATGAGCTGGACGGATTGGAGGAAATTATAGATAATAACCGGTTTAAAGACGTTGAGCTCAAAATTACCTTGGCTGGCGGCAAAACCAATGGCAGCGTCATTGCCGAACACCTGACAGGCAGCCATTGTTACCGCTTCGGCTTGAGTGGGATTAATCTTACCAGGCATGATGGAGCTTCCCGGTTCGTTCGCCGGTATGTTGATCTCCCCGATACCGCACCTGGGGCCACTTGCAAGCCACCTGATATCATTGGCTATTTTCATGATATTTGCTGCCAGGCCTTTTACAGCTCCACTGGCAAAAACAAGCTGGTCGTGGGAGGTCAGTCCATGGAATTTATTGGGTGCTGTGGTAAAGGTTTTTCCGCTGTGCAGGGAGAGTTGTTCTGTGACCGCCTCTCCAAACCCCTTGGGAGCATTCAGGCCTGTTCCCACAGCTGTCCCACCTATGGCAAGATCTTGCAGTTTGGTGGAGGCAAGTCGTATGTGGTCCATGCTTGAGCGGATCATGGCTTCCCAACCGCTTATTTCCTGTCCCAGGGTGAGTGGGGTTGCGTCTTGGAGATGGGTCCTGCCTATTTTTATAATATCTTGAAATACAATCTTTTTTTCTTGTAATAAAGCGGACGTTTTTTCAAGCACCGGCAGCAACCTATCCTCCAGGGCATAGACAGCTGCAATATGCATGGCCGAGGGAAAGGTATCGTTGGAACTTTGTGACATGTTGACATGGTCATTGGGGTGAACCAAACGGGGGAGATCCAAACGACCATTGGCAATTAACGATGCTCGATTAGCAATCACCTCGTTGAGGTTCATGTTTGTTTGGGTGCCGCTTCCTGTCTGCCACACAGAAAGGGGAAACTGAGAGTCATGGTCACCTGCCAGGATTTCATCACACACCTGCATTATCAGCAGGGCTATATCCTTTTTCAAGAGGCCGCGCTTTTCGTTGACGAGTGCACAGGCTTTTTTTAGCCGGGCATACCCATAAATCAAGTTCAGCGGCATAAGCTCATTGCTTATTCGAAAATTTTCCAGGCTTCGCTGGGTCTGGGCTCCCCATAGCTTATCTGCTGGTACCGCAATTTCGCCCATGGTGTCGTGCTCAACTCGATGGCGCATGTGTTCCTCATTGAGAATGGAGTGTTGGAGTACCTTTAACACATTTTTAATGATGAATCCTTCTGGTTGCAAGGCGAGAAATGTGAGTGAGTGTGTAGCTTGGGAATAAGCCAGATAGGACAGGAACAGAAGCTGGTAATTAGGAAGGAATGGATAGCCAGATATGATGTATTGGTGTATGAGGCTGAAACTCGAGGATGGTGGAGAAATATTTCAAAGAACTGGTGGTATCAAGGAGTAATGGAAATGCGCTACATTTTTTTGTTGTGTTGTTTGTGTTTAGTTGGCTGCGCGCCCAAAATAAACTGTGATGATGAGACCCAGATGCTTTCATCTGATAGAGATGTACGGTATCGTTGGTTGCAAAAATGCCGTACTGTCGATAAAAAAGTCAGGATCAACGGTGTGGAGCAGGTGCAGCAATAATGGACGGTGGAAAACCTTGAAAAGCAATTTTTCAAGGTAGTCTGCGAAGCACCGAAACAGGCAACCGTAATGGCTGCAACCAAAAGTCGCTGCACCATTGCCGATGAAATACGAAGCAGGTATGAGCTTAATGCAGCGAGTTCATACCTGCTTCGTTTCTTTTGGCCTGTTAAAGAGTGGGAAAAAGAAGAGAGCAGGGCACGCCATGGCGTTAATACATCTTTGCTTCCCGATGAGTAATAGTTCGATAGTAAGGCGTGTTCTCTTCGGTTGTTTCGTTTTCAGTCACCATTACCACCTGCTGATTGCGCATGCGGATGGTTTTAATTTTTTCAGAGCCGATACAGACAGGCGTATCCGGGGCAAGAATAGAGCCCGATTGAGTGAGAACACTATCAATAAAAGGGTAGTGACAGAGTTCACCTACTGTTATCGCTGTTCCCGGCAAGCCCAGGTGATACCAGCCGCGATACCTTCCATCTTCTCCCTGGAGCCGTAGTCCTATCCCGGCCAGAGCTCCTATAACTCCATCACCGGTTCCTCCGTGTTCAGAAAGGTGTATTCCCGACTCCTTGGCAAGACGGTATGCCTGCTCCTTGCAGAGGACCTGTTGCTTCGCGCTTTGGCCAAAGGCGATTAGCCGGTCCGAATCAAGTTGCTCATTTTTTTGGACGACGCACAGTCCCGGATCAGACCCTTGCATTGATTTTTTTTCCAGAAAATCGGCGGCAAAGTCAATTACCCTGCCGACCTTGGTTTGCTTCAGCTGGAGTTCAAAGCACATGGACGAGTTATGGGAGGTATAGGGCACATCTTCATGGACGAACAGCTGGTGCCGACTAATGGGATGGCAAGTGCCCATATTGTTGTTTTCAATGTGTTCACACATTTCCTGGACCAGCCAGCCGGTTCCCTTGGTATCGGGCATATCTGTATCATCCACACAAACTAAATAATGCATAAGATCCTTTAAAGAGACACTAAATATTATAATCATCGATAATTGAGTAGGCAGCAAACTACCATTGTGCCTAAAAAAATGCACAAAACAAAAAATAATGACCAGGAGTTACTAAAAATGACAACTATCAGGGCAGAGGGCACCTATCTCTGCTAGAAAAAAGCAATTACCTTCTCGGAAAATTTTATTATAGGAGGAGTTGGTGACTATCGGTTGCTCTGTACCTTTGCAACTGCCCATCGTTCTTTTTAACTGTTGCCGATCCAACAGGAGACATTATGAAAAAAATTACCTTGACTATCGGGCTGTTGCTCAGCCTTATGACGTGCTCTGCCCTGGCCCAAACCTATACTGTTTCGGTCAACCAATTTGTCGAGCACCCAGCTCTTGATGCAGTGTTCAACGGGTTAAGCGATTATTTTAAAGAGCAGCAGGTTACTGTAGACTTTAAGTTGCACAATGCCCAGGCAAACATGGCTACCGCCACCCAGGTTGCTCAACAGATGATGGGTGAAAAGGCAGATCTGCTCGTGGCTATAGCCACCCCTTCTGCCCAGGCCTGTGCTCAGGCATTGAGCAAAGTACCTCAATCCATGCAACGCCCTTTTCTTTTTACCGCTGTTACTGATCCGGTGGCTGCAGGGCTGGTGAAGGATCTGCAACATCCCCAGGGGAATATCACCGGCGTCTCCGATTTATTACCGGTCAAGGAGCATATGAAAATGGTGCTTACCTTTAAACCGGGAATAAAGCGACTGGGCATACTCTATAACGCTGGAGAGGCGAATTCCAAGTCCACTGTAGCTGCGATTCAAAAGCTCAGTCAGTCCATGGGCTTTACACTGGTGGAGGCAACTGCGGCCAAAACGGCGGATGTATACCAGGCTGCAAAAAGTCTTATTGGAAAAGTGGACGCTATTTTTATCCCCACTGATAACACCATTATCTCAGCCCTGGAGTCGGTATTGAAAATCGGCATCCAGCATCAGGTACCTGTCTTTGCCGCAGATGTGGATTCCGTTGCCCGTGGTGCGGTTGCTGCCATGGGATTTGATTACTACAAACATGGGTACCAGACCGGCGCCATGGCCCTGCGTATTCTTGAAGGCGCCGATCCTGCAACCATTCCTGTGGAGTTTCAAAAGGAGCTGCAGCTGCATATCAATACCAAGTTTGCAGACAAGATGGGCACCCCTCCACCAGCACAACTGCTTGAGCAAGCGGCAAAGATATACAATTAGCGGAAGAGCATATGACACTCTATGCAGCTTTAGGGGCAGTGGAGCAGGGGTTGGTGTACGGCATCATGGTTATCGGCGTCTACTTGACCTTTCGTATTCTTGATTTTCCAGACCTGACTGTGGATGGAAGCCTGCCATTGGGAGCTGCCATCTCAGCGGTGGCCATCACCGGCGGTATCAACCCGTATCTTTCCCTGGTCTTGGCCATGGGTGGCGGATTTTGCGCCGGGGTCGCTACGGCGGTGCTTAATACCAAGTTTAAAATTCTCCACCTTCTTGCCTCCATTTTGACCATGATCGCCTTGTATTCGATTAATATCCGGATAATGGGCGGTCCCAATATTGCGTTGCTCGGCACGCCCACGGTCTTTGATGCGGTAAGTGTTCTCGGTGTTCCGCCTTATCTGGCGGGTGTGGTTGTCTTTGCCCTGTTTGCGATCCTGGTGGCGGTTATTATTATCTGGTTTTTAAGTACCGAACTCGGGCAGGCCATCCTTGCCACCGGCGATAATCCGCAGATGATCACCAGTCTTGGGGTGAACACCCACACCATTATTATCCTCGGAGTTGGATTGTCCAATGCACTGGTCGCCTTGAGCGGTGCTCTAGTCGCCCAGAATCAGGGGGCCGCAGATGTGGGGATGGGCATTGGTACCATTATTGCCGGTCTTGCCTCGGTTATTATCGGTGAGACTGTTTTCGGTACGGCCAGCATAGCGCGGGCTTTTTTCGCCGCTCTTCTCGGATCTATACTCTACCGATTGGCCATTGCCCTTGCTCTGGGTGTTGAATTTGGCCATTTCTCTTTTAACCCCAGTGACCTGAACCTGATTACCGCCTTGCTTGTCGTCAGCGCTCTGATCATGCCTAATATTAAAAAGAGGTTGATGCAGCGATGATCACCCTGGACCATTGTCATAAATATTTCCATAAAGGCAGTGTCAACGAGGTGTATGCACTCAATGATATCTGCCTTCAAATCAGGGAAGGGGATTTCATCACGGTCATCGGTTCCAATGGGGCAGGGAAGTCCACCCTGTTGAACTGCATTGCCGGTTCCTTTTTTCCGGATAGCGGTACTATCACCATTAATAACCATGACGTCACCAAGTGGCCGGAGTACAAGCGGGCCAGGTTTATTGCCAGGGTCTTTCAGGACCCGTTGCTTGGCACCTGTCCCTCTGCAACCATTGAGCAGAACCTGGCCCTTGCCATAAAACGCGGTAAAAGGCGGGGACTTGGCAAAGGGGTGAAAAACAGCGAGCGGGACATTTTTCGTGAGAAGCTTGGCCACCTGCACCTGGGCCTTGAAGAGCGCCTGCTTGATCGGGTTGGGTTGTTGTCCGGAGGCCAACGGCAGGCATTGACCATGCTCATGGCAACCATGATAAAACCTGAGGTGCTTTTACTTGATGAACATATTGCAGCACTTGATCCGAAAACCGCCAACCAGATCCTCGGTTTGACCAGCGATATTGTCGGCGAGCAACACCTGACCACGATGATGATCACCCATAACATGAAGCATGCCATTGCCTTTGGCAACCGCTTGATCATGCTCCACCAGGGCCGGATTATCCTTGATGTAGATGGAACTGAAAAAAGTAAATTAACGGTGGATGACCTGTTGCAGCGATTTTACACTGTACAGGGTGAGGAACTTTCCATGGACTCAATGCTGCTTACTTGAGGGAAACCTCCGTAATGATTACTCTTCATGGTAGTGAAGCATCACTGGTCAAGTAGATGGTGCAGGCAAAAAAACATTGTAAGCGTTTACCTGGGACCATTGTATAAAGAAAATACTCGGAGTGTAACCATCAACGGTCTTAACGTAATCGGATCAGCCCGGATTTCTCATCAGTTACGATAGGGTGGATGAGCTATCCAGGTGCATACAATTATACAATTGAAAAAGTAACTCATAGGACAAAGGAGGCTGAAATGAAATATTATTCCCTGCCTAACAACGATTCCATACCCGGTCTGGGACTGGGAACCTGGAAATCGAGCACCGGCGAGGTGTACCAGGCTGTTACGGAAGCACTTACCATCGGTTACCGTCATTTTGACTGCGCACCAGCGTATGAAAACGAAAATGAAGTGGGCAAAGCCCTGCAGGATGGGATGCGCAACAGCAAGATCAGCAGGGAGGAGATATGGGTCACCTCAAAACTATGGAATAATGCTCATCAGAGTGCTCAAGTCCTACCGGCTTTGGAAAAGACGCTTGGTGATCTGCGCCTTGAGTATCTTGACCTGTACCTGATCCATTGGCCGGTTATTTTTGCAGGCGAGGTCTTTTTTCCGCGCAGTGGTGAAGATTTTATTGCCCTGGAAAGCGTACCCACTCAGGAGACCTGGCAGGCCCTTGAGGCATGCGTGGACAAAGGCTTGGTCAAACATATCGGGGTGTGCAATTTCAGCATTACCAAGCTGCGGGCATTGCAACAGAATGCGACTATACAGCCGGTTATGAACCAGATAGAACTGCATCCTTTTCTCCAGCAGGAGAAGATGGTGGAGTACTGTCGGGAAAATAATGTTTTATTGACGGCTTACTCCCCCCTTGGGTCGGGTGATAGGCCTGTGGGATTGAAAAAAGATAATGAACCCAGCCTGCTTGAGCATCCGGTTATTGCCACTATTGCAGACAAACATAAGGCAACGGCAGGGCAGGTGTTGCTTGCCTGGGCATTGCAACGTGATACGGTGGTTATTCCAAAATCAGTCAATCCGCAACGCCTGCGGGATAATTTTGCGGCAGCTGATATCAAGCTCGATAACGATGATATGGCAAAGATAAAGGGGCTGGACAAGCATTATCGCTATGTTGATGGTTCTTTCTGGCAGGCTCCCGGCTCGCCCTACACGCTGGAGAATCTTTGGGACGGAGAGGTTTGACCATGGGAAAGGAGTCTGAAGTCGCTTCCTGTGCACACGGAATCGTTTATTTTTCACCTGCCGGATCGACCCGGCAAGTGGCGATTACCATTGAAGAACGGTTAAAAGAACTTGGCCGGTCAGTAACGGTTTTTGATCTTTCCCTTGGTGTGGACGAGGTACGTGCTGCAATCATTGATTTTTGTTCCCAATCCGGTCCATGCTGTGTTTGGGTAGGCTCACCTGTCTACTGCGACCATGCTGTCCCCCTAGTGGAGGCGCTACTTGGCCAGCTTCCCACGGTGTCAGAGCGATACAGTGTTCCCTTTGTTACCTGGGGGGGCGTCACCAGTGGTCTGGCTTTGGCGGAGATGGGAGAAATATTGGAGCAGCAGGGCTACCATCTCCTCGGGGCAGCAAAGGTAATTGCCCAGCATTCATCCATGTGGGGGGCAGAGCAGCCGCTGGCACAGGGGCACCCGCAAAAACAGGACCTGGATAAGGTCAACTTGCTCGTGGAGCAGGTGGTGAACAAGCTTGAACAACCTGTAAATGAGTCTCTTGCTCTTGAGGTGCTGGACTATCTGTCACCAGCGCTACGGGCAGATGCTGCCGGCAAAAATCTTGCCGCTGCCAAGGCATCCCGTCCGCCCTTGGCTGCAAATCCTGATACATGTACCGCCTGCGGCACCTGCGAAGAGTGTTGTCCTGTCCAGGCGATCACTATAGATAACGTACCGATTATAGGCGATTCATGCGTGTTGTGTATGCAGTGTGTCCAGCAGTGTCCGGAACAGGCTTTTCCTTATGACCATGTCGCAACCGCAAGCTTCGTAGAAGCAATGGCTGCGGCCAGTGATGAGGAAAAAGAGACAGCAATCTTTGTTTAAAAGCAGAGGAAGGATACCAGGGGACGTCCGGTTAACCAGGAGGGAGAAATTCGGGCAACCCGGATTTCTCATCAATAAAGTTTTTCGCAGGGCAAGGCACAAATCACGTAGCTGTAGTAAGCTACCGCTAGTGTTTTGTAACGTAGATCCTGCGGAAAAATCTATTGACCCGAAGGGGGAACTTTTTGATTGAAAACGAAAAACAGTCCGCTAATTGTATAATCACTCTTTAGTAAATAATATCAATTAATTGAGTTTGAAATCAAAAAGTTCATGAGAAATTCGGGCTAACGCTCTAACACCTGAACCACGGTGACCGAGTCTATAAGCCAGTCTCCTTCCTCTTTATTCATGGTCAGGGCTATTTCGTTCACTTCAACAGCCTGTTCTTCCCCTACTACTCCTGAGAGGTGCAAGGTCAAGGCAATAGCTGCTTGGCTTGAATTTTCTACCGCAATCGTGATGTCATACATGGCAATGGTAATCTGATGACTGCGATTACGAATCATAAATACACTATCTGTGATATCCTTGCGATGATAGGACCCTCGATGCCCATACTCTTCCAGGTGCAGAGTGCATTGTTCGCTAAAGAGCTTGCCGATTCCGGCAGCCTTGGTGAGCGCTTCAATTCCCTGCTCAGGGCCGTTTTTTTCACTCAGTTCTACCAGCGTATCAAGCCGGCTGCGTATCCGGCGGGTGTCGCTGGTAAGATATAACCAGGCTGACACAGCTGCAGCTGCAAGGACGAGTGCAATGAGGATATGATATTTTTTCACCAGATTACCTTGCCGATTATTCGTTTGGCGTCGATTTGCCCAAAACGATGTTGATCCATATCAACGCTGCGATTATCCCCCACCACATAAAAAGTGTTTGCCGATACTTTTCGAGGCGCAAGATTCCAGGTGGAGGGAAACATATGCTGGGGCTCCTCCATTTGTTTACCGTTGATATACAAGACTCCCTGTTGAAAGGAGACGGTTTCACCGGGTAGACCGATGATCCGTTTAAGGAGCAACACCCTGTTACCGGCAAAGCGGAAGGTGACTATATCAAAACGCTTGGGAGGATGGTACAGATAACTCAACCTCCAGCAAAAATGAAAACTGCCATCACTGATGGTCGGCTCCATGCTCATACCCTGGACATGTACCGGAATAAGGATATAGCGAAAGATAATAAGACTCAGCAGGGCTACCCCCAGAATTCGGTAGCGTGTTGCTCGGGTCAATTGTGGCAGGAAAAATTGTCGTATCAATGGGTGGGCCTTGGTGTGTATGGGGGCGCATATTTTATACATCCCCAGTATAGCCCTTGCTGGAAAATGATGCAAAAAGAGGCTGTTTCTTTATAAGGAAAATGAAAAAATCATGATCAAGCTACACCATTTCAATGGATACGGAATAACCATTCCTCATTTTTCAGCATCTGCCGGACAGGGCTGGTGCATTATAGGCAGTAACGACTCCGGAGTTGACCGGTTTTGTGATGTTATCGGCCGGCGGCCCGATGATAGCTGCTTTGATGAGTGTGTCATCCCGGAAACAGCAGGCATTTTCACTTTCAACAGGCAGCAGGCTCTTTTTGAAGAGGAGTTGCGCAAGGATGATACCGACTTTATGGACAGGCTTGATCCGGGAACTCCTGCGGCCGCCTTTTTATCAGATATCGACCAGCACTCAGACCTGATTGAAGCATGTAATATGACCGATTCGCTCCATAAGGGATACCGCCAACTGAGCTCTGGCCAGTCTCGCAAATTGTGCCTGCTGCGTGAAATAACCCGTGGGGTTATCTGTTTGGTTGTGCAGAACCCCTATGAAGGGGTTGATCCGCAGAGCTGTCGCGACCTGAACACTATGTTTCTTGCTTTACGGGAAAAGGGTGTATTGCTGATTATGACCTTAAACAATACCGGGGATATTCCGTTGTGGTGCACCCATGTCGGTGCCTTCACCAATGGAACCCTTTCCATCCAGGGGCCTAGGGAAGAGGTGCTGCCGCAGGTAGAACAACTGGTTGCCTCTGCATTACCTGCCATAGAGGTTTCTCCTGCAGAAATGGAAGGGGAACGACTCCACCACAACACCTTGCAGGAAAAGGTCCCTTTGGTACAGCTCTGTAATGGGTTTGCCGGGTACGGCGACCAGACCGTTTTCAGCGGCCTGGATCTCTGTATAAGTGAAGGGCAGCATACTCTGATAACCGGACCAAACGGGAGTGGTAAGTCGACCCTGGTCCAACTTATCACCGGGGATCATCCCCTTTGTTATAGCAATGATCTAAAGATGTTCGGTATCCAGCGAGGAAGCGGAGAGTCAATTTGGGATATAAAGCGTAATCTGGGCGTGGTCAGCCCGGATTTGCACCGTAATCACTACATTCCCGGATCCAGTCAACAGGTTGTGCTTTCAGGGTTGTTTGATTCCATAGGCTTGTACCAGAAGCCTGACAAAGCGCAACAACAACTTGCCTTAAAATGGCTCCATCGCCTTGGGATGGAGGAGAAAGCGCGGCAGCCGTTTAGACGATTGACCTATGCCCAGCAACGGCTGCTGCTAATTGGCCGAGCATTGATAAAGGTGCCGCAGCTGCTCCTGCTTGATGAACCTACCCAGGGGCTTGATCAGGCCAACAGAGCAGCTCTTCTTGATCTGTTGGAAGGCGTAGCCGCTGAACAGCTCTGTACCATCCTCTATGTGAGTCACAGGGAAGATGAGTATCGCACATTTTTTCAACAGCATCTGGTGATGGGGCGGTAGATACGTGTCGAACAACTCGACTGTAGTTGTATGCGTCTGAAATGAATATTTTTTTCGGAAAAAGAGTAAAGAACTCATACATAGCGAACCCGCAATCCTGTACTATCTACACCTTATTGAGCTGAGAAAATGACCCTTGAAACCATATCGCCCCGATCCCTGTAATGTTTGTCTAAAAAAGGTATAACTCAATGGAATTGTTGCCATACAAAGCAAGTGACAACGAAGAAATAAAACAACTGTTCACAAAGGTGTTTTCAGATTCTGAAGGAGAGGCGGAAGGCAGAGTAATCGGAAATTTAACTGCAGACATAATGACCGGTACCGATACACAAGACCTTTATGGATTTGTTGCCACTGAAAATAAACAGATCATCGGCAGTATCTTTTTTACAAGATTGCGTTTTCAAAATAGAGTTAACAACGCTTTTCTTCTGGCTCCTGTCGCCATACATACACGCTACCAAGGCAAAGGCATTGGCCGAAGGTTGATTAACTTTGGTCTTGATCGCTTAAAAGAAAACGGAGTGGAAATAGTATTTACCTATGGTGATCCTCATTTTTACTCGAAAGTCGGTTTTACTCCAATTAGCGAAAAAGTAGTAAAAGCCCCCTTTGCACTGACACAGCCGGAAGGATGGCTTGGTCAATCATTGGTTAGTCAGGAAATTAAACCTATTGCAGGTAATGCATATTGCGTAGAAGCATTTAATAAACCTGAATATTGGTAGAAGGCCTTGTAGCACTAAGGCCTTCTACCGACTTATTTCACGTTTACCGTTAGTTGCACAGCCAAACTCACCAGGCACAGGATATGCTCGACAAAAAGGTATGCCTGCTACCCAATGTTGCAAGTTTTTCTCGATGCGAAAATGGCTGCCTTGAGCCTTGAGCCTTGAGCCTTGAATTCGTACCAGGCAAGCCTGGTACGAACTGTCAGTGCCTACTCAACGATTAAAGGTTGCGAAGAGCAGCAATTCGGTCCTCAATTGGTGGATGACTCCTGAAAAGACCAGCTACCAGCCCCTTGGAGGGCCAAATACCGAAAGCCGCCACCTGATCAGGGAGATGGGAAGGGAGCTGGTTAGCCTGCAGCCTTTGCAGTGCGTTCACCATTTTTTCTTTGCCACAGAGATAGGCAGCGCCTTTGTCAGCGACAAATTCTCTCCTCCGAGAGAACCACATGACTATAATGGAGGCAAAGAGTCCCAATACAATTTCCAGTACTATGGTTACTGCCATGTATCCCATGAAACCAAGACCTTCTCCATCCTCGTCGCTTAAAAAGTTATTGATAATGTTGGCGGCAAGGCGCGAGAGAAGGATCACGAAAGTGTTCAACACACCTTGTATCAGTGTGAGAGTAACCATATCACCACAAGCCACATGGGTGATCTCATGAGCAAGAACTGCCTCTATCTCATCCTGTGGCATGTTTTGCAGCAACCCGGAAGAAACAGCGATAAGGGCATTGTTTTTCTTCATTCCCGTTGCAAAAGCATTCATATCAGGTGAATCGTATATTGCAATCTCAGGCATTCCTATTTCAGCTTCATTTGCCATCCGAGCGACGGTATCATGTAACCAGCGCTCGGTTGGATTGCTTGGATTCACTATAACGTGAGCACCGGTTGATTTTTTGGCAATCCATTTGGAGAGAGCCAGAGAAATAAAGGACCCGCCCATGCCGAAGAGGGCCGCAATTAACAGCAATCCGGATGTACTTCTGGAATCAATCCCGAAAATACTCATTACGATGCCGAGTAAAACCAGAATTGCCAGGTTAGTGGCTAAAAAAAGAATAATTCGTAACATTTACCACCTCAATATTTTTGCTTAATTATCAATTAATCGACTCGTAAAGATTGAGCAATTTTTTCTTCAAATCAAGGCATTGTCGAAAAAATAAGCACAGCCATATACTTAATATTGCGAGCATTATTTTTTCGGCAATAACGCCGAGTTGAGGGAAAAGGGTCAGTCCGATAAATTCCTAGCCCGGATTTCTCATCAGTTCAGGCGGCGTCAGGTTCAAAGTTTTTGGCAATGAATTATAGTAGCCTATATTCATTGCCAAAATACTGAAGAAAATGATGCTGGATGGACTGACCTTTGGTGAACATTGTGAAAAAATACCAAATCTATTTGAATTTACATAAAATACAGAAATTATGTGTAATTTGTTAAATTGACACAATGTTCATGAGAAATTCGGGCTAGGTCTATTATCCCCTTTGAGCTGCAACCTGCCTCTCAAGTTCCACGACAAGCTCAGAGGGAAGCCGTAGGCGTGCCGCCAGCATGCCGAGGTAGCCTTTTTCCGCCGGAGTGTCGACGTCCACGGCCAGCAGCGATGCCGCGTAGATTTCTGCTGCGATCTCCGGACTGGTTGCGCTGTTGACGATGGCGTCCATATCAACAGGGTGTCCCATCTCTTCGACCAGCAGGGCCTGACTTTCGTTGTCCAGGTCCAATGATTGGATCTTCTGGAAAATGGACTGACTTTCCTGCGCATCAAGGCGCCCATCCGAACGTGCAGCTGCAATCATTGCTCGCACTAGTGTAAGTCCCAGTGCTTCATTGGCCACATCATCATTTTCCTCCGGCATGAACGCCGTACCTGGCGGAGCTGCAATCAGATCTGCTGGGGAGGCGGGCTGAGTTGATGTGGTATTCTTACTGGTGTAGCGCTGGTATGCAGAGTATGCAAGAGCACCCACTGCAGCAACTCCGCCCACCTTGAGTGCTTTTTTACCCAGCTTACGTCCTTTCTTGCCGGTTAGCATGCTGCCGGCAACTCCTCCTGCCAATCCTCCTGCAAATCCACCAGCTGCGCCGCTGCCGAGCAGTTGACCTAGGAGCTTGTTCATATCAACCATCGTAATAGGTTCCTTTTAGATTTGAAATTACGCTTTATTTTGGCCTTGTAGATATCAAAAAACATAGCTTGAGAAAAATGTCATCAAACCAAAATCCGAAATATTTTGTGCAATATGAAGGACCATTAAATTCTACGGTTCGTTACGTATATTGAATCCATCAATAATCAAAATATAGAGTCAAAAATAAATAGAACAAATAGATAAAAACAGTACATTGTATCGATAATAACGAAACATGTTCGCTTGCAGCAAAGCTGCATAAATCAACCCTGGATAGACTACAAGATTATGGAATGGCTCAACTATCATCATTTGTTCTACTTCTGGACTGTAATGCAGGAAGGGAGCATCACCGCAGCAAGCACCAAGCTCAGCTTAGCTCAGTCAACGGTGAGCGCTCAATTATCAAGGTTTGAAGAGAATTTAGGGGAAAAACTGTTCAGGCGGGTAGGTCGAAATATCGAACCCACAGACATGGGGCACCTTGTCTATCGGTATGCAGATGAAATATTTTCGCTGGGTCGAGAAATGATGGACTCTGTGCGCGGTCGGCCGGTTGCCGGCCCCTTATCGCTGAAAGTCGGCATTGTTGATGTGATTCCAAAACTTGTGGCCCGAAAACTACTTGAACCAACAGGGAAATTGCCTGAAAAAGTACGTCTCATTTGCCACGAGGGAAAAGATGAACAGTTACTTGCCGAATTGGCCCTACATAATCTCCATGTGGTTTTGACCGATACTCCACTACGATCAAGTTTAAGTATCAAGGCCTACAATCATCTTCTGGGTGAGTGTGGTATTTCTTTTTTTGGGATCGAAAAAATTGCCAAACCGCTACAGATCAATTTCCCTTATTCTTTAGACGAAGCGCCCATGCTCATGCCCATGCCCATGAGCTCATCAAGGGGCATGGTTGATCAGTGGTTCGAAAGCATTGGGGTCCACCCTGTGATCGTTGGCGAGTTCGATGATAATGCGTTGGTTAACGTGTTTGGTCAAGCTGGTGAAGGTGTTTTCATGGCTCCAACAGTTATCGAGAAAGAAATTGAACAACAGTTTCAAGTCCGGTTGATTGGACGTACAAATAAAATAAGGGAGAAGTTTTATGCTATTTCAGTGGAGCGGATTATCAGGCATCCTGCAGTAGCCGCGATCTCTGAGGCTGCGCAGCAGAAACTCTTTTTTGAATGTAAGTAAGCAGGGGTGCAAAATGACAAAAGCCCTGCAGGGATTGCGCGAATACAACCAACACAGCCGCAAAAGTATATAAGCGAAATGAGCCAAGCAAAGAGCTGACCCTTCCATGTAATCACGGATAACCAACGATGAACTGAAGCAGATTCTGGACGAAAGAAAGGGTGGGGGCGGAAATTGTGGCAAATATGGACGACAGGCATAGAATTCATACTATCCTATACTATGCTGACATTCTTTCAGGAGGAATAAGATGATCGGTGCAATTGCTGGAGATATAATCGGTTCTGTCTACGAAGCAATGCCTATCAAGTCCAAGGATTTTCCACTTTTTCAAAAGGCCAGTGTCTTTACGGATGATACCGTCCTTACGGTGGCGGTGGCCTCGGCTATTCTTAAGAAGTGTGAATATGCCTCATCTTTGAAACTCTTTGGACGGAAATATCCGAATGCAGGGTATGGTGGAGCTTTCTTCCGGTGGTTGTTTTCTCCCAACAGTGAACCCTACAACAGTTGGGGGAACGGCTCGGCAATGAGAGTAAGTCCTGTTGGTTTTGCATTCGACACAGTTGAAAAAGTGTTAGCTGAAGCTCAAAAAAGCGCGGAGGTTACCCATAATCACCCTGAGGGAATCAAGGGTGCTCAGGCAACAGCGTTGGCAATCTTGTTGGCCCGCATGGGAGCAAGTAAAGCAGAAATCAAGCAAGAGATCTCCAGGTATTTTTCCTATGATCTTACTCGAGACCTTGATGCAATACGGCCTCAATACTCTTTTGACATTTCCTGTCAAGGCTCTGTGCCTGCATCAATTATTGCCTTTTTAAGCTCTACTGACTATGAGGATGCGATTAGAAATGCGATCTCTCTGGGAGGTGATAGCGATACAATGGCTTGCATTGCCGGCGGAATAGCACAGGCTTATTATAAGAAGATTCCAGAGGAGATTGTCCACCAAGTCAGGCAAAGGCTGCCCCAATCTTTTTGGGAAATTATTTCTGAGTTTAATAGGAAGTTTGGTTTGCAATAAGTGAGGGAAGAGATTGCTCATTCTGCCCCCCTTTTATTGCAATTGAGGATATCTAAGAATGCCTTAGCGTAAATTTACGCACGAATGTCCGTGGCACCCTTTGCATCAAAACAGCGGCTACTGATTCATTCTTGGGGGCCAGGTTTATAGGAGATATCTGGACTTTTGGAAATCAGAAATTCACAGGAACAATGTAAAGTATCAATGTAGCTAGTGTCTGTCCATAAATGGCATTTTTTTCAAAGGCGGTCGCTGCCAGTCGTACCAGCGAACACAATCGATTCATGGGACAAGCAAACTCTTGCTGTCCTTTTTAGCTTGTCATATGCAAATTCCTTCAAAAACCGAAATCAAGGCGCACCTATCCAGTTTGTTTAGAGACATACCGCCAAACAACTGGCTGTTAAGCTAGTTGTTGACGCGCTATGGTAAGCAGGTTGGCTGAGACTATCGACGCCCACACATAACTCTT
>NZ_JAFFQD010000048.1 GCF_016918565.1 Desulfogranum marinum
GAAATAGTTAATCAAGTAATTTTAGCGACTTACTAAAAAAACTTTACCAGGAATCGTAAAAAGAGCATCCCTTAAAAGGCGATTTTCTCTTACTAAATCAAATAAATAGCTTCTCGCGGACAGACACTAACTATGATTGCAAACGTGCATCAAATGCACTCTTTTTAAATTATTGTGCCGAAATATTCAGGATCAAATTGACACAATAAATTTTTCCCCTATATTGGGTAGAAACATACAAAGGGTATATTTTTTCCTCTTTCTCGTTTACCGTGATGGATGAGGCAAAAAATGCTGAAGGTTTGAAATACTAATCGAGGCTCCCCATGGGGAGCTTTTTTGTGTCTATCGTGGCCAATGATAGATGGTGAAGAGGTAAAGCATGCTGGAAAAGCTGGAAGAATTACAAAAAGAATTCCGTGAGTCGGTGGGAACGTTGGCAGACAAAAACAGTCTTGCTGATTTCAAGGCCGATTACCTTGGGAAAAAGGGGAAATTAAATGACATCCTCAAAGGGATGCGTGAAGCTTCTGCAGACGTGCGGAAGACTGTGGGTGCAAAAGCCAATGAATTTAAGCAGGAGATCCAGGACAGCTTATCTGCTCAACTGCTGAAAATCGAAACGGCTGCGATAAACGCAAAGCTTGAAGAAAACTGGCAGGATATCAGCTTTACCGATAGCGTCAAAGCGAAGGGGCTCTTGGCTGCCGGCTATCATCCAGTTACCATCATCCAGCGTGAGATTGAGGATATCTTTATCTCCATGGGATTTGACATACTGGACGGCCCTCATATTGAGGACGATTTTCACAATTTTGAAGCACTCAATATCCCAGATACCCATCCAGCAAGAGATATGCAGGACACCTTCTGGTTTGCAGATATGAAGCATCTGCTGCGGACACACACCTCCACTATCCAGGTAAGAGGAATGGAGGCCAACGACCCTCCTTTCAAATTTATCGGCCCTGGAAAGGTTTTTCGCTGTGAGGCCACCGATGCAAGCCACGAAATGGCTTTCCATCAACTGGAAGGAATGATGGTGGGCAAGGATATCTCGGTAGCCAACCTGATTTATTTTATGAAAGCCCTCCTTTCTGAAATTTTTCGTCAAGATGTGAATGTTAGACTGCGCCCCGGCTTCTTCCCCTTTGTAGAACCTGGATTTGAACTTGATATCGAATGTCTTATCTGCGCAGGAAAAGGCTGTTCCGTCTGCAAGCAAACCGGTTGGGTAGAACTGCTTCCCTGCGGCATGATCCATCCCAATGTTTTAAAAGCCGGTGGTATCGACCCCAAAAAATGGAATGGCTTTGCTTTTGGACTGGGCCTTGATCGGCTTGTTATGATGCGTTATCACATTGATGATATTCGCCATCTGCATGGTGCAGATTTACGTTTTGCAGAACAGTTCAAGTCCTATTGAGAGCAGAGGAGATTATCAGTGAATATTAGTATTAATTGGATAAAAGATTATGTGGATCTCCCTGAGGATATTTCTCCGGAAGAGTTGGGGGTAAAATTTACCCTGGCCACCTGCGAAGTGGAAGGCGTGGAGACCACCGGTGCTCATCTGGAGCAAATTAAGGTTGTAGAGATAACCACCATAGAGCCGCATCCCGATGCGGACAAACTGCGCCTGGTAAGCTTTAACACCGGAGAAGACGAAAAACGGGTCGTATGCGGCGCGCCCAATGTCGAAGTTGGTAAAAAAGTACCCTTTGCCTCTGTAGGGGTAACCCTTCCCGGCGGGTTTACCCTGACTCCCAAAAAAATCAGGGGGGTTGAAAGTGCAGGAATGCTCTGCTCCGAAGTTGAACTGGGCTTGAGTGAGGATCACAGCGGACTCATGATCCTGCCTGAAGACGCCACGGTCGGACAAACACTTGCCGAACACCTCGGAGCCACCAGTGATATACTTTTCGACATAGATAACAAATCCATCACCCACCGTCCTGATTTGTGGGGACATTACGGTATGGCCCGTGAATTTGCAGCAGTGTTTAACAAACCGTTGAAAGACTGTTTTAACGAAGAATGGCAAAATTCTATTCGTAGTCTGTACACTGATGAGGCTGCGCCGGTGAGCGTCCACGTAGACGCTGATTCCTCCTGCTTGGGCTACAAAGGCCTCAGCATGGACAATATCACCATTAAACCCAGCCCTCAGTGGATGCAGGAACGTCTTCGTCTCTGCGGCCTACGCCCCATCAGCAATATCGTGGATATATCCAACTATGTGATGCTGGAACTGGGAATGCCCAATCATATCTTTAACCGCGAGACCATCCGCGGCGGTGAAATCCATGTACGCCGCATGGGCGAAGAGGGCACCTTTGTCACTTTGGATGAGCAAGAACGAAAAATGCTGCCCACCGATACCATGGTCTGCGACAAGGAAGGGCCTTCTGTTATTGGCGGCATCATGGGTGGTCTTTACAGTGGTGTCAAAGACGATACTACTAAAATCTTCATCGAAGCGGCTAACTGGAAGGATTCCGAAATTCGCAAAGTGAGTGTTCGCCTTGGACTGCGAACCGACTCCTCACAGCGGTACGAGAAGTGCCTGGATACCAACCAGCTAGAACGTTCCATCTTGCGTATTGTTGAGCTGGTTCGTGAAAGTTGTCCTGAAGCCAGGGTTGTAGGCTCCATGCAGGAGGACGGAGTTCAGCCTACTCCTGAACTGCAGATCGAAATCAGCCATGCAAAAGTCTGCAAAGTGCTGGGGAAAGATGTTCCGGAGGAGCAGATTATTGCGATTCTTGAATCCCTGGACTTTCTCGTTGAAAAGAAAGGAGAGCAACTAACCGTTACCGTTCCCAGCTACCGCGCCACAAAAGATATTGAATACGAGGATGACCTGATCGAAGAGGTCGGCCGAATCATCGGTTACGATAACATAGTTCCTGTTTCTCCTAAAAACATAATTGAAACCGTACGACTGGGTGAAGCCAAACTGATGCAGCGCCGTATCCAGAATTTCATGGTCTTCAATGGCAGGGCCCTGGAAGTGATGACCTATCCCATGGTAGGCGAAAAACTGCTGGAGCAGGCAGACTGGCCGGTGAAAAACGATAAACTGGAGCTGGTAAATGCCCTGTCCCACGAATTAAGCCGCATGCGCCCCAGTATGGTCCCCTCACTGTTGGAAAAGGCCGCCTTGAACCAGAAAAACTTTACTTCCTTCCGGTTTTTTGAAATGGGCCGTTCGTATCAAGAGCTGGAAGGGGATGCCTACAGCCAGGACCGATATCAGTTGGGCGTGGTTTTCTTTGATAAAACCGCGTCTCCGTTTATGAATCTGCTCAATGTAATGCAGCCCCTGATGAGTTACTTAAACCTCAATGCACAGTTTGAGGAAAAGAACGACAAGTTTCCCAATCCCCACGTTCCTGCGGATTGGCCGGGACTGCATCCCAATGAGTATGTAAACATCAGGGTGATGGGGAAACATTGTGGTTTTCTTACCACTGTTCATCCGGTAATCACTCGACAATTCAAAATTAAGGGCAATGTGTCTCTGGCTATTTTTGATATAACCGATTTCATGAATCAACGGATCAAAGATAAAACCAAGTACAAAGCTCTGCCCAGATTTCCATGGTCTGAGTTTGATTGCACTGTTGTTGCCGAAAGCCGGATTCCAGTTGGTGATATTCTCAGTGTCCTTGGCAAGCTGAAGGTCAAGGAAGTGGCAAACGCTAAGGTGGTGGATGTGTTCAAATTAAGTGATGAACAAAAATCAGTCACCCTGCGGACGACTTTTATGGATCGTGAAAAAACCCTGAGCCCGGAAATAATAAAGGAACTTGAGGATAAAGTTGTGGCCACTTTGGCTGATGGCGGATTCCCCTTAAAAGTATAATAAGAGAGTCAATGAATCTGCTTTGCCGGGCAGCATCGTTTATACAACAAATACAATAGAATAGGCTCCACATTCCGCCCCCGAAAGAAACTTTTTCTTTCGGGGGCAGCCGTTTATGGGCAGTTCTTTTTTTCGACTTCAAACACCGGGATCTTTGATGTAGAAATCGAGACTAAAATAAGACACTCTTATACAGCAAGGGTAATTTTATCTAAAAACCTCTCCAATAACCAATTATTCAAGAAACAGGAATAGTGTAACCTTTCAGGTTTACTTAAATAGTTAACATTCCCAATACTCAGCTTCTTCCATTTCTTCGCAAGGCATTTTTGCAAGCTATCAGTAGTCCCATAGGTGTGGGGAAAGAGCTCAATTATTGGTATTGATAGAAGAAATTTAAACTATTCCAGTAGCAGTTGATTTTGAGCTTGTAGTTAACAGCATTAATCTGAACAAAACAAAAGTCGACTTTAGGTTGATCAATTTTCTATTTTTTCAACTCTTCCTTTATGGCTACTCCTAACTTTTCGAGAGTTAAAGGTTTTTTTAAATATTTTCCTGCGCCTAAATCCTGAGTTTTTTTAACATCACTTGTTTCAGAAAACCCACTGACTATAATTGCTTTTTGATTTGGATGAATCAGTATAATCCTCTTATACGTTTCATAACCGTTAATACCAGGTTCCATTATCATATCAATCAGTAACAGGTCAACCGATTGCTTCTTGATGTATTCAACGGCCTCTTCTCCACTTGAAACTGTTTGCACACTATACCCTAGCCTTTCTAGCATGTTGCTGGATATTTCTCGTTGACTCTGTACATCATCAATAACCAGAATTATCTCGCCGTTACCCATATAGTCATTGATATTAAACGACCTACTATCAGTGACCTCTTCTTCTCGTGTTATCGGAAAGAACAGCTTAAATGCAGTACCATCATTCATACTGGTCACCACATCGATGTAACCATCGTGATCCTGAACAATGCTCCAGACTATTGCTAATCCCAGGCCTGTCCCACTTCTACCCATTATCTTCTTTGTATAAAAAGGTTCAAATATCCTTTCGAGATCCTCATCGGCAATTCCTGGACCATTGTCTTTTACGGTTATAAGGGCATATTCCCCTTGGCGAACATCATTATATCTACTTACGGGCCTGTCTAAATAGCAGTTTTTGGTTGAAATAACAACATGGCCTCCTCCAACAATTGCCTCAGCTGCATTATAGACCAAGTTCATTAATACTTTTCGCAGGTGAACAGAAGAGCCCTTGACATTAAACAACTCACTATCCAGGTCTATTCGAAATTTTACCGATGGATTAAACTGTTTTATTTGTTTAAATTCAGGAGAATTAAAAAAGTCTTCAACAAGGCTATTTATACTCACTGGCTCTTTCGTTATTGCAACACCTCTAGCAACAGTTAAAAGCTCTTGAACGATAGCAGTTGCCCTATTTCCAGATTCCATTATTCTTTCTATAGGTTTTCTCAACTTGTCATCTTTATCCATATCTAAAAGAATTAGTTCTGGATAGCTAACAACTCCCGACAGAATGTTATTCAAATCGTGGGCTACTCCTCCTGCTAAAAGCCCAAGAGATTCCATTTTTTTTGAACGAGCTAGTTTTTCTTCACTTTCAAGCAAAGCTTTTTCTTTTTCTTTAATACTTGACAAATCAAAAATATATCCTGTCAAATATTGAATAGATTCAACAACAAATGATCTAAAACTGACAAATCCTACAAATATGCTCCCATCTTTTCTCAATATTTTATATTCATTCCCATCAACGGGGTTGCCATCAAAAAAATCTTGCATCATGTATAATGCTTTACCCTGATCTTCAGGAGATATAACTTTGTCAATATTTAGCCCTAATTTCAGGTCATTTTGATTATACCCAGTCATCTCAAACATGGCTTGGTTTGCAAATAAGATATTACCTTTAATGTCTATTTCAAAAATGCCAATCGGCAATACCTCAGTTAAGGCCTTATAGCGTTCCCTGCTCGCCCTCAGTGATTTTTCTATTTTCTCCCTTTCTACTATGGAACGAGCTTGTTGGATATTCTGATGTGCAGTAGTTGAAAGCTGATTCGCGAGAGTAAAGAGTACCTGAGCGATCCGTTCAAACTGATATCTCGACATAGACGGTACTTCACGGAATGCTTCTATAACAGCTGTCTCGTCAGCACCAATTTTTTGAGCATAGATGCGCATTTTTTCTTCAGACTGTGTCTCATCACGCACTTGCCCAATTAACCAGTTGGCTATATGTTTACCACCAATTGATATTGCAGCGCCAGCATCCCAGAGTCCTCCACTAAGACAAGGTTGAACAATTGGCCCATCAGGATTAAATCTTCCCAAACAAGCGTCAGATTTAAAGCAGTTACTTAAACCTTTCTCTGTTTTACGAATAATTTCATTACAGAGTCTACAAAAGTTACTGGCATTCGTAATGGGGCTTCCAGCCGGGGTTGTGATAATAGAGGCGACACCTGTAGCTTCTGCAAACTCGTCTTGAAGACGTTGAATATCTTCTATCTTGAAAAGATCCTCGAAGGCAATAGACTTAAAATCATCCAATGCTCCTGTCAGGGTAGTAATTTTTTTCTCAAGGGCCACTTCGTTTCGTTTACGCTCGGTAATGTCTCGGCTAATTCCAACAAGACCAATAAAATCGTCCTGATTATTGAATAATGGCACTTTATTCGTTTCATAAAAGATGGTTTGATTATTTTTATTCAGATAGCTATGTTCAGCTTGATAGGGCTTTAAATTTTTTACAACTTGTTCGTCACTCATCCTGCGTAATTGAGATTTTTCTGCAGAAAATATTTCCGAATCGGTTTTACCTAAAATATCTACCCGACTCATCTCAAGCATGTCTTCAAAAGCTTTATTAACTAATAAATATTTTCCTTTAGTATCTTTAAAATAAATGACGTCTGGAATAGATTCTATCAGTGCTTGAAGTTTCGCCTTTGTTTCATATGTTTCATTTTCTAGCTTAAGCCGACCTGCTTTGCTCAATAAAGTAAATATCAGGACAGAAATACAGAGTATGGTAATAAATATAAGTATTCGAGTTATAAATATTTCCTGATTCTTAGCCTTAGTTACTTCAAGGATTTCAAATAAAGGTGTTGATAAACCTATAGTCCAAACATAATTGCCAAATTTTACTGGCGTCCAAGCTGCAATTTCAGGCCCTTTTTCAGGTAACCAGATGTACCAACCAACTCCTTCTCGTGAATGTAAAACATCATCTGTCATTTTTTCATAATGACTTGCACCATAGTGCACTTGTGATTCAAATATTTCCTCCATACTTTTCCCACGATACGCATCAGGAAAGTCTGAACTTAAATCAAAAACAACATGATCGGGTGCGTAGATCCATGCATCACCATTTTCCAATAAATGGATTGGAGCAACAAACTTTTTCAATATGTTTTGTTCAATAGTGGTGATATCCGTTCCTTTTCCCAACTGATCAGCAATATACAATTCCGTTGCTCTTGCAACTGAACGTACAATCTCTAATTGAGTTTCTTGGTATGAGTTAATTATTGCTTGCCGTAATGCATTTTTATAGTGAAAGGATACATACCAACCCACGCTGACAACAAAAACAACAGCAGCAAACAAATATATTTCCGACCTTTGAAGTGTGTACCACCAAGTCTTGGATTGCTTTTCAGACATTATGGTTTCTTTCATGGCCGTTCCTTGTATATAAAAAAGTTAATTAGCGCTTGTCCGTGAGAAGCTAGTTATCTGATTTAGCAAGAGAAAATCTCATAACCAGCAGCTACCTTTAGCAGAAGCTGCCCCTGCCCCCCTAAGACGAAAGAGTTGGAAAAGATCAGCGATATACTTGATGAAAATATTATCATATACGACCTGGCTCTACAAGATATGGCTCATTAACGCAAAAGAGCGATGCTAAAAGTAACGCCTGCGGTATGACTGCAGAGTAGGGTATACACGAAGCATCCGTAAAACAAATAGAGGGCTGCAGCTATAGAGAATTGGAATTTCGACTAGTTGATTCCTGGGCGTATGGCCTTTTCTGTAGAATACCACTTGGGATACATTTTAAAATCTGATTACGTACAAAACTCAGCCAATTACCTACTGAAACAGACAGGGGACTGATTTTATTTCTCTTTTAAACCCGGGAGACAGATCGAAGTCTTCGCTATCTAATTTTCATAAAAACCATGTAAACGTTTTCGCAAAGAAGGCCGAATACTTTGCCGATTTTACAATTTTTAATAACTGACAAGTGTGGACAAAGCTCATTTTCGCTTCCTTTAAAATACATTTACTTACTATTTGATTTTGTTTTTGAATGATAGTTCAATTAGATAGGCAGGCATTAAGGCTATGAAGCTGCCGATTTTGGGATAACAAGACTTTTGTAGATAACTATATCTTACACGAGCGGTATAAAAGACCAAAAAACATAAAAGCCTGAAAACGATTGCCGGCAGACAGGTTCCTAACAGGTAAAATTCGACAAGGTTGAAAATTTTTATATAACTATAATTACATAAAAACAAACAACATTTACCACATCCACCCTCTTAAGAGATCCTGAACGAACAATTACTCTTGACACCATTATATGTAATCGTTTACATATAACTCTAAAGGTTGGGTCATTACGAGTAACTGCTAATGACTCGCCGGACAGTTTTATTGAGGAAATGGTGGTTATTGAGTCACGCAAACCTATACCAAGGGGCGTCTCAAGCAAAACAGGCCGTTACCAAGATTTGGCGGCTTCCTGGGCGGGGTATTCACTCCCGTAACGATTGCGCTTGAGGCATTATGGGCTTGATTGGGGAGAAAATGCAAACTAGGTAACAAGGAGGATCTGTTTATGCCCGCTAACACGTTAAAAGTAGGAGCTCAGTCATTTGGTCGATTTCTAAGCGGTATGGTAATGCCTAATATTGGGGCATTTATTGCTTGGGGATTAATTACAGCGTTGTTTATTCCAACCGGCTGGTTGCCCAGTGAAAAACTAGCATCACTTGTGGGCCCGATGATCACCTACTTACTACCGCTTTTAATTGGTTATACCGGTGGTAAGATTGTTGGTGGCGATCGTGGAGCGGTCGCCGGTGCAGTCACGACAATGGGCGTCATTGTTGGTAGTGGTATACCCATGTTCATGGGTGCTATGATTGCCGGCCCACTGGGCGGGTACGCAGTAATTAAGTTTGATCAACGGATACACGGCAAGATTAAGCCTGGCTTTGAGATGCTCGTCAACAACTTTTCACTTGGCATCATCTCCATGGTGGCGGCATTAATAGCCTACGTCATAATTGGTCCGATTGTTTCTGCAGTCACTACGGCCCTAGCATCCGGTGTTGGCTGGATCGTAGAAATGTCGCTCCTGCCGCTGGTGTCCATCATTGTTGAGCCTGCAAAAATTCTCTTTTTAAATAATGCTATTAACCATGGTGTGTTCACACCTCTTGGAGCGGAACAAGCTGCCAAGATCGGTTCATCCATCTACTATCTGATTGAAACCAACCCTGGTCCAGGTCTGGGAATTCTACTGGCATACATGGTGTTTGGTAAAGGTACCGCACAAAAGTCATCTTACGGTGCGGCGATCATTCACTTCTTTGGTGGTATCCATGAGATCTACTTCCCTTACGTACTGATGAAGCCAAGACTGATCATCGCTGTCATTGCCGGCGGCATGGTTGGTGTTGGATTTAACATGTTCACCGGTAACGCACTGGTTGGTCCTCCATCTCCAGGTTCTGTCTTTGCTTTGACCCTGATGTCCACCAAAGGAATGGGTATCGTATTAACCTTGAGTTCCATTGCACTGTCAGCCCTTACCTCGTTCCTTATTGGTGCCATATTCGTCCGCATGGATGCATCTGAAACCGATGACCTTGAAGCAGCGCAAGCTGCAGTTGCTGCCTCCAAGGCAGAATCAAAGGGAAAAGATGCTGCACCTGAAGCAGTTGTACCCGGAACAATTCATAAGATTGTTGTTGCCTGCGATGCAGGTATGGGTTCTTCAGCCATGGGCGCAACCGTGCTTCGTGGCAAGGTCAATGATGCAGGTCTTGATATAGAAGTGACCAATGCTGCCATCAATGACCTTAAAGATGCGGACATCGTTATCACTCAAAACGAATTAACTCCTCGTGCACAGGCTAAGCTTCCCAGTGCTCAACACTTCAGTATCGATAATTTTATGGATGCCGGCTTTTATGATGACCTGGTAGCCAAGCTGAAATAAGCAGGTAGTTTTAGCTAAGTATCGTTTGATGAGGAGTACAAGGCGGCAGGATGAAGGGGGCAGGCTTTAAACCTTGCCCCCGGATTACACAAAGTGAGTGGAGGTCATTATGTCTTTTTTCAAGAAGTTACTTAGTGGTAAAAAAAGCCCAGAGGTAAGCAAGCAGCCTGAAGTAACAGAGGAAACCGTTCAGCAATCAGCACCGCAAGAAAAGAGAACAGCTGAAGAAAACAGCCTAACGGTTAGCTCGCAACAGATAGCGTTAAACGTCCAGGCAACAACCAAAAAAGATGTCCTTGAATTGATTGCTCAAAACCTGTCTGCTCTGGGACTCGTTAGCGGAGACTATCTGGAACCACTGATGGCCAGGGAAGAAAAGGTCAGTACCTATCTAATTAATGGGGTTGCCATCCCCCATGGGGTGAATGAAGCCAAGGACCAGGTTGTTAAAACCGGTGTTTTTATTGCTCAGGTTCCCCAAGGTATTCCCTGGAATGACAAGGGCGATATAGCACACCTGATTGTTGGCATTGCAGCGAAAGGCCAGGATCATTTAAGTCTGCTCCAACGCCTCACCGAGGTGGTCATGGATCAAGCGCTTGCTGAAAAACTGGCCGGTACAACCGATAAAAACGATATTTTAAATGCACTCAACGCCACCGATCAGGCGCCCTCTGAGTCAGAGCCGGAACAGCTGGAAGATTTCTCAACAACTGCCGTGGCCAATGTTGTCGATGTTCAGGGGATGCACGCCCGCCCAGCAAGCCTGATTGCAGAGCGTGCTGCAACTTTTTCTGAAACAGATATCCGTATTCGCAATGACCAAAAGACCGCCAATGGTAAATCCATGGCATCCCTTTTGGCCATGGGCGCCAGCCTTGACGACGAGCTGGTAATTTCTGCACAAGGGCCGGAAGCCGATCAAGCTGCTCAGGTACTGGCTGAGATGATTAATCAAGGCCTGGATAGTGATGAAAATGAGGATAATGCGTCCTACAATCCTCTGGCAGTATTGTCCGCCCTGCCCGCCCCTCAATGTCGTGTGACGATAACCGGTTCTGCGGCATCACCCGGTATTACGATGGCACCTGCATTTCGATTGCATTCGAGAAAAATGACATTCGAGGAGAATGCACAAGACGCCAAAGAGGAAGCCAAACGCTTTAGCACTGCCCTGACCGAGGCCGCCCATCAATTGGACGAACTGCAAGCCAACATGCAAACCAGGGCGCCAAAGGAAGCTGCTATCTTACACGCTCAAAAGCAATTGCTGCAGGATGAGCTGGTCTTGACCGACAGTGAAAAATACATTGTCAACGGTAAGACTGCTGCCTGGTCTTTTCATCAAGCCATTGAAAAGCAGGTCGATTCCCTAAAAAAGGTTGATAATGAACGGTTACGAGCAAGGATTGCGGATCTCATTGATGTCCGTGATCGTGTAGTGGCCTTGATGGTGCCGGCTAGTTCATCGGTTGTGTACCCGCAAACAGATTTCGTTTTGATGGCAAAAGATTTAACGCCCTCGCAGACAGCCGGCTTACATGGCCTGAAGGTTCGCGGCATCTGTACGGAGCTTGGCGGCCCTAACAGTCATATGGCTATTCTTGCCCGAGCTCTGGGGATTCCGGCAGTAGTCGGCCTGGGCGACGGAAGTCTTACAAACATTGAGGATGGTGACCTGATTATTGTCGATCCACAGGCCTCTTCCATTTACGTTGATCCGGATGAGGCAACACAGAAGAATGGGTTGAAATGGAAGAAGCAATGGAATCAGATTCGCAAAACGGAAGATGCGCAAAAACATAAGGTAGCTGAAACAAAGGATGGTCATCGCGTCGATGTCGTTTGCAATATCGCCAAACCTGAAGACGCGAAACTTGTATTGGAAAATGGTGGTGAGGGGGTAGGCTTATTACGGACTGAGTTTCTTTTTGAATCTTCAGTTGCAGAACCTTCGATTGAAGAGCAATCCGAGAGCCTGAAAGCGATTGTAGAGGAACTCGGCAGTCGTCAGTTAATCGTACGTACCGCAGATATCGGTGGGGACAAGCCGGTGTCCTGGATGCATATTCCCCATGAAGAAAACCCTTTTCTGGGTATGCGTGGAGTTCGCCTTTCGTTTAAATATGAAGACATGTTCAGGCGTCAACTGGAAGCCATTTACCAGGTAGCGCTTTGGCAGCAAGAGACAACCGGATCGACCGGAATCCACATTATGTTTCCCATGATCGGCAGGATGTCAGAGTGGCAAAAAGCACGGGATATTGCAGAGAAAGTTCGTTCGCAGTTAAACGCTCCCAAGCTGCCGCTTGGTATCATGATTGAGGTGCCTTCAGCGGTAATGATTGCTGATCAACTTGCCCTGGAGGTGGATTTCTTTTCAATCGGTTCAAACGACTTAACCCAATACGCTCTTGCCATAGATCGAGGGCATCCTGATCTTTGCAATGAAGCAGACAGTTATCATCCCGCACTCGTGAAAATGATCGAAATGACGGTAAAAGCTGCACAGACAAATGGAAAGTGGGTAGGCGTTTGCGGCAATGCAGCTGCAAATCCAAATCTTGCAACCCTTCTGGTCGGCTTGGGGGTAAGCGAACTCTCTGTCAGTCCAACCAATGTGGCGGCGGTCAAAAATATCATCCGCGCAGTAAGCTTTGCTAAATTACAGGAAAAAGCAAACAAGGCGCTCCAGATGGGCAGTTCGGAAGCCGTTATGGAGCTGTACAAGCATAACGACGATTTACTCTAGAGTACTCCAAGGAGACAATCATGACATCGCAATATAAAAAATATCACGCTGCAGAGATTAATGTGCCTGAAAAAGGCTTGGTCTGGAATATGTATGGAGCCGGAGAAGAGAATATCGGCAAGGACAATAAGCCGGAATCTCTGTCCATCCCAAAACCTGCAGCAAACCAGATGCTGGTACGTATAGACTCGGTGGGGCTCTGCTTCTCCGATGTAAAATTGATCAACATGGGCGGCAGTCATCCCAAGCTATACAACCGGGATCTCTCCAAAGAACCGGGCAGGCTTGGTCATGAAGCGTCACTTACAGTGGTCGAAGTTGGTGAAGAGTTGAAAGACCGGTACCACGCCGGCCAGCGGTTAGCTGTCCAACCCGATATTTATCAGAATGGGAAGAGTACAGCTTATGGGTACACTATTCCAGGTGGCCTTATCCAGTACCACCTGATCGGTCCGGAAATGCTTGAGACCGATGAGGGAGAATGCCTGCTGCCCGTTGATGACTCCATGGGCTATGCCGAGGCCTCGCTCTTGGAGCCTTGGGGTTGTGTACTTGCTTCCTACACCCAGCGCAGGCGATTGGACCCTAAAGAAGGCGGTGTGATGTGGATCATCGGCTCTCCCGGCGATACAACCGAATATAATTTTTCCAAAGGGTTGGATGCTCCAGCCGTGATTATCCTTTCCGATGCTCCTGCAGCTGTTGCCGATCTTGCCGCAAAGACAACAGCCAAGGTGGAAGTTCGTAACGGTATCACTGTTGAACAGTACGAAGAGCTTGGCCAAGAATTTACCGACGGTAACGGATTTGACGATATCGTCATGCTTGATCCACATTCTGCAGACATGGTCGGCAAAGTGGCTAAGTATATCGCCCGTCGGGGTACCATGAACATGGTCGGCAAGACTCCTCTGGATGGGCTTGTCGATACCGATGTCGGCCGGCTTCATTATGATTACATCGCTTTCATCGGCAACCAGGGCCCGGACATCGCGGCTTCCTATGGCGAGCAACGCAACAGGTGTGAGCTCTCCCCCAATGGA
Organism: Desulfogranum marinum; assembly: GCF_016918565.1. Taxonomy (GTDB): domain Bacteria; phylum Desulfobacterota; class Desulfobulbia; order Desulfobulbales; family Desulfobulbaceae; genus Desulfogranum; species Desulfogranum marinum. The sequence goes on from NZ_JAFFQD010000048.1 coordinate 13,957, forward strand.
ACCACAGTCTTTGTTGGAGCTGGAGGCCCCATGGGGCAGATGCATGTCCAGCGTGCCATCGAGCTGCCTGATGGCCCCAAAACAGTTATTGCCACAGAGGTGAGCGATCTGAGACTGGAAGCCATTGTTGACCGTTTCTCAGCACTCGCTGAAAAGAACGGTCGCAAACTCCTGACCTTCAACCCTCAAACCAGCGACAAGTCGCTCCATGAGTTTGTCATGGAGGCTACCGGTGGAAAAGGGGCTGAAGATGTGGTGGTGAGTGTACCCATTGCAGGTGTTATGGCTGAAAGCGATACACTCATGAATGAAAACGGGATGCTGGTGTTCTTTGCCGGCGTTCCCAATGGTACCATGGCCCCAATGAACCTGAGCAACGTGTATTTGCATAACGCTCAGTATACCGGCACCTCCGGCCTGACCTTGGAAGACCAGCGTCAGGTGCTCAATCAGGCCTCCGGCGGTTCGCTTTCACCTGCAAGAAGCGTTGGCGCCATCGGCGGGATGAACGTGGCGAAAGAAGGTATCCAGGCGGTTATCGACGGAAAATATGCAGGTAAAATTGTTATCTTTCCACAAATTGAAGATCTGCCACTCCTTGGACTTGATGAACTCCATAAGCACTTCCCTGAAATCGCAGAGAAACTCGAACCGGGAAATATGTGGACCTTGGAAGCGGAAGAAGCGTTGTTTGAAAAATTTTGGAAGGGGTGAGATATGATTTATACCGTAACCCTGAATCCTGCCGTCGACCGCGAACTAACAGTCGGTGAGATCGCTTTTGACACGGTGCTTCGCGCATCCCAGTGGCAAGTAGACTGCGGCGGGAAGGGCTTCAACGTAGCCCGAATGCTCAATTCGCTGGGGGTTCCCAGTGTTGCCATGGGGTTCGCTGCCGGCAAAACCGGAGAGTTACTTGAAGAAAAGCTTGTCGCTCTTGGAATCGAGACGGACTTTGTCTGGGTGGAAGGAGAAACCCGGACCAATGTGTCCATCGTCAGCAGCGAAAGCAGCCACTATGTCAAAGTCAATGAACCCGGACCAACCATCAAGGAAAGCGATTTAGCATTGCTAAAGGAAAAGATCGTTACCAATGTAAAACCCGGCGACTGGTGGGTGCTGGCTGGCAGCCTCCCCCCTGGAGTTGCTGCTGATTTCTATGGTGAGCTTATCGAGCTCATCCATTCGGCAGGTGCCAAGGTTTTTCTCGATACCAGCGGCGAGCCGCTGAAGCAAAGCTGTGCTGCCGGCCCATTACTGGTAAAGCCAAATGATGAGGAAGCCCACGAGTTAACCGGACTACCGGTAAGCACCACAGAAGAGATCGCTGTTGCCGCAGAGGCCTTGAAAAAGTTGGGGCCAGCCAATGTGATTGTTTCTTTGGGAAAAGAAGGCGCCTTGCTGGTGAATGGGCAGGATACATGGAAGGCGGCTAGCCCGGCAATTGTTGAGAAAAACCCCATTGGCGCCGGCGACTCAATGGTTGCTGGAGTGGTATGGGGGCTCAGCGAAGGAGTTGAACTCTCCGAGGCACTACGCTGGGGCATTGCCTGCGGCGCTGCTACTGCCGGTCAAAACGGCACGACAGTGGGAACACTTGCTCAAGTCAGGGATTTATTGCCGAAGGTTAAGCTTATACAACTCTAACCCGAATTTCTCATGAGCATTTTGTCATTTTTCGATAAGGTTAGTAATTTCAGTCTGATGTCATTAAAATCAATCAGATATCAATTTAACAAAATGCTCACCAAAGGTCAGTCCATGCGGTACCATCTTCTTCAGTATTTTGGCAGTAAAAGGTAAGCGTAGACTCCGATAGTCTACTATGATTTACTACCAAAAACTTCGAACCTGGCACCGCCTGAACTGATGAGAAATCCGGGCTAATACAATTTTAGCACACCCGGCTGGGTTGAACTGCTTATCCGGGAGCAGGTTAGCCATCTATTCGTTACCGAATTTTTTTAATCCCATTGCTTAAGGAGCTTGAAATGAATCATAATTATACTGAGCTCGGCTTGGTAAACACCAAGGAAATGTTTGCCCAGGCTATGCAGGGTAAGTATGCGGTCCCTGCGTACAATTTCAACAATATGGAACAGTTGCAAGCGATTGTTACCGGCTGTGCCCAGTCCGGTTCTCCTGTTATTCTTCAGGTTTCAGGTAGTGCCAGAAAATATGCCGACCCGATATTTTTACCCTACATGGTACAAGGAGCCGTTGCCATGGCCAGGGATATAGGGAGCAGCATTCCCATAGCCCTTCACCTTGATCACGGTTCCAGCTTTGAGCAGGCAAAGGACTGTATCGATTCCGGTTTCTCTTCGGTAATGATTGATGGCTCCCATCACAGCTTTGAAGAGAATATCAAGGTAACAGTCGAGGTTGTTGAATACGCACATACATTTGATGTCACAGTGGAAGGGGAACTTGGCGTGTTGGCCGGGGTGGAAGATGAGGTTTCATCTGAGGTGTCGCATTACACCAGGCCTGAAGAGGTGGAGGAATTTGTGGAGAAGACCGGGGTGGACAGCTTAGCCATCTCCATCGGCACCTCCCACGGTGCGCATAAATTCAAGCTTGCCCCCGGTGAGCTGCCCCCGCCGTTGCGCTTCGATATTTTAGAAGAAATTGAAAAACGCCTTCCTGGTTTTCCCATTGTCCTTCATGGTGCATCTTCAGTCACTCCCAAGCATGTTGATATGATCAATGAGTTTGGCGGCAATCTGGAGAGTGCAGTGGGCATCCCGGTTGATCAACTCCGCCGAGCCGCAGGATCAGCTGTCTGCAAAATTAATATCGACAGTGATGGTCGTTTGGCAATGACGGCTGTTATTCGCAAAGTGTTTGCCCAAAGCCCGGCAGAGTTTGACCCACGTAAATATCTCGGACCTGCCCGGGATGAGTTGATCACATTGATCAAAGAGAAAAACGAAAATGTTCTCGGTAGCGCCGGCAAATTCTAAATTCGCATTCAAAAAATTGGAATAAAGCTTCCATCGCACCATCTATTTCAAATTGGAGGAAAAAAAATGTTTAAAGTTGCTATTAACGGTTTTGGAAGAATAGGAAGACTTACGTTTCGGAAAATCTTTGGCGATGATCGTTTTGAAGTTGTGGCCATTAACGATTTAACAGAGCCAAAAATGCTTGCCCATCTCCTGAAATATGACAGTGTACAAGGTCGTTTCACTGGGCATACAGTTGAAAGTACGGAAGATGCTCTTGTCATCGACGGCAAGGAAATCAGAGTGTACAAGGACCCGGAACCAAAGAACCTTCCATGGGGTAGCCTCGGTGTAGACATTGTCTTGGAATGCACCGGATTTTTCTGCGCAAAGGACAAGAGTCAGGCACATATTGATGCAGGTGCAAAGCGGGTCCTTATTTCAGCTCCTGCGGGCAGTGATCTGCCAACCATTGTTTACGGCGTCAATCATCATACATTGAAAAGTGATGATCTCATTGTTTCCGGTGCATCCTGTACCACCAATTGCCTCGCTCCAATGGCAAAGGCATTAAATGAATATCGTGAGTTACGAACAGGCTTCATGACCACGATTCATGCATATACAGGCGACCAGATGATTATTGATGGCCCGCACAGGAAAGGTGATTTTCGTCGTGCAAGAGCCGGGGCAATAAACATTGTACCTAATTCAACTGGTGCTGCAAAAGCGATTGGTCTCGTCATTCCTGAACTTGATGGAAAGCTGATTGGATCGGCACAACGCGTTCCAGTTGCTTCCGGCTCCATCACTATCCTTGATGCTACCTTAAAAGATGAGACCGACTCTGTAAGTGTTGAGGGGCTCAATGAGGCAATGCACAAGGCTGCAGATGAATCCTTTGGCTATTCCGACGAGGAGCTGGTGTCAAGCGATACAATCGGCATGAGCTATGGTTCGCTTTTCGATTCCACCCAAACACTTGCACAACGTTGTGGAACAAATATTTATGAGGTGAGAGTTGTATCCTGGTATGACAATGAAATGAGCTATGTCAGTCAATTAATCAGAACCTTAAATCACATGGGAAGTTTGATGAAATAAGCACCAATTTATCAACTATACATTGATATCCCTCGTCGTTCACCGGGGGATATCTGCAGGGATGCATTTTTTCTGTGAATTGTATCCGAAAAAATTGGTTTGATCATATCGGGGATGGATAAATAGCCAATAAGGGGGGAAGTGATGGCAAAAATAAGCAAAATAGTAGGCCGTGAAGTGATTGACTCAAGGGGAAACCCTACCGTAGAAGCGGATGTGTACCTGGAATCGGGTGCATGTGGCAGGGCGGTAGCCCCATCCGGAGCGTCAACCGGCTCCCGGGAAGCCCTTGAACTGAGGGATGGTGACAAAAACCGTTATCTGGGAAAAGGTGTTCTACAGGCTGTTGCAGCAGTAAATGATGCTATAGCCCCTGCTCTTATCGGTAAAGATGGTGATAACCAGAAAGCCATAGATACAATAATGATTGAACTGGACGGGACCGAGAACAAAGAGCAACTTGGTGCCAACGCGATTCTCGCGGTTTCCCTTGCTAATGCAAAAGCGTTGGCCATGGAGAAAAAAATTCCTCTGTATCAGCATATCTCAGAACTCAACGGCACCCCCGGCAGGTATTCAATGCCTGTACCGATGATGAACATCATTAACGGTGGGGAGCATGCGGACAATAATGTTGATATCCAGGAATTCATGATCCAGCCGGTAGGCGCGAAAAACTTTCGAGAAGCTCTCAGGATGGGTGCCGAAATTTTTCATAACCTGAAAAAGGTGTTGAGCGAAAAAGGGTTAAACACCGCAGTGGGGGATGAAGGTGGCTTTGCACCCAATCTCGCTTCTAATGAAGAGGCGTTGTCTGTTATTGTCAAGGCGGTTGAAAAAGCCGGCTACCAGATGGATAAAGATATAACCCTGGCTCTTGACTGTGCAGCATCCGAATTTTACGCAAACAACATCTACAACCTGAAAGGTGAAGGGAAGACTTTTGATTCTGAAGGTTTTGGCGATTATTTAGCTGAACTCTGTGAAAAGTATCCTATTATTTCCATTGAAGATGGCCTTGATGAAAGTGACTGGGATGGTTGGGCAAGTTTGACCCAGAAAATCGGATCCCGTATTCAGTTGGTTGGTGATGATCTCTTTGTGACCAATACCAAAATATTTAAGCGAGGTATAGACACCGGCGTTGCCAACTCTATTCTTATTAAGTTCAACCAGATCGGTTCGTTGACCGAGACCCTGGAAGCTATACAAATGGCTAAAGATTCCGGCTATACCGCTGTCATTTCCCATAGAAGCGGAGAAACGGAAGACGTAACCATTGCAGACTTGGCGGTTGGGACAGCTGCCGGACAGATCAAAACAGGCTCCCTCTGTCGTTCTGATCGTGTTGCCAAGTATAACCAATTGTTGCGCATCGAAGAGGAACTTGGAGAAAAAGTAAGGTATGCGGGACGTAAAGGTATTAAGGGGCAGTAAGACACATTTTTCCGTCTGTTAGAAACAGCCGTCAAAACAAAGTAGGGGGGGGATTGTCTGCAATGATGAATGATGTTCTTGGTTTAATTATGGGGGGAGGGCGTGGAACCAGATTGTACCCTTTAACAAAAAAACGCTCAAAACCAGCGGTTCCGGTGGCAGGTAAATACCGTTTGATTGATATTCCCGTAAGTAACTGCCTCCATTCCGGTATCGATAAAATAGCTATCCTGACGCAGTTCAACTCAGTTTCTCTTCATCGACATATTTTTAGAACCTATCGCCGTGATATGTTCACTGACGGCTGGGTGCAAATCTTGGCTGCAGAGCAGACCCCCGGCAGCACCGGCTGGTATCAGGGTACGGCTGATGCTGTTCGACAACAGCTGGTCGAGATAAAAAATTCAGACACCAAATATGTCATCATCCTTGCCGGCGATCATCTCTACCGGATGAATTATAAAAAATTTGTTGAGTATCATGTGGAATCCAAGGCTGATATTACGTTGGCGGTGCAGCCGGTGAGTGCTCAAGAGGCACCCGCCCTGGGTATTCTCAAAAGGAACTCTGATGGTGAAATTACTCGTTTTTCCGAAAAGCCTGGCCCGGAGCTGTTAGATGATTTAATAAGTACCCCTGACTCCGACAAACCGTTCATGGCGTCCATGGGGATATATGTCTTTTCAACAGAAGTTCTCTCAAAACTGTTGTCTGCATCAGGCGACGATTTCGGTAGTGATATAATTCCAAAAGCTCTGTCGGGCCATAAGGTAATGGGGCATGTCTTTGATGGATATTGGGCGGATATAGGGACTATACGCCGTTTTTATGAAGTTAATCTGGAGTTGGCCGGTGGCCAATCATTTGATCTCAATGCGGTCAATCAACCCGTCTATACAAATGCGCGTTTTTTACCCCCCACCGAGCTTCAGGGAGCGAAACTCTCCAAGGTCCTGCTGGCTAAGGGATGCCGTATCGGCGGTGCGGATATAAGCAATTCCGTAGTAGGGTTACGCAGTGTCATCGGCTCTAAGGTGGTCATGCGTGACACTATTATGATGGGCTCAGACTTTCATGAGACCGATGAGCAACGTGCGGAAAATATATGTCTGTCCCGTCCCGATATAGGGATTGGCGATGGCTCCGTCATAGAGAGTGCAATCCTCGACAAGAAGGCCCGTATAGGGCGCAATGTTCACATTCGTTCACTCCCCGATCGACCCGACTCGGAAAATGACAACTGGGTGGTCCGAGATGGCTTGGTGGTGGTCCCCAAAAGTGGCGTTATTCCTGATAATACTGTGATCTGAGTAGGCTGCGGGATTCTGTAAATAGTTTGGGACGCCCTTGATAAGCCCAAAATCAACTCAAGAGGAACTGATCCATGAAGCCATATTCAGAGCATATGCGTTATCTGAAGCATCTGGCCAAAGAGTTCTCTTCCCAGGAAGCTGTCGCTGAGGCTATAATCAATTTAGAAGCTCAACTGAATCTACCCAAGGGTACGGAACATTTCATCTCCGACATACACGGCGAATATGAAGCTTTTAGTAAGTTGGTGAGCCACGCATCCGGTTCGATAAAAAGAAAAATAGAAGAGATTTTCCAAGAAACGCTCTCTGCAAAGGAACAAGTACAGCTTGGTGCCCTTATTTATGATCCGGATCGAATGCTTGGAACCATGTTGCCGGCTGCCGACGAACAGGATCAATGGTACCAGAATACCTTGTATCGCATGATCCAGGTGCTTCGTGCTGTTGCATCAAAATATCCCCGTTTCAAGGTCAGGCAATTGATTGAGGGACGTTTTGAAGGTTTGGTGGAAGAGCTCCTCTATGAAAAAGAAACTTTGCCTGACAAAGCCGAGTATTATCAGAGCATTATCAGGACAACCGTTGCATCCGGCCACGGAAGAGCTTTCATCGTAGTGATAGCTGAGGCTATCCAGCGTCTCGCCATCGATCATCTCCATGTGGTAGGGGATATTTTTGATCGTGGTCCGGGCGCGCACCTCATTATGGATCGGTTGATGAGCTATCACAGCATCGACATACAATGGGGTAATCACGATCTTTTGTGGATGGGGGCGGCCAGCGGTTGCGACGCCTGTATTGCGAATGTTATCAGGATCTCTCTTCGTCACGGCAATATGGACACCCTGATAGACGGATATGCCATAAGCCTGCTACCCCTTGCCTCCCTGGCAATCGAAATTTATGGTGATGATTCCTGCGACCTTTTTTTGCCGCAGAAGTTCAATGCATCGAGCGATTCTGAAGGGGAGCGAAGAATGATGGCTCAGATGCATAAAGCCATCACTGTTATTCAATTCAAACTGGAAGCACAGATTATAGCTCGTCGACCGGAATATGGTCTTGAAGATCGCCGGCTTCTCCATCATCTGGACCTCGAGCAGGGAACCGTAAAGATAGATGATCAGATGCATCCTTTAAAGGATGCCCTTTTTCAAACCGTCGCACCGGAATCACCCTATACATTGACATCAGCAGAGCAGCATGTGATGGACAGGTTGAAAGTGGCTTTTTTGCACAGCGAAAAACTCCAGCAACATACTCGTTTCCTCTTTAACAAAGGGAGTATCCATAAAATCTATGATGGTAATTTGCTGTACCATGGCTGCATTCCCATGAATAGTGACGGCTCATTTACATCTCTGCACCTGGGGAATAAGGAATACGAGGGAAGTGAGTTAATGGAAGCGTTTGATAATCTTGCCAGGCAGGGCTTTTTTTGCTCTGAGGATTCCATTGAAAAGCAGTCCGGCCAGGACGCCATGTGGTACCTGTGGTGCGGCCCCTGTTCGCCCCTGTTTGGTAAGGATAAGATGACAACCTTTGAGCAATATTTCATTGCTGACAAAGCCACCCATAAGGAGCCTCGTAATATATATTACACCTTTCGGGATGACGAACAGATGGTTAAGCGTATGTTGGAAAGGTTCGGTCTCAACCCAGAGACAGGCCATATAATAAACGGCCATGTCCCCGTAATTGTAAAAGAAAAAGAACTCCCCCAAAAAGGAAGAGGACGATTGCTTGTAATCGATGGTGGCTTTGCCAAGGCCTACCAGGAGAAGACCGGTATTGCCGGATATACATTGGTTTCTAATTCATGGGGGCTTCTGCTGGCGACCCACCAGCGTAAGGTGGATGATCTGCTCTCTAACACCGCTGCCCACGACATCGACTGCACTACTGAGATTCTTGAAAACAGGAAGCAGCGTATTCGTATCAAAGATACAGATGTAGGCAGAGAGATGCGACAAACGATAGAAGAGCTTACCACGTTGCACGAGGCGTATCAAAAAGGCATTATTGTGCAGGATAGAGTCTGAACTTAAACGTAATAAGGCTATCTTGAATTATTAGCAATTTTGACTCGGGAGACAGATCGAAGTCTTCGCTATCTACTTTTCATAAAAAACCATGAAAAAAAATCAGTCCCCTGTCTGCTTCGGTAAGATCTGCCACAACGTTGACATCGCTACACTGTTATGAAAATTTTAATTACGGCAAGGCAACTCTTGATAATGGAAGTTCTGCTCCAGATAAAGAAACTGCAGGGGAGAAAGTTTTGAGTGATAAAAAAATGCTAACTGACTTTGATGCCTATCTTATGGGCGAAGGCAGCCACGAGCGGACCTATGAAAAAATGGGGGCTCAGCTGGTTGAGATTGACGGCAAAAAAGGTGTTTATTTCAGTGTCTGGGCCCCCAATGCACGGCAGGTATTTTTAATAGGCGATTTTAATGACTGGAATGATGAGAGCCACCCCCTCGCATCCAGTGACAGCGGGATATGGACGCTTTTTGTGCCGGAGTTATCCGAGTATGCAGTGTATAAATACCGAATAGTGAGCCAATCAGGTGAAAATTTTGAGAAAGCCGATCCCTATGGCTTTGCTATGGAGCAGCGTCCAAGAACCGCCTCGGTGGTTGCAGATCTTAACCGCTATCACTGGTCCGATGGAGACTGGATTAGCAGGCGGGAAGAATTCCAGGCGCTTGATCGACCGCTCTCCATTTATGAGGTCCATCTCGGTTCCTGGCGAAAAGTGCCCGACGAAAAATGGGGCTCCCGCTACCTGACATATCGTGAATTAGCCGATGAACTCATTCCCTATGTGGTGGAGATGGGATACACCCATCTCGAACTGCTTCCCATCACCGAGTATCCTTTTGATGGTTCCTGGGGCTACCAGGTGCTGGGATTTTATGCTCCCACAAGCCGATTTGGCAGCCCGGAAGACCTGATGTATTTTATCGATACGTGCCACCAGCACAAGTTAGGGGTTATCCTTGACTGGGTCCCTGCTCACTTTCCAAAAGACGGAGCCGGGCTGAACTTTTTTGATGGTACCGATCTCTATTCTCATACAGATTCAAGGCAAGGAGAACATCAGGACTGGGGAACTAAGATTTTTAACTATGGACGTAATGAGGTCCGGTCCTTCCTTATCTCAAACGCCTTATTTTGGATTGATAAATACCACTTTGACGGTTTGCGAGTTGATGCGGTGGCCTCGATGCTGTATCTGGATTATTCCCGTGAGGATGGAGAGTGGCTTCCTAATAAGTATGGTGGTCGGGAGAATCTGGAAGCAATCAGTTTCCTGCGTAAAATGAACGAGGTTGTCCATGGGGTTTATCCCGGAGTGCTTACCATGGCAGAGGAATCGACCTCATGGCCAATGGTCTCAAGACCTACCTATACCGGTGGCCTGGGGTTTAGCCTCAAGTGGAATATGGGCTGGATGCACGATACTCTCGGATATATGAGCAAAGATCCTATCCATCGTAAATATCATCAAAATGATATGACCTTTGGTCTTCTCTATGCGTTTAACGAAAACTTCATTTTACCGTTGTCCCATGATGAAGTGGTGCATGGCAAAGGCACGCTGCTCACCAGAATGGCGGGGGATGATTGGCAGAAATTTGCTAACTTACGCGCTTACTATGGTTTTATGTGGGCCCATCCTGGGAAAAAACTCCTGTTTATGGGGGGCGAATTTGGTCAGTGGCAGGAATGGAACTTCGACACCAGCCTGGAATGGGATTCGCTCAAGGCACCAAATCATAAGGGTTTGCAACGCTTGGTTCAGGATTTGAATGGACTGTATAAAAATGAACCAGCGCTTTATGAAAATGATTTTGAAGCAAGTGGGTTTGAATGGATTGACGCCAGCGATACTGACAACAGCGTCCTGTCTTTTATACGCAAAGCAAAATCAAGTGATGCATTCCTCGTCATCGTCTCAAACTTTACTCCGGTTCCATGGCATGGGTATCGTATTGGTGTACCTCAACCAGGTGAGTATCAAGAGGTCTTCAATAGTGATTCCGAGAAGTATTGGGGAAGTAATGTGGGCAACGATGGAGGGCTAACCACGGATCAGGTACCAATGCACGGGTATTCACAGTCACTATCGCTGACATTGCCGCCGTTGGCAACGGTAATCCTAAAAAGGCAATAAGGTCAGCCTCAACAAACCATGACAGTAACTACGGCGTTATAATGATTCAGGAATCTAAAATTTTCTTTTAAAGGGGGAAGAGAGTAATGAAGCGAGTGAAAATTCAATCCCACCCATATTCCGGCCAAAAACCTGGGACATCCGGGTTGCGCAAAAAAGTTGCGGAGTTTCAACAACCCCATTATCTGGAAAATTTTGTGCAAGCGATTTTTAATACCATCGGCCCCTGTTCAGACCATACGTTGGTAATCGGTGGCGACGGTCGTTTTTATAATCGGGAGGCCATTCAAATCATCATACGCATGGCCGTAGCCAATGGATTCTCGCGTCTCTTAGTGGGGCGGGGTGGTATCCTGTCAACACCTGCAGCAAGTTGTGTCATTCGCAAATATAAGGCCTTTGGCGGCATTGTTTTATCTGCAAGCCATAACCCGGGTGGACCGACTAAAGACTTTGGTATCAAATATAATGCAACCAATGGCGGGCCGGCGCCGGAAAAAGTTACCGATGAGATTTATCAGCAAACGCAAAAGATTGAAGAATATTTTTCGATTGAGTCAGAAGATATAGATCTGGACGTACTGGGTAACCATCAAATAGGTGAAGCCCACATTGAAATTATTGATCCGGTAGTTGACTATGCCGACTTGATGGAATCGATATTTGATTTCCAGGCCATGTCGTCTTTGTTTTCCGGAGGGGAGTTCCGAATGTGCTTTGATGCCATGCATGCAGTCACGGGACCTTATGCCAAAGAAATTCTGGAAAACCGACTGGGAGCACCCAAGGAGACGGTCATCAACGCGGTCCCGCTAACGGATTTTGGCGGTGGCCACCCTGATCCAAATCAGGTTCATGCGCAAGAGCTTGTATCCCGCTTATCGGGTCCCGATGCACTGGATTTTGGTGCGGCTTCCGATGGAGACGGTGACCGAAATATGGTGTTGGGTAAGGATTGTTATATCAATCCCTGTGATAGCCTGGCAATTTTAGCCGCCAACGCACAAATGATTCCCGGTTACAGACAAGGCATTGTCGGAATCGCTCGTTCCATGCCAACCAGCAGAGCAGCCGATCGTGTTGCGGCGGCATTGGGTGTTGAATGTTATGAGACACCTACCGGCTGGAAGTTTTTTGGTAACCTGCTCGATGCCGGAAAAATTACCCTTTGTGGCGAAGAAAGCTTTGGCACCGGTTCAAACCATGTACGAGAGAAAGATGGTCTATGGGCAGTATTATTCTGGATAAACCTGATTGCAGCAAAGCAATTGCCCGTTGCTTCGATAGTCAGCGAACACTGGAAGCAGTATGGTCGTGACTATTTCACAAGGCACGATTATGAAGGTGTGGATAGTGATAAAGCTCGACAGATGATTGACCATCTTCGCTCTACTCTTGATCAACTGTCGGGGCGGGAGTTTGGTGGGCTTCACGTTGAAGCTGCTGATGATTTTGCCTACCATGATCCGGTAGATCATAGTGAATCAACAACACAAGGGATACGGATTTTTTTCAGTAATGGGGGGAGAATCGTATTCCGTTTATCAGGTACCGGTACTGAGGGTGCAACATTACGGGTCTACCTCGATTGTTATAAAGATGCTGTATTAAACCAGGAGCCTCAAGAGGCTCTGGCTGCTCTGATAGAAGCAGCTGAACAGATAGCTGCTATTAAGCAGTCGACCGGACGTGTGGCTCCAGACGTCATAACCTAACGTGGAAACCCTTTAAATTATGAATATTTTAATGGTTGCATCTGAAAATGACGCACTACCCGGCGGTAAGGTTGGTGGTATTGGTGACGTAATAAGAGATATCCCCCCTGCCCTTGGAGATCAAGGTCATCAAGTCCAAGTGATCACACCGGGGTATGGTCTTTTTTCCCAGTTACCTGGTGCTACCCTTCAGGGATCAGTCCAGGTGCCGTTCGCAAGTAAAACAGAGACCATCAACCTTTTTAGGGTACCAGCAAAAAATACTCATGAAAATGTACGGATCTGGGTGATAGAGCATCCGCTGTTTTCTGTTGGTGGCATCGGCAGCATCTATTGTAATGATCCCTCAAACAGGCCTTACGCTACCGATGCCACCAAATTTGCCTTGTTTTGTTCGGCTGTTTGTCAGGCGATAGCAAATGATCACTTCGGCACACTTGATGTGCTGCATTTGCATGATTGGCATGCAGCGATCGTCGCGCTGTTGCTGGCGTATGAACCGCAATATCATACGTTGCAGAATATCCGCTCGGTTTTCACCGTACATAACCTGGCCCTGCAGGGAATACGCCCCTTGGAAGGGGATGAATCTTCCTTGCAATCCTGGTTTCCACAGCTCAGATATGACCATGAACCAATTCACGATCCAAGAGTAGTCCACTGTGTTAATTTGATGCGAACCGGCATCAACCTTTGTGACAAGGTACACACCGTATCTCCTACCTATGCACAGGAAATTTTGCTCCCCAGCAATATGGATCAAGGATATTTTGGTGGTGAAGGCCTTGAAAAGGACTTAAAACTGGCTGCAGATAATGGTCGCTTACATGGGATCCTCAATGGATGCGAATACCCCAGCAGGCGATATACTCAGGTTCCTCTTGCTGAGTTACTCGTGCAGTCGGAGAAAGAATTATTGCATTGGATTGCGGCCACGGTAACTGTTAGAAGTGCTCATCTCATTGCATTGCACAACCTGAACAGGTGGCTGGGGTCACCATCTGATAAAGCGTTTTTTGTGTTAACATCAGTCGGTCGGGTCACTGACCAAAAAGTACGTATACTTAAACAGGAAATGACTAATGGTCAGTCTGCGCTGGAACACTTACTCGATATTCTTGGCGATGATGGCATTTTTCTGATGCTGGGCAGTGGTGATAGCGAGCTGGAAACTTTCCTTACAAAAGTAGCCGCCGGTAAACCAAATTTTATCTTTCTCAATGGATATTCTGCATCCTTGGCAGATTTATTTTATGAAAGTGGTGATTTATTCCTGATGCCCAGTTCCTTTGAGCCTTGTGGCATTAGTCAGATGCTGGCAATGAGAGCCGGCCAGCCATGCCTTGTTCATGGCGTTGGCGGCTTGTGCGATACAGTTAAAGACAATGAGAATGGGTTTGTCTTTACAGGGAATAGTTTATCGGACCAAGCCGGGAGTATGCTGGAATGTTTCAAGACAAGCGTAGAGCTACATGACACTCGTATCGAGCAATGGCAACAGATCTCTACGCAAGCAGCCAAGGAACGATTCTCGTGGAGTGATGTGGCAAAAAAATATGTGAGTTCTTTATATACAGGCTGAATAGTTCCATTTTGGATTGAAACTATGCGCATATAAAATTACTCAAAATCAGGAAAAATTTGTCGAGTTACGCTCAAATGCAATAATCCCGATAGTGCTCAACGTGCGATAGTCGTTGGAGATTTCAATGGCTGGTCACGCAAAGAAAATCTCATGAAAAAACTAAAAATGGCAGTTTCTCAGTAACCCTCTCCCTACAGTCCGGAAATGCTTATCAATTCCGATATGTTCTGGATGGAACTACCTGGGTTAATGACGAGAAGGCAGATAATTACGTTACCAATCAATATGGAGAAGAAAACTCGGTTATAACTGTATAGAGCATACCCTTTTGAACGGCATGACATTTATGAGCCCGTGGATTTACTGTCTTTTCGCCCAATCTCTCAGAGTCTAGCGCTTACCTTGTTATGCTGATAAAATAATCATCCGAATATCAACTATATGCCTGTGGTTATTTTTTAAGCATGCCTCGGAGGCTTCGCTTACCTGACCTTGAACGAAAACCCTAGTAAATCAACAGACTCATTTATTATCAAATTCAGCACACGCACCAGCTATCACCATGAAATTAAAAGAATTAATCCAGGGAAATGATAACGCCGGCTGTGGATTCCGTGCAAATATTGGTCACTGACGAATCGTCAGCATTTACACTACATTGAAAGAACGAAAATTATGACTAAGGCAATTTCTTTTAAACATCAAAATCATTCGTTGAATAATGATTTACAGCGACATCTTGAAGTCACACTGGGTCGAGATGATGTGGGCGAATCCCACAACTACTTATACCATGCATTGGCACTGGCGGTACGCGACAGGCTAGTTGAAAAGTGGCACCAAACCCGCGAGCGTTATGATCAGGAAAAACCTAAAAGAATTAGTTATCTCTCACTCGAGTTTCTCATCGGACGCAGTTTAAACAACGCAGTTCTCAACCTCGACTTGGAATCTCAAGTGCGTGAGGCGTTAAACCACTATGCCTGTGAACTTGAGGAAGTAGAAAGTGCCGAGATGGATGCAGGTCTTGGTAATGGTGGTCTGGGTCGTTTAGCGGCCTGCTTTCTGGACAGCTGCGCCAGTTTGAATCTTCCTGTTACAGGTTACGGAATTCGCTATCATTACGGAATGTTTCGCCAGAAAATTGAAAATGGCTTTCAGGTGGAGTGTCCAGACCCTTGGTTACGCAACGGGAATCCGTGGGAATTTAAAAGTCCGGAAAATATCTGCCGTGTAAAGTTTTTCGGAAGAAGCGATCACTATGATGATGACAATGGCAACCGCAGGGTTCGCTGGGTAGATAGTCATGATGTACTTGCGGTACCCTACGACATGCCAGTGCCGGGATATGGTGGAAAGACAGTCAATACCCTGCGTTTATGGAAGGCTGAAGCTACAGACGTAGTTTGATCTGAATGAGTTTAACTCGGGCAGTTATGCCGATGCTGTTGCCGAAAAAATCCGGGCCGAACAAATTACCATGGTGCTTTATCCCAACGATGTGAGTGAGCAGGGGAAAGAACTGCGCTTGCGGCAACAATATTTTCTGGCCAGTGCCAGTTTGCAGGATGTTCTTCGTCAGTGGGTTCGCGCTAACGGCAACGATTTTACTCACTTTGCAGACAAGAACGGCTTTCAACTCAATGACACTCACCCCACGGTCGCAATTCCTGAATTAATGCGATTGCTGATGGACGAGCAGGGGTTATGTTGGGATGATGCCTGGGACATTACGACAAAGACCATGGCCTATACCAATCACACTTTATTGCCTGAGGCCTTGGAAGCCTGGTCGGTGGCGTTGTTTCGTGAGCTGCTGCCAAGATTGATGGATATCACCTATGAAATTAATGCTCGGTTTTTAACTCAGGTTGCCCAGCGATGGCCTGGTGACTGTTATCGCCAGCAACGTATGTCGATCATCGAAGAAGGTGATCATCCGCGTATACGCATGGCTTATATGGCGATTATTGGTAGTTACTCAGTGAATGGTGTAGCCTCTCTTCATACCGATTTGTTGGCGCGCGGCCTGTTTGCTGATTTCTACCAACTCTGGCCCGAGAAATTTAACAATAAAACCAACGGGGTTACTCCAAGGCGCTGGCTATCCCATTGTAATCCAGGTTTGAAGTCACTGATTACCGAGGCCATAGGTGATCAATGGATAAGTGATTACCGGCAGTTTGAGCAGCTCAAGCCATTCGCGGATGATGTGCAGTTCGCAAAACGCTTCACCGCCATCAAACAACAGAACAAACAAGCGCTGACAGATCTGGTATTCAAAAATTGCGGCGTCCGGTTTGATATTGATATGATGTTTGATGTCCAGGTAAAACGGATACATGAGTACAAGCGCCAGTTACTTAATGTACTGCATATTATCCATCTCTATGATCGGGTTCGTCGCGGTGACACAGAAGGAATGGAGCCCCGCTGCGTCCTGATTGGCGGGAAAGCGGCGCCTGGTTATGTACTGGCTAAAACCATCATCAAGCTGATTAATAACGTTGCCCAAGTGATTAACCGCGATCATGCGCTCAACGATTGGTTGAAAGTCGCCTTTATTTCCGACTACAGCGTCACCGCCATGGAGATTATAGCGCCCGGTACCGACCTCTCTGAGCAAATATCCACAGCAGGTAAGGAGGCTTCCGGAACCGGCAACATGAAGTTCATGATGAACGGTGCAGTCACCATCGGAACGTTGGATGGCGCCAACATCGAAATTCGCGAAGCGGTTGGGGAAGAAAATTTTTTCCTGTTTGGCCTTACCGCCGACGAAGTAGAAGCCATTCGACCGGAATACGACCCTAATCATTCTATCGATGAAGATGATGATTTAACTCGAGTAATGAGCCTTCTTGAGAGTGGACATTTTAACCTTTTTGAAGACGGAATTTTCGATTCCATCATTGCCGCTATTCGCAGTCATTCTGATCTATGGATGATAGCGGCGGACTTTCGCAGTTACATCGACGCACAGGCACGGGTTGCCGAAATCTACAGAGACAAGCAAGCCTGGGCACGAATGAGTATTCTCAATACCGCTTCAAGCGGATATTTCTCCAGTGACCGCACGATCAATGAATATAAAGAGGATATCTGGCACAGGGAACTGAAAAACGAGACCAATTCCTGATAGCAGTTGAGTTTGAAATGAAAACGCCCTCCTTCCCTACTATTTTGAAAGAGGGCGTTTTTTCTTATCATTTCAGGTGAAGACTTACAGGAACCATGTAACGTTTTGTTTTTCCTCTGATCTAGCCCGACTTTCGCAATTCGCGACCATGTGGACGTGTAACTTGCTGTTTTTCCATAATCGACAATTTTAGGTCGGCACTACACGGCTTTTTTACAGGCCGCTTTGTCTGCTGCAATCCGTGGCGGAGGT
>NZ_JAFFQD010000049.1 GCF_016918565.1 Desulfogranum marinum
AAAATCGCTAACTCATTGATATGTCAAGAAAAATCTCGTTATAAACGCATAAGTTGTTAAAAGTTTACGAAGCCAATTTTAAAGTTTATTGCTATTCTTGGATTTCAGGCAATCTTGGGAACAGCTGAGGTTCACTCAAACAGTGAATAGAACTTCAAATCAATTGTCTGCTCAATATGTTGTTTTTTAAAGTAGAATTTATTTTTTCTAACATTCGACGTGCAGAATTTAGGTTGAATTTAAAAATGCTGAACTCCGCGATGACAACTTCGAATTCTGGAAGAACGGGGTGTTCCACTTTGCTGTTCAAGATCCTGATATTGAAAGGCTTGCTGCCAAAATTGTCGAAAATGGTGGAAAGCAGAGGATGCCGATAAGAGAGTATTACCCCGGAGAAAAACCATACCGGATGGTATATTGCGAGAATCCTTTCGGAAATATACTTGAATTATACTCACATAGTTATGAGCTGACCTATTCAGCTGGAGCATATCAGGATAAGTTATAAATAGACCAACGCACCCTGCATTTTGCAGGGTGCGTCTCTCCTCCATAGACCATAGAAGAACATTTAAAATATGGGTGGCGCGTTCAAGACGGCCAGCCCAATCCTTTTTCCAATTTCCCGGACGTTTACATATGTCATCCGTGGTTTTCTTTAGCAAAAATTAGTTGAGATTAACCGGTTGGTCGCCACCATACCCGGTTAACTCAGCATAGCCTACCCCGTTCACAGAAGCATCACCAGAACGGCCATTTACCCTCACCGCTCCCTCCCAGTAGCGGATTGCAGCGGTATCCAGTTCCTGATTGTTTAAAAAAGGTGCAATTTCAAGCTCCATATCTTCCCCTGGGATGGTTAAACGCCAGCTTGATGGATATAAGGAACCATCCAAAGGGCTTGGCCAATGATCCAGAACTTCAATCTTGACATCGGCCAGGGAAAGGGGCCGGCTCTCACCTGTTGGGGTAATCATAGTGCCTGAACTGTGAGGATCAATGCTGCCGTCTTTCCTGCGTAATTGAAAGAACATTATTTCCCGATTATCAGAGAGTTGCAAAGAAAACCAATCCCAGCCTTGCTGTTCCTTTTCCAAAGCGCTGGTACTCCATTCCCTGTCCATCCAGCTTGTGCCGCTTACCTGGAAGGTTTTTCCGTCAATTTTCAAACTTCCTTGTGTCTGCAGTCGGGTCAAGGAGTAATAGTAGGAGGCGTTTCCCGGTTCACTCCCCTTCCGGCTGAACCCTCGGTCTCCATGCAGTATGATCGGTTTAGCGCTGCTGCATTCCAGGTCGAGGTGGAATCCATCTGTTTTGGCATGGAGGCGCATGGGTGTTCCATCCTCTCCCTGACCATGCACATACCAATCCTCCAGCCATACCCGAAATGGCCTGCTCGTTGAGCCGGCCAAGCCGATTGTTTCCCTGCTGAATCTCTCAAAGTAATGGAATTTTTTCTCTTTAACATCCGTCACGGCAAAGTGTGCCATGTACAATGTGTTTGTTCCCCAATTGGTCGTTCGGTGGGCAGGTTGTGCGCGCAGGCCAAGCCGAAAAAAGGTCAGTTGATACCCATAATGGTTATTGGCATCGGATTTGAGGTTGCCGGTGAAATACCACCATTCAATTCTATACTTTTGGTGGGGTCCATGATCCTCTGGAAATGATAAAGGCCGAGCCTGCATGGCTCTGGCAAATCCCTCTGTATCATCTGTATTCAAGGCGTCTGTCAGTGGTAGTTTGGCTTCGAGATCATATCCTTTATCTTGGAAAAAAGGCCAGACCAGAGCCCCAAGGACAATAGTTACAATCACCGCAATGACAATGAGTCGTAATTTAAACATCGCCTATTTAAAAATCCTCTGTGGATAAAGTAATTTTAGCATAATACACTCTACTCATCGCGGAGGGCGGCAGATACAGGGCTGACAGCTATCTTTATTGCAGGTACAACACCGGCAAGTATCGCTGCCAGAATTGCCAGCAAGACAGCATGCAGAAAAATTTCCGGACTGGCATCCAACTGCAACGTCCAGCCGAAGGAACGCCGGTTGATAACAAAAACCATAACCAGGGCAGTGATCAGTCCAACCGGTATGGCAAGCAGGCCTGCAACGACCCCCATGAGTCCTGTCTGGACCAGGATAAGGCCTGAAACTTGATAAGGAGTGAAACCGGTGGCCCGAAGGATACCAAATTCACGCTGCCGTTCAAGTTGGAGAGCCATCAAGGCAGTAATTACGCCGATAAAGGCCACAATCATGGCAAGCAAGCGCATCACCGCGGTGATGGCAAAGGTTCTATCAAATATCCGCAGGGTTTCCAGGCGGAGTAGTTTATTCGAACGAATCTCAACGGTCTGCCCTGGAGGTATCAGATTTCTCACTTTCTGTTCTATGGCACCACTGTCCGCTCCTTCTTCAGCGTAAAGCCAGAGGGCAGATACCCCCTTGCCATGCCAGAACTTTTTAAATAAAGTACGACTTATCATCACCACACCCTGGTCCGAGTTGTAACTGACAAACACACCGAGTACCGGAAAGTCCTTCATGCCCGACTCTGTACGCAGAGAGATATTGTTTCCGGCATTCAGGTTATGCCTGAAGGCATATGGTTCTGACAGCAACACTCCTTTCCCCTGTTGGAAAGTATCCCAAATGGTTTCTGGATTTCCCTGTTTGAAGATATAATTCTTGCGGCTGGGTGCAACTACTTCCATAACTCCAATCGGGGTGCGTCCTTGCCGGCCCACAATATCAAACCACTGGTATGACCCCACATGAGAAATGCCCTCTATTGCCCTGATCCTTGTTACCAGCTCCTCATCAAGACTCGCACTCCCTCTTGTTGCAACCAGCCGTGGCGCAGAGACGTAAAAATCAGCCTTGAGTAGAGTATCAAGCCAATGGATGACCGAGGTCCGGAAGCTTCCGATCATCACGCCAACGCCAATTGTGGATGCCAGGGCAATCATCAACGCTGCAATGGCTATTGATGTTCGACTCAAATTAGTGCTGATACTGCGCGCAGCGTAACTGCCGAGGATACCGGCTACTCTCAGAGCGATTGGCTGCAAAGCCCCCATGATAGAGGTAATCAGCCGCGGTGTCACCATGATGCAGCCAAGCATAATGATAAACAGGCCCAAATAACTGAGTATAATATTTTTACCCGACACGGAAAGCAGCACCACACCCAGCACACCCATACCAATACCGGAGAGTGCAAGCTTGGGACTCATTTTCTGGACGCGTGACTCGATTGTCGATCGGGTCACGATTGTGCGCGGCGATGCAGCTGTTGCTTCAAGGGCCGGCCCCAGGGATGCAATGAGTGTGGCACAGAGCCCCAACCCCATCCCTTTGAAGATGGAATAAAAAGAAATCTCCAGGCTGTTGACTGAGAGGACGAAATACAGGTCATTAATGGCTCGACTGACAAGATGCACCAGGTTTTTGCCTAGTAGGATGCCGATAAGAAGACCGAGAAGTGTCCCAATGATGCCAACAATCATAGACTCAGTGAGGATCAGAGTGAATATCTGCGACCTGGTTACCCCTAGACAACGAAGAGTGCCTATCAGCTGTCGGCGTCGAACCACTGAAAAAGTGATGGCATTGTAAATAATAAACATGCCGACAATCAGGGCAAAAAGACTCAAGGCAGTGAGGTTGAGCTGAAATGCACGCATCATTGTCTCAATATGCTCTGCCCTGGTGCTGGAACGGATTATCTCGGTACCTTGTGGAAGAAATTCTTCTATGGCCTGAAGCTGTGCTGTGCCCTTTTTATCGTCTGCAATAATCAGATCAATCCGATGCAGACGATCTTCTGTATGGAAAATTTCCTGGGCTGTGGCTATGTCCGTGATACAAAAATTTGCCAGGGCCAGTTTGGTCAGGCGATCTTGCGGCTTCAATAAGCCGACTATTTCTGTTTTATGTGTAATACTGCCCACCCTGAGCAGGAGACTGTTTCCAACAGCCAGCCCCAGAGAAGTGGCCATATCTTCAGAGAGAATAATGGTGCCGGGGTCGCTTATCAAAGCCGTCAAATCAAGGAGTGGTAGATTCTCCATGCCGGTAAGGTGAGCCCTAAAAGGCCTGTCAACCACAAGATCAATTCCCAGGATACGAAAAGAATATCCTGGAAAATTTACAGCACTGGCGTACCCTTCGACAATTGGGGCAGACGGGCGGATTCCTTTCTCAATTCGCAATTGCCGGTAAAGATCTGCCGAGACAGTACCATCGGATCCTGTTATGTGATGGGTGGTACGCCCTACTGCACTTTCTGTGGAGAGTTTAAAAGAGAGCTTGGCACTGTCGTTGGCCAGGTCAATGGAAACAACTAAACCAACTCCCAGTGCGACACCGATTAATGAAAAAACAAGTTGCCAGGGGTGATGGAACAGGGAACGAAAAAAAGATTTCCATAGGATTGGTCCCATAGTTCTACCTTCCGGAATTTTCTATCAATTGGTTTCCTTTCACGGTGAGGATGCGATCTGCAAAGCCAATTGCTTCCCGGCTATGGGTGGCCATAACCAGTGTTTTTCCGTTGCGCCGTGAGAGTTGTTCGAGAAGATCAAGAATCTGCAAACCTGTGTCAAAATCAAGATTTCCGGTGGGTTCATCGGCAAGCAGCAGGAAAGGGTCATGAACAAGCGCCCTGGCAATGGCAATGCGTTGCTGCTCTCCTCCGGAGAGTCGGTCTGGAAAACTTTTCAATCGATCTCCTAAACCAACGCTGTCCAATAATTCCATAGCCAGGCCACGATCTTCACGAGTCAGCCTGCCCTTTTTCAATTCCAGAGGCAGCAGAACATTTTCTTCAACAGAAAGCGTGGGCAACAGGTTGAAAAACTGAAAAACAAAACCAATATGGTTTCGGCGAAACAGCGTGCGCTCCTGTTCTGAAAGAAGTGTCACATTCGTCTCTTGAATAAAAACCTGACCATCTGAAGGAAGATCAATGCCGCCGATGCAGTTGAGCAGGGTTGTTTTGCCCGTCCCGCTTTTGCCAAGAAGCACAACTATCTCACCTGGTTTGACGGTAAGACTGACAGAATCCAGGATAATTCGTTCCCGGCTCCCTTCCTGAAAGGATTTGGATACGTTCTGCAGCCGTAAAAGGGAAGGCGCTTTACTCATCTGCATGTCACCGACAGGGTCTGTTTTTGGCATGGGCTGGTTGTGATGTTTCTTCGATTTGAGGCTATCTTAAATAAGTGTCATTTAGCCAGATCTCAGCGGTTAGCCCGAATTTCTCATGAACTTTTTGATTTTAAACTCAATTAATTGATATTATTGCTTAATGAGTAATTACGAAATTAACAGTCTGTTTTTCGTTTTCAATCAAAAAATTCCCCCTCCGGGTTGATACTCACTTTTGTTTATGTCAGATTCAACTTTCATGAAAATAATATACGACAGAAAAGATATTATGCTGCTATTGTTGCGATTTTGATATTAATTGCCGTCTTCCCAAGCATTGAGAATACGTCTTCTCTTCATTTACAGCCTGAAGGTAGATTTCAGTGGACTCGGGAGACAGATCGGAGTCTTCGCTTACCTAAATTTCTCAGTACTGAGGTAGGGGACTGATCGAAGTCTTCGCTATCTTTTTTTCATGATTTTTTATGAAAATTAGATAGCGTAGACTTCGATCTGACACCCGGGTTTAAAAGAGAAATAAAATCAGTTTCCTGTCTGCTTCGGTAGATAATTGGTTGAGTTTTGTACGTAATCAGATATGAATTACCAATGGCATCAGACATGCCATCACACCACCTGAGCCTGTTACCTTTGCTGCAATAAAACGTGTAGCCACAGCAACACTGTGGTATCTCTCACGAAACAACTCAAAGCTCACCAACACCCAAAAAAAAGTGATTGAAAAAAGGATAAGGCGGGTGTACAAGGAGGCCAAATTCGTTACTAAAGAAAATGAGTATCTCTTTTCTTTACTCTTTATAGACTTTTTGTCTATCGCTTGAGTTTTCTTTTCTCCTTTTCTAGCTATTTGGCTTTTTATTCATTAAATGGCTGTTGCCGTACGGCAATGCTAAAGGAGGCAGGAATGTCTATTATTACCATTTCGAGAGGATCATACAGTCACGGCAAAGAAGTTGCCGAGGCACTGGTAGATAAACTGCACTACGACTGTCTCTCAAGAGAAATTATGGTCGAGGCCTCGGACCAATTCAAAATTCCGGAAAAGAAACTGTTACGAGCAATGCATGACGCTCCAACAGCCTTTGAGTGGTTTAATCATGATCAGGAACGTTTTGTTCATTTTTTCCGTTCCACCTTTCTTTCCCATATGGTTCAAGACAATATCGTGTATCACGGGCTGGCTGGCCACTTTTTTCTGCAAAACATCTCGCACGTGCTCAAAGTCCGAATTATTGCCGACATGGAAGACAGGGTCAAAGAGGAGACAACACGTGAGAAGTGCTCGGCACACGATGCACTGAAGAAACTGCAGTTAGATGATAAAGAACGACGCAAGTGGAGCTTGCATCTCTATGGAAAAGACACCTGGGACTCACGCTTGTACGACATCGTGCTTTGCGTGGACTCCCTCACGGTAGATGATGCGGTTGAGCTTCTGGCGCAAACAGCGCAGAAGAAACAGTTCCAGGCAACAGAAGCATCGCTGGCTGAGTTGAAGCAGAGGATGCTTTGTGCTAATATCCTGGCCGAAGTGTATCAAACATCCTCCTCGGCAAAGGTACGATTTGTCAACGACAACAGTATTGAGCTTACCGATACAGACGGTCCGCTGAAAACGGATAAAATCGCTCGCAAGGATTTTTCTTCACAAATGAAGGAGCTGTATCACATTGAAGATGTTTTGTACAAAGAGCCTCTTCATCCATTTAAAGGCCATATTAATACTTTTTACAATGTGGATGTACAGTAGACTTCCTCTTTTCAACTAATTGCATGGGGCTGGAAATACTCACCAGCCCCGACTTTTGCTGCAAAAAACAGAGAGCTCTCATCCACATTTTTTTTACGAGGACCTGATTGTGCGAATTCTCATCTGTGGAGCAACAGAAGTCGGCTACATGATTGCAGCCCAGCTCTCTCTGGATCACGATATAACAGTTATCGATGAAAGCCCTCATCTTCCGGAAAAATTTCGCAGCCTCGACATCAGACACATAGCTGGGAACGGCTCTGATATCGCTACTCTGGAAAAAGCGAACCAGCCCAAGGCCGATCTTTTTATTGCCTGCTCAACTATTGATGAAGCCAATATAGTTGCCTGCTGGACAATAAAAAAAATCACGTCCATAGAAACAGTCTGCTTTGTCAGTAAAGGTGAGATTCATCACAATCTCATCTCACCGGATCAGTACAGTTACCAAACCAAATATGACATAGATACGGTCATCTGGCCTGAGAAATTACTGACCGAAGATATTTTTCGTATAATTCTGGTACCGGAAGCCATCGATGTGGAATATTTTATCAATGGCCGGGCCAAATTATTTGAATATCGAATCAAAAAGGATTCCCCGCTTTGTGACACCAGAATTCTCGACAATGTCTTTCCTAAAGATATCCTTATTGTCGGTATCACTCGTGATGAGGTCTTGTTTATCCCCAAAGGCACCACCAAGATACAACTCGATGACAAGGTTATTTTTATGGGAACCGGGCGAGCACTTGACATGCTGGCCGCTGATCTTTTTCAAATCAAAAACAAAATAGCTACAGCTGCGGTGATTGGCGGGGGTAATGTCGGTTTTTTTCTCGCCCAGCAGATGGAGCAAGCCGGCATTCGGGTGAAAATAATAGAGCAGGATCAACAGCGTTGTATCTTTCTTGCCGACAACCTGAAAGGCAGCCTGGTCCTCCACGGAGACGGTACCGACCTGGAACTGCTCGAAGAAGAATCCGTCGGCGCCATGGATGTGGTGGTCTGTGTTACCAATAACGATGAAAAAAACCTGCTCTGCTCACTGCTGGTCAAACAGCTGGGTGCGCAGCGGGTGGTCACCAGGGTCAGCAATAGCCGTAAAGCACAACTCTTTGAACGAGTCGGGATTGATGTGGTGGTCTCTCCGCGTGAGTCAGCCATGAAAGAACTGCTCAATCATATGCAGGCCAAGGACGTTAATATTCTGGCCATGGTCGGTGGTGGCAAGGGAGAAGTCCTTCGTATAAAGGTAGCTGAAACCTTTCCTGATACAAAAATAATGGATATCGGCCTGCCTACAGGGGCTATCATCGGAGTTATTAAACGGGGTAAAGGCATTATCATTCCCAATGGCAGCACTGTGGTGCAGGCCCATGACCGATTAAAGATTTTCACTGTTCCTGAAAATACAGAACCAATCCAGAACATATTTTCCAGATGAAAACGAGTACATTTTCCCCTGCACTTGGGCTTATCCTCATTGGTTTTGGGGTGATAACACTGGTGCCGGTGATAGTAGCACTGCTTGATCACGACTACCCTTCTATTCTGCCTTTTTGTGTAGCTTCTTTGGTCAGCATCGCGCTTGGTCTTTTTGGCCAAAGGAAAAGTAATAAACACCAGGATCTTGACCGGATCAAACGTTCTGAAGTGTTGTTTCTGGTTACTCTGACCTGGTTAAGTACCGCAGCAGTCGCTGCCATTCCCTATCTTTTTTATGGATTAAGCCCGCTTGACGCCTACTTTGAATCGATTTCCGGAATAACAACCACCGGTGCAACCATCCTTCAAGATTTTTCACTCTACCCCAAGGCGTTCTTCTTCTGGCGAAGTCTGACTCAATGGCTTGGCGGGATGGGGATAATTGTCTTGTTTGTGGCGATCCTGCCTCAGTTTGCAGTTGCCGGAAGGCAAATATTTTTTGCTGAGGCACCGGGGCCAACCGAAGAAAAAATAACCCCGCGCATTGCCCATACAGCCAAGGCTCTCTGGTTGGTGTATGTTTTTTTAACCATGTTCGAGATCGCGTTGCTCGACTTTACGGGTATGCCGATCTTTGATGCTGTCTGCAACGGATTGACCACCATGGCAGCAGGTGGATTCTCCCCCCATCCACTTTCGATTATGGGTTACGAGAACAGTACTGCAACGTGGATTATCTCCGCCTTCATGTTCCTTGCCGGCAGCAACTTTGCCCTCCAATATCGATTCATTGTCCAGCTGAAGCCGCAATCGCTGTTCAAAAGTGAGGAGTTCCGACTTTACGCCACCATTATTCTGCTACTTTCCATATCCCTTACAGGCATTTTATTCTTTGCCCAGCACATACCGGTTGCCGATAGCATCAGGGACAGTGTTTTTCAGATCATCTCGATCATTACCACCACCGGCTTTTCGTCGGCTGATTTTGCCCTATGGCTGGTTCCAGCCCAGGCACTCCTGTTAATAGTCATGTTTGCCGGTGGCTGTGCGGGATCTGCCGGCGGCGGAATAAAAATAGTCCGCATCCTTTTTATGGGAAAATACCTCTGGCGAGAAATCGTCCAGGCTCTGCACCCAAAGGCGATCATCCCTGTTAAAATAGATAAAAAATCAGTACCCAATACCATCCAGCATCAAATGCTGAGTTTTCTTCTTTTTTATATTCTCCTGCTCGCTATTTCCGCGATTATGGTCACAATGATAGAAGGGAACCTTGCCATTGGTTTTGTCGGAGCAGCTGCGACCATAGGCAATATTGGCCCGGGTTTTGGTGAGATTGGCCCAATGGGGACTTTTGGCAGCCTGGCAATACCAAGTAAAATCATTTTTATTGTGAATATGGTTGCCGGAAGACTTGAGCTTATTCCTTTTCTGGTTATGCTCCACCCGGACTTCTGGAAAGAATAACCCCGTGCATTACATGACCTCGGCTATACGACTATAAAACATAGAGAAATGTGCACTCAGAAAGGTGCGAAGGAAAAACAGGGAAAAACCTAAAAGCTCTGCACAAAACCACTCTTACAACCTATTTGGCAGGCAATTGAGCATATTAAAGAGCTATATAATCTCATACAAAATCCCCTTTTTCGTGGGCCCTCCCTGAAAAAACGAGGAACCAGGAAGATCAATTCTGCCTTGCCACATCCACCATTACAGACAGCTTATGCACACCTCCCCCCATGACAACCCCCTTTACAGGTGCGACATCACCGTAGTCTCGACCCCATGCGACGGTGACATAGGTTTCGTTTGCAAACAGATTATTTGTGGGGTCAAGATCAACCCACCCATGGTCTGGAACAAACAGTGAAATCCAGGCATGGGAGGCATCTGCCCCAACCAATTTTGGTTTACCCGGCGGCGGAATTGTTTCCAGATAACCGCTAACGTATCTTGCCGCGAGCCCGAGCGTCCGCAAGCAACTGATTGCAACGTGGGCAAAATCCTGACAAACACCTTTTCGACTTGCCAACGCCTGTTCAACAGTTGTTTCAACGTTGCTTGCTGTCTTATCGTATGAAAATTCCGTGTATATTCTGCGAACCAAATCACTTGCACCGGCAAGTACCGGCATACCAGGTGGAAATGACGAAGTAATATATACTAAAGAGGAATGACCTAGGGTTATCAGTGGACTTTCAAACGTAAACTGATACGCCTCGAGTTCATCATACTCTTTATGATCAATAAGTCGCTGAACCACAGCTTCCCACGGTTGGGTACTATTAGGCTCGGGTACGTACGGCTTTCCGGTCTCTACAAGGCTTGTTGCTGAAACAGTAAGTTCACAGTGAGGGTGGTGAACCATAAAAACATGCGCACTATTTCCGAAATAATCGGTCCTGCTGTGAAGATACTGTGGTACAGGGTCTATCTGTAAACTACTCTCAAGCACTTCTTGCGTTGCTGTTTTACGGGGAAATAAAAACAGTTCATTTTGTGAAAGAGAGGCCGGGGCCGAATATTTATAACCGGTATTATGGGTAACGCGGTATTTCATACTGAGCGATCACTTGAAAGGATAGAATAATGAGGAGTTGCCGGCACTCGAGTTAAATAATGTATGGTTACTTCCTGGGCAAATTCTTTCAGTTGCGATTCCATCTTTGTTAAAAAGGCGCTCAAATATTGCATCGACGGATTATTCTCTCCACAGCGTATCCCTGTCAAGTCGAGTAGGCGGACCTCTGTAAGCATTTCCAGGGCTATACGTTCTTCTTTGCTGGAAAATCTCCTTTCATCCTGTCGCGGTAAAGTTTCCACATGCGTGGCAAGTTGACTGAATTGAAAAGCAACTGACTTGGGGTTGGACTCATCGGACAGTAAGAGATCGAGTACAGGAGCCAATTGAAAGGAGGAGCGATAACGCCCCCTATATGTCATGAGACTTTCGGAAACCTCAAGCAATGCCTGAAGTGTATTACGGGAATTAGCGCAAACCAGAGGAAGACTGACGCGGATCAATGCCGCCTGATTCATCGCCCGCTCCACCCGGCGCCCCATATCCATGAACGCCCACCCCATACCCCGGGTCATACTTTCCATGGCCAGGCCGCTAAAAGCACTCAAAGTGAACAATGTCTGGTCTAAGGTTTCCAGGGGGTCATGTTCAGGGGAATCCTTGAAATCTTCTAATCGGTTAATGACCCGGGTGGTATCCACAGAAAGCCGGTCACGGACATTTCGAGTCGTCTGCTGTACCCGCTGGAGGAGATTGATAACGCTCTCGGTACTCTCTTTCCGGTAGAGCGCGTTGCGCAGTTGCTGGAACAGCCCGGTGAATGATATTTTTTTGCTGCCATCAGTCACAGTAGGCAGCGAAATAACCTGCTTTGCCTGCAAGATGGTCAGTAGAAATTGCAACTCCGGGATATCCTCCGGCCGATCCTCCCCGGAAAGACGCTGGTAGATTGCCCGTAAAAGACGTATCATTCCCTCGGCACGTTCAAGGTAACGGCCCAGCCAGAGTAAATTGTCAGCAACCCTGTTTGGAAGATCGCTGGATCGTTTAAAAGCAGGAATGGTGGTCAGGCCATCCATCATGGTGAAAAGTTCCACCGGTTCGTCTGAAAGTACCCATATATCCTTACTCTGTTGCTGTTTCGGGAGGCCGGTCGCCAGCGTTTTTTTATCAGTAGACGTAATCGCCAATCCACCCGGCATGACGGCATATCCCTTTTGGGTGGCGCAAACAAAGACTCTCAGGACATTGTAACAACCGGTAACGCCACCGCTCCCCCAAGCCGGAGCCTGAGACGGCAAAATAGGACTGGAGGCCATATATCTAGCCGGAAAGGACGTAATAGCTTCCAAGATATCCGGCGTTTTTTCACAAACACCATTCTGATCCATGGCAGAGCAGATGCGTAGTTTGCTCAAGTTATTGACCACATGATTCAATCCTTGGCTATTCCCGCACCACCAACCAGGATGATTTGGCAAAAGGAGATCTTCCCCGAGCATTTCTCGACAAAGATGAGGAAGCAAGGTTTTCAAAGCAGGTGTATCTACAAATCCGCTCCCAACAGGATTAACCACCTCAATATTCTGGGCACGGCAAGCCTGGATAAGTCCTGCCACCCCGCCAATGGCCTTCTGTTTTAGTGCAAAAGGATCACTGCTATGGTCATCAATCTGCCGAAATATTGCCTCCACAGGCTCGAGCCCTGCAATTTTCTTAAGAAAAACCTTACCATTTCGAACAGTTAAATCCTGCCCTTCTACCAGTGGATATCCTAAGTAACGAGAGAGCAAGGCATGTTCGAAATACAAATCACTGTCCGGGCCCGGTGAAAACAAAACGATTCCCGGATCATCCTTACTCAGAGCAGCCCGCTGAATCAAAGCTTGATGGTAAGCATGAAAAAACGGAGCCAGTCTACGTATCTGGTTTTTGTGATAAAGCTCTGAAAAAAGGCGCGATATGACGATTCTGTTTTCCAGCGCATAGCCAAGGCCCGCCGGATTGGCTCCATAATCTCGTAGAACTCTAAATTGTCCCTGGGGATCTCTGTATAAATCGGCAGCATAGAAGGTGAGATAGCGATCGCCGGCAGGCCTGATACCATGGCAGGAATGGAGAAAATTTGGATTTGAAAAATAGAATTCCGCATCTATTTTTCTTTGTTTTAACAGTTCCTGCGGACCGTAGGTGTCTGCCAGAATTTTTTCCAGCAAACCGGCACGCTGTTTCAACCCACCCTCAATGCCGCTCCATTCCTGCGCAGAAATGGGGAACGGGATTATATCAAGAGCCCAAGCCGTTGTCTGTTCGGTCAG
Source organism: Desulfogranum marinum (assembly GCF_016918565.1). GTDB lineage: Bacteria > Desulfobacterota > Desulfobulbia > Desulfobulbales > Desulfobulbaceae > Desulfogranum > Desulfogranum marinum. The sequence goes on from NZ_JAFFQD010000049.1 coordinate 13,198, forward strand.
GTCATCAAAAGGATTTATGGTAGCCCCATCTTCATGGCGCATACGCTTTCCCCTTTCATGATCTGATTCCAGCATAGCTTTTCCTCTTGCCTCAAAGGCTTGTATGAGAAGTTGCCAATGGGGTCGCAGAGTAGCTGCGGAAGAAAACGGCTCACAATAGCTACCTGACGGACAAGAAATCCTATCAAAAAGGGAAGAGGTCGCGTCGGTTAAAACGGAGGAAATGCGAGAAGCTTTGTCGGTCATAAAATCACTTGCTACGTCCTGGATTAAGGCAAAGCCTTGTTTGACTTTGCCTCAGCTTATCTAATCCTTTCAAGTCCGCAAATCAAGTGTATACGGCAGATAGTCATTTGTTTCTACCGAGGGAATCGGGATCTGCTCACCCGGCGTATGCCCGCCGGGAATAAAGCGTGAATTGCGCCGTCCTTCAGCCTCGTATGAATTGACAGGAAATATGTCATAACTGCGACCGCCTGGATGGCCCACATGGTATGTACAGCCGCCGACAGCACGATTCGACCAGGTGTCGAACAGATCTATTGAAAGCGGTGCATGGATACCTATTGTCGGATGCAGGCAAGACGGTGGCTGCCAGGCCCGATAACGAACCCCTCCTACAAAAACGCCTCCCTCCAATGTCGGCTTCATCGGAATCCTTCTTCCGTTACAGATAAGAATGTATCGTTCACCCGTCATTCCGGAGACCTTTACCTGCAACCTTTCCACTGACGAGTCAACGTAGCGGGCAGTTCCTCCGCCGCCGGCTTCCTCGCCTAACACATGCCAGGGTTCGAGAGCCTGCCGTAGCTCGATCTCTATTCCCTGATAGGTAACCCTTCCATAGATGGGGAAGCGAAACTCGAAATGGGGATGAAAAAAATCCATGGACACAGGATAGCCTGCATCACATAAAATATCCAAGACGTCGGTGAAATCATCTCGTACCAGTTGGGGCAACATAAAGCGATCATGAAGACGAGTGCCCCAACGGACCAGTTTTTCCCTATACGGTTTTTGCCAAAACCAACTAACAAAAATACGGAGAAGCAACTGTTGAGCGAGGCTCATGCGCGCATGGGGCGGCATTTCGAAAGCTCGAAATTCAAGGAGACCAAGACGCCCGCCGGCACTATCCGGAGAATAGAGTTTATCGATACAGAATTCTGCACGATGGGTATTGCCGGAGACGTCTACAAGCAAATTGCGATAGAGCCTGTCTACGAGCCATGGTGGGCAGGGGTATTCTCCGCTTGTCTGCCGATCCTGTTCAGCAAAGGCAATTTCCAGTTCATAGAGGCTATCATGCCGTGCTTCGTCAATACGAGGCTGCTGACTGGTAGGTCCCATGAAGAGACCTGAAAAAAGGTACGACAAAGAGGGATGATTATTCCAGAAAGTGATAAAACTACGGAGCAGGTCGGGACGTCTTAAAAAAGGGCTGTCTGCCGGGGTAGCTCCGCCGATAACAATATGATTGCCGCCGCCGGTGCCGGTGTAACGACCGTCCACCATAAATTTTTCCGTGCCGAGTCGAGACTCTCTAGCCAATTCATACAGCCTGGTCGTACAGTCCACCATCTCCCGCCAGCTGTGCATCGGTTGTATGTTGACCTCTATGACCCCGGGATCCGGGGTTACTTTCAAGCTCTCCAGGCGATGGTCGCCAGGCGGAGCATACCCTTCAATAACTACTGGGAGTTTTGTTATTTTCGCAGCTTTTTCTATACATGCAATTAACTCTAAATAGCCTTCCAGAGAGTTGATGGGTGGTATAAAAAGGTAGATTTTCCCTTCACGTGGCTGCACGCAAAGCGCCGTACGAACCAGCCATGCAGCGGATTCTCCGACCACTGGTTCAGGATCATCGATGGGACCTGGTTGAGACCGATCAGCATCACCTGCTGTTTTTTTGGCAGCCCGTTTCAAGGCGGCCTTCTGCGCCTTCCTATCGGGCAACGGCTCTTTCTCTGCCATGGGATCGACCTCATGATCAGGCTCCAGGTCTTCATCTGCGACCCAGGGCAGAGAATCGAGCGGCAACCGCAAACCGGCCGGAGAATCCCCAGGCAAGAGATACATATGCTCACTTTTAAACGTCCAGGGGCCGCTTTTCCATGATCCATACTGCAACGGCAGGACATAGCCGACAACGGCTCCCAATCCTCGCCGAAAAGCACGCACCAGTCGCCGTCGCTCTTCAGGATCGTCAAGTTTTGGATCAGTCGGGGTAACATTAACAGGAAGTTGCTGCTCCTTTAAGAGGTAATGGGCGATATCCTCATAACTTTCCCTGATATACTCACTTTTTACCCCGAGAATTTTCGTAAGTTTTTTAATGAATTTTTCCGCTTCAGCAATGCCGAACCCGTAATCTACGGAAACGTCTGCCAGCCATTTGGGATCTTTCCAGATAGGTGTCCCGTCTTTTCGCCAGTAACAGCCCAGCGCCCATCTGGGAAGAGATTCGCCCGGGTACCATTTTCCCTGGCCATAATGCAGAAAGCCTCCCGGAGCCCATTCTTTCCAGAGCTTTTTCAGAAGAATTTCTGAAAGTACCAGCTTTTCCTCCCCCAGTGCTTCGGTATTCCACTGCGCTCCTTCCATATCATCGATTGAAACAAAGGTTGGCTCCCCTCCCATGCTCAGGCGAACATCTCTCTCCTCCAGTTCCTCATCAACTTTATCACCTAACGCAACGATCTCGGACCAGACATTTTCGGGGTAAGGACGGGTTGAACGGGGATCTTCGAGAATGCGTGTTACCGACATGGTATGGCTGAAATTAACCTCGCATTCATCCAGAGCGCCGGTAATAGGAGCAGCACTCTGGGGTTGAGGCGAACAGGCAAGAGGAATATGCCCCTCACCTGCAAAAAGGCCGGAAGTCGGGTCCATCCCCACCCAGCCGGCACCAGGCAGATAGACCTCTGTCCAAGCATGAAGGTCGGTAAAATCCTCTGCCGTACCAGAGGGGCCGTCCAGCGATTTAATATCCTGTTTCAACTGAACCAGATAGCCGGACACGAAACGGGCAGCCAAACCAAAGGAGCGTAAAATATTGACAAGCAACCAGGCAGAGTCCCTACAGGAGCCACTCCTCATGGTAAGGGTTTGTTTACAGCTCTGGACGTTCGGCTCCATCCGAATAAGATAGCTAATATCATTACTCAGCTTCCGGTTCAAATCGACTAAAAAATCAATGGTCCGCCGTGGGGTTGTATCGATTTCTTTCAGGTATTTTTTTAGTATTTTTTTTGCCTTGTCTTTCGCCAGATAGGGGGCCAAGTCATCAGCCAGATCCTTCTCATAGGTAAAAGGAAATTCCTCGGCATCCGGTTCCAAAAAATAGTCAAAAGGGTTGATAACGACCATGTCCGCAACCAAGTCTACCTCAACCTCAAATTCGGTGGTTTTTTCCGGAAAAACAAGCCGACCGAGATAGTTGCTAAAAGTATCCTGTTGCCAGTTGATAAAATGATCCTTAGGCGTCACCTTCAGGGAGTAACTGAGAATGGGTGTTCTACAATGGGGTGCAGGCCGCAGACGTACTATCTGGGGCGCGAGGTTGATGGGTCGATCGTAACGATAAGATGTCTTATGATTTAAGGCTATATGGATACCCACTGATACTCCTCAATGAAGTCAAATAAGAGCCCACTTTCGGGGCTGGGAATGTTTGGCTGGACAATAACTACTTGCAGCTTTTAAAAATGATAAATCAATGAGCTAGCAGCACCGCGAGCAGTTACGACTGAATAAAAAAAGAGATTTATACCCAGTTATATAACTACTGTTCGCTAGTTGTCGCTGCAGTCACCGGTTTAATATTGAAAAAAGTCGTGCCGATAACTCCGCCGATTTGATTCAGACGGGTCTGCAGGTCGTCCAGGAACTCATGCAGACCTGACTGGATAACCTCATCGATATCCGTATATTCAAGATCAGCCTTAAGACGTCCCAGCAGCCTCTCTACCGGATTTGTCGCTGTACCATTTGGCGATTCAGTTATGCGGTGCAGGCAAATTTGCGCCTTTGCAATACAATGGTAAATAGATCGCGGGAACTGCTTATTAAAAATCAAAAAGTCGGCTACATCGCGAGGCGTTACACGGTGCTTTTCTTTTCTATACATTTCAAAGGCGCTCGCTGAGTTGAGGACAGCTAGCCATTGGATATTATCAATGGGCGTATTCACTAAATCTGCCTGTCGAAGCAACATGAAATATTTTACATCAAGGATTCGCGAGGTCTTGTCAGCCCGTTCCATCATCATTGCAATCCGTGCAAAATTCCACGCCTCACCGTGACTGATGGTACTATCAAGCAGACCGGTGAAAAGATGACTGCGCATCCTGATGATATTATAAAAACGATTTGGATCCTGCAAAGCCATTTTGATCGACTCTTCCTTTATCAGTTCCAAATAAAAATTATTAAGATGTTCCCACATTTCCGAGGAAATCGTTTCCCTGATTGATCGTGCATTCTCCCTGGCCGCAGCAACACAGCTTAAGATAGAATTGGGATATTCCCGGTCAAAGGTAAGAAACCAGATAACCTCCTCGGCATTATAGACCTGCTCTTTTTTTTCATAGAGTTCCTGGTCACCGGTGGTCATAATCAGCGGTGACCACTGCTCACTCTCCTCTGTCGGCATATCAAGCAGGAGATTGAGATTTACATCAATAAAGCGGGCTACATTCTCTGCCCGTTCAATATAACGGCACATCCAGTAAATTGAATTGGCGACACGGCTTAACATATTTCCTCCTCCTATTGTGGACTCGGTAACAGCACCCAAGTGTCCTTGCTGCCGCCGCCCTGAGATGAGTTAACCACTAATGAACCCTTTTTTAGCGCCACTCGGGTAAGCCCTCCTGGTTGAACATAAATATCTTCACCAAAAATAACATAGGGTCGCAAATCAACGTGGCGGCCTTCCAGACGATCACCAACAATAGTTGGAACCCTAGAAAGGGAAATGGTTGGTTGAGCAATGTAATTACGGGGATCTTCCGCTATTTTTTCGGCAAAAATATCCCTCTCTTTTTTCGTTGAATGGGGCCCAACCAACATACCATACCCTCCTGACTCATTGGCAGCTTTAACCACCAGCTCATCCAAATGAGCAAGAACATAGGATCTATCTTTTTCCTCCCCGCAGATATAGGTGGGAACATTGGGTAGGATAGCATCCTCTCCTGTATAGTATTTTATAATTTTTGGTACATAAGCATAGACGACCTTATCGTCGGCAACGCCTGTACCCAAAGCATTTGCCAAGGCTATCCGCCCTGCTTTGTATACGTCGACAAGTCCTTTTACCCCGAGCAAAGAATCAGGTCGAAACACTGTGGGGTCGATAAAATCATCGTCTATTCGCCTGTAGAGGACATCAATTCTTTTGAGGCCTTTGGTGGTAAGCATGTGGACATAACCGTCAGCGACAACCAGATCTTTCCCTTCCACGAGCTCAATCCCCATCTGCTGTGACAAAAAAGAATGTTCAAAGTAGGCGCTGTTGTATTTTCCCGGGGTCAATAAACCGATAGTAGGCGACTGCACATTTCTCGGCACAAGGTGTTCGAGCATATCCAAAAGCTTCACCGGATACTCATCAACCGGGCGAACCTTGGATTGTTCAAAAACGTGTGGAAAGGTTCGTTTCAGTACCTGTCTGTTTTCCAGAACGTAAGATACTCCGGAAGGGCAACGCAAGTTGTCTTCCAGTACATAAAAACATCCATCCCCGCCTCGTATCAGATCCGTACCGGTAATATGGCACCATATTTTTCTAGGCGGACTAAATCCTTCACACTCCTTTCTATAGGTCTTACTACTAAGAATGAGATCCTTAGGAACAACGTTATCTTTTAAAATTTTTTTATCATTGTAGATATCCTGCAAAAACTCGTTAAGGGCGAATATCCGCTGTTTGAGCCCAGCTTCAATCTGCTGCCAGTCATTGCTTGGAAGGATACGGGGAATAAGATCGAATGGAAGAATCTTCTCTGTTCCCTCATCGGCACCATAGACATTAAAGGTTATCCCCATTTTTAGAAGCAGGGCTTCGGCCTCTTTTTGCCGGAGGGTTAAATCCCCATTGGGCAAGGACTCGATTTTATCCACCAGAATTTGCACACCCGGGCGGGGGGAACCATTCTCGTCTACCAGTTCGTCAAAAAAATCTTCAGTGTCATAGGTTTGAAATGTTTCCATAAAACCGTTCCTCAGTCATGGGAGACAAATTAAGTTAAAATGATATAATTCTGCACAGGCAGCAAAGAGATGTTCACGCATCCTCTTCTACGAGTTTTATAACATCCACAGTTTTTAAAATGGGATATACAGAGGGGCCGAACTGATTATAGACTGCTACATCAGCAGCATCACGACCGTATCCCAGCACTACATATCCTTTGCCATTTAACTCACTCTGAGAAGGGTCAAAAGTATACCACCGGTCAGCCACATATGCTTCAAACCATGCATGTAAGTCCATCGGTTCCAGACCGTGACAATAACCAACAACCATCCGTGCAGGAATACTCAAACTACGGCACAGGGCAATCCCAAGGTGAGAAAGATCACGACATACGCCCCACTGCCGCTCCTTGACGTCCATTGCCGACACGGGTGCATCACTCCCCTTCAACTCATAACGAATTGCATTGCGTATCCAGGATTCAATTGCTGCAACCTGATCATATCCTATGAACTGCCCTGCTGTTATCTCCACTGCAAGGCTGTTAAAATGTTCTGATTCGCAATAGCGACTCGGAAGAAGGTAACAAAGCACCCCATCGGGAAGATTTTGAATCTCAACAAACGCTCCACCGGGACTTCGTTCTACTCCTCCTGCAATAATCACTTTAGATTGAGTGCAAATACTCAAATATCCGGGTGGGGCGAGCAATCTCTGACAAAGATTTCCGTAGTTATCAGTAAATTCAGAGATACGGATGGAAGGAGTGATTACATATTCTTCACTGACCACCCATTGATACGCACCACTTCGCGGTCTTAGCATCAGTACGAAGGGTGTTGGATAGGAAATTTCAAAAGACAAATCACAGCGTGTTTGTAATTGCATAAAATAACAAAATCTCTTTGTAGATGTTAGCCTGCTCCCCCGCTCCGGAAAAAATGCAAATTTTGCACCACCAAAGATGTTGAACGGATTCACTTTTAGAGTACTTAAAAAATGAGCCTCGACCAACATCAGGTTAAATTTGGCTCAAAGGCACAGGATTCAAACAATAGAGCAGGTTACGCTTTACTCCGTGGCTAAAATTTAATCAAAATGAGGGATGCAAAAAACTCAGCAGCTTGAGAAAGCTTTGCACAAAGTGCTCAGCCTGTAACGAAAGAACCTCACTTTAAAAAAACAGGAAAAACACAAAAATGCAAGCATACCCTAACCAAATCCACATAAATGTAACAAAAATTACACTGCCCAGTAAACTTCACTTAACACATTGGCCGACACTGGGAAACAACTCACCACAAGTTGATTATCCTAGCAACCCTGCAAATGAAGCAAAAAGTTCAACGGCCAACCAGACAAAGACTCACCTTGCCCACATCTCCAGCGCTCACCATCTGATATTTTTTCCAAAAAAGCTCATCGCTCTCGTATAATTTTTTTGATGAAAATCTTTTAAAAAACTTTGTGCGCTGGGAAGGGCCTCCGTTATACATGGCATAAATGAGACGGGCCATGGTCTCATCGTCCAGTTTTCTATTTGTAACCTCTTTGCGCAGACCATAACGCTTAAGGTAAAGAGCAGCTATTTCACTTCCAGCTGCAGCATTGTAATAAATATCCCACCGGAGACGGTTCAAGTCATACAATCCTCTCCATACCCTTTCGTTAACCTGCATCAAACCAACAGAACTTCGGTTGTAGGATAGGAGGTAAGTCAGCTTACGGTTCTTGACGACAAACTGGCGAAAACAACTTTCCTGCCAGGCCATTGCCTGAATGAGCTTTTGAAACATTGCCTGTTGCTGCTCCGGCACATTTCCTTTTATCAGGGTCGCGGCAGTAGATGCTTTAAGAACATCCCGTACCCTCTGTATGTAATCAGTAACATCTGCTTCCGGCACTTTCCATTGCAGGATTTTACGCATAGACGTTTGCTTCGTATTTGTTGCGGCATAGGCAGTAGAAACTGTCAGCGTATTGAACATTCTCTTGAGCACCCCACCGTTATCTTGAAAGGAATCCTCTTCAATCGGAATCTCCTCCTGCTTTTCCAGCGGGTGTATATGAAACAATTCCTGCAGGTTCGCATTGGGCTGACTCCCGTAATAAAAAAAGCTGGGATTCACCTGAAGCATTTCCACAAGCCTTACCAGCCCTGCAGTACTTATCTCCACGCCGAATGTCGGCCCGAGTTTATCCAACGTCATCAAAGCATCTACAGAGGAAAAGAAGCCGAGATAGCCCAGTATTCCTTTGCTTTCGCCCTGTTGCAGAAAATATTTACGGAAAAGAGGAGCCAGTTGACGCCAAGCCTCGATAAATTGCTTTCTCACTATATCGTGCCGGATTGATTCATCGGATAATTCCGAAACAAAACGGTACCGGCTTTCCAACAAAACACCAACCAAGACCTCTTTTTCATCCTCACTGAGCGACCTTCCCGCTAATCGCGTGATCAGGTGCACCAATAAATCATCCCATTGTTCCCACAGGGCAACGGTCTGTTTCAGCCTTTTTTTATCCGATATTATATTTGATCTACGCTCATGCGGATCATATACACTGGCTACATCAACTAAAACAGGTAGATACAGGGCACTGGGTTCAAGTTCTATTGTTCCGGGTCGCATGGAGGCGAGCATGGCTTTCACTTGCTGCTCTTTATCAGCAGAAAAAAGCGGGGAAACAAAGTCTTTAATATTCTTTACAGGCGGCATCAAATCAATCTTGATGCCGCTGAGGTAGGCCGCAATATACGGCTCTGCAAACTTCCACACCACCCCAGCTACCCTGGTCGACTTACGATGCACATTCAGCAACTCGGTTCGCACCGTTTCAAAAGACAGTTTCCAGTCCACCGGATTAATAACAGGCCTTTGATACAGAACGACATACCCCTGCAGCTTCACCGGTGAATAACACGCCCCACCCAAAGGCACTCCTGTTTGGGAGAAAACGCTCAACTCGACCCTCAAGGTACCTTCTTGCTCGCTGAGATGGGGGGTTGCCAGCCGTAATTGAATACATCCATCTCCTTCATCAACCAAAGTTGCCGATTCTCCTTCTTCAGTAAAAGAACCGGCGACCAACAACTTTCTCAGCATCAAATAATCTACCGTTATGGGCAAAGACACGGTCTGCATGGTTGCCCATGCTGTTGTTTGAAAAACAATAAAAAGGGTGGAGATCGCCAACAATGCCTGTATTTTTTTTATCATGATCATGTAAACGAGGTGGTCAAATAGAAATGGTCATTTCTCTTGAGCTGCTACAGTAATACCTACGACTGAAGAGGAGAAACAACGCCTCACAAACAAGAGGAACTTGCGAGAGAACACTGACCCCGCAATCTTATCCATGGTTGACGACGTTGAGCAACACATGTTGCATCAGCAGTCATCAGGAAGAGTACAGAATTTTAGCTGTCCTGTCACGCTCCCAGCACACTGAAAGCTGAGCTGAAACCGACACCTATTCTCAAGGTCGTCGCCAATAAGGTCACCCCCGCTGCACCCGCTTTACCGGGAAGCCGGCCAAGCCTCTGTTTTCCCTTGATTTCGCCTTTTTAAAATGAGTATACTTTTCGCGTAACCTTCCGCACCTCTCCTTAATAATTATTACCGATCAAGGCCAGGTAAGCCCGGAATCCGAGGCTTGTAAAAATTTTTTACCACAGGCATCTATTCGATATTCCATGGATAATTTTATGGCCATAACGCAGTGACTGGAAGAATAACCAATCTTTCAAGGCACCCCTTAAGGAGACTTCCCCCCAAAACAAGGACAAAGCTTAGCTTACCACACAGCGCGCAATGCAAGTTCATGCACGCAACGTTCAATGACCAACAAGGAGGCACCATGTCGAAAACAGTCGAAAATTTGAAAGCAGCATTTGCCGGAGAGTCTCAAGCTAGAAACATGTATACCTTTTTTGCCAAGGTTGCCCGCAAGGAAGGTTACCATTACATAGCTGAACTCTTTGACGAGACCGCTGCCAATGAACAACGTCATGCCAACGATCACTTCAAAATGCTCAACGGCATTGGTACTACCGCCGCCAATCTGGAGGAAGCGATAAACGGCGAAAATTACGAAACCACCGACATGTACCCGACTTTTGCTAAAGAAGCTGAAGAAGAGGGTAACATGGAAGCAGCGATCCTTTTCAAACAAATTGCCAAGATTGAAGCGCACCATCGCGACCGCTATAAGCGCTGCCTGGAGATGGTACAAAACGGCACGGTTTTCAAGCGTGACCAACCGATTAAATGGAAATGCTCAGTATGCGGTTTTACTCACGAGGGAACAGAACCACCACCCAAGTGTCCAGCCTGCAAACACCCCAGAGAATACTACCAGCCTGCAAATATGGATATTTAACTCAATGTGTTAGCTGACAACATCTACACCGTCTGCTCAACAGGCAGTGTAGATGTTCAAAAATCAGGAGGGAGATGATGGCTGTCTATCTTTGTACCGTTTGCGATACCGAATACGACGAAGCACAGGAAAATATAGCGTGGAATGACCTGCCCCCTGATTGGGTTTGCCCGGTCTGCGAGTCCGGTAAAGCCTTCTGGCGAAGGATCGGAGCTGAACCAGACACGTTTGAAGACACCCGGGAAACCACCAAAAAAGATCCGATTGCCTTTGAGCCTTTAAAAACAGAAGATAGCCACGAAACCTATTTAGCCGATATAGTTGCCATGGCCGAATCGGGTCAATCCATTATCGAACCTATGCAGACCAAGGCAACCTTGATCAAGTGGAATGATATTCTTATCCAAGGCGCTCAACTCTCCCGCACCCCGCTCAACCATGATGATCCCGTAGAAACAACCACCACTATCGGCCCCATGGCGACAAAACCGATGGTAATTGCCACTCCCATCATTATCAGCCACATGTCGTTTGGAGCACTTTCAAAAGAAGCAAAAATTGCTCTGGCACGTGGCAGCAGCGCTATGCAGACTGCCATAGGCTCAGGTGAAGGGGGAATCCTGCCTGAATCCTTTGAGAATGCTCATAAGTACATCTTTGAATACGTACCGAATCGATATAGCGTCACAGAAGAAAATCTGCGCTCGGTAGACGCCATTGAGATCAAGTTCGGCCAATCTGCCAAACCAGGCATGGGTGGTCATCTTCCCGCAAACAAAGTTACCAGGGAAATCGCAGATATCAGGGGCTTTGCAGAAGGAGTTGACATCGTCAGCCCTGCCCATTTTGAAGATATTATTACCCGAGAACAACTAAAGGAAAAAGTTACCTGGCTGCGGCAGACTTCAGAAGGCAGACCGATCGGGATTAAAATAGCAGCCGGTCATATTGAAGAGGATCTCGACTTTGCCCTGCATGCACAGCCTGATTTCATCACCCTGGACGGCAGGTCAGGCGGTACAGGCGCATCACCAAAATATGTAAAAAGTTCTGTTGGCGTGCCGACCCCTTTTGCCATCTACCGTGCCAGGAAACATCTTAACGCCAGAAAGGCCTTTCACGTCTCCCTGATCTGCACTGGCGGCTTACGTGTTTCTTCTGACTTTGCCAAAGCCCTTGCCCTGGGAGCCGATGCCGTGGCCATCAGTACCAGTGCTCTGATTGCCATCGGCTGCCGGCAGTACCGAATATGCAATAGTGGCAAGTGTCCAGTCGGGATTGCTACCCATGATCCTGAATTACGGGCACGGTTGGATATTGATCACGCAACCCGCAGACTGCATAATTTTTTAAAAGTCTCCACTGCCGAGCTGGAAGATTTCACCAGATTAACCGGCAACACCAAGATACATGACCTCAGCATCAAGGACCTGCGGACCACCAATTCTGAAATTTCGGCCCACACAGAGGTACGACATGTCTGAACTTACCAGGTACCTTGAAAAAGGTTTTTTTCTGATCGAGGTCTGGCTAGTAACATTTCCAAAGCGTCTATCATTTTAACATCGTCAGCCAGCCTCATCCAACACTTCACCGTCGGCTGCCAATAACTGAATAACTCCACCCTTTGTCCCCAGACAATGGGTGGAACAGCTCAGGCAGGGGTCAAATGCCCTGATAACAGCTTGCAGCCTGTTGGTTGCCGAATCAGTCAGTTTGTCGCCATGGACAAAATGCCTTGCCACCTGAAGCAGTCCCCGGTTCATGGCAAGATTGTTATTCCCGGTGGCCACAATCAGGTTCAACCAGGTCATCAGTCCGTTGCCGTCCACCTTGTAATGATGAAACAATGTTCCCCGTGGTGCCTCCACCACTCCGATTCCTTCCTGGAAATTAGGCTCGGCAATTGCCCGTATATTCTGATCCAGAATATCCTCGTCCCTGAGCAGCCGGTCCAGCATTTCCAACCCGTACAGCATCTCAATCAATCTGGCATGATGGTTAAAAAACGAACTGAGCACCGGGCCTTTGGGGGCAAGGTTTCGAAATTCAGCCCACTCTGCATGAGCCAACGGGGTGGCGATGCCGCTGCAGACATTCAGCCTGGCTGCAGGACCGACCCGGTACATGCCTTCAGGGTAGCCCAATGGCTTATAATAAGGAGACTTAAGATACGAATACGTCTCAACAGCCTCGGCGACATACTCCTGGTATCTAGACGGATCCACCTGGTCGACAACAGTATCCCCGGCTGCATCTATAAATCGCAGCCTGCCATCCACATATTCCAGCATCCCGTTCCGGTCGACAAGCCCGAGAAAATAGGAAGGAAAGTTGGCAAAGGTCCGGATCTCGTCATCAAACTTGGAGGTGGACTGTTTAAAAAAGGCCAATGCGCGCTGTACAATCTCTACACCTTCTGGAAGGATGGCCTGAATATCATCTTTAAATACCGCATTGAAAGGTTTATTGACCCCACCAGGTACTACCCAGGAAGGATGAATCCGCTTGCCGGCCAGCCACTCGACAACCTGCTGGCCGATCTGCCGTAGCCGAATCCCGTCGTTAGCCAAAACAGGGTCTGCTTTTAACACCCCAAATATATTGCGTTGTTCCGGCTCAGCATCCATGCCCAGCAACAGGTCCGGTGAAGAGAGATAAAAAAAACTCAGTGCGTGGGATTGGATAAAGGCTCCAAAATTGATCATTTTTCTCAACTTCAGTGCAGCGTCCGGAACCCTCACGCCCATAATCTGATCGCATGCCTTGGAAGAAGCCATGGAGTGGCTGATGGGACATATTCCGCAGATTCTTTCCACCAGTGAGACTATTTCGGTGAATGGCCTGCCCTCACAAAATTTTTCAAATCCCCTGAGCTGCGTTACATGCAACCTGGCATCTGCAACCTGTCCTTGCTCATCCAGCTGAATGGTTATCTTCCCATGCCCTTCGATGCGACTGATCGGTTCAATAACAACCTGCTGTGCCATGTCCTCCTCCTCTTTCTTTGATCAAGCCCCGAAGCGACTCTTGCCTAGCATATCGGGAACATGCCCCGCCAGTAACTCTGTAACCATATACAATATGGCATCGCTGGGTGGAGGGCATCCCGGTAAAAAAGCATCAACCTTCACATACGAATGGACCGGAGATGCGTGAGGCTCCAGGCGAGGGACGTCCTCGGTCGGCACGCCATCTTCCCCGGTCGCCCCGGCGCAGTACACTCGCTCCAGCACCTCCTCTACGCCAAAGGCGTTACGCATTGCCGAAACATTTCCTGTTACAGCACAGTCGCCAAGGGCTATCAACAGCTTGCTGCGCTCACGCAACAGACGGACCTTGCGGGCATCATCTTCACTACTCACCGCACCTTCGATAAAAGCAACATCAATGTCATCCGGAATTGCAAGCGCATCAACCAGAGGGCTGTAAACAATCTCAATCTGATCAGCTATATCAACCAATCGTTGATCAACATCCAGAAACGACATATGACAGCCTGAGCAGCCGTCAAGCCAGGTTGTTGCAATCCGTACCTTGTTCATTGCAGCCTCTTCCCTTTTCCATTTTCATGATACCGGCTGGAGCCTTGTCTTCCTGGTGTCCACCTTACAAACAATCAGTACAGGGTGGATAAGCGCAGCGCATCCACCTTGTCAGAGCTATAGCACCGCTAACCCGAATTTCTCGTGAGTTTTTCTATTTTCGACTTAAGTTTTTGATATTTATATAAAATACGGTAGCGCTAAAAAAAAGACTGTTTTTTCGTCGATAATCAAAAAACTCACCCTCCGGGTCAGCGGATTTTTCCGCAGACTCTTTGTTGCAGGCCATTTGCGGTAGCTTACTATCGGAGTCTACGCTTACCCGCTGCGTGTCCTGCGCCTCGATCTGCGAAAAACTTCACTGATGAGAAATCCGGGCTAAATGGTTACACAGTTACAAACCCTATGATTTTGGATAATAAGTGACCTTATTGATCACTAATAGTGTTTCCTATCCCGCATCTCCTGGAGATAGGGGAGGAACTCCCGGTTCTTGACCATCTCTGCAACAGATTTCCCTTTTTCATAGAGTGCGCCGGTTGGGCAGACCTGCACGCATTTGCCGCAACTGGTACAGGTTGTTGAGCTTCCCCACGGCTGATTCAAATCGGCCACAATCTGCGACGATATCCCCCGCCCCATCACATCCCAGGTGTGGGCCCCTTCTATTTCCGCGCACACCCTGACGCAGCGCAGGCATAGTACACATCGATTGGGATCAAGCACAAAGTGATGATGTGAAGCATCAACAGCCAGGTGCGGATACCGATACGCATAATGAACGTGAGTGAGCCCAAGATCGGTTGCCAACTGCTGCAGTTCACAATGCCCATTGGAAACGCAGACCGCACACACATGATTGCGTTCAGAAAAAATGAGCTCCAGTATCTTTTTCCGGGACTCCATCACCTGTTGCGAATGAGTCAGGATCTCCATCCCCTCCATGGGACAAGTGATGCAGGCCGGGACCAACTTGCCGCTCTGCTTCAATTCAACAACACAGATCCGGCATCCTCCATACGGCGATAACCCATCCAGATGGCAAAGAGTTGGAATCGTAATGTTATAGCGATTTGCTACCGACAAAATGGTTTCGCCTTCCCTGGCACTCACATCTATATCGTTTATCTTAAACGTCAGAACCTGAGCCTGAGGCTCACCTGCCGTTACCTGACGCGGAGGACGCTTTGCTGAAGGATTCATAAGGCCTCCGTGATTATGACCTTGGCACAGGAATCGGCCACACACCTTTTCTCCTGAATATGGGCCAGGTATTCGTCTTTAAAGTAACGCAGGGTACTTATGACCGGATTAGCTGCGGTCTGACCGAGTCCACATAACGACGCATCTTTGACAAGGCCGCACAGTTCCTCAATCATTGCCAAATCCGACATCTCGCCTCTGCCGCGAATAATTTTGACAAGCAACTCATGTATCTGGGCAGTACCGACCCGGCAGGGAACGCATTTGCCGCACGACTCGCTCATGCAAAATTCCATAAAAAATCTGGCCACGTCCACCATGCAGGATTGCTGATCCATAATGATCATCCCGCCTGAACCCATGATAGACCCCACCTTGGCAAGGGAGCCATAGTCCACCCCCATATCCAAAAATTGCTCAGGGATGCAGCCACCGGAAGGCCCCCCGGTCTGCACCGCTTTGAAAGTCCCCTCCTGAACGATTCCCCCACCAATATCATACACAATTTCACGCAGCGTTGTTCCCATGTCGACCTCTATCAACCCGGTTTGCTTGACTCTTCCGGCAAGGGCAAAAACTTTTGTGCCCTTGCTTTCCGCAGATCCGATCCGGGAAAACCAGTCACCGCCGTTACGGATAATCGGCGCTATATTGGCAAAGGTTTCCACATTGTTGATCAAGGTTGGGCAGCCCCTTAAACCTGATGCAGCAGGATAAGGAGGACGGGGACGAGGTTTTCCGGGATGTCCTTCAATGGAAGCTATAAGTGCGGTTTCCTCACCACAGACAAAGGCACCTGCACCAAGTCGCACCTGCACATCAAAGCTGAACCCGCTGTTAAAAATATTTTCTCCCAAAAGACCGATCCGCTTTGCCTGGATGATTGCTTTTTTCAACCTTTTCACAGCAAGGGGATATTCCGCCCGCACGTAAATGTAGCCGTAATTCGCGCCAACAGCATAGGCGCCGATGGCCATCCCTTCCAGGACCCGGTGGGGGTCACTTTCAAGTACGCTCCGATCCATAAACGCTCCAGGATCTCCCTCGTCCGCATTACAGACAACATACTTTGTCCGGTCAGAGGCATTGGCAACAGTGGACCATTTCAAACCGGTAGGATAGCCGCCCCCGCCTCTGCCCCGTAAACCGGCCCTGCTGACTTCCTCTATCACTTCTTCGGGAGCCATAGTCCGCAGCGCCGTATACAGGGGCTCGTATCCCTTAGCAGCAATATATTCTTCGATTCGTTCCGGATCTATTACCCCGCAATTTTCCAAGACCAGCTTATGCTGTTTTGCAAAAAACGGATGATCTGCAGGACAACGCAGCCGTTCCACCGGTTCGGTGTCCAAAGAGTCCAGTAAAGCATCGACATCTGCACCACTACATCCCTGGTAAAATATATTCCCCGGCTGAACAGCAACAAGCGGCCCTTTGGAACAAGGCCCCATGCAGCCCACACCTCTTACTAAAATTCGATCTTCCAGCCCCCGCTGCTTTACCTCCTCTTTTAAGGTGGTTTTTAACTCACCACTTCCGCAGGAGAGGCAGCCGGCGGCCACGCAGATGTTAATCCGGTACTGATAGCTGCTTAGCCTTTGATTTTCCGTTTCGGCAACATGTTTTAGGTCATCAAGTGTCAGCGTCATCGATTCCCCACCTTTTTAGTTGTTGTACAACATCAGAGGGCTGTAGCTTTCCGTTCACTGTTCCATCAAATACCCCGGCAGGAGCAAGGCCGCACGAGCCAAGACAACGTGCAGTCAGGAGCGAAACCTTACCGTCTTTGGTGGTTTCTCCAGGCGCAATACCAGCATATTCATGGATAGCGTCAAGCAGAGAGGATGATCCGCCTATATAGCAGGCGGTCCCTGTGCAGATAACACAGGCGTGTTCTCCGGGTGGTTTTAAAGTGAAAGAGTGATAAAAGGTGGCTACGGCATAGACCTGACTGAGTGGCACGTGCAGCCCATGGGCCACATACTCCATGGCGTCCTGATCGATATAGCCAAAGGTGTTTTGTACTACGTGGAGGGTTTCAATAAGGGCTTCCGGATGATTTCCATGACCCCGCATGGTACGGTCAACAGCACGCCATTGCAAATCTTGGGCGGCGACAGCCTTTTTTTCTGCCGATGACGCCTCCCTAACATCATGTATCATAGCTTCCTCCTTGACAAGCCTGCTCATTATCTATGACCAGATAGCAGGCACATGAAAGCCCATAGGAGTTAGAGGTTATAGCTTTATTATATCTCTCC
The DNA here is from genome assembly GCF_016918565.1 of Desulfogranum marinum. Classification (GTDB taxonomy): domain Bacteria; phylum Desulfobacterota; class Desulfobulbia; order Desulfobulbales; family Desulfobulbaceae; genus Desulfogranum; species Desulfogranum marinum. The sequence continues at coordinate 30,798 of NZ_JAFFQD010000049.1, forward strand.
TGTTTGCATGATGCCAATAAAAGTTCAGCAGTACCAGCGTATTTTTGAGAAGTTTCAAAACAACCAAAACACGTTCTAAAAAAACGTGTTTGAAGGAAAAAAGCATGAAAAACCATCAATTCATATTTTGTGCCCTTTTCACTTCAAATAAAGGGTTTCTCGAATAATTACTACAGCAAAACGAGCGCAAATAGTGTTTTAACTATCTGAAATATTGATATTATGTTATAGTTTTCCATCATCTTCTAAACCATTTTTTACTTGATGGAGCCGATATG
>NZ_JAFFQD010000004.1 GCF_016918565.1 Desulfogranum marinum
TCAGGGCGATTGAGTTGTTCGCTGCAACCCCAAAAACACGAAAATTTAAATGTTGAATTGACCCTGATTTCCATATTTATCGCATAATTAAAGACGCTGGGGAATAAACCATTTATTCGAGATTCCCTTAAGTAATTGTCTTTGTCGGTTCAAATCAGACGAAAATCCCTCTTGAGTTTGCCACGGCTATGCAAAGCATGGGGGAAAATGTTTAATATATTCAACTAGCAGGAAATGGGCCCAATGCTTTAGATTTTCATATCATATCAAAAGATATTGGGTTCGATCCGCTCATTAAACATCTGAGAGGAAGAAAGTTCCGTGTTCTTAGAGAGAAAGACTTGGCAGAAATCCCAATTTTAAAAATATCGAATGCAACGAACGATGATGAAAGGAAAATTGCTATTGTTGAAAAATTATCTAGTAGGGGCCAATCTAAGCCTCGAAAGGTGAAGACGTTGAGCAATACGATTCATTCTTTGTTCACCCAAAAGTTAAAAGACGATGAATTAGCATCACTAATAGAAGTGATGAAAAAAAAATATATAATGGTAAATTAAGATCGGGTTTCTTGCAAGTTGCCGGTCAGCTTGTAATAGTGAGCTATAAATAAAGGTTAATAAGGATCAAACACTCCCATCCCGAGCAGTAAAAAAGGGGGCTTACAACTTATATTGTAAGCTCCCTTTTTTTGTATGTAAACAGGCTTATAATAGAATTGGGAAGGATCAAATCCCCGTATCCGCTGATTAATAGAGAGGTGTTTATGATGTGGAGAATATTGCTCTATGCTCTGATTGGGTATGTAACCGTGTTGGCGGTTGTTTTTCTCCTGCAGCGGAAGATGCTGTACCTCCCTAGTGATTATCGGCCTTCCGGCAATGAGCTTGGCCGGGACGGCCTGAGCTATTGGCCATCTCCTGATCAGTATCGTGGGTTTGTTGGTCAGTCTCGATCGGGAGAGGGTAAGGGAACCATTATTGTTTTTCATGGTAATGCCGGGACTGCCTACCATCGGAATTTTTACGTTAACGCATTATCGCAATACGGCATTCGGGTACTCCTGGCAGAATATCCAGGTTATGGGGGGAGAGTAGGGCAGCCCAGCGAAGATGTGCTTGTCAAGGATGCGATCACGACCATAGAACTCGCGTACCGACAATACGGGCAGCCCCTTTTTTTATGGGGTGAATCGCTTGGATGTGGAGTTGTCGCCGGTGCCGTCAGCAAAATACAAGTCCCCATACAGGGGGTAGTTCTTTTTTTGCCATGGGACACGCTACCGGACTTAGCACAAACCCATTACTGGTATTTTCCTGCCCGCTGGCTGGTGCATGATGCATATAACAATATTGAAAATTTGCGTCAATTTGAAGGTCGGATCGCTGTCGTGTTGGCGGAAAAAGATGAAGTAGTCCCTGTCCAGCATGGCATTAGACTGTATGAGTCGATTAACACGGACAAAAAACTATGGGTGTTTAAACAAACGACGCATAATGAAGTGCCTGTCCATGCCGGATTGCCATGGTGGCAAGAGGTGGTAGCCTATATAACAAAATAGTGAGGGGACTTTGCAATTAGAGGGGCGGTAGGTCGAATTCTTCAGTCGTGGCCAGTAATCTCATGCGGTCTTCCCTGAAGGGCGATTGAGGTTACGCTAACAAGCAGGCCTGTTTTCCTGTTCAAAGTCGTTCCACTGCACCGGTAAGCGGCACAAAGGCCACCGGAAGGATTTCATGGGTCGTGAATGCATCCTCATTGTTTTTCATTAAGAGTAGTAGTTGCTGAGGCATGTAGGGATGCCCGACCGGGATGACCAACCTTCCGCCCGGTTTGAGCTGCTCTTTGAGCGGAGGCGGGATGCGGTCGGCTGCGGCCGTGACAATGATGGAGTCAAACTGGGCCTGTTCAGGGAAACCCTGGTAACCGTCACCCTGGTGAACAGCAACATTATCATATCCCAGTCGTGCTAACCGTTCCGCTGCTTCAGCAGCAAGCGAGGGAATGATTTCGATGGTATATAGTTGTTTTACCAGTAGGGAAAGGACTGCCGCCTGGTAACCTGATCCTGCGCCGATTTCTAAAATCTTATGGTCCTTTTCCGGATGCAGCAAATCGGTCATCAGAGCAACTATGAATGGTTGTGAGATAGTCTGCGCTTTCCCTATGGGTAGTGGTGTGTTGTCATAGGCTGCGGCCCGCATGGAGGGAGGAACAAATTGTTCTCTGGGTACCTGCCGCATGGCTTCGATAACTCGAGGACGTATTTCTGACTGTCCGGTGAATTGTTTGGTTAACCGGCACTCTGCAGCAATGGTTCGCAGCATCTGCTCAACAGGATGTTCAGCCATTCTGATCTCCTCCTTGCCTTATAAAGATAATCATAATCTAGACAGGTTCTGCACATTTTTTGAAATAGAGATACTTGACGCGGTATAATGGTGGCTTGGTTACACTGTTCAGCCCTTTATCTCATTATAATAGGGTATTGAATCTGGTTGTGTCGCTCAATAATCAACCGGGAGGAGACATGTGGTGACCGCCCTTTTTAACTGGTATAATCGTAAATGATCAGCAGCACCCCAGCTCGCCACGATCTGCCCAGCCGGCATACAGATGTATCGAAGTCGGGGCTTACCTGCTAAATGGTTTAGCTTGTGAACATTTGGAGCACTGCTGAACAGTCACAGTTCGGGATGGATTGACAGTTTTTAGATCTTCGCTGAAAGCAACGTATAATCCACCTTTTGGGTCCAAGTGCATCACGATACTCAACAACAGGCAGCAGCATGTATAAAGGCGAAAAATTTAATTCTATTTCCCATCTGGCAGGTTCGATTGCGGCCATTATAGGTCTTGTGGTGTTGATTGTTACTACTGGTCGACAGGGGGAGGTGCTGCCAATTGTCAGCGTCACTATTTATGGCATCACCCTTGTTTTGCTCTATGTATTCTCAACCCTCAATCACAGCCTTCGAGGAAAGGCGAAATATATCTTTCAAAAATTAGATTTTCTTGCAATTTACCTCCTTATTGCGGGCACGTATACACCTTTTGCCTTAATTACTTTGCGGGGGGGATTAGGTTGGACCATTTTTGGTCTTGTGTGGGGGCTTGCAATCCTTGGGATAATATTGGAATTATTCCATCATGCAAAAAATAGAAGCAGATCAATAATTATTTACCTGGTTATGGGGTGGGTAATTTTATTAGCCATCAAACCATTAGTTTATACAATCGGCATTAGCGGCTTTTGTTGGCTATTATTGGGAGGCCTGTTCTATACCTGTGGGGTCTTTTTTTATGTCAACGAAGATCGAGTCAAACACTTCCATGGCATCTGGCATCTATGCGTTTTAGCAGGTAGCACCACGCAGTACTTTACCGTTTTTTACTATGTATTGTAGCTTTTCATAACCTTGGATAGAGAGCCTGAGTCCACTCAATCGGTCACCTTATTGTTGAACCGCAAAAAGCCTTTTTACAAATTCTGTGAAAAGGCTTTTTGTTTATGAATTATACGCCGGAGGAATATTTACCAGCGTTCTGTACCAACTATCTGACTCACATCCATACATTTTGCTTTTTCTTCTTCAGTGAGTTCTTCTTTGGTTTTGATTCCTTTTACATCTTTGACATAACAGGCATACTCTTTCCCGTCTTTGTCTCTTACCCAGATCATTGATTCGTATCCACCGCCATCACTTTTCATGTTTTGATAGTTTTCGTTGGTTTCGGACATTATATTCACCTTTTGTATAGGTTTTAAATGGTGGACCTGTTGGCGTCTGATTGGTAGCAGAAGTGTTTACCAGCGTTCAGTGCCAATAATCTGATTGACATCCATACAATGCTCTTGTTCTTGCTTGGTGAGCTCTTCTCGATCATTAAGGTTTCCGTTAAGTCCATCTACTGAGCAGACATATTCTTTTCCGTTTTTATCTTTGATCCAAGCGAGTGATTCGTATCCGGACATGATGTCCTCCGTTGATGTAAGGTTTAAGGCTTAGTATATCTCCTTTCTTGCTTTACAAAATAAACATCAATGGCTGGAAATCAATAAGGTGGAAAAGGGGGTTTAATGGTAGCAGAAACTATTAATTGTGCTTTTTTGACACAGCTCCTGTTCAAATTCATTGACATTATTTGGCAGTCAGTTGGTGTCCGCCATGCGGCCGAGAATATTGTAACAACAAGCATTGATGACCAGCGTTTTGAAAAATACGGCCAGTGGCGTATCCTTCGCTTGCGCTCTGTGTGTTTCTCCGGGCAAAAGAGAAAAAACGCTTGTTTTGTAACGTAGCACAGCTCGCATCCTACAACATGCTGTTGACGATAAACAAATTCCTCTGGCTAGCCGGGAGAGTGCATTATGATACGGAAGTAGAAAATTTTGAATTTCGCCACTCGGATCACTTATACATTATTTTATCATCCTCTTCTCGGGCTGCTTTTACAATGGTTTTTGCAAGATCTGTAAACACAAAATAATGAATCGGCAGAATAGCATACCAGTAGAGTCTGCCAAGAAGCCCCCGAGGGATAAAGTGGGCTGTTTGCACGAGCTGCTCAGGTTGAACGTCAAATTCTAGCCATGCCTGACCTGGTAATTTCATCTGCGCGTACAACAGGAGCCGTTTTCCTGGTTTAATATCTGCAACCTTCCAGAAATCAAGCGCATCGCCAACCCGTAATTCTTTATCCTGGCGACGCCCTCTATTCAGTCCGTAGCCACCGATAAGTTTGTCCATCAAACCGCGAAGGCGCCAGAGGATATCATATCGGAACCATCCATTTGGTCCGCCGATAGAGCATGCTGCTTGAAAAACCGATACCTGCTTTTCCCCATGTTGATAGCCAACAACACGTATGTCGCGTAAAATAGCCCCGGTTGGGTCATCAAAATCTTTAATATCACATGCTTTTTGGCCACTGCTGTCGCACCAGCGACTGATAACATAATTCTGCTCAAGTTCATCCATTGCGCGACGAACCGTTTCGCGAAAAGGAAGAGGGTGTATATCGCTGTAATATCGTGCTGCATTGTCATTTTGGAGGATGGTCTCACTTTTTAGCCCTTCAACCAGGGCTGCAGCCAGTTTGTATGGGATGGGTGTAAAAAGAATTAACCAGTAGGAAGATAACCGAGGAGAGAGCACCGGAACAGGGATAAGTTTTCTCTTTAGTCCCATTGTTGCTGCAGCCTGCTGCATCATTTGTTGAAAACTGAGCTGTTCTGAACCAATATCAACCACAAGGTCATCAGGATGTGTCAGCGAGATAGACGATTCCAGATAGGCTAGGACATCGTCTACACCAATGGGTTGGGTTTGGGTTCTTACCCACAGCGGGGTTATCATCAACGGCAGTTTCTGCGTTAAATTGCGGATAATTTCAAAACTGGCACTGCCTGAGCCAATGATAACACCTGCCCGCAGCCAGATGGTTTGGATACACTCCGGACGTGCGCTGAGGATTTCTCCGGTTTCGATACGACTGAGCAGGTGTTTGCTGGCATTTTGTTTAACCCCCAGGCCGCCCAAGTAGACGACCCTCCTTACTCCTGCTTCTATACATGCGTCGCGGAAATTTTCAGCACTTAAACGGTCAAGCTGCTGATAATCCTTGTCTGAGCCCATGGAGTGGATCAGGTAAAATGCAGTGTCAACTCCCTCCAGACTTTTTACCAGCAGGTCTTTTTCAAAGGTGCTTCCCTCCCAGACGTCGACCTGATCGGCAATGGATTGTTGGACTTTGGCGCGATTCCGTACCAAAATGCGTATATCATAATGTGCAGAAGCGAGCAGCAGCCTGGTGAGTCTTCTACCGATATACCCGGTGGCACCAGATATAAATATTTTTTTTGTGGGCGTAGTCTCAGGCATGGTTACGGAGTCTCAGCTCAATAGGATGAGGTTTTAGGTAGTATTGCTGTTGTAAATACTGTTCATCGTATTTCCTTACGTAGTGGTTCATCAGGGTTATCGGTACAATGAGGGGCACATGGTGTTCCTTGAAATTGTCAATGACCTCAAGAAGCTCCTGTTTTTCATCTTTAGAAAGCAGTTTTTTAAAGTGTCCCATTATGTGCAAGAGGACGTTCACATGCTTTTTGACCGTTGGCTTGAGCTTCATTGCCGCCATAAGGGAGGTTTGGTAAGCGGCAAGCAGGGAATCAGAATCAAGGCTACCTGCCTGAGCGACCACATGCCCGAGTTCTCGATAATGCTTTTCACTGTGTGCGCGGAGAAGCATTTTATGGTGCGTGTGAAAGTTGACGAAATTACCAGGGGTGGGGTCGGCAAGGGTATCGCGCCATCGTCGGTAGACAAAAACTGATTCTATGAAATTTTCACGGAGGATCATGTCATGGAGGCGACCTTCTTCCTCAACTGGCAGTAGAGGAAAATGGTCCATAAAGGCTCTGGCAAACATCCCAACGCCTACATTTTGAGGGCTGTTGTTTTTCCCATATACCTTAACCCGCTCCATCCCTGAAGAGGGCGATTTACTCTTAAAGATAAATCCGCAGAGGCCCTCTTTTTCCAGCTCTTGAACACGTTTTGCAGCCCATTTCAGCATTCTTTCTGTATGGTCAACTCCGGTTTTACTGGTCAGCAGACGAGGGGCTTCCGGATTACCGACAAGGCGCATAGATTCACGGGGGACCGGCAATCCGCATTCTACTTCCGGACAAATAGGGACAAAGTCAAAATAGTTGGACAGGGTGTCCGTTATGTATCGGTCCCGTTGATGACCACCATTATAACGAACTTCGTTGCCCAGAAGGCAGGAACTGATCCCAATCCGTATTTTTTCTTGCTCATTTGTCATCATCATTTTCTCCTTTGGTATGAAAACTCTCGATATCATACAGTAAACCACGAAAGAGGAAGAAACAAGAATTCCATTAACGAATACTGATTAACGTAAAAGGAAAAAAATGGGATATCGAAAATGTTTACTTCGAGATTTGTCGCCATTGTTGTGGGCAATGGATAAAAACAAGAGAATGAGCAAACTACGGGGCCCTTCCTTCAGATGTGAAAATTATTCACAACCATTTTATATTCGAATGTGGCGGTTCGGGCGTATATTGTAATAAAAAAGAGATGCCGGTGGAAAAAATGAGGGTTTGTCACTCCATGATATACCATGTATGGCAAAATAGACTGCACTGTGAGCAAGATTTGAATATCCACACCAACACTGCCAGTGTTACACACTGAAAAAATGGTGCATGAAGATAGCAGATAAAATACAAATTTTGGCAGATGCCGCAAAGTATGATGCATCATGCTCCTCAAGCGGGAGCAGCAGAACATCTGCGCCTGATGGAACCGGTAATGCGGCCATGAGCGGTATCTGCCATAGCTGGTCTGCAGATGGCAGGTGTATATCGTTGCTCAAAATTTTGATGTCCAATGCATGTGTATACGATTGTGGTTATTGCATTAACCGTCGATCCAACAATCTGGCCCGCGCCACATTTACCCCAGAAGAAATTGCTGATCTCACCATCAATTTTTATTTGCGCAACTATATTGAAGGGCTTTTTTTAAGCTCGGCAGTTTATGCGTCTCCGGATAAAACCATGGCGGATATGGTTGAGGTCTGCCGACTTTTACGTCAAAAGTATCGATTTAACGGCTATATTCATCTTAAAGTTATCCCAGGAGCTGCCAACGATTTGGTGCAACAGGCGGGTTTTCTAGCTGATAGGATGAGCGTCAACATAGAATTACCCTCAGAGGCATCACTCAAACGGCTTGCTCCTCAAAAGTCGAAACAGGGTATACTTGCCCCGATGAAGCAGATCGGCGAGAATTTTAACGGTTTTAAGCTTGAACGGAAAAAGACGAGAAATGCTCCACATTTCTGTCCGGCAGGACAAACTACCCAGATGATAGTCGGAGCATCAGCAGAGAGTGATTTGCAGATCCTTAATTTGACCGAAAATCTCTACAATAAAATGAGTTTAAAGCGAGTCTACTATTCAGCCTACATTGCTGTAAATGACGGCCCTTTGCTTCCTGCTGTATCAACAGCGCCTCCTCTTGTGCGGGAACATCGCCTTTATCAGGCTGACTGGCTACTCAGGTTCTATAAATTTCAAGCGCACGAGATTCTCTCCCCAGCCTTTCCCAATCTTGATGAGCGACTAGATCCAAAAGCGGCTTGGGCTCTGCGCAATTTTGACCTCTTTCCCATTGATATTAACCGTGCAAGTTATGAAGAGTTGCTTCGCGTTCCAGGTATCGGAATTACGTCAGCGAGACGTATTATCAAGACTCGCAGGGTCGCTGCCATTCGCGAACAAGACCTGAAGAAGATTGGCATGGTTTTTAAAAGGGCCAGATTCTTTATTACTTTAAATGGCAAGTACCTTGGAGATGCTGGTTTATCCCATCAACATATCGTTAGTGCAATGTGCAAGGCTGAGCCACCCAGCTCAAAGAAGTTGCAGTACAACAGTCGCCAGCTACGGCTCTTTTGAAATGAATCCGGTCGTTTACCTGCACGATGGCTCCTTTGAAGGGCTGTTGCACGCTGTTTCGGCAGCAGTAAAATCACAACAAAAAATTCACGGAATCTATGCTGAGCAATGCTATTCGCCACAGATTTTTGACTCACTCGTTCAAATACAGACTGACAGCCAGCAAGCCCTTCGACTTTTTGAATATTTAAAAAATCTTAAAGGAGCCGCAGCCCGTTTTGCGGTGAACGGTTTTTTGAGCGATGACCGTAAGGTTGGGTTCCACCTTTACCAAATGGTTCGGGAGTGTCTGGTACATGGGGCTAAAGCTACACGGCTCTACACCCATGATTCAATCAGGTACCTTGATAATCTGTCCCATAAAGTTAATGTTGAAGCCCATAGATTTACAGGCCTTATTCGTTTTCGAATACTTGAAGACGGCCTGCAATATGCTCCGTTTGCACCTGATTGCATGGTAATTGGCCACTGTGCTCTCCATTTTAAACAGCGGCTGAAAAATAGACGGTGGATTCTTCATGACATCCGCCGTAATCACGCCATGTATTGGGATGGTAATGTATTGCAATCAATTGATATTGACGATGACTTCACCAATCATGTACGACAACATGGGGAAATTCCGGAATCAAGATTGAGCGTAGAAGAACGACATTATCAGCAGCTTTGGAAAGTTTTCCATACAGCCATTGCAAATAGGGACAGAAATAACCTAGATCTCCAGCGGCAGTTTATGCCCAGGCGTTACTGGAAGTATCTTGTCGAGATGAGATAGTCCCACAACAACGTACGCGCAATGCGGTCAGCAGGAGGAACCGCTTGTAGTTGCTTTTTGTCTGATTGGTATTGCTAAGAAAGACCTTAGTCAACGCGAATTGTTCTTGGCCCGACAACTTTAATTCCCGGTACTTCGACGCTCAGGTACAGGTTGCTGTGGTATTTTTTTGCTGTTCCATTCTTCAGAGACATAGAGTGCACAATAACAGGCGCCGAACTCCTTAACATCCGGCTTACGGTATGCACATGGACAGATGATATCCCGGTCAGTTTCCCTGTTGCCTGATGCCAACCTGCAGGGACAAGACATATACCCATACCGATCTTTGTTGGTTAAAAGGCCTCTAAGGAGGTCAAAGGTTCGCTCTTTATCCTGATTAAAATAATATCCTTTGGGTTCATTGATCTTTTGTAATTGTTCGTAAAGAAGGTCTACCTCGGTACGTATACCGATGGTTTCTTTGATCTCCTGGATTTTGTACCCGGTTATAACTTTTTCTCCGATCAAGATGGTGGGAAAAGAACATTGTGGGTTGATCGATCGCAATTCATCGAGCAGATTTTGTTGAGCCTCGCCATCAAGCAGATCCGCATCCACAAATTCATGAGCGACCTCAAGAGACTCAAGCATTTTTTTTATAGCAGCACAATAGCTGCATGTTGTCAAGCTGTAGAGTTTAATTTTCTTTTCCTGCATAATTGTGCCTCAGTTGAATTGTTTACGGGTAACTGCTCACTGGCACCCCTGGGAGTCTCCCGTTGGTCGCGTACCTCTTTTGACGGTCACGATCCTCCCGTATTGGGCGGCTACCGGAGTCTTCGTTTACCTGCGAAAAAACGCGCCTGTCAAAATATGAAGCTCCTGGGAGATTTTACAAGTTTTGATAAAATAAATCAAATAGTTACCAACCCGTAATGGTTACGTTTACGGTTGACTTTGTTTGTGCGCATTTGTGGGGAGTTTTCCGAAATATGAGTGATCCTGTAAGCCGGCCACTATATCCCATTGCACGGGTATGATTATAATCGTCAGGACTGTTGCTGTACAGAGCCCTGTAACAAATGTCATGGCCATGCTTCCCCATACATTTGAATATTCCGGTATACCCAAGGCCATTGGCAAGAGTCCCAACGTGGTGGTTAATGTTGTGAGGAGAATCGGGCGAAGGCGAGTATTGGTAGCCAATAAAAGCGCCTGGCGCCTTTTGCGACTTTTTGCATAACAGGAATTAAGGAAGGCCACCAAGACAAGAGAGTCGTTCACCACCACACCGGTCACGCCTATGATAGCCACAAAGCTGTTAATGGTAAAGAGGGTGCGGGATAAAAAAGTACCAAAAATTACCCCTGTGAGGGCAAAGATAACGGCAGAAATAATAATCAACGGCTGCAGATATGATCTGAATTGGGCTGCTAGAATCAGATAAATAAGCAGGGTGGCGACAACAAAAGCAACAGACAGGGAGAGAAAAGATTTTTGAGTCGATTCGTGCTCTCCAGCAAAAATGAGTGTAGCACCGGGGTATTGGTGACGAATGGTATTGTAATATTCTTGGGTTTGATTGACCACCATAGCCGGAGAGTAGGGCGCAGCCGGTTGAATATTAGCAGTCAGGGTTATGGCTCGTTGTTGCTGGAACCGATTAAGAATCCCCGGTTCCTGGGTGTATTCAAATGAACAGAGATCGCGCAACCTGATAGAACCGCTGGGGTGGTCAATAACGGGTATGTCCAAGATGTTAGCCAGTTCAACTGTTTTCGGTTGAGCAACTTTGACGAGCACATCAACCTGTTCTTCAGGTAGTTTCATGGTGCCGACAATTTGCCCGTTGACAATGGTCGCAGCAAGACGGGCAATTTTAGTGTGGTCCAGGCCCAGCTCCGCAGCTTTTTCACGGCGTACCTGTATTCGGAAAATTTTATTACTTTTCCCCTGGTCATTTTTCAAATCCATGAGCCAGGGAGCGACGCTCTTCTCGCTCTTCAGGTAGGAGTTAATACGCTGCGCAAGCAGCGAAACATTCTGGTCATTGGTGCCGAGGATGCGGATGCTGATGTCTTTGCCGGTTGGTGGGCCGTCTTTTTCAGGACGGACGACCATGGTGAAATGTTCTGGTATGTGGGGACGGAGCATGTCTCTGATGTATTGCAGGTGAGCAATAACGTCATTTTCCGGGAAATCCGCAAATTTTCTTTGCCCTGATGACGGCAAGGTCACTGCAACATGGCCCAGCGTACTTCCGTACTGTGGGGTGAAATCGTCATCGATATAGTAGCCGGCAAACCCTAGAGCAGACTCTGTCATGCCGCGGCCTTCATCGTGGAGTATTTTGGCGATTTTTTTGAGGAGTTTGTTGGTTTCAAAAATCGGGGTTCCGGAAGGTCCAAAAAGTTCGACGTAGTAGAGGGAATAGTTGTCAGGGAAGAACTGGATACGAACAAGATTCGATTTACCTTGAAAAGAGAGCGCGAAAATAGTCACTGCAGCCACAAAAAAGAGAAGCAGCAGGCATTGTGAGGTGAAACGAAAGCGAAGCGCCAGGAGAATGAGTCTGTTGAGCAGGGAGCGGGTTGCGCGCATTATCGGTCCCTCAGAACTTTTCCATGGTGATTCGATATGGTCTTGGTTGGCCGTTTTCTCAGTTGGGGTTCGATGGCCGAATTCAAGGTAATGGCAGGGAAGAATAATCAGGCATTCGAGCAGGGACGCGAGCAATGCAAAAACAATGGTCTTGGGGATGATCGCAAAAAAATCGCCGACCATGCCGGTCATTAACAGCATAGGTAAAAAAGCGGCAACCGTTGTCAGCGTTGCAGAGACCACAGGTAAAAAGACCTCAGAGGTTCCTTTGATGATGGCATCATTTACAGACCGGCCCATCTGAATATGACGATAAATATTTTCAACAACCACTATTGCATCATCAACGATAATTCCAGAAACCAGTACAAAGGCAAAAAGAGAAACCTCGTTTACTGAGTTTCCTGTAATGGCCATGAAAATCAGGGTAACAAGGAACGCGAAAGGGATACCTATGGTTGTTAGCGCAGCATTACGAAATCCCATAAATATCCAGATCATAGCACAGACCAAAACCGTACCAACCAACAGGTTCACTCCCAATACGCGCATGGAATCTTTTATTCGGGTGCTTGAGTCCTGGGTAACGGTAAGGGTAACCTCCTCTGTTGCATACAACGGCTGGAGCTGCTTTATCATCTTTTTTACTTGCTTGGCAATCTGCAGCGCATTGCCGTTATCACTTTTTAGGACCTGCAGCGTCACGCATTCTTCCCCATTGGTTGACGCCAGTATATAGGGCTCCCGGGAGGTGAGAAATGCATCCTCTATAATATCGCCGATACGTATGAAAGAGCCGTCTGCATCAGTTCGAACAATTGTGTCAATAACATGGCTACTGGTTTTAAACTGTTCGTCAACCCGGATGGTAAATTCCCCACCGCCTGTGAGTACGTGACCAGCGGGAATAGAGACATTAGCCAGGCCCAGGGCACTGGTAACTTCTGCAAAGGTAATTCCGTATCGATTGAGCTTGTCGGCATCAAGGAGAATATGAAACTCTCTTGTGTATGCTCCCTGCAGCTTGACTTTGCTGACGCCTGGAATAAGGGAAAGAGGAATTTTAATTTCTTCTGCAACCAGCTTGAGGGTCGCGTTTGTGTGCAGTCCGGATATGTTGACACTGACGGTAGGAAACCAATCGCCTACATCAAGGAAGTTAAATACCGGAGGGTCTGCCAGTTCGGGGAGTTTTTTTGCGGTTGCCAGGACTTTGATACGTACGTCATCAAAGCGTTTGAGATAATCACTGTCATCAGTAAATTTAATAACAATGTTTGAGCGCTCCCGATAGCTTCCCGATCGGATATATTCGATATCTTCAAGATCTTGCAGGGCTGTTTCTATTTCTTTGGTAATGAGCGTCTCTACTTCTTCCGGAGAACCACCGGGAAAGAAGGTGTTGATATACATTTTACCAAAATGGATGTTGGGATAACGGTCGACCGGTACTTTGAGCAGTGTAAGTGCACCAACGACAATAAGCAGAACAAACAGCAGGTTGACAACGACTTTCTGTTTCAGGGTAAACCGGATAAAGTTATCCATGCTTGTTTTACCTTTGGCATCTGAAAAAATACAGGTATGGAGGGGTGAGCTGTATCACGGCTTAAAATCTGGTGGTATGGTTTTGAGCAGTTTGTCTTGTGTGCTCAGGTCTTTAGCAGAAATGATGGCGGATAAACCATCTTGCGAGGTCCCAAGAAATATTACTTTTTCTCTTTTCCCGTCGGATCTGACCACCCAGTGTGCATCGTAACGTTGGATTATTGCTGAAAGCGGCAGGAGAAAAACGTTGCTTTTCTCTTGCAGGTTGAGATGGAGTTGAACCCGTAGCCCGCCGCGAAGAATCTCTGGAGTAATCACTTCAGAGGTTTCGAGGATCAATTCGACCGGAATTTTTTTTATTTTTGCATCAAATCCCGGTGAGATTCGATATATTTTTCCGCTGACAGTAGTGTTTAAGTCTGGCAGCAAAAGTGGAATATCTTGAGTCTGTCGTAACGACTCCAGTTCGTTGATGCTCAACGCGAGGGGGACAATAACCTGCCGGTAGTCTCCAAGCCGTGCTATTGATTGTCCCGACTGGACAAATTCTCCAGGTTCAACCAACCGTTCAAGAACCTTCCAACCTGGAGGTGCTTGTATAATATATCGTGTCTGCTGCTCTTCAAGACGGCGCTGTTCATTACGGAGATTTTCCAAGGCGATTTGGTGCAATTCCGCATTAAGGCTTACCTCGTCAAGGGTAGCCTGGGGCACTGATTTCTGTCCGTGTAAAGTGGTATACCGCTCCAACGTCTTTCTTTCGTTGGCGAGCTGTAGTTGTATTTTTTCTTGAGCCAGTTTGTTTGCGCGGAGATCAAGGACTAAGAAGGTTGAATCAATAGCTGCCAGTTGTCCTGATGGGGGGATGTTGTCTCCTTTATCGACAAAGACTTTGAGGCATTTTCCTGCCACCTCGCTGCTTACTGTCATTATTTGCTTGGCCCTGGTAAAACCGGTAAGGAGAATTTTTCGTTGATATGGCCGGGGATGTATAATGTCGTCTGCCAACGCCATTGTGGGCAGGTGAAGAAAAAGGACGAGCAGCCCCACAAGCATGTCGAGCGCATTTGGACTTCTTGGTGGTAGCTGGGGAGGTATCATGACGAATGTCCTGGACTGTACTTTTCCTATAAAATTGTGTTCACGGGAGCTGAGATATTGCTCTTGCTTATAGAGAGAAGAATGAGGCGCTTGCCATCTGTGTACCAGATTGTGATGCCTTTGGTTTCAATGATAGAATCTATTCTCTGCAAATTGTCATTTTTTTGTATGGGGTACAATAATAAGTTCCTCTGTTGGGAATCCCATAGCCTGAGCTTGAGCTATCAGTTGTGAGAGAACATGTTTATCAAGAGTGGGCTGTCTTGAAAGTATCCAGAGATACTCCTTGTTTGGACCGCAGACAAGAGCGTATTGATAGGTTTCTTTGTCTATATCAAGTATAATATATGATCCGTAAAAAGGGCCGAAAAAACTCACCTTGAGGTGTCCAATATTTGGGGATTGGACGAACTTAGCCACTCCTTCAGCGGTTTTCCATTTACCCTTTTGCACTGAGTACCCGCGATTTACAACCCGGATCGTATCGTTGGGCGCCATGCTGTATTCCGCACTCACATCGGTGAGGCCGCGTTCAAAAGAGTGATCCAGCCTGGCAATTTCATACCATGTGCCCAGGTATCGGTTGACCTCAAAGTTCTGGATGGGAGCTAGATTGCCTGGTATTCCTGTACAGCCGCCAAGGAATAAACAAAAAAGGAGTTGCAGTTTCTTTTTCAAAGGAAAACCTTGAGTGGAAATTAGTGATAAGAAACGTAACTCTTCAGCAACACGCCGACTATTAAGATCTGCCCGCCCAGGATAGCGATATACCGAAGTCGGGGCTTATCTGCTAATCAGTCAGCTTGTAAACATTTGGAGCACTCTTGAAAAGTTACAGTACGAGGTAAATTGACAGCTTTTATACCTTCGATGAATAATTACTAAGAAACAATAAAAATCAAAATACATTAACGCTTGTTTACGTGTAAGTAAATCTTTGGTTACGTTTTCATGAACCTCAGAAATAGCAGAGTTTTTTAATCGAAACCTCGGTGGTTACAAGACAACAACTACCTTAAACCGGGATCTCGTTTAATCATTTATTGCAGTTCTCCTCTTTTTTTGTTTGCACTCATCATCTCTTGGCGGCAAGGTCACTACAAATGAGGGTTGCCCACAGCCGCAGCATCGTTTTGAAGGTTTGATCGTACGGCAAACGTTCTCCGTATCTTACTTGATTGAATACAAAAAAAGCGGTTTCCCCTGTTTTGAGAAACCGCTTTTTGTAGAAAATCTGTTAAGAAGGGAGGCTACTTCATGCTAAAACTCCATAAAATACCTGCACATATGGCTGAGCCGATTACACCGGAGGAGTTGCAGGCCATAGCATGCATTAACAGGTAGTTGGTCGGGTCGGATTTCAATCCCATCATGTGGACTTCACGAGCAGATCCGGGAACCGCGGAAACGCCTGAGGCTCCGAGCAGCGGATTGATTTTTTGTTTGAGAAACAGGTTCATTATTTTGGCAAAGATGACTCCGGATGCGGTGGCGATACTAAAAGCGACTGCGCCGAGGATAAAAATACCAATTGATTTAGGATTGAGAAAAACATCACCCTGGGTACTTGCACCAACCGTAAAACCCAAAAAGATTGTTGCGGTATCTATGACAGCTGTGCGGGCAGTCTGGGCCAGGCGTTCTACCACACCACTTTCTTTCATCAGGTTACCGAAGAAGAACGGGCCAAGCAATGGAATGGATGCAGGTGCGAGAAAGCAGCACAGGATGATACCCACCACAGGAAAGATCAGGCGTTCCTTTTTGGAAACCTCGCGAAGGTCCGGCATGCGAATGACCCGCTCTTTGTGGGTTGTGAGCAGTTTCATTATCGGCGGCTGGATAATGGGTATCAGAGCCATATACGAATAGGCAGCAATCGCTATGGGACCGATAAGTTCAGGAGCGAGCTTAGCTGTCAGAAAGATGGAAGTTGGACCGTCTGCACCACCAATAATAGCAATGGACGAGGCTTCATTGGGGGCGAATCCAAGTGCCAACGCACTTAACAGGGTAAAGAAAATGCCCATCTGAGCAGCCGCTCCCAAAAGCATCAATTTGGGATTGCTGAGTAAAAATGAAAAGTCGGTCATGGCACCAAGCCCCAAGAAAACTATTGAGGGGTAGACACCTGAAGTAACACCAAAGTACAGATAATGGAGAACACTGTTTGCCTCATAAATACCGATGCCGAAACCTTTGAAAAAAGGAATGTTGCCGACAATAACTCCAAAGCCAATGGGCAATAGCAGCAGTGGTTCGTATTCTTTGGCGATGGCAAGATAAACAAAGACAATGCCGATTACCAGCATGATGATATTGCGATAATCAGCAAGGAAAAATCCGGTGTTGCTAAAAAATTGTAAAAACAGTTCCAGAAGCTCCATATATTCGTTCCTCCCTTAAACAGATACAGAAAAAGAAAAAATTTACCCTACCAAGCGGAAAAAGCCATCGCCTAAGGATTCGAGTGTGCCGGAATCACGGAGACACCGAATCGAAAGATGGGGGTGGTGCAGATGATATTTTTTAGCAAGCGCATAAAGGTCGGCAAGTTGGAACTGTTCATCAAGTTCCTCGATTAAAGGTCGATATAATTCCAGCGTAACTTCGATGTTAGCGGGGCAATTTTCAGCAGAAGCTGATTCTTTTAAATTTTCTTCGGGAATCTCAACCACAGGAGCTTTATTTTTCTTCTCCAATAAGCCGATGACTTTATGTAGTTGAGAAATAATAAGGGACAGGATGGCAAGACCGGATATTACAATCGTTGCACCCACTACTGCCATAGCCCATCCATTATGGTGTGTAATAGCTTCAAAACCAGTCAAGCGAGACCTCCTTTTGTGAACGGATTGTTAGCATTTTTCCAGAGAAGGAAGAATGTTTTTAGGAATGGAATGTCATTATTTACATAAAAACCAATATATTGTCAATTCATTAGCAATTTACTGCAAAGGTGTAGAATGAAGAATAGCCCCGCGGCAGAGATCCGGGACCAGTCAATTAGTCAGATATATTAAAGAGCATTGACGAGTTGCTGCATATCTTTGCGTAACTGCTGATAACGCTCTTTACTCAATCTGATGGCGACAGCCTCATTTCAACTCGGCGAAGGTGTTCGGAAGGAATCAGGGCACCATCGTTATAAAAAGTATGCGTGTGGAGTTCAATCATTTTTATACCTATGATGCTCATAGTATCAAAATGGTTAATAGGAAAAGTTCTTTTAGCCGCCAATAGAAGGTGTTGTCAAGTGATTAGCCCTTTCAAGGAGTGTTTACCGGCATGATTGATCGTTACATGCGCGATATCACCGGGGGCGAGGGTATCCCGGGGTTGAACGAAATGAACAATATGATTTGTCGAGGTGCGCCCCTTGCACTCTTTTGCAGTAACGGTTTCCACCATTACTTCCACTTTGTGACCTAAGTAATCATTATTCCGAGCAAGACTGATTTCATCCTGCAGGTTTTGGAAAATCCTCAATCGCTCGCTTTTTACCTCTTCAGGCACTTTATCAGGAAAATCGGCTGATCGAGTGAAGGGACGATCCGAATATTTAAAGGAAAAAGAACCGTGATATTGGACAGTTTTGAGTAAGTCGACGGTTTGTTCGAAATCGGCATCTGTTTCTCCTGGAAAACCAATGATCATATCGGTAGCAAGAGCGATTTCAGGACGATAGGAACGGAGAGTTTCAACTTTTTGAAGGTATTCTTCAATGGTATATTTCCGGTTCATCAGTGCCAAAATGCGATTTGAGCCTGATTGAACAGGAAGGTGAAAATGGGGACACAGATTTTCGAGCTCTGCAAAACAGCGCATAAGATCTTCGGAAAGATCCTTGGGGTTGGAGGTGGTGAATCTGAGTCGTCCGAGTCCTTTAACTGCAGCAACCTGGCGCAATAATTGGGCAAAGGAAACAGGTGTGTCCGCAACAGCATTAGTCATGCCATAGGAATTAACGTTTTGCCCGAGAAGGGTTATCTCTTTTACTCCCTGGTCTACTAGAATCTCTACTTCTTCTACAATGTCAGTTACAGGACGACTGATTTCCCTTCCTCTGGTGTAGGGCACCACACAATAGCTACAGTAGTTGTTACACCCCTGCATAATGGTAACAAAACGTTTTAACCCGCTCTCAGCAGACGCTTTGGGGGTGGTTTTATTGGTCAGAAGTTGCTGGAAGGGAGGGATAGAGAAGGTATTGTCAAGATCTGTAGCCTTTTCATGCACTGTCTGTCCCTCATTGAGTCGATAAAGGATTTCGGGCAGTTGGTAGATTTGCTGGGTACCGACAATAAAATCAACATGGGGCATTCGCTTAAAGATTTGGTCGCCTTCCTGCTGGGCAACGCAACCAGCAACACCAATACGAAGGGTGGGATGCTGTTTTTTTGTGTCGCGGAGTTGACCTAGAAGGCTGAATACTTTTTGCTCGGCTTTTGCACGTATACTGCAAGTGTTAAGAATAATAACATCGGCATGATCCGGCGCATCCACGGCAAGATAGCCATCCTGGGCTAGAAGCTGCTCAATGATTTCAGAATCCCGTATGTTCATCTGGCAGCCAAAGGTTTTTATATAGAGTCTTTTTTCCATGAATAATCAGCCAAGAGGAGCAACATGTGTTGGAGTAGGGAAGGGCGTTACCTCTCCTGCAACAGCGTTGAGCAGGGCGAACAACTGTGCAAGAGAAGAGTGGGTTGTCCAGATTTTGATTAACCCTTCAGATACTGATAGGGTTGATAGTGTCGCAAGCCCATCATACCCTTCAATAATAAATTTTAACCAGCCAATTTTTTCTTTGCGTACACGAAGATATATAGTGTAAGTGGTGGCGTTAAAAACTTCTTTTTTCAACTAGATGTCCTACACAGTTAAGGTTGAGTCAATGTCTCCGGATAATGCATCCTTGTGTTTTTCCAGCAGTGGTTGTACTTCTTCCTGAAGGTATTCTTCTGTCTGTTCAGCAGCTCGTCCTGTAAATTCCTGATAGTTGCCAAGCAGGTCATCCAGCTCTTTTTGACCAAAAGGAACGCGGTCATCGTTCCCAAGCCGCTGTAGCAGATCATTGGCAACACCATGATTTTTCACAGCAGCGCCGGCTTCAACAGAATATTCGCGTATGATTTCGTGCATTTCCTGGCGACTTTCGCCACGCTCGACACAGGCCATAAGAATTTTTTCTGTCGCCATAAACGGAAGTTCTTCGCGAAGATATTTTTCAATTTGTTTCGGATATACAACCATATCATTAGTAATATTAATATATAGCTTTAAAATGGCATCGGTCAATAAGAATGCCTGGGCTATATCCATTCGGCGAATTGCAGAATCATCCAAGGTCCTTTCAAACCATTGGTTAGCAGCGGTTGCCCCGAAATTAGCCGGTAGTCCCATGAGCTTTCGTGCAAGTCCGGTCATTCTTTCAGAGCGCATGGGGTTTCTCTTGTAGGCCATGGCTGAGCTGCCAACCTGCTTACTCGCAAAGGGTTCTTCTTGAACTTTGAGGTTAGAGAGCAACCGTAGGTCGACTGCGAATTTATGAGCAGAACTACCAATGCCGGCAAGAGTTTCACTGGTTTTCATATCCAATTTTCGGGGATAGGTTTGCCCGGTGACTGAAAAAACATTATCAAAATGAAGTTTCTCGGCAACCCGTCTATCCAACTCGCGTACCTTTTCATGGTCGCCATTAAAGAGTTCAATAAAAGTGGCTTGCGTGCCGACTGTGCCTTTGGCACCGCGTGCCTTGATTTGTTTTTCAAGGTGTTCAATATATTCCAGATCCATAATAAGGTCCTGGATATAGAGCGTGTTTCTTTTACCAACAGTGGTCGGTTGGGCTGGTTGATAGTGGGTATAACCCAAGGTGGCTGTTGCTTTTTGTTGTAGGCTGAAAGTGGCAAGATTCTGAATAACACGCAAAAGGGATTGCTTTATCAGGCCAAGAGCCAGCTTCTGCACCATAAGATCGGTGTTGCAGACTACAAACTGTGATGTTGCTCCCAGATGAATAATGGGCTCAGCCAGAGGGCATTGCCGGCCGTAGGCAAAGACATGAGCCATAACGTCGTGGCGGATTTCTTTTTCTTTTTCAATAGCAACATCAAAGTTGATGTTGTCAACATTTGCTTTGAGCTCATTAATCATTTCCTCCGTCACAGCTGCTAAACCGAGTTCATGTTGTGCTTCGGCAAGTGCAATCCAGCATTTTCTCCAGTGAGTAAATTTAAAGCGCTCACTAAAAAGTTCCTGCATGGCTTTGCTGGTGTATCGGGAAACAAGTGGCTCTTGGTAAATGTCTCTGTTCATGGCGTTCCTGGGGTTATTAATATTTTAAAGGCGTTGTGCAGAGCCTTGTTTATCTATGTTTAACTTGAAATGTTCAATCATATCAGGCAGACATGATTTCTAGAATGTTACAATGTCGCATAATATATATTATGTTAAATTTTTGTCTAGTTGGGTTTGCATACATCAACTAACTGTATTTCTTTACGCTGTACCCCTCTGTAGGAGGATCGTTTGAGTTTAAAAATAATATCTACAGGCCCTTCTTTTACAGTGGTAATTTTCTCTGCCAGATAAAAACCAATGCCATTGACTGCATTGTTAGATGCGGTTGGAAGAGAGAATTTTAAATGTCCGCTTACATCTTTCACGTTTTTCAGGTAAACCTGTTTAAGGGCGAAAAGGGGTTCTGGATTTGCCTCTCCAAAAGGTTGGAAAAGTTGCAATTTGGCGAGCAATGTATCCGATGTGAGGTCTTCTGAAGTGAGCTCATAGTCTACGTAGATCTGTCGCGCACTCAACGAACTGTCCTTTTCCGTACAACAATCGTCAAAGGCTGCCCTGAAAGCTGGAAATGCTTCCTGATGTAAGGTCACGCCAATAGCCATGGGGTGGCCTCCAAATTGCTCAAGATATTTACTGCATAATCCTAATTTCTGGTAAATATTTATCCCTTCAATAGATCTCCCCGATCCTTTGAGGATACAGTTGTCGCTGTCGCCTGGATGTTCCATGGTAACAACAATGGCTGGACAATCAAATTTATCGACAATACGCGAAGCAACAATGCCGAGAATTCCAGGATGGCAGGATTTGTGAAAAATGGTAAGGGCGAATGCGCCCTCTTTTTTTAGTGTTTCACATTCTGAAAAAATTTCTTCTAAAACACCACGTTCAAGTTTTTTACGCGTCGAGTTAAGTTTTTCAAGCTTGCTCGCGGATCTTTTTGCCACCGCCATTTCGTCTGTGAGCAGCAGCTTAATCGCATGCTCCGTCTTGCCCATTCTTCCGGCAGCGTTAATACGGGGTGCCAATTTAAAGGAGACGTCTTCGGCTTGGATGAGGTCGGCCTGGTACATGCCGCACTGTTCAGCAAGGGTGAAAATACCAACTCGTCTTTTTTGGTTCAGCACTTCAAGGCCGGCTCGTACCAGAATTCTGTTTGTCCCTTCAAGTGGCATAACGTCTGCTATCGTGCCAAGAGCGACGAGGTCCAGATATTGTTTGAGGTTGGGTATGGCAGCGGAATTTTTCCAAAAGTTTTTTTCAATCAGTGCCCTGCGTACAGCTGCAACGAAAAAGAAGGCCACCCCTACTCCAGACAGTTCTTTGAAAGGAAAACAGCACTGGCTTTGTTTAGGATTTATAACTGCCGCTGCATCAGGAAGAATGTCTGCCGGCTCGTGGTGATCGGTAATGATGACTTCCAACCCTTTTTCTCTAGCATATTCTACGGTGTCATGCGCGGTGATGCCGCAATCTACAGTGATCAGCAGGGTTGGTTCATCGCCTATTTGTGCTTGTATGTTGTCGACGGAATTCGTTGTAAAACCGTAATGGTCAGTGAGTCGGTTGGGAATATAATAGGTTGCCTCCAGGCCAATTCCCTGAAAGAATTTCACCAGTAATGCGGTAGCCGTTACGCCATCTACATCGTAGTCGCCATGGATGATTATGTGTTTTGATTGTTCACATGCCCTTACGATACATGCAACTGCATCTGCCATGCCCAGCATTTGCTCTGGTTTGGGCAGGTGGGCAAAGTCCGGATAAAGGAAATTCTCTATTTTTTCCTCTGCTTTAAAACCACGGTTATAAAGAATAGTTGCAAGAGGAAGCGGTAGGTTAAATTTGCCTGCTAACTGGCTGTATTCCCTGTCGTTACTCTGTGGCGGGCTGGCGCTCTTATGCAATGATAGGTTGTCCGGCAAAATGTTACCTCTGCGCTTTTTGTATCATGCGCTGAATATCAGCAAGAACAGCAGCGTCATTATCTTGTTCATACCACTGTAGTTGCCTCTGTTTTTGAAACCATGTCATTTGCCGTTTTGCATACCTTCTGGTATCGCGGACAAGCTCTTTGATTGTTTCTTCAAGTGGCTGTGAACCGTTGAGATATTGAACCGCATGTCGGTAGCCAATTGCCTGCATAGACGTAAGCTGGTCGTTAAAGCCCATTTTTTGGAGCTTTTTCACTTCTTCCATAAGGCCGGTCTTCATCATTATCCCTGCCCTTTTTTCAATCCGTTCGTACAGCCGTGAGCGCTCACAGGTCAATCCAATGACAAGCAGGTGCTGAAAAGATATTGGTGGCTGCTGCTGTTGTTGAGATTCCAGATGTAGGGACCATGGAATACCGGTACTGTGAAATATCTCCAGCCCTCTTAGGAGGCGCTGTGTGTCATTGATATGTATTCGCTCAGCTGCCACTGCATCTATCTGTAATAGTTCGGCATATGCTGCTTCCCTCCCCTTCTCTTCATATCGCTTGCGAACTTCCAGTCGAACGGATTCCTGTACTGGAACATCCGTGAACAAACCATTGAGGAGCGAAGAAAGATAGAGACCGGTTCCACCGGTGATTAAAGGAACCTTGCCTCGTGCAGCGATATCGTTTATGGCATCCAATGCATCATTGACAAACCGTGCTGCATTATATTGCTCGTCTGGATCGCAGATATCAATGAGATAATGTGGTACCTGTGTACGTTCTTCGAGTGATGCCTTGGCCGTACCTACATCCATGTAGCGGTAGACCTGCATCGAATCCATGGAGATAATTTCACAGTGGAACTGCTCAGCTATCCTGAGTGAAAGTGCTGTTTTGCCAATAGCTGTCGGACCGACAAGAACAATTACAGGTGTTGAGATGATTTGTTGTTTTTGTCTCATTGTCCAAAATCAAGAAGAGGCTTCAGCCTCTGTAAAGTTTTCTCGCCGATACCGGGAATAGCCTGTAACTCGTGGATAGAAGTAAAGTTACCAGACTGCATCCTATGGGTGTAAATCTCTCGCGCAAGGCTGGGTCCTATACCTGGTAAAAGTTCTAACTCTTTCATTGTAGCCTTGTTTAAAGGGAACCCAAAGTTGAAAAAGCGACTTAACAATGCCGGAGAAACGGGCTGATTGGCGGTCGCCGTTGCAGAGCCTGTAGGGTGTCCGGCATTGCGTTGCAGCGATTGAACATCGGTGATTGGTTCCAATTCGGTGCCGGCTGCGAGGCGTTGTACATAGAGGTGTTGCCCTTCAAGGATGTATAGATTTTTCTGTGTTGGCGCGATTTGTTGCTGATTGAGCCAAGGAGTTATGAAAAGCAGGCCCCCTAAAACTGCAAGGACAAGCACACGCTTGTCCTTGCAGTGGGCATAGGGAGTGTTTATGCCATCCTCACTATCGCTTTGTCTTGTCATCCTTGAGCAATTTGTAATTAATGCTATCAACAAGTGCTTGCCAGCTGGCTTCAATGATGTTGACGGAAACACCAACGGTTCCCCAGCGGTTCGCGGCATCCGTGCTGTCAACAAGCACGCGTACTTGAGCGCCGGTACCGTATTCTCCCGTCAATACCCGCACTTTGTAGTCAACCAGTTCCATGTCGTTTAAACTGGGATAAAAGCGGGTCAATGCTTTTCGAAGCGCCTTGTCCAAAGCATTGACCGGCCCATCGCCCAAAGCGGCTGTGTGTACCTCACTTCCACCGACATGTAACCTGATAGTGGCTTCGGTAACAGGCGGTCTGCCCATACTGTATCTGTGGTTCATAACCCTGAAGGCTTCGAGCTTAAAAAATTTGCGCTGCAGCCCCAGGGTGCGCCGCATTAAAAGTTCAAAACTTGCCTCAGCCGCCTCATACTGGTATCCCTGATTTTCACGTTCTTTCAATTCGTTAATGATGGAGGACATCAGTGGATCGTCCGGTTCCAGAGAAATACCGTATTTTTTGGCCTTGGACATGATGTTTGCCCGGCCTGCCTGATCCGAAATCAGGACCCTGCGAATATTGCCTACTTTCTCTGGTTCTATATGCTCGTAGGTTAATGGGTTTCTTTGGACGGCACTAACGTGAATGCCTCCCTTGTGGGCAAAAGCTGATTCGCCGACATAGGGCTGATATTGATCATGGGGTAGATTGGCAAGTTCGTTCACCAGGCGCGACGTGGTGCAGAGTTGGTCGATATTATTTTTTACTTCGCATTCCATTCCCATCTTAAAAACCAGCGCAGGAATAATAGAGGTCAAATTGCTGTTACCGCAACGTTCGCCAAAACCGTTGATAGTTCCCTGCACTTGATCAAGGCCGAGATTAATGCTGATCAATGCGTTAGCAACCGCTGTTTCAGAATCGTTATGAGAATGAATGCCAAGCTTGACCTGTGATCCCAGATCAGCAAGATATTCTTTTACTTTGCTGATGATAGCAGGGATTTCATGGGGCAAAGTCCCCCCGTTGGTATCGCAAAGGACAATGGTTTCCGCACCGCCTCTAACAGCACTGCCTATGGTCGCCAGACAGTACTCGGCATTGTTCTTAAAACCGTCGAAAAAATGTTCGGCATCATAGATGAGGTGCTGGACCTGGGGTCGTAAAAAAGCTAGAGAATCTTCGATAATCCGGAGGTTGTCCTCCAGCCTGATTCGCAAGGCTTCGGTCACATGAATATCCCAGCTTTTCCCGAAAATAGTGATAGCAGGGGTTTTGGCATCAACAAGTGCCAGCAGGTTTTGATCCTGTTCCGCTTTGTTGTGAAAGTGCCGCGTTGAGCCGAAGGCAGTTAATTTTGCATGCCTGAGTTCAACACCCTGCATTTTACGAAAAAAATCTATGGCAAGCGGATTGGAGCCCGGCCATCCACCCTCAATAAAATCGATACCCAAACGGTCAAGCTGTTTGGATATCTTTACTTTATCATCCACTGAAAGGTTGAAATTTTCGGCCTGGGTTCCATCCCTCAAGGTCGTATCGTAAATTTCTATGGATCTACTCATATACTAGTTGGTTTCCTCAAGCGGCATGTTGTCTTTATCAAGGGCAAACGCATCGTGCAGCGCGCGAACGGCAAGCTCTGTGTATTTCTCGTCGATAATACAAGATACCTTGATTTCAGAAGTGGAGACCATCATCATGTTTATCCCTTCTTTCGACAGGATGTGGAACATTGTTGAAGCAATTCCGGAATGATTCCTCATGCCAACGCCGACAATGGACACCTTGGCGATGTGTTGATCACCGGTAACGCAACCAGCACCAATATCTTGGGCAATTTCGGTGACGATTTCCATGGCCCGTTCATAATCATTGCGCATAACAGTGAAAGTCATGTCTGTCAGGTGACCGTCACGGGTATTCTGGATAATCATGTCGACGAGGATTTCCGCGTCAGAAATCGGAAGGAAGACTTGTGAGGCAGTTCCAGGACGATCCGGCACCTTCTTGATAGTAATTCGAGCTTCATTTTTGTTATATGTAATGCCGGAAACAAGCAAAGATTCCATAATTTTATCCTCATCAACCACCCAGGTGCCAATAGTATCAGTAAAAGTAGATCGAACATGAACCGGAACCTTGTACTTTTTTGCAAGGCCCACAGCTCTGATGTCAAGAACCTTGGCCCCAAGGCTGGCAAGTTCTAACATTTCATCATAGCAGATTTGATTAATTTTTCGTGCTTTAGTGCAGATGTTCGGGTCAGTTGTATAGACCCCCTCAACATCAGTGAATATTTCACAGGCATCGGCTTCCAGGGCTGCAGCCAGGGCAACAGCGGTCGTGTCTGATCCACCGCGGCCAAGTGTTGTGATGTTACCGTGGTCATCCACTCCCTGAAACCCGGCAATAGTAACAATTTTACCACTGTTAAGGTGTTCATTTATCAGGTGAGAATCAATATTTTTTATGCGTGCTTTGGTATGGGTAGAATCGGTGTGGATCGAGACCTGATCGCCTAGCAGTGCTACGGCGTCCACTCCCCTTTCTTTAACAGCCATTGCAAGCAGAGCAATCGTTACCTGCTCCCCTGTTGACAATAACATGTCCATTTCTCTGGAACTGGGGCGATTCTGGACAGCTTGTGCAAGTCCTGTTAATTTATCTGTTTCTCCGGACATTGCCGAGAGAACGACAACCATTTGGTTGCCTTTTTTATGCTCGGCAATAACTCTGTCAGCCACTGCCTGAATTTTTTCAACGGACCCCACCGAGGTGCCGCCGAATTTTTGAACTATGAGCGCCATATATCTACCTGTGCATCAGAAATATTCCAACTGTTAAAACTTGATGATGACGGCGTAACACTACCTTGCCGATGCAAGGTAGTGTTACTACGTAACCACATATCGAGATGTTGGGTGGATTTTTGTAAATTTAAAAAATCCTGAAAAACGGTGTCTTCAAGATACTACGAAGGCTTGCCTCTATAATAGATGTAACCCCATACAATGAGCAAATAGTGGGCAGAAACCTTCTGGATAAACAGATGTTTTTTGTGAGCAAACTGTTTTTATACCACACTCCAAGGCCGTACCTTAAAAGCAACACATGAATGTAAGACGATTTTTTAAATTTGCAACCTCAATCATTATCATGTACAAACGTGTCCTTAACTGTTACCGCCAACCTTGCCGGAAGGGATTATGAAACCGCTGCATATCGTTCTTGTCGAACCAGAAATACCGCCAAACACTGGATCTATAGCCAGATTGTGTGGGGCAACCGATGCCGTGCTTGATCTTATCCACCCCTTAGGATTCAGCGTCGATGATAAGCATCTTAAGCGAGCAGGGCTTGATTATTGGGAATATGTGTCTATTAACCATTGGCCTGACTTGAATACATTTCTTGAACAACAAGATGAAAGTGAGCTGTTTTTTCTTACGACCAAGGTACAGCGAAGCTACACGCAAGCTGTTTTTTCAGAAGGGGCAAAACTGATTTTCGGGAAGGAAACGAAAGGCGTTCCGGAAGAAATTCTTGCACTGTACCATGACCGTTGTTATACAATTCCGATGAGTAATTCCCGGATTCGCAGTCTCAACTTAGCAATGACCGCCGGAATAGTTTTGTACGAAGCAATACGTCAAATTCACCACCAGTAAGATTTACCAGTACTCCAATTGCACTTACTGCACTCTTTCTGTTCGTCATCATTTTTAATAAGGAGAACACTATGCCTGAGAGAATATATAATTTCAGCCCAGGGCCGGCTACCCTGCCCTATTCCGTACTGCAGGAAGCAGCTACTGATATTGTCAATTACAATGACAAGGGGATTGGCCTTATCGAATTGAGTCATCGCTCAAAAGAGTTTATGGCCATTGCTGATGAGACCGACCGTCTGATACGACAACTTTTGGGAGTGCCGGATAATTACAAGGTACTTTTTCTGCAGGGTGGTGCCTCTTCCCAGTTTTTTATGATTCCCATGAACCTGCTTGGGCCTGGGAAAAAAGCAACGTATCTGAATACAGGCACCTGGTCCAAAAAAGCAATCAAAGAGGCGAAACTCTTCGGAGATATAGAGGTTGCCTATTCGAGCGAAGACCAATCGTTTAATCGTGTGCCCACAGATGGTGAATACAGTGTGAGCGAGCAGAGTGAGTACCTCTACTTTGTCACTAATAACACCATTTACGGTACCCAGTTTCCTCATATGCCGGACAAAGATACTTTGCTGATTGCAGATATGTCATCAGATATTTTTTCTCGACCTGTTGATGTTTCTAAATTCGGAATTATTTTTGCCGGTGCTCAAAAAAACATGGGACCTGCCGGAGTTACCTTGGTGATTATTCGAGAAGATCTGCTGGACCGTGCAGCAGAAACCGTACCGACCATGCTCAAATACAAAACCCATGCAGACAAGGACTCCATGTTTAACACACCTCCTTGTTTTCCTATTTACTGTGTTGGCAGGGTTATGAATTGGTTGAAGGAGCTTGGTGGGATTCCGGGTATTGAAAAAATCAACCAGGAAAAGGCTGCTCTGTTATATTCAGCCATTGACAGCACGGATTTTTATCGAGGACACGCTGAAAAAGATTCAAGATCTCTGATGAATGTCGCCTTTAATCTGCCAACTCCGGAACTGGAGGCGCAGTTTATTGCTGAAGCTGCTGCTGTTGGTCTGGATGGCTTAAAAGGACACCGCTCCATAGGCGGATGCCGGGCATCTATTTACAATGCCTTTCCACGGGAAGGTGTTGAGAAACTTGTTGATTTTATGGCGGATTTTGCCAAAAATAACGGATAGCAAAAAGAAAGGCTGTACCCCGGAGAAAAAACCGCGGTACAGCCTCCTTCCCCGTTGTTCTCCCACCCTCTGTCAGAGGTCTCTTGGCCTGTTTGTTGAAAAAATCACCAGGTCTCTCTGTTACTAAAGAACGTTTATCATGGATTATCAGGGCGATATTATACGTCCCCCCAGCGAAGCAAATTCCATTATCCTGCAGGTAACTACGGGGTGCTCTCATAATCACTGCACATTTTGTGGAGCATATCGTGAGAAAAGCTATGGGGTTAAGCAATGGTCAACTATTCAACATGATCTGGAATTTGCCGCCAGATGGTGTACCCGGCAAAAAACAATGTTTCTTGCTGATGGTGATGCCCTTGCCTTGCCCCATGAATTGATGGTGCAGCTTCTTACCTCTATTCGGCAAATGCTGCCTTGGGTAAGGCGTGTTGCATCTTATGCTAACTGTCATAATATAGAGGGAAAAAGCGATCTGCAGCTTTGCCGATATAAAGAGCTGGGTCTGAGTCGCATTTATATGGGGCTGGAAAGCGGTCATGATTCTACATTGCGCAAAATCGGTAAAGGCGTTGATGGCGCACAGATGGTAACGGCAGGTAGACGTGTCCGGACTGCCGGGATGTTTCTTTCTGTTACCTGTCTGCTTGGTATTGCTGGAATTGAGGCTTCCTTGGATCATGCTCAAGCAACGGCAGCAGTTCTTAACCAAATGGAACCAAGCCAGATAGCCGTTCTTACACTGATGATACTGGACAATACGCCGCTGTTTAGAGAGTTGCAGGCTCGCCGTTTTCAACCACTTGATCAGGGGCAATTGTTTCATGAATTGCGAATGATGCTTTCCGCAATCGAGCTTAAACGAGCTCAGTTTCAGGCAAATCACGCGTCAAATTATTTTTCCCTCAGTGGTCGTCTGCCTAAAGACAAAGAAGCTATGCTTGCGACTATCGATAGCGCCCTCAATGGGACACTTAACCTTAAAGATGAAAGTTTTCGTTTGTTATAAAAAGCCATGTGTGCACATCAAGAAAAAACAGATTTGAAAAACCTTACCCAGGAACAACTGGTAAACTTTGTTGAATCACTCGAGCAACCTGCATTTCGTGGGCGCCAACTACTAGCTTGGATTTACAAAGCCGGGATAACAGAGTTTGAACAGATGACGGATCTGGCGAAAAAATTCCGCAAGGTTCTTGAACACGCTGCTCGCATGAGTAGGTTCGACCAGGCAGTCATTGAAATATCCCGTGACGGCTCGGTCAAGTTCGGCTTTCGCCTGGAGGATGGCCATGTTATTGAGTCTGTCCTGATTCCGGAAGAAGACCGGAACACACTGTGTGTCTCCACTCAGGTGGGGTGTGCCATGGGCTGTACCTTTTGTTTAACCGGGAAAATGGGGTTTTCCAGAAATCTTTCCACTGCCGAAATTGTCAACCAGGTATGTGCTGTTCGAGACTGGATGGAGCATAATGACAGAGGAAAGTTGTCCAACCTGGTTTTTATGGGTATGGGGGAGCCGCTGGCAAACTTTGATAATTTGCTTGATTCAATATCGATTTTGACTGAGCAACGTGGACTTGATTTTTCAGAACGTCGGATAACCGTTTCTACCTGTGGGTTGATTCCGCAGATGCTGCAACTTGGCACAGCTACTAATGTGAACCTGGCGATATCGCTTCATGCCGTCGATGACACGACCAGGAGTTCGGTCATGCCTGTTAACAAAAAATACCCGATTGCAGACTTGATTGAGGCTTGCAGGAAATATCCGCAGAAAAAACGCAAACGAATTATGTTTGAGTACACTTTGGTGCCGGGTGTGAACGATACCGATGCAGATGCCCATAAGCTTGCAGAATTGCTTGTGGCGATTCCGTGTAAAATAAACTTGTTGGCAATTAACAGTGGAGAAGAAAACAGTGCATTAAAGGTGAGCCGCCAGCGGATACTTCGTTTTCAAGCAATATTGAGGGAGCATGATTTTACGGTTTTTATACGTCAGAGTCGTGGCGATGATATTTCAGCAGCCTGCGGGCAGTTGGCCGGTAAGGAATGGGATGAAAATCGATCAACCCTCCTTTAGGCTGTTGCTATAGCTCAATAGCAATGTTGCGAGATTCGAGCACGCTCTTGTTACGCATGGTGGATATTTTTGCTTTAAAATTCCCTTCTGCATGGTAAGCACGGACAAGAGCCCATGCGCATACAATAATTGCCCGCACTATTTTCTCCTTTGGTGCGTCAGATGAAAATTTTACAGTACCTCTGCTATACTCAAAATATCCCATAAAAGGGTCAAGGTAGGGATAGGTGTCGAGTTGGGATTGAATGTACTCATTAAGGAGCTTCACAGGGTTTTTTTCACCCTTCTCCTGCATGGTCTGGATGAAAAAAAAGAGCAATTCCTCCAATGCAGGTCGTAATTCCGAAGAGACCGGATTAACTACCCTTGGCTCTGCTTTTTTGACCGTTGACCTGGCAGGGGTTTGTTTTGCCTCTACTGAGGTGTTTTCCTTAATGTATGAGCCAAAAGTAAAGCTTCCCTCTCCTGCCTGTACCCTGCTTAACAGAATATTATAATTTTCATCGGATTTGCTCATCCCGCCTTTGGCCCAGGAATAGGAACCGCCTATTCTTGCACCTTCATGGAAAAAAAGCAGACCACTGTCTGGTTTGTTGGTGATTTTTACATCTATAAATCCGGAAAAGTTTTTTTGGCGAAGTCGAAATATGAGATCCGGCAGAGGGATTTCTGATGATTTCAGTGCTGATTTAGCCCTTTGAAAAGGCTGCATATGCCCCCAGAAGAAGATAGCATTGGGGTCAAGGTAATAGATGTTAACAATGAAACTGCTTTGCAGAAAAATTTCACTGATGACAGCAAGGTCTGAAAATGACTGCGCTTTTTTTTTGTTTTCTTGTAAAAGACAACGAATTATTTCGCTTTCATCAAAATAGATCAGAATTTCCCGAGAGACCGCTTTCCCATGAATACAACCAGAGCCGATTTCACCTTGGAGGTGTTCGGCCAGCTTTTCCAGATTAAGGTAATAACTGTTTAACCCTTTAAGAAAAGGTTTTTCTTTGGGAAGTAACATGTTTTACATCAAGCCGTATTGTAGTAGAGGACCTGGCAAACATGAAAGATTCATTAGTTGTAGAAGTCCACAAAAGGATTATCTGCCATTGAGTAAGGATTTTAGTCAGGTGAAGGCCGTCAAGCTTACCTACACTCATTAATAAATCTTTTTTGAAAAATAAATTCAAGCTATGTCGTTAAAAAATAACAGATTATATCTCGTGGCCGCTTGTTGCTAGGAATATTTGTTTTTTTAGAGATGTATCTTTATTTTGGGTACGAGAGTATGCATCCTTGTGAATAAGGTAGAGCTATGTTTCAGGTTATCTCACATTACTTGCGGCTTATCCTGTAGCTGGTAAAAATATTTGAGTCTGTTTGTTTATGCGTCTTTGGAAAGCGCTTCCACCGAAGGGCGCTCTGTATTGTTTTTTGTTGGTAATTTTGCGACAACAATTATATGGCCGCATTCATAACAGGCGAATCTTGCACGATCACTTTTCATTTTAGATTCGTCTATATTGTATTTTTTTGAACATTCTTCGCAAATCGCAAGCATTGTCTGTCGCTCCGCATGTAAAAAAAAGTTGAAGCACCTTAGAGAGTGTTTTCTTCGTTCTAAATAATAGTCGCACAAACCAACCTGCTTTGTATTAGCATGTAAAGCAGGTTGGTCTTCGTTTATGCGTTTAAAAAAGCATCGTGCAATCCCGCGGCATCATCCTCTTAGTTTCTTAAGCGCCCACGCCATGTTTATTCCCAGATCGCGCATGGTGTTGATACCTTCGGTGTCGTCTGAAACCTCACCTTTTTCTCTGCCAACGCCTATATTCCAGTAAGAAGAACCCACAATAATCATTTGACTGATGGTGAAAAAGTGATTCATCGTATCAAAGGCATGGATGGCTCCACCACGTCTCTGGGTCACTACGGCTGCACCGATTTTCCGTTTGAACAAATCACCGTTTGCTCTGGCCGTCATGCCGGTTCTATCGATCAACGCCTTCATTTCTGTACTGATATCAGCAAAATAGGTTGGAGAACCAAGGATGATACCATCAGCTTCATCCATTTTTTGAATACACGAGTTGATGCAGTCGATATCGACGATACATTTTTTATTCTTTAGCTTAAAACATTGATAACAGGCAATACAGCCGTGCGGATGCTCACCGGAAAGCTGAATTAATTCTGTTTGAATACCTTCTTTTTCCAGTTCTTCAAAAATGGTATTGATCATCACAGCAGTATTACCGTTTTTCCGAGCACTGCCATTAAAAGCCACGACTTTCATATTATACCTCATCATCGTCGGTGATTATAGAACGAGGGAGCCCCAGAACGTCAATTTTTTCTGCTTCCTCAATGCCACGTTGCAATGCTTTTGAGTTGAGCTTTTCAGTCCCTTTCGGCACCCTTTGCAGCAACGCCTTCTCAAGGTTTTCCAGGTTTACTTTTTGGCATAGTCTGCCGACAGCCCCCAAGGCGACCATATTGGCCACCACTTCTTTGCCGAGTTCATTTTTGGCAATGTCGGTAAATGGAATCCCTATTATTCTGCTGGTAGGGTACTGTTCAACGAGGGTTGAGTCAACTAGAAGCAAGCCATCGGCATTGAGATCGTAAAAGTATGCATCGCATGCTGCCTGATTCATGGCTAACAGGAAATCAAGATTTAACGATTTCGGGTAATCAATAGGTGTCTCACTGATAACCACTTCAGCCTTTGATTTACCTCCCCGCGCTTCCGGTCCGTAACTTTGAGTCTGGCATACGTATTTGCCATCATAAACGCCAACCGCTTCGGAGAAGACCACCGCAGCAGTAATAAGTCCCTGGCCGCCGGAACCGCTGAAACGCAGCTCATATCTATCGGTTATAGTTTTGAGTGCATTCATATCTTACCCTTTGTTTTGCTGGCCCGCTCACGGACTTTCTTATACTCTTCGGTTGAAATCGGCATTTCTCTGTCTGTAAGAACCCCAATAGTGGTCTTTCCTTCCAGTTCTTCGGGTGAAAGTTTTTCAGCCTTGCTGACCGTAATTGAATTTTCCTTGAAACTGGTGAGCATGTCAACGGCCCCACCGAGTTTATTGCGCCGTCCATATTGAACATGGCAGTTGGAGATAACTTCAACAACAGCGAAGCCTCTTTTCCGCATGGCTTGCTCGATGAGTCGGTCCATTAGCTCACCGTGATAAACCGTTGCTCTGGCAACAAATGAGGCGCCGGCGGTTACAGCAAGCTCAGCAATGGAAAAATCGTGCTCAATATGACCATAGACAGAGGTTGTCGAGGTAGACCCAAAAGGTGTTGTCGGCGAATATTGACCACCGGTCATACCATAAATGGAATTATTAATAATTATGGCGGTAAGATTAAGGTTGCGGCGGGCTGCATGGATAAAGTGATTGCCGCCAATGGCTGTAGCATCACCGTCACCCATAATAGCAACTACGTTCAAATCAGGTTTTGCCAGTTTTACCCCGGTGGCAAAGGTCAGTGCTCTACCGTGAGTGGTATGCAGCGTATTAAAATCCAGGTAGGTAGGCATGCGTCCGGAACAGCCAATACCAGAGGCGAGAACAACATCATCTTTGCTAATCTCCATTCTGTAGATGGCTCTAAGTAATGCGGCCATGACAATACCATTGCCGCAACCAGGACACCATACATGGGGAAATTTTTTATTGTGGCGTAGATACTCGTGTCGTATCTTTTGTGCAGTAACTGCCATAATAAGGTCTCCTTAAAGCTTGATCAGCTGTGCGTAAATTTCATTGGGAGTGATGAACTGGCCATCGATCCGGTTATGTTTGGCAACAACACATTTATTTTGATTTACGCGTTGCACCTCACGGCTGATTTGTCCCATGTTCATCTCCGGTACCAAGACGGCTCGGCACTGTTCCAGCAGTGGGCTAACGTGACTTCGTGGGAACGGGAAAAGGGTGATAAGCTGCAGCAGGCCAACTTTTACGCCCTGTTTGCGAGCATCTTCTACGGCTTTAAGTGCTGATCTGGCTACAGAACCATAGGCTATGACTGCAATCTCCGCATCTTCCAGCATGAAGCCCTTGGTCATCATTATTTCAGAAAAACCGCGCGTGATTTTCTTGGTAAGCCTATTTTGAAATTGTTGGACTTCGTTGGGCTTTTGGGTCGGAAAACCATACTCATCATGAACAAGTCCGGTCACATGGTGACGGTAACCATCACCAAAAGCAGCCATATGGGGAACCCCCCTGTTATCACCTTCGTAAGGTTTGTACCAGTCGGGCGGAACGCTTGGTCGGATACGATCTACAACCCTGATACTCTTCTGGTCAGGCAGTTGGACACACTCCCTTGTGTGGGCAACTACTTCGTCTGAAAGCAGCACTACCGGTACCCGATATTGTTCAGAAAGATTAAAAGCCTTGATGGTAATGGAAAAGGAGTCGCTCACGGAAGAAACAGCCATTACAATGATAGGGTGATCTCCATGGGTGCCCCACCTTGCCATCTGTACATCTCCCTGGGAAGGACAGGTTGGCAGCCCAGTTGATGGACCACCACGCATAACGTTAACAACCACGCAGGGAACTTCGGCAATGCAGGCATAGCCAAGATTTTCCTGCATAAGAGAAAAACCGGGACCCGAGGTGGCTGTCATGGTTTTTTCTCCTGCAAGCGAGGCACCTATGATTGCTCCCATGCTGGCGATTTCATCCTCCATCTGCACAAATGTACCCCCAACCTGGGGCAGCATGGTTGCAAGCATTTCAGAAATTTCAGTCGCCGGAGTAATAGGATAGCCGGCAAAAAAACGACAGCCGGCAGCAAGCGCACCGTAGGCAATAGCCTCGTTACCCTGGAGCAGAAGCCGTTTATTTTCTTGGTTAAACATCGTCTTTCCTCCTTTTGGGGCGTCGATCAGAGACTGTGATGGCAAAGTCAGGACAATGTATCTCGCAGAAGCGGCAACCTATGCACTTGTCAGGCTCTTCAATCATCGGTTTACCCGATTTGTCTGGAGTAATAATTTTTTTTGGACAAAACGCAATACAGATGCCACATGCCTTACACCAGTCATGGTAAAAAGCAATGTCATACAATTTCTTTTTTTTAGGCGGTTCTTTTTTTGCGCTTGTATTCTCTGTAACGTTTTGTTTTTCT
This sequence comes from Desulfogranum marinum, assembly GCF_016918565.1. GTDB lineage: Bacteria > Desulfobacterota > Desulfobulbia > Desulfobulbales > Desulfobulbaceae > Desulfogranum > Desulfogranum marinum. Next base: position 36,291 of record NZ_JAFFQD010000004.1, read on the forward strand.
ACTTTTTCTTTCATGTTATTCAGTTGAAAGTAAATGAGGAAAGAATGAATAGTAAAAGTGATAAGCACTTAAGCAAGGCATCACTTGGTTCTCCCCCCCGCAATACAGGTTCTGCTTAAAAAAATCAAGAAATTCTCCTCCTTTTTTCACGGGGTTGCAAAAAGTCACAAATATATAAGAATAGCTTGTAAACCAACTAAGAATTCTATATAAAAATAGTTTGTTGCAACATAGTTAGGCGGTATCCACCACGACTAATTCAATGGAGGTATGAATGAAAAGAGGACTGTTTCTATCAATTGCCGTAGCAGCAGGTGTATTTATGACTGTTACTTTAGCACAGGCGAAAACTCAGTTTGTCACCATCGGTACCGGTGGCATAACAGGCGTTTACTACCCCACAGGTGGCGCTATTGCTAAGATGGTCAACAAAAAGAAGAAAGAATACGGTCTCCGGGCTACTGTCGAATCTACGGGCGGTTCCGTATTTAATGTCAATGCGGTCATGAATGGTGACCTTGAGTTCGGCGTTGTTCAGTCTGATCGTCAGTATCAGGCCATGGAAGGTCTTGCCGAGTGGAAGGAAAAGGGTCCCCAGAAAGACCTACGCGCTGTTTTTTCCATTCATCCCGAATCCGTTACCCTCGCGGCAGCTGTTGACGCTGGAGCAAAAGATATCAGAGACCTCAAAGGGAAACGTGTTAACTTAGGTAACCCCGGTTCAGGCCAACGACAGAATGCTATTGATGCATTTACTGCTGTCGGCATCGATCCTGAAAAAGATATCACCGCTGAAGGTATTAAAGCTTCTGAGGCTCCAGGTATACTCCAAGACGGCCGTATTGATGCATTCTTTTATACTGTAGGTCATCCAAGCGGAGCATTTAAAGAGGCTACCTCTGGTGCACGAAAGGTACGTTTTGTTTCTATTACCGGTATTGATAATTTGCTTAAAAAATATCCTTACTATGCTAAGTCTGTTATTCCAATCGCCATGTATCCAGGAGCCCAGAATGATGCAGATGTTCCTACTTTTGGCGTAAAAGCCACTTTGGTTACTTCTGCTAAAGTACCAGATGACGTTGTGTATGCAATTACTAAAGAAGTATTTGATAATTTTGAAGAATTCAAAAAACTGCACCCTGCGTACTCCACTCTGACCAAGGAAGCAATGCTTGAGGGGCTTTCTGCACCTATTCATCCTGGTGCGATGAAATATTACAAAGAAGCAGGTTTGATGAAATAAAAGTCAAGTCTGGTTGTTGTATCCCGGGCAACGGCAATAAGCTGTTGCCCGGTTTTTTCCGGCTGGATCCAGCTGGTCCAGTCCTGGAAACACTAGTTTCCATTCCCCCTGTTTGCCCGTAGTACTCCGGATCATCCGGTTGCCCTCTTCCGGATTGGCTCCTTCCTGATATCCGGCAGGAAATGATCACATTTTTTACTGTTATACGCCCCACCAACAGGAGGTAGTTGATGAGCAAAATCCGTATTGAAAAAGTTGAAGACGGGTTTGAAGAAGCCCGACGATTGGCTGAAGAAGAAGAAGGTATAGGGCGCAAGCCCGATGGCTGGCAAAAATACCTCATCCCCACCATAGCCATAGCCTGGAGTCTGTTTCAGCTTTCCCTTCCCAAATGGTTGTTAATTGATTCCACCTATATTCGCGCAATTCACCTTGGCTTTGCCATTACGCTGGTTTTTCTCAATTACCCTCTTCTGAAAAAGCCCTATTTCGGACTGAAATATTTTGCCGAGCATAAAAAAATTCCACTACTGGATATGGCGCTGGCCCTTTTTGCCGCCTATTGTGCACTTTACCTGATGATCCATTATGAAGAACTGGTGACCCGCTATGGTTCGCCATCCACCATGGATATTGTCATTGGTCTTGCCCTTGTCGGAGTCTTGCTTGAGGCTGCACGGCGGACCATCGGTCCTGCTCTGCCGGTTATTGCCACCTGCTTTATTATTTACTCCTTTCTTGGCCCCTATATGCCGGATCTAATCGCCTTTAAGGGGACATCCCTGGACCGTTTTGTCGGCCAGATGACCATGTCCACCGAAGGGATATACGGTATCCCCCTTGATGTGTCGGCGACCATTGTTTTTCTGTTTGTCTTGTTCGGTGCAATGCTGGATAAAGCCGGTGCTGGGCATTATTTTATACAGCTTGCCCTTAGTCTGCTTGGTCGATTTAAAGGTGGTCCTGCCAAAGCTGCTATTATGGGCTCTGGTTTAACTGGTTTAGTGTCAGGTTCATCGATAGCCAACATTGTTACCACCGGGACATTTACGATCCCAATGATGAAAAAAGTCGGCTATCCTGCAACAAAAGCAGCTGCAGTCGAAGTTGCCGCCTCCACTGACGGTCAATTGGCACCACCCATTATGGGGGCCGCGGCATTTATCATCGCCGAGTACGTAAATGTTCCCTATATCGAAGTAGTCAAAGCAGCAGCCGTTCCTGCTTTTGCCTCGTATGCCGCACTCTTTTTTATATCCCATATCGAGGCATCTAAACTGGGTATTCGCGGGATGCCTAAAAGTGAACTCCCGCCTTTCTTTAAAACGTTGATCAGCGGTGTACATTATTTGATTCCGCTTGCCATGCTGCTGTATGAATTGATCGTTGTCAGGCATTCTCCTGAGCTTGCGGCTTTCAATGCCATCATGGTTATGTTTGTTATTATGCTGGTTCAGGAACCATTTATAGCCTATAAAGATAAAACGCCAATTCTCCCGGCATTCAAACAATCAATAATAAACATTCTTGAAGCGCTCGCTTCGGGAGCCAGAAATATGGTTGCCGTGGCTCTTGCAACCGCTGCTGCTGGTATTATTGTCGGCGTTGTTGCCCTTGGTCTTGGCAATCTCATTACCGAAATCATTGATGTGCTTTCCATGGGTAATGTAGTGCTGATGCTTTGTATTACTGCCTTTGCCAGTTTGATTATTGGTATGGGACTGCCCACCACGGCGACCTATATCGTCATGGCGTCGCTCACCGCCCCGGCAATCGTCAGTGTAGGCGGCATGCAAGGGTTTATTGTCCCCCTTATGGCAGCGCATTTATTCTGTTTTTATTTCGGTATTCTTGCTGACGACACCCCGCCGGTTGGTCTTGCAGCCTATGCTGCGGCAGCCATTGCCAAGTCACCACCGATCCAGACGGGTATCCAGGGGTTTATGTATGATATAAGGACCGCCATTCTCCCCTTCATGTTTATTTTTAACACTGACCTGATCCTGCATAATGTCTTTTCATGGAGTCAAGGAATTTTAATCTTTGTCATGACTTGTATCGGTAACTTTGCCTTTGCCTCGGCAACACAAGGATGGTTTATAGCTCGAAACAGGTATTGGGAAATTCCTCTTTTTCTTTCTGTGACCTTTATCCTCATGCGGCCTGACCAAATTGCTATATGGCTGGGAATGCCCCATGACCAACGATACTGGACCTACCCTATCGGTTTGGCGCTATATGGGGTACTGTACCTGATGCAGCGTCCGCGGGTTTCGCATGATGAAGCCCAGGTTGCTGCAGCGGCACAACAAAGGCGACCTGTACTCTAAAACTTTTTTTCAACATTGGAGCAAACCCTTATGGCTGAAATAAAAAAAATACTTGTTCCACTGGCATTCTCGGATTTTTCCAAGGGTATTCTTGAATATGCTGCCGGACTCGCAAAAGCACTTGATGCAGAACTCATCCTGATCAATGTCATTAATGAAAGGGATCTGGAAGCGGTCCAGACCATCTCTTCTTTTGGCTACGATGTAGACGAGGAACATTATATTCAGGGAATAGAGAAACAGCGGATTGAGGCTTTAGAGGAGATGCTGGCGGGCATTGATGTAGATGAAGAGCGGGTACGCTTTGTTTTTAAGGTTGGACGACCTGCCACGGTATTATTGAAAGTTGCTGTACAAGAGAATGTTGATATGATTGTTATGGGGGTAAAGGCCAAATCAGAACTGATGCATGCCTTTACCGGATCGGTGGCGGAAAAACTGTTTCGTCGCTCCCCTATTACCATTGTTTCCTATCGTGGGGAACGAATTGCTGAAAAATTGCGAAAACGAATCACTCAATAAGCAGTTTTTAGGGGTTAACAATCTCTCCGGCCACTTGAAGGGTATGCTCTTCAAGTGGCCTTTTTTTATAGCATTAATGGTAACATCTCAACCATACCTGAACAGCTAGAGCTCGGAGGTAAAGCAAGGAGATTTGTCATTCGTTGAATGGTTCCTTTTGTTTAGTTTTCTTCTGTACATCCGGCCTGATGATAACATTGTGGTTTTTCTGCTTGCACTTTTAAAATGTAATATTACATTTAATGAAACGTCTACAATGCATGAGGATAACCATTTATGTCCCAACAACGTCCCCTCACCCCAAAGCAGCGGCAATTTCTGGATTATCTGCAACTGCAACTTGATCAGTCTGGTCACACTCCGAGCCTGAGGCAGGCTGCCAGTGATCTGCATATCAGCCATACAGCAGTGGCGAGTATGCTGCAAACCCTTCAGGAAAAAGGCTGGATTAAGCGCGAAGGACGATATAGCAGGTCGGTAACCTTGATCAATGGAGCGGCGGGAAGTGACCACTCCCTGAGCCGTTCGATACCGATCATTGGCAGAGTTGCTGCCGGTATGCCACTGTACGCTCAGCAAGAGTGGGCTGGATACGTATGTGTTGATAGAACCATTTATCGGGGCGACAACCTGTTTGCTCTCCACGTGCAGGGTGATTCCATGGAGAAAGTCGGTATTCTCGATGGGGATCTGGCGATCTGCGAACCCAGGCAGTTTGCGGAAAACGGGGAAATTGTTGTCGCCCTGATTGGTAACGAAGAAGCTACGATCAAACGTTTTTTTTATAGAGGGGACCATATCGAGCTGGTGCCGGAAAATGACAAGTATAAACCTATGCGTTACGGATTGGGTACAGTCCTTATTCAGGGGCTTTTGGTAGGTATTCACCGTGGCCCGGAACAAATGGCCGGCTTATAATGTCAGTGCCGGATGTTCGTATTGGTACCTGTGGTTTTTCCTACCCCGAATGGATAGAAGCAGGCGTTTATCCCGCAGGGACAAAGTCTGCCCATATGTTGACGTTATACAGCAAATTGTTTCCAGTGGTAGAGCTCAATTATACATGGTACCAGATGCCCAGGGTTGAATCCTTGGAACGTATGGCAAGTCGAGTGCCGCCCTCCTTTTTTTTTACCGCAAAACTCACTCGTACTATGACCCATGAAATCAGTGACGAGTGGCAACAGCAAGCTCGGCTTTATTGTCAGGGGGTAGAACCCCTACTTAACAACGGTAACCTTCTTGCTATCCTATTACAGTTCCCTCCCTCTTTTACTCGTACCCGTACAAACCGCCTGTATCTTGCTGAGCTTTTTGAGCAGTTGCATTCTTTGCCCCTTGCCGTTGAATTTCGTCATTATTCCTGGGCTCATGACCTGGTATTTAAAGGTTTGGAACAACGGAAAATCACTCTTGTTACTATCGACGCTCCTCCCCTTCCCAATCTTTTTCCCTGTCTTGGGATTGTTACCAATCCTGATCTTTTTTATATTCGTCTCCATGGCCGTAATGCAGGAGGGTGGTATTCCGGCAATATGCAGCAGCAGTTTAACTACAGTTATACTTTTCAGGAACTGGATTGTCTCAAGCACGAGGTTATCCTTCCTTGTCGGAATGCCTCCAATCAGGGGCTGATTTTTTTCAATAACCATGTCGCCGGCCAAGCCGTTCATAATGCCCGGCAGCTAGGCAATCTGGTGCACTGATTTTTTCCTCTGTCTTTGTTTTATTGTACAGGCAGTCTTTACATTGTCTATACTTTACTGTACTTTGCAAGGATGGAAAAAAAAGTTATTCACCTGAATATTGCTGATTTCAGTGTTGCAGTGGAGCGTCTGATTGACAGCACACTGCGTAGCAGGCCACTTATCATCGCACCACAGGCCTCACGGTCGCTTGTCTACGATATGAGCGAAGAGGCTTACCAGGAGGGGGTGCGTAAAGGGATGCTGCTCAGCACCGCCAGAAAACGCTGTCGGGGGGCAGTTGTGCTCCCCCCGCAACAGGAAAAGTACCGAAAAATGCTTGTAGAGTGTTTCAATCGGGCTCGGCATTTTACCCCTTTGGTCGAATGTTCCAACGGCAACGGTCACCTGTATCTTGATGTTACCGGGACCCATCGCCTTTTTGGTCCGCCACCTGATATTGGCTGGCGCCTGCGTAAGATTTTGCTCCAAGACTTGGGGCTTGATCCTATATGGTCAGTAGCTCCCAATAAACTGACCGCAAAGGTGGCGAGCCGTCTGGTTAAGCCGGTGGGGGAATATATTGTTGCCGCCGGAGAAGAGGAATCTTTTCTTGCGCCCTTGCCTGTTGCCCTGCTCCCTGGTGTCGCCCCGGCAGATCTGTGCCGGTTACGGAATTTGCATATCATCAAGGTGTATCAGGTCGCAGCTCTGAGCGTAGAGGATTTGAGCATTATTTGCGGTAGTCGTTCCAGGGCACTGTATCAGGCTGTCCGTGGTATCGATCAGACACCTGTGCAGCCACCGACCGCCAGTGCTGCAGGCGGAAGTTTTTCCCATACCTTTTCCCCTGATACGAATCAAGTCACCGTTGTCCGTGCCGCATTGGCAACCCTGGTATCTCAGGCAGGGTACAGTTTACGACGTAGGCAGCTTGCCTGCCGAAGAGTCGGAGTGGAACTGTTGTATACCGATGGCGTAAAGGTTGTTCGTCAGGCTGTCACAAAAAGCCCTGCTGCAGATGATTCTTCCCTGGAGCAACTTGCCCTTACCGCATTGTATCGGGCGTGGCATAGACGGGTACGACTACGACAGTTGGCTCTGTCCTGTAGTCGAAATTGCAGGCCGGTTCAGCAGCTTTCTCTTTTTGAAAATGTAAGCCATAAAAAACAGAAAGATAAAGAGATCAGCAGCGCATGCGATGTGATTTGTCAACGTTATGGGGCAGGTGCGGTCAAGCGCGGCATCCAATTTGCTCAACAGGCTGTATCCCATACTATTCAGTAGGGCTAGTTCCATGTTTCCACCCTCTGTTGCCCTTGGTGTACACTCCCATTATTCCATGAGGGAAGGCACCGCCTCCATGGCCGAACTATGTCGCCAGGCACGGCAAATCGGATACAGGACAATAGCTGTAACCGATATGAATAATGTGTATGGGCTTTGGACTTATCTAAGCGCCTGCCAGGAACACGGACTTCGACCAATTATCGGAGCTGAGATACGTACCCGGCAGGGTCGTTTTTTTTGTCTGGTGAAAAATCAGGATGGATTTCGAAACCTTTGCCGCCTCCTTACCTGCTACCATAACAAGCAACCTTTTCAACCGGAACAGGCACTGGAGCAATATCATCAGGGTTTGGTGATTTTGCCGACGTCTATTTCTCTGCTCTACCATTGCCATGCACTGGGTGCTGATACAGCGGCAGCCCTTGTCACTAAGCCCGATCAACACAATAGCGTTTTGCGTAGAGCAGCCATGGGGAGGAGTATCCCGGCAGTTGCCGTTGCTGATGCTTTTTTTTTAGCCCCGGAAGATTATAAGCTGCATCAACTGCTCAGAGCCATCAATAATAATGTATCCATCAGTAGATTATCGCCCCGGGATACGGTTGGTACTGATAAATACATGCCCTCTCCTGCTGCATTTGCGCACTGCTTTAGCCAGTGGCCGGAGGCTGTGGAGAACGTGCGGCATATTGTTGAAAAATGCGTTTTCAGCAGGCCTTCGACCCAGCTTGTTTTACCGCCATGTAGCCATGGTGATGCAGATACGCGATTGCACCAGTTAGCGCATGAGGGGGCGATTAAACGTTATGGCTCTCCCCTCCCCGCCCAAGTTTTCTCTCGTCTGCAGCACGAACTGCAGGTGATTGGCGATATGCATTTCTCTTCTTATTTTCTAGTCGTTAAAGATATTGTCGGCTCGGTTGCCAGGACCTGCGGCCGAGGGTCAGGTGCTGCATCCCTGGTTGCCTACTGCCTGTTTATTACCAATGTCTGCCCGGTAAAGCATAACCTTTACTTTGCCAGGTTTCTGAATCCAGGTCGAAGTGATCCGCCGGATATTGACGTTGATTTTTCCTGGGATGAACGCGACGCTATTTTAGAAGGTGTACTTGGTGAATTCGGCGTTCATGCTGCTATGGTTTCCAACCACGTTTTCCTGCAGCCGCGAATGGCTATTCGTGAAACAGCCAAGGTTTTTGGCCTGCCTGGATGTGAAATTTCAAGAGTTACTAAAAAATTACCTTGGATGGGGCGAGCTCATCGTCTGCAAAACGGTTTCCTCCCCTATCTGGAAAGTCTACCACAGCTCCGGGACGTACATTTTACAGGGCCCTGGCCCCGTATTCTTGCCATGGCTGAAAAAATAAGTGGTACTCCGCGGCATCTTTCTGTTCATCCAGGCGGAGTTGTCATCACCCCAGAGCCGATCTCCGGATATGTACCGGTTGAGTATGCGCCCAAAGGGGTTCCTATTATTCAATGGGAAAAAGATGGTGCCGAAACAGCCGGACTGGTCAAGATAGATTTACTTGGTAATCGCAGTCTCGGGGTAATCCGGGATGCTATTGATAATATCCGTTCTCACCATGAGCCTTTTGACGAGGCCGGCTGGCAACCGGAAGATGATCCTTTAACCCAAAAAAGTATTGCCCAGGGGAAAACCATGGGCTGTTTTTATATCGAAAGCCCTGCCACCCGCCTGCTACAAAAAAAAGCTAGAGTCGGCGATTTTGAACACTTGGTTATCCACTCCTCTATCATTCGCCCTGCAGCCAATGAATTTATTCGGGAATACCTGCGTCGTCTTCATGGTGGTTCATGGGAGCCTCTCCATCCTTTAGTGGGCAATGTGCTGGATGGAAGCTACGGGATTATGGTCTACCAGGAGGATGTCTCCAGAGTAGCTGTGCAGTTTGGATTTAACGATAGCGATGCCGATCGTTTGCGCAAGATCATGTCCAAAAAGGACAAGCAGAAAAAGCTGGCAGACTTTAAAGCCCGTTTTTTTGCCAAGGCAGCAGAGCGTAAGGTTGCCGAAGCAACAGCAACCCGGATCTGGAAGATGATGATGAGTTTTGACGGCTATTCTTTTTGTAAACCCCATTCCGCAAGCTATGCCAAGGTATCCTTTCAGGCGGCATATCTTAAAGTCCATCATCCTGCCGAATTCATGGCTGCGGTTATTTCCAATCAGGGCGGATTTTATTCGACCTTTGCTTACGTCTCCGAGGCCAGGCGCATGGGATTGACAGTAGTGCCGCCGGATGTCAATACAAGTCCCATTGATTGGACAGGCCGAAAAGAACGGTTACAGGTCGGCCTGATGGCTGTGCAGGGAATGTCGCAAAAAACGCTAAAAGCTCTGGTGGCAAGGCGTGCGGAGCATCAGTTTGCCTCGGTCATGGATTTTTTGTCCCGGGTCGAGCCGGCAGGTGATGAAGCACTGGCTCTTATCCATTGCGGTGCCTTGGATACACTGGAGCCCCATCAAGGTGAACAGAACCGGGGAGCCCTTTGCTGGCTGCTTGCTAAATGGCAGAAAAACAGAAAAAAACGGGTTCTGTCTCTTTTTACACCATTGGTGAGGCCCCCTGATTTACCCAAGGGTGATTCTCTGGAGCGGTTACGCAACGAGTACCGGGTACTTGGGTTTCTATGCGGCTGTCATCCCATTGTTCTGTTTGATCGGCATCGCCGTCAGCAGCAAACTGTTTATGCGCAGGATATTGAGCGATACGCGGCATCACATCAAGCGCAAACCCGTAAGCCTCGTATTCGTTTTCTGGGGTGGATGATCGCTGGTAAGGTGGTTGGTACCAAAAAGGGAGACCCCATGGAATTTATAAGTTTTGAAGATGAAACCGGACAGGTGGAGTGTACTTTTTTCCCAAAAGTCTATGATCGGTTCTGCCATTTGCTGCACAGCAAAGGGCCATTGCTGCTGGAAGGGTATGTTGACCAGGAGTTCGGCGTCTGCACGCTGACCGTGGAGCGGGTTGCTGATCGAAGTACCCAATTTCACCTATATCCAATAGGTGCTTGCCGTCCAAGATAATCTGGAAGAATAGAATGTTACCTTTAAGCCTTTTAGGCTAGAGATATTTATGGGTAATTTCTTATCTGTGGTCACCCTTTCCAGTGATGATATATTTGAAATATCGTGATCGAACCTAGACTTCTCAATTCTCAACTTCCCCCTATAAGCTTTAGTACCATTAGTCAAAGTGAGTATCCACTACTCTGCATCGAGGGCAGTCACCTTCGTTCAGAAGACATAAAATTTGTAAGTAGTTAAAGGGAATCGTATAACCGTTAGAGTGCTGAATACACTGTAATGAAACAACTATTTATTTGTACCACTCAGTAGTATGGAAATATTCCAGCTGGGTACAGATATTCAAAGCATTATAAAACATATAACCTTGAACGGCATACTTCGTTTGACATGTATTTATTCAAGAAGAAAATTTGCTAGAGACTTTTTTTGTGAAACTGTAACTATTCAGAATAGCAGTCTTAACGCTTTAAAGCTATTTCGGTTAAACCCAGGAGAGTTTGACTTGGTGATTACCGATTTATCGATGCCGAATATGACAGGAGTTCAATTGGCAGAAGAGTTTTTGAAAATTCGGCCAGATATCCCTCTTATTATTTGTAGTGGCTTAAACGAGAAGAACAACCAAGAAAAAGCAAAGTTGGTTGGCGTAACACGATTTATGGCAAAGCCAATTACTTTTTCTGAATTATCTCAGCAGGTAAGCATTGCACTAGAGGGTAAGTGATCAGCTTGCATCTGTGTTCATCATTGCTGTGCTTATTTTTCCGACAATGCCTTGATTTGAAGAAAAAATTGCTCAATCCGACAGGCTCCTATGATACCTAGTTCTTATCAAAGCTGTCCGAAAACATAAAACCTTGCTGAATATACGTGTTGAATGAGTACCATATTCTACACAAATAGAGGGGCTAATTGGTAATGAAATTTTTGTTGAAATGTAGACTGGGCTGCCAACTGTTCCGTTAATGTTTTTTTCGTTTGGCGATTTTTTTACTGTATTTCTTTTTTTTAGATTGCCGCTTGGCTTCGGCCAGTCGTTTAGCGCTTTTTTGAATACACTGCTCCTGGGACGAAGCATTCTCGCTCCGTTGGCTGGGTGTCCTGTGGATGTATGTCCCATCTGCCTGCATATCCCAGGCACCGCGTTTATCAGCAAGTTGCAGGTCTATGATTTCTCGGAGTTGCTTGCACAGTGCCGGCGCCTCTACAGGCGTTATCACCTCAACCCTTCTTTCCAGGTTGCGTTTCATCAGGTCAGCCGAACCAATGAAATATTTATCGTCCCCTTTGTGTTTGAAGTAGTAGATGCGGGAATGTTCTAAAAAACGACCGACAATGGAAACTACTCTAATATTATCGGAAAGGCCGGGAATGCCGGGCCTGAGCAGGCAGGAGTCACGCACAAGTAAGTCGACTTGTACCCCTGCCTGAGAAGCAAGATAGAGAGCCTTTATAATGTCTGAATCGGTCAGTGCATTGGTCTTCAGCTGGATCAAACCGGGATTTTTATCGGAATGCAGTTGAATCTCCTGATGAATGTATTCCAGTAGTTTTGCTTTCAGTACTTTGGGCGATGGAAGAAGCTTGGTGTAATTACGCAGAGGCGCATACCCCATGGTCAAGTAGTTGAACAGCTCGGTCAGGTCATTGCCGATATCCGAATCACAAGTCAGTATTCCCAGGTCGCTGTATAATCTGGCGGTCTCTGCGTGGTAGTTGCCGGTTCCTATGTGGGCGTATCGTTTAATACCGTTAAAGTCCTGGCGTACGACAAAAATAACCTTGGAATGTGTTTTTAGGCCAACAACACCGTAAGTAACATGTATGCCTGCTTTTTCCAGGAATGTTGCCCACCGGATATTTGCAGACTCATCAAATCTAGCCATGAGCTCCACCACCACCGCAACCTGTTTGCCGTTGTGCGCAGCATCCAGAAGGTACTTTATAATTCTGGAATCTGCAGATGTTCTATACAGGGTCATCTTTATTGCCAGTACTTTGGGGTCGGTGCTGGCCTCTTTTAAAAATCGTTCCACAGACGAACTGAACGATTCATAGGGATGCTGTAGTAAAAAGGGCCCCTCTTCCCTTATAAGGTGGAAGATATTGGGTGAATCGCCGGCAAGGCGAAAATGATCCAAAGGCAGGTGGGGCGGGAAATGTAAATGGGGCTTATGGATAGCTCCTATTTGAAACAGATCCCGTTTGTCCATAATGCCGTCTACTTCAAAAACATCCTTGCGTGAATCTATACCAAGCTCTGCTGCCAACATGCCTCGGTGTTGCCGGGTCATGTTGCTGCTGACCTCAAGACGGACAATTTCTGCAAACTTTCGGTCTTGCAGTGCCGATTCAATCATGGCCAGCAGGTCGGATGCCAGGTCAAGAGTATTTTCAGTGATGGCGTTCCTGGTGACCCTGAAAAATTCACAGGTGTCAATAATCATACCAGGAAAGATAGTTTTGAGATTGTTGGCGACCAGGTCTTCGAAACGAACATACACATCTGTCCCTTCGTCAATTTCTATAAACCGAGGGATACCGATTTCGGTAGGGATCTTTATGCGATTGAGGTAGATGTGGTCTTCGTTCTGGTGATGGGTCGCAACCAGTAAATTAAGAGACAGGTTCGATATAAAAGGGAACGGGTGGGCAGGATCCATGCCCTGCGGCGTCAGAAGCGGGTAAATGCTCTCCAGAAAAAAAACATCTAGTTTCTTACATTGTTCGCTGTCCAAACTTTGGTATTCAACTATATGGATACTTTCCTTTGCAAGCAACTGCAGGAGTTCACTCTCTAAGGTCTGCTGCTGGTGGAGTATATCGCGAACAACAGCATAGGATTCATCGATCTGCTGCTGGGGAGTTCTTCCATCATCGGAAAGTTGCTTTAACTCGGCTCCCACCTGTTGTTTGAGACCACCGATCCGCTTCATGAAAAACTCGTCAAAATTATTGCTGATGATGGCTAGAAACTTCACCCTTTCCAGGAGGGGGGTGCTATCATCCTGGCCTTCATGCAATACCCGCCGGTTAAATTCCAGCCATGTCAATTCACGATTCAGGAACCACTGGTAACTATCAAGATCAAATGCCGCCTCTTCTTTTTTGCTCGCTGTGTTATTTGCGTCGGCACTTTTTTTTGGTTTGGTAGGTAATACCTTGGGATCATTGGTAGCCATTTTTTTCCTTAAGCTCGCATTTAATACTACATGTGCAACATCTATTGGTCAGGGTAACGTCTGTCTTATTTTTCACCTTCCTTTTCGTTTCCAGGTGGAAAGTGATTGAGTATGTCTGCGACATAGGTATCAATGTTCTTCTGCATTTTTTCCTGGTTTTTGTAGTTCTTGACCAGTCCCGTGCCAGCGCCCCGCCAGATAAGTTCATTATTTTTGGCTGTAACAATATCAATTATAAGCGTGCCTTCGGTGTAATAGTTAACGTCAATCCGATTGTGGTACCCATCGGTTCCCCACCATGGACCGTACATTGGTGAAGCGTAATAGCCGCCTGCACCGCCCCAGTTTGTAACCCTCATTTTTTCCTGAATGCCGGCGTGGGCAATAACGTAGATATCGGGTTCAGTCGCTGTAGCTTTTTTATAGCCTTTGGCAACAAGATGTTTTTCTATCGACGCGAGAACACGTTTTTTCAGCAGGGGGTTGGCTTCAAGCGCATCGTCTTTCGCATTAGCCTGCCGCCAGGCAAAGGTCTCGATTGTTGCAAAGTCAGCCTCTTGGTCGTAGTCATAATTAACACTAACGGTACTGCAACTGACCATTATCAGGGCCGATATAAGCAAAAGGCAAAAAATATGCGGTTTCATGTACGCTCTCCCCATAGTTGCACTGCTTTACAGTTGATTGTGACTTATTGTACTTTGTACTTCCGGTAAATGAAAGGTATCGCCTCAGAATTACACGCTGTTTAAGGACGGCAGGTGTTAAGTGTTGTCTGGTCCGGATGCTGCTTTATCAGGCAATACCTGCATTTTATCATTTTCATCTTCCGCTAAGATATAGCCGAGGCCGCAACAGGCAGGACATTCCTCGCGGGTAAGGAGAAACCGGCTTTCTCCCTGGAAAAAACCGATTTCGCCGGTACCTCCACATGTTGGACAAACTTCTTTTTTTTCTTGCTTCATAGCTGGTATTCTCCAATAACTACAGGCATATTGAAACAGAGCCTGTATGGGAGTCTTTGCTCATCTTAAAGGTGTCTTGAAAAATTGTTTTTTTCCCAATCCCTGCGTTATAGTAAAAATCCAGTCAACCATAAGATTATGCGCCAACTGTCTGTTTGGCGGCCTGTAAGGTGTTTTTCATCAGCATGGTAATGGTCATGGGACCCACGCCGCCGGGTACAGGAGTGATTGCAGCGGCTTTTTTCCGTACCGATTCAAAATCAACGTCACCGACGAGCAGGGCTTTGCCTTCAGCAGTCTCCCCTACCCTGTTTACCCCGACATCTATCACCACAACTCCATCTTTTACGTCATCGCCGGAAATCATCTTTGCCACTCCGGCAGCAACAATTAAAATATCTGCTCGCCTGGTGTGGAAACCGAGATCTTTTGTACGGGTATGACAGAGGGTGACGGTTGCATTGCCGCTATCACGTTTTTGCAGCATCAGGTTGGCCACTGGTTTACCAACAATGTTGGAGCGACCGACGATAACCACCTCCGCGCCTGAGGTTTCGTAGCCGGAGCGGGCAAGCAGCTCCAGTATCCCGTGGGGAGTACAGGGCAGAAAGCACTGTTCGCCAAGGACCATCTTGCCTACATTGACAGGATGAAAACCATCCACGTCTTTTTCCGGATCAATGGCAAACAGGACATTTGCCTCGTTGATATGCTTCGGGAGTGGCAACTGGACAAGAATACCATGGATCTGTGGATCATTATTATACTGGGCAACGGTTTGCAGCAATGTCTCTTCGGGAGTATCAGCAGGCAGGCTTACCTGTTTGGAATAGATGCCAAGCACGCCGGCGGTTTTGTTTTTGGCTGCCACATAGGAGCGGGAAGCAGGATCATCCCCCACCAGGATAGTTACCAAGCCGGGAATAATGTTATGGCTTTCTTTTAAGGCGGTAACCTCTTCTGCTATTTCCTGACGAATGGTCTTGGCTATTTCAGAACCACGAATTATTTTTGCACTCATATTTCTCTTGTAAGGTAAATAAGTAATTAAAAAGTGTAACTATTCAGCAGCCCCCAACTCTCCACAGTCTGCCCGTACAGCATACTGATGTATCGAAGTCGGGACGTATCCGCTACATCGGTCAACTTAAGAACGTTTCGAACATTGCTCTACAGTTACAGTTCGGAGTAGATTGACAGTTTTCAGGTCTTCACTGAATAGCAACCTGAAAGTAATATAATCATTTATAATCTTCTCTGACTCTGATCGCTGTAATATTTTTCAACCTTTTTGAGTTGATGCTTAGGCTGGGGTTCTCGTAAGTTCAGGCGGCGTCTTGCTCAAGATTTCCGGCTATGCATTATATTATTACTCCAGGTGATCCAACTCAACATAAAGAAATTCTTGGTTGAGGTGCAAAAAAGGCAATAAGGGGACAATATTCAAGAGAAAATCTACCTGACCCGGAGGATGAGTTTTTTGGTTATCGACGAAAAAACAGTCTGTTTTTTTAGCGCTACCGTATTTTCTATAAATATCAACATTTTAAGTCGAAAATAAAAAAGCTCATGAGAAATTCGGGCTGAGCCCCGACTGCAGCAAGTGGCACAATGCAGTCTGTCGCAGGGACGTATCCTGATTTTTAACAGCCATGGCAAGAGCCTTTCTGGTACCAACAAGGACTACCAGCTCTTTCCCTCTGGTAACACCTGTGTAAAGGAGATTGCGAAACAGCATCTTGAAATGCTGGGTCAACACCGGAATGATCACAGCGTCGAACTCAGAGCCCTGTGACTTATGGATAGTAATGGCATAAGCCAGATCCAGTTCAGTGATCTGTTCCCGGTTGTACTCAACAACCCTGCTATCAGGGTAAAAGACCACAGATAGCTTCAAGTTGGTGTTGTCCACGCTTTCTATCTTCCCTATATCGCCATTAAAGACATTCAGATCGTAATTGTTGCGCCGGTGGATGACCCTATCTCCGACACGGAAAATTCGCTCGCCGACAGTCAGTTCTGCTTTGTTTTCTGTGGGTGGATTAATGGTTTTCTGCAGCACCAGGTTAAGATTGCCGGTACCAAGCGAGCCGCGAATCATGGGAGAAAGAACCTGGATTTCTGTTTTCTTTCCCATGTATTTGGGAATCCAGTTGAGGTAGAGCTGCTGCACCACGTCTTGGGCTGTTAGTCCGTAATAAAGGGATGACCAGGGATGGGTCTTTTGGGCCAGGGTAAGTAGCGTATCGGCACCTGCATCGGCGGTAGCAAGAGCTCCAAGATCGACATGGCTGAAAGGGGAAGGCACGGGGAGCGCACAGTAGGTCGTGCCGCTCTCATCGATTTCAATATCAAAAGGAGATTGGTCAAATGCTGCTTCGCGGTTATCAATATCATGATAATGTTGTTTTACCTTTGCCGTAAATTTAAGCTGCTGCTGTGTTGCTTCGTCTGAATCGACAAAAAAACAGTCTGTTGTACGCCAAACTTCAGGTTTTTTAAAAGGTGAATCCAGTCTTGGTACCCTTCCCTTGTTTATTTCGTGCGCCGTTGTAATTATATGGGATTGCTTAGCTTGTCTAAAGATAGCGGTGAGTTGAAAACAGGGAATAATACGGGAGTTGATCATGTCCTTGAGGACATTGCCGGCTCCAACGGCGGGAAGTTGGTCAGCGTCACCGATAAAAAGGATAGCCGTGTTTTTGCTGACGGCTCGCAAGAGCGAAGCCGTCAAGGTAATGTCAAGCATAGAACATTCATCGATAATGAGAAAATCTGTTTTAAGCGGGTTGTCCTCATTTTTGTTAAATCCCGTTCCCTGGAATTCCAGTAATCTGTGAACCGTCTTTGCCTCCTGGCCAATGACTTCTCCCATTCGTTGGGCTGCCCGACCGGTAGGTGCTGTCAGCATCACAGTTTTTCCCATGGCCAATACTAAAGCTACGATCGCTTTGGTGGTGGTTGTTTTGCCACAACCCGGCCCGCCGGTAAGAATGGAGCACTGCTGGTTGGCAATAGAACAGACCGCCTCGGACTGTTCAGGGCTGAGTGCAAGCTGGACCTGCTGCGTATAGCGCTCAACCCACTGCCGAATGCGTTGCTCACTTTCTCCCAGTGTGGCTACTGCCGCCAGCAGTCTGGTTGCGGTATATTCTTCATCATAATAAATCGATTTTGCGTAATAACAGGACGAAAGTTCCTCATTTTCTCCCAGTGCTAAACGACGCACGCGCAATTGGCCTTGATGTTCCATAGCATCCAGGTGCTCAGGAATGACGGCAGCAAGCTCAAGTGTCAGGAGTTTGTTTACCCGTTCCGTGACCTGCTTTTTGGAAAGAAAGCAGTCCCCGGAATCACGCGACGCTGAAAGTACATGCCTGATGGCTGCAATGATTCGAACGTGTGAATTTTCTGCAAATCCCAGAGCAAGCGCTACTTTGTCGGCTGTGAAAAATCCGATACCGTAAAAGTCGATAGCCAAGCGATAAGGGTTCTTCTGGACAATGGAGATTGCTTCATCTCCGTATTGTTTATAGATACGCACGGCAAAAAGAGTTGAAATACCGTAAGACTGAAGAAACATCATCACGTCGCGGATCGCCTTATGCTCAGTCCATGCTTTTTCTATGGACGCAAGCTTTTTAGCGGCGATGCCCGGCACATTCACCAGTTGCTCGATATCATTTTCAAACACTTCCAGAGTATTTTCACCAAAATGACGAACAATTCTTTTTGCGGTCTTAGGCCCGACCCCTTTAATCAGGCCGGAGCCCAAATATTTTTCCACTGCACTGGTGGTGGCTGGTTTGAGTTCAGTGGCAAAAGCTGCCTTGAACTGTTTTCCAAATCGCGGGTGAAGGGTCCACGCGCCCGTAAATGCCATGGTTGCCCCGGCAAAAACCCTGGTTTGATGGACGGTCACCGTCACCAACTCCCCGTAGGCCTGAAAAGGACTTACCTTGAGCACAGACCACCCATTGGATTCATTGTGGTAGGTGATCCGTTCCACTACCCCTTTGAGTTTTTCTTGAATACGTTCGTGTTGCAAATAGTGCTCTCTTCAGTCCCTGGTTGTCTGTGTGCTGGAATTGTGGTAATATACAGTACTTTTTATTAGAATTAGGTCTTTCTTTAGAAGCTTTCCAGAGGATGATCGATAGGTGCATTCTTTAAGCAAACCACCTATATGGATATCATGATAGAAGTTCATGCTCTATTGAGCAAGTTGTAAAAGGAATATTCATGCATCAACTACAAGGTAAGATACTTGAAGCACTCGACGATATTCGACCTGCCTTGCAAAAGGATGGGGGAGATGTTGAGTTTGTAGATGTGGACTTGGACAATATCGTCACTGTACGCCTCACAGGAGCCTGTCAAAATTGCCCTATGTCCGAGGTAACGTTGAAGGAGGGTATTGAAAAATTTTTAAAGAGCGAGATTCCTGCGATCAAGTCAGTACAGGCAGTAACCAAGGATTAAGGCAAAATGAGTTTTCTAGAAGGATTGCTGTGGCTTACCCTTAATGTGTACCACGAAGCACGAAGTGAGCCTGAAATCGGCCAAATGGCCGTAGCCCATGTAACTCTTAACCGGGCCATAGCAAAACAAAAAAGTGTGGGCGAGATCGTTACCGCACCCTATCAGTTCAGTTGGACTTTTCAAAAACAGTCCTACCTGCCCACCGAGTTTAAAGCGCTACAACAAAGTGCCAGTATTGCACTCAAAGCGTTAACTACCCCTGATTTTACACAAGGAGCAACTTTTTACCATCATACCAGGGTTCATCCCCACTGGGCCGATGACATGACCTTTATTGCCCAATACGGATCACATAAGTTTTACAGCAACTGATTATGTGCAAGGCCAGTTATCCTTTTGAATAACTCTATTTTTCGACGATTAAAGCCTCTTTTTGCTATAGTGTTACTTCCCAGAATTCCTGATGAAAATTTTGCCCGTACTTGCTTAACGCTCTAACAGGACCTGCAATGCGGAAGCCTAGATCTGCATATAGTTTTCTCGCATTTGTGAGGCAGCTGTATGTTTCCAGGCGAACCTTTTTTACACCGCCTGTTTCAGCGTGTTGGATTGCAAAGTGCATCAACTCTTTTGCTATGCCTTTTTCTCGGTAGGCAGGGAGAACCAGCAAAAAATTAATAAACGCCACCCTTTCATCGACCTTGGAGATGGCAAGTGATCCTGCGTTGTTACTGTTGATTTCCTTGAGCCAGATACGTGTAAATGGATCATCTCTATCGCAAATTGAAACTGCTTTACGGCTAATGTCTATTTCAAAATGCATATCAAAATGAAATTCTTGCGCATAAAGCAAACCATGTTGTGATATAATCCAGCCAATATCCCCTGGGCTGATCGGTCTGATCTGTCCTGTTGCACCCGTTGTTTGAGTATTCTTACATGATCTGTTCATCGCTGATCTTCTCTACCGTCAGCCTTGATATGTGTTAGCTGCTTGTAGGTTGTCAAAATCCAAGAGCCTGTCGCTTGGTTCTTCTGCCGTGGACGTGAGCTTGTGGGTGTAATTGCGGGATAAACGATCTGCCGGCGTCTATGAATTGTGGAAACAGGGCTGTAAAAAAACGATAGCTTTAGGGTTGCTTATGCCAACCCAAAGTCCTTCCTTGAATACAGAGGAAAATTCTTTGTTGGTTTGCGATGAAGGGGGGAAATCTTTACCTTTTGAAGGCAGTGGAGACCGCCAAGCCCTGACACCGATATAAATTAAATACATGCAGCCAATTATTTTCATTATGGTAAATAAAGCTGAAGAGGCTAGGATAATAGCACCTAACCCGAAAGCGGAGATTGTTGCCATAACGACCATGGCAATGAAATTGCCTAAAATGCCCGCAACAGATATTTTAACCCCATATTTAATAGTGTTTTTGATTGTTAAAACAACTGCAGGGCCTGGAATGGCAACAATCGTAACCGCCAATATAACGTAAACAAGATATTCATTAATCACTTGGTGTAGATCCTTATGGGTGCAAAACTCGGTGTTTTGAAAATATCCTTGATATTCTCGTCACAAAAAAACTACAATAATATTAATCGTTCTGGAAGCTTTTTTATTTTCAATACATCGAGGCGCCATGTTTTCTCATGGTTAAAAAAACATTGGTTGCAGACCTTTAGAAAATTTCAAAATGCTTAGTTTTCCAGGGTTCATACTATTGAGCCAATTAGGTGAGCTGTAAATTGATTTAGTTTTAATAATTATTATCGACAGGAAAATACTTTTTTGATAATCATTATCAATAACAATTAATTATTAATGAAATGGGAATTGAACAGCAAAAAATAGAGCCAGAGAAAAGACTAGAGCAGATGGTAAGGCGACTCAAGGATAATGATCACCGTATCACCCCTCAGAGGTATGCTGTTTTAAAAGCCTTATCCGACAGCAAAGACCATCCTTCAGCAGAAAGCATCTATGAAACACTTGTTGCTCATTACCCAACCATGAGCTTGGCGACAGTGTACAAGACGCTGAATCTGCTCAAACAAAAAGGTGAAGTGCTTGAATTAGAGTTTAGTGAATTAGGTAACCGCTACGACGCAAATAAACCCTATCCCCACCCGCATGTTATCTGCACGGAATGCGGGAAGATTGTTGATCCATCAATGTTTGATTTAAAAGAAATAACAGAAAAGATGGTGCAGGAAACAGGATTTAAAATCGAAAGCCATAGACTTGATTTTTACGGACTTTGTCTTAATTGTCAAAAGAAGTAGTTTTTTTGCCCTTTTGCGGATAACCGTTATTAGTAGACACCCTGTGTCACGTAGTGGCACTTGTCGTAATAGTTTTGGATAACAAATGGCCCGTGAGTGAATTCTCGTTATTATTATTTTCGATAACAATGCTTAAACAGGCATTTAAATCTTTTTTATTGTTAGGTTCTGTAAGATATGATGCCCCTGGAGCATAGCAAATTATGCTTACCAGCAATAGTGTTAAAGTATAGATCCGATATGGAAACAGGGGTGCTAAGGCGATGAGTATTAACGTGGATGAACTTGCGCAAACTCTGTGCTTCATCCTATACCACCAACTGATTATTGGTTAAACCATCGTTCCTTCCTGGGTAGCGACAGCGTCTGGATGGAACAACAAACAGAGAGGTTCACAATGAAAATTCTTAAAATTAATCATCTTGGTATTGCCGTTAATAGCATTAATGAAGGAAAGAAATTTTGGACTGACGTTTTAGGCCTTGAATTCGAAGGAGCAGAAACGGTTGAAGAACAAAAAGTCACCACAGCATTTTTTCCTGTTGGCGAAAGTGAAATTGAACTGTTGGAGTCAACTTCTCCCGATGGACCAGTAGCCAAGTTTATAGAGAAGAAAGGTGCTGGTTTTCAACATGTTGCTTTTCAAGTGGAAGATATTGCTGCCGCCCTGGACGAATTAAAAGAAAAGGGTGTTAAGCTCATCGATCAAACGCCACGAATTGGCGCAGGAGGAGCAAAGATAGCATTTCTTCATCCTAAAGCTACTGGCGGCATTCTTGTTGAACTCTGTGAAAGAGGATAGCAAGAGCAATGCTCTTTTAAAATGTGATCATGATATTGCAGTACCCGTGATTCCGGTTCACTGTGAGTGTTAGTGGTAGTCTTTTTTTGAGTAGGAAGTCTCAGCAGGAATAAGCAGTGCACCACATGCATGTAACCTTTACCTAGGAGAATAGTATGGCAGAAGAAGCTGAAGTTGGATGCGCACGGCCAACCGGTGGCCCAGTGGGTGAAGAGCAAGTTGAAACGCAAGAACAACAACAAGTACAGCCAAGGGAGGAACGTTCAATGGTAATGGTCGGTCAAAAAGCCCCTGATTTTGTTGCCCCAGGGTATCAAAAAGGTAAATTTGTTAATGTGAAGCTCTCGGATTATCTTGGCAAATGGGTGGTCCTTTGCTTTTATCCGGGCGATTTTACCTTCGTCTGAGCTACTGAAATTTCAGCGGTCGCTGAAAAATATCCAACTTTCCAAGAGCTTGGTGTAGAGGTTCTTTCCATGTCCATCGATTCCATGTTTGTTCATAAAATGTGGGATGATAACGAATTATCAAAAATGGTCGACGGAGGAGTGCCCTTTCCGATGTTGTCGGATGCGGGTGGCAAGGTGGGTAAAATATTTGGTGTGTTCGATGAAACAGCTGGTGTAGAAGCCCGTGGCCGTTTTCTCATCGACCCAGACGGCGTTATTCAGGGATTTGAAGTGCTGACGCCACCTGTAGGCAGAAATGTAAGTGAAACTATCCGTCAGATACAAGCTTTCCAACTTATTCGCGAAACTAAAGGTGCCGAGGCAACGCCTTCCGGCTGGAAACCCGGCAAGAAAACCTTAAAACCAGGTCCTGAATTAGTAGGTAACGTGTGGAAAGAGTGGAACACAAGTATGGCTTTTGATTGATCAACTACTCTCCTAAAAATAAAGCCGGACATTCCTGCTCCGGCTTTATTTACTTTTTTTTATGTAGTTACAACTTGTTGAGCAAAATTACATCATTGCCGAAAAAGCTTACTTTGGCGCTGAAACGTTTTGCAATGTACTCAAAAGAAGAGCGGTTATAAAAACAAATATGTGTCAGGTCGCGGATATAGTGCCAACTCTGAAAAGCCTGTTTGTCGATTACCATCTTCGTCATAATACCCAGCCAGCCGTGTTGTTTTAGTACCTGAAACAATGAGGTAAACGTCGCGCTGGGGTTGTGTAGATGTTCCACGACTTCTGTGGCACATATAAAATCATACGACTTAAAAAAAAGAGAAGGATCATCGTAGTAAAAAGGGTCATATAAATCGACTTGGTGGCCTTGCTCTTCTAGAATGTACGAAAGAGTTGGACCTGGGCCGCAACCAAAATCCAACCCCTTTTGTTTTGAGTTGAGCCGTTTTAATAACGGATTGGTCAATCTCGATAAAAAAATCCGATACCCTTCATCAGATGGAAAATTCTGGTGCAAATCATAGATCGCTTTTTCATTAGCGGAATTAAGCCAGTAAAATTGAGGGACGAAAACGAGTTCACAGTCTGAACAACGCAGGTATTTTCTTGTGGTATCTTGGTAAAATAGGCTGCAGGTTTTACAGCCGCATAAAGGGCAAATGTGGGCGTTGAGTTGGTTTTTCATCAATATCGATCCTTCTTTTTATGACTGCATTTAGGATTTTATTTACTCAGCTCTTAGCCTTTATAGCAAACCAGCACGCCTTTTTTCTTAAAATGGCTATACGCTTCAGTTGCCTATCATATTTAATCCATCCTTTGGATGGAAATCTTGGCAGTTGCATAAGTGCATCGTTTCTTTTCTGGATTATAAGATGTATGTAGTTTTTGATGTAGCTATATCTCTCCTTTCATGCAGTCCTAGAACAATGCATTCCCTTACCATTCTGATTATGCTTTTCAATTATTTACTTTTGTCTTGCAACATTAACTGTTCTTGCTAAAGCGCTGAAATAATGTTTTTAATTTTATTCTTTTATAGTGAAAAAGTATCTCTTCTTGTAATGTTATTATCTTGTTGACAAAACCAAAAGGCTCCTTTATACAGGAAGCCATCGCTAGGGGTGCTGTCTCTGCTGAGAGGAATTTATCCAACCCTTACAACCTGATCCGGGTAATACCGGCGAAGGGAAGCGGCTTATAACGAATTTACAAAATTATTTTATAATTTTTTTATTTTTTCAAGCCACTTACCCTAATTGGGGTAAGTGGCTTTTTTCGTTTTAAGGGGTGAAATTATGCAGTTTTCTATCAATGGAAAAATTGAAACCAGTAATGCGAGCACTATTGATGAACTGGTGAAAGAGCTAGGACTCGATTCTAATTCGTTGGTTGTTGAACACAATGATCAAATAATTCGACAGGAACAGTGGCCAGCAACAAAGCTTCAGGAAGGTGATGGACTGGAACTGCTAAATTTTGTCGGTGGAGGGTGAACCATGGTGGAACAAGGGCTAAAAATCGGCAATAAAACCTTTACAAATCGTCTCTTTACCGGAACCGGAAAATTTTCGACAAACGCGCAGATCCCTGAGATGCTTGAGGCCAGTGGTTCCCAGATGATCACCGTAGCCTTGAGGCGGATAGATTTCGGTTCAAAAACAGAAAACATCCTTGATTTCATTCCTGATAACGTCATTCTTCTTCCAAATACCTCGGGTGCGAGAACCGCAGAAGAGGCAGTACGGGTAGCCCGAATAGCAAGGGAGGCCGGCTGTGGTGAATTTGTCAAAATTGAGGTGATCACCGACTCCAAATACCTGATGCCGGATAATTACGAGACGCTCAAAGCTACGGAGTTGCTGGCTAAGGAAGGATTTGTTGTACTGCCTTATGTCCTTCCCGACTTGCCCCTTGCCAAACGGCTTGAGTCCGCAGGTGCTGCTGCAGTCATGCCGCTTGGTGCACCGATTGGTACAAACCGTGGCCTGGAAACAAAACCGCTAATCGCGATGCTGATTGAAAACTGCACCGTCCCGGTAGTTGTTGATGCGGGGATAGGGATGCCTTCTCAGGCCGCGGCAGCAATGGAGATGGGTGCAGATGCGGTGCTTGTAAATACTGCTATTGCTACTGCAAACGATCCGAAGACAATGGGAAACGCTTTTGATTTGGCAGTTCGTGCTGGCCGAGCTGCTTACCTGGCAGAGGCCTCGGGTACGAGCACAACAGCTCGGGCATCCTCGCCATTGACAGGGTTCCTAAATTGATGAGGCTATTTTTACAATGTACTCATTTCCCTTTCACAGGAGTGAACCATGTCCTTCTCTCAAATAGTTGAGCAGTATAAAGAATTTCCTTTTCCAGATTTTTTTGCCCAGGTCACGGATGAAGAGATAGAGCGTATCGTTGCCAAAGATTCAATCCAACCCATGGATTTTCTTGCCCTGCTCAGCCCCAAAGCGGCTGAACATTTAGAGCTGATAGCTCACAAGGCGCAACGTCTGACAGTACAGTACTTTGGTAAAACTATTCAGTTGTTTACCCCGCTTTACATATCTAACTTTTGCTCTAACCAATGCATTTATTGCGGTTTTAATAAAACTAATCATATTGTCCGTCGCAAACTGTCTATTCAAGAAATCGAGAAAGAGGCCCAGTCTATTGCTGCAACAGGATTGCAGCATTTACTGCTGCTTACCGGTGAATCAAAACATGCGACCCCCATGGATTATTTGGTTGAAGCCGTTACCTGCCTTAAAAAATATTTTGCATCGGTTTCAATAGAAATTTTTCCAATGGATGTTGATGAATACAGGCAGTTGAAGCAGGCAGGGGTGGATGGGCTTACTATTTTTCAGGAAACCTATGACCAAGCGATTTATGCTGAGGTCCATTTGGCAGGAAAGAAAAGAGACTACCATTTCAGGCTCGATGGGCCTGAACGGGGAGCAAAAGCTGGTTTCAGATCTGTCAATATCGGTGCCTTGCTGGGTCTAGGAGAAAAGCGGAGTGAGTTTTTCTTTACCGGCTTGCACGCAGCTTACTTGGATGAAAACTATCTTGATACTGAAATTTCCGTATCCCTCCCCCGCTTTAACGAAGCTGAGTGTGATTTTACTCCTAAGTATCCTGTTAACGACAAGACCTTTGTCCAGTTTTTGCTCGCATTACGGCTTTTTCAACCACGCGCTGGCATTACTGTTTCCACTCGGGAAAATCAGCTTATGCGTGATAATTTAATCCAGCTTGGCGCCACTCGCCTTTCAGCCGGGGTATGTACCAGCGTTGGTGGTTATACGCAAAACGAAGAGACCGATACCCCACAGTTTGAAATTACAGACACGCGGAGTGTGTGCCAGGTCGCAGATGCTATTGCTGCCCATGGTTACCAGCCTGTTTACAAAGACTGGGACGCAAGTCTATGAAGATCGGGATAGCTGGTGCTGGCGGGATTGGGTCCAATGTTGCGGTGAACCTCGTTCGTAGCGGCATAACTGCATTGAAAATTATTGATTTTGATCGGGTTGAATCGTCCAATCTGGATAGGCAATTTTATTTTGCTGATCAGGTTGGAAAAATGAAGGTCGATATGCTGCGTTACAACCTGATGCGCATCAATCCTGACATCGAAATTGAAATAAGCACTGAACGCATTACACCTTCCAATATTGATCAGCTTTTTATTCACTGCGACACCATTGTCGAAGGGCTGGACAAAAAAACTGACAAAAAATTGGTGCTTGAACATTTCGGGCAAAGCAAACGGTTGGTTGTTTCTGCAAGCGGTATTGCCGGGAGCGATATTGCAACCATCCAGGTCAAAAAAATTGGCAACACACATGTTGTTGGCGATTTTATCACTGACTGCTGTCACGCAACTCTGTATGCCCACAAAGTTATTACAGTGGCTGCCGGCATGACAGCGGTCCTTCTTTCTTCTTGGAAAAGGCAATGACAAATAGAAACTTACTTCTTCCCTCAGGAATTTACGGCATTACAGCAGAAAAGTTTTCCTGTGGCCGTTCCAATATTCAGGTTGTTGAGGAGATGATCAAGGGCGGCATTAAAGTTATACAGTACCGAGAGAAAAGACACCTGAAAGATTATTGTGACATTTTATCAGAATGCCAGACGATCAGAGAAATGACCCGGGAGCATGAGGTGACCTTTATCATCAACGATTTTGTCGACATTGCCCTCCTGGTAGATGCCGATGGCGTCCATGTGGGCCAAGAAGATTTACCAGTGGATGCGGTTCGTCGTCTGCTCGGACCTGACAAAATTATCGGATTGTCGACCCATTCCCCTGAACAAATGCACAAGGCTCAAGAGGTGGGGGCAGATTATATCGGGGTCGGCCCGATTTATGCCACTCAGACCAAGGAAAATGTCTGCGCACCTACCGGGTTCGACTATTTGGAATATGTAGTGGAAAATGTCGCCATTCCCTTTGTCGCCATCGGCGGCATTAAACAACACAATATTGATGAGGTAGTAAAACGCGGTGCTCAGTCAATCTGTTTGGTAACAGAGATTGTCGGTGCAGACAATATTACCCAGACTGTGAAAAACTTAAACAATGCCTTTTCGGCCTGATGTATTTATCAAAAACGAGAAACATATACCTTTCGGAGTGAAAAAAATGACCACATACACAACCCAGATGGATGCAGCCAGGCAGGGTATTGTCACCAAGCAGATGCAGGACGTATTGGCTAGCGAAGCGATTACAGAAAGCGATCTTTTGACCAAAATGGCCAACGGTCATATCGTTATACCTGCCAATGTGAACCACACCAACCTTATTGGTTGTGGTATCGGCAGTGGGCTGCGGACGAAAATTAACGTCAATCTAGGTGTGTCTGAAGATTGCTGCGATGTTGAAGCAGAGCTGACGAAAGTTCATCGCTCGGTGGAACTCAAAGCAGACGCTATTATGGATTTAAGTACCTTTGGCGATACCCAGACGTTTCGTAAACGAACTATAGAAGTTTGCCCAGCTATGATTGGGACTGTACCGGTATATGATGCTGTAGCCCGTTATGGAAAAAATGTTGGTGCCATTACTGTAGATGATTTTTTTGATGTCGTTAAAATGCATGCAGAAGACGGGGTGGATTTTTTAACTATTCATGCCGGGCTGAATCGCACTGCTGTAGAGCGGTTGAAAAACAACCCACGTCTCACCCACGTAGTCAGTCGCGGCGGCTCGTTATTGTTGCATTGGATGGATGTTAATGATGCGGAAAATCCATTTTTTGAACACTATGATCGTTTGCTTGAAATGTGCAGAAAGTACGATGTGACCCTCAGCCTTGGAGACGGCCTGCGCCCCGGAAGCTTAAATGATGCTACCGATGCTGCTCAGATACAGGAATTGATTGTCTTGGGTGAGCTGACCAAACGATCATGGGAGGCCGATGTGCAGGTAATGATCGAAGGTCCTGGCCATGTACCGCTCAACGAGGTGGTTTCTAATATGCAGATCGAAAAAAAACTCTGCCATGGAGCGCCTTTTTATGTCCTTGGGCCCATTGTCACCGATATCGCCCCCGGTTACGATCACATCACTTCTGCCATTGGCGGAGCGCTGGCTGCAACCTATGGTGCAGACTTTTTGTGTTATGTTACTCCAGCAGAGCACCTGCGCCTGCCCGATCAGGACGACATGAAGGAAGGCATTATTGCCACTCGTATTGCTGCCCATGCCGCAGACGTAGCTAAAGGCATCCCCAATGCAATTGACTGGGATAACAAAATGAGTCATGCCCGAAAAGAACTGGACTGGGAAAAGATGTTTGATCTTGCCATTGATCCTGAAAAGGCACGTGCCTATCGTGCCTCTTCCCAGCCTATTGATAAAGATGTGTGCACCATGTGCGGCGATCTTTGTGCGGTCAAGCGCAGTCGTGAAATACTGGAGAAGGTATAGACTTAATATACTGCATTATGTAGGCAGGATAAAGCCACGTTATTTTGTTGAAAAGTGATGCTGCCGTAGATGTCTATTCTAAGCCATAAGAAAAGCGCAACATTTCGAGGTAGCAGAAATGTTGCGCTCAAAATAAATATAGGCTTTAGGAACTAATCCCTATTCGTTCCGCTGCTATTATGCTTTATTGTTTACCTTCATCTATGCAAGATCGAAACGATCAGCGTTCATAACTTTGGCCCATGCTGCGACAAAGTCCTGAACAAACTTTTCCTTGTTGTCATCTTGTGCATAGATTTCAGCATAAGCTCTGAGAATAGAGTTAGAACCAAATACAAGATCCACTCTCGTTGCCGTCCACTTAACTGTATCAGTCTCACGATCACAGATTTCATAGAGGTTATCACCGACCGGCTTCCATGTATAACTCATGTCAGTCAGGTTAACGAAAAAATCGTTCGTCAGGGTACCTTCACGATCTGTGAATACGCCGTGCTTTGTTCCACCATAATTGGAACCAAGCACGCGCATGCCACCAACCAGTACCGTCATCTCCGGAGCAGTAAGCCGCATCAGTTGCGTGCGGTCAAGCATTAGCTCCTCTCCACTCACCACATAGTTTCCCTGCAGATAATTACGATATCCGTCATGGAGTGGCTCCAGAACTTCGAAGGATGCGACGTCGGTCATTTCATCGGTTGCATCTCCGCGTCCGGGCGAGAAGGGTACACTAATATCAAAGCCGGCTTTCTTGGCAGCTTGCTCGACCCCGACGTTACCTGCCAGAACAATTACATCCGCAACACTTGCACCACTTTCAACTGCAATCGGTTCAAGTACGCCAAGCACCTTGGCTAGACGCTCGGGTTCGTTGCCTTCCCAGTCTTTCTGCGGGGCCAGGCGAATACGTGCTCCGTTGGCACCACCACGATAATCTGAACCGCGGAAAGTTCGAGCGCTATCCCATGCAGTAGAGATCATTTCGCTGATGGTCAAACCACTGGCAGCAATTTTTTCTTTTACAGCCTGTACGTCGTAATCGCTGCTTCCAGCCGGAACCGGGTCTTGCCAGATAAGTTCTTCCTGCGGCACATCGGGCCCGATGTACCGTGCTTTTGGCCCCAAGTCGCGGTGGGTCAGTTTGAACCATGCGCGTGCGAAGACTTTAGAAAAATATTCAGGATCTTTGTAGAAACGTTCAGCTATTTTGCGATACTCAGGATCCATCTTCATGGCCATGTCTGCATCGGTCATCATCGGGTTATAGCGAGTGGTCATATCCTCAACATCAACAGGCTTATCCTCTTCCTTGATGTTGACAGGCTCCCACTGCCAGGCGCCGGCAGGACTTTTCTTTAACTCCCACTCATAGTTGAGTAGTAATTTAAAATAGCCATTGTCCCATGTGGTTGGATTCGTGGTCCATGCCCCTTCGAGTCCGCTCGATACAGTGTCACGACCGATGCCGCGTTTTGTCTTGTTGTTCCAGCCCAGGCCCTGCTCTTCAAGACCGGCTGCTTCAGGTTCCGGACCAAGTAAAGAGGCATCGCCGTTACCGTGACATTTACCCACAGTATGTCCACCGGCTGTGAGTGCAACGGTTTCCTCGTCGTTCATCGCCATACGTGCAAAGGTTACACGCACATCATGAGCTGTCTTCAGTGGATCCGGGTTACCGTCTACACCTTCTGGATTAACATAAATCAATCCCATCATCACTGCGGCCAGAGGATTTTCCAAATCACGTTCACCAGAATAACGACTGCCTTCGCTGCCACTAGGGGCAAGCCACTCCTTTTCCGCCCCCCAGTAAGTGTCCTTTTCCGGATGCCAGATATCTTCACGTCCAAATGCGAAACCAAAAGTCTTCAGTCCCATGGATTCATAGGCAATCGTACCTGCATAAGCAATCAAGTCCGCCCAGCTGAGTTTATTGCCGTATTTTTTCTTGATTGGCCAGAGCAAACGGCGTGCTTTATCCAGATTCACATTATCAGGCCATGAATTAAGTGGCGCAAAGCGCTGGTTGCCGGTACCGGCTCCACCACGACCATCAGCGATACGGTAGGAACCAGCCGCATGCCACGTCATGCGAATCATAAGACCACCATAATGTCCCCAATCAGCAGGCCACCATGACTGACTGTCGGTCATCAGGGCATGCAGGTCTTTTTTGAGAGCGGCTACATCGAGTTTTTTGACCTCTTCACGATAGTCAAATCCAGTCCCCATCGGATTGGTCTTTACATCATGTTGATGGAGAATATCGAGGTTTAGAGATTTGGGCCACCAGTCCATGTTCGACATGCTGCTTTCTGTTGCACCACCGTGCATTACCGGGCATTTCTTTTCTTCGCTCATCAAAATACCTCCTATTGGTATGAAGAGTTTTGGGGTGTTTTTTCCGCAACGCAATTTGGGCAGACGCCATGCACCTCAAAATGAGTTGTTTTTATCTTCCCCTGTGAGTCAACGACTGCATCAGGCAGTGTAAAATTATCAAGTTCAGTACTGTAAAAGTCACGAATAATACCACACTGATCACAGACAAAATGGTGATGGCCGCTGAGATTGGCTTCAAAACGGGAACGCTCGCGGCCCAACCCAAGTGTTTTGATCAGTCCAAGATCGTTCAACAACCAAAGTGTCCGGTAGACAGTATCTAATGACACCGTTGGCAAACGTTCTCTGACTCGCTGAAATATCTTCTCGGCATCTGGATGATCACCGGAGCAGGCAACTTCTCGATATATCAAAACACGCTGTTGTGTCATCTTGATCCCTCTCTTCCGACAGATCGTCTCGAAATGGGCCATTCGCTTTTCTATTTCCTGTTTTTCGATTTCCATAGCTGCCTACGGTTAAGAATGAATTATTATCTAGTATCTAATCATCAATAATAGGCTGTCAACACCTGAACTCAATCATTCTGTTTAAGGACTTGACATTTATAACTGAGACAAAAATGATAAGGCCTTATTTCGGATATATCCATAATACGCACGGTCGTAGGTTGATGATGACCTTGGAAGTGACAATACTTTTCCTTACACCTTTGACATTCAAATAGTGTTATCGGATAATACCGAATAAGGGTACTTCACGGGTTGATAACTCTTTGATTTAGTATGTTTAAAGCTTTACCTACTTACAGGTGCTTCACGGAGTCTCTCGTTGGTCGCTTCTTATTTGGACAGCCACGATTTTCGCAGGAAGCGAAGACTCCGGTAGCCCTCTATGCAGGAGATCGTGACCGTCCGAAAGGTAAGCGGCCAACGAGAGACTCCGTGGGGTGCTTGTGAATAGTTATGACTAGAAATATTTGAGGAGAATGCAATGGCAAAAACAATAAGACTTGTACTTGACGTCCTTAAACCTCACCAACCAAATGCTCTTGATTTTGCATCCACTTTGGCTGAAATCGATACAGATTTTCGAGTGAAATTAACTGTTACTGAAGTTGATAAAAAAACTGAAAGTACGATAATTATCATAGAAGGATCAAATATCAACTTTACAGAAATCAAAAACTCAATTGAAAAAATGGGAGCATCGGTTCACAGTATTGACGAGGTTGAGATCGTTGGGGATATACAAGAAGAATAACTCACCCATCATTTAGAAACCAACTATAAAGTTTCCTTCAGCTGACGTGTAAGATTGTCCGGACCCGATAATATGATAGAGAATAAAAAATATATATTGTTGCACATCAGCAGAGCGAAAGCCATTGCCCGAAGATATTTCGTCACAAACGGCTTTGATGGAGCTTTGACGATGTTGGGCATGGTTACAGGGTTTCATATAAGTGGAATGCAAGAACTAACAACAGCTATTAGCGCCTGCGTAGGAGCCTCAATAGCATTATTTGTTAGTGGTTCGTGTAGTGCTTACTTGAGCGAGAAAGCAGAAAGAGAAAAAGAATTGCAAGAGATTGAACAGGCTTTGGTAAGCGAGCTCAAGGAAAGTTACTATGGAGAGGCAAAATTATTTATTCCAATATTTGTAGCGCTGGTTAACGGGTTATCTCCTTTATTGTTCTCCCTTGTAATCATTATACCAATTTTTTTAGCTGAGCATGGCTATCTTTTACCTCTTCCACCTTTTATTTGTTCTATTGTAGTTGCTCTTGTATGTATTTTTCTTCTCGGTGTTTTTCTTGGAAGAATCAGCAAAAAATTTTGGCTCTGGTCGGGTATCAGTACCTTACTCATTGCATTGGTTACAATAGCTGTTATTATCTTTTTAGGTGGTACCTATGATATATAGTTAATTTGTAAATCGTATGTGCTACCAGCCCTACCCTAGCTCATAGCGCATACATTTATTCGGAGATGCCAACATAGCGAGTGAATTATTTTCTCTTCCTATCTTACAACAACAAGCCAATCTACTTGGAGATACCCTTTTTCCTCTCTTCCTGATTATCGAAACGTTATTTGTTGACATTTCACTCTTTGTCGAAACCATCGACAACAATCGCTCCCATTGCTGCCGGCATTGATATTACAATCATTCTTTTTATTGCGATTAGTGGCTCTATTCTCAAGGGGAACTTATCGATTGAGAACAGTACAAGGGCAACGATGCACGCCGTGATCAAATAAGCTGCTACTATCCGAAAAACGAATACTGGTATCCGGTTTTTTATATCTCCTTGAAAGACGCTTTGGTAGGAAAAAAAAGAGAGAAATATCATTGATAAAGTAAAAATGAAAAGCAAATTGAACGTAGGAAGCGATTCCCCTAATTTCCAGGCCTCTTCTGAAAAGGATATAGGCACGGCTAATGCAAAAGCCCCTACGGATATCTGGCTTATATCCTCTAAGTTAAAATTTAGTTGCATTCGTTGTAACCCAAATTGTGTTTTTTAAGATACCCCTTATCCTTTACCCCCAAGTTTTTTTAAGGAAATTTTCCCGGCCGGAGCCAACGCGATACATTTTGTACCTGGTTGGGCTTTTGAGGTAGTAATCCTGATGGTAATCCTCTGCTGGGTAAAAAGCCGGAGCCGGAAGGATGGGTGTTACTATTGGTTTGTTGAAGACGTTTTGTGCTTCAAGTTGCTTTTTTGATTTTTCTGCTGCCACCCGTTGTGCTTCGTCGTAATAAAATATGGCGGTAGAGTACCCGTGACCGCGATCTACAAATTGTCCACCTTCGTCTGTGGGGTCAATCTGTTGCCAGAAAATGCCAAGTAATTGCTCGTAGGTTATCTTGTCAGGGTTATACACGACTTCCACTACCTCTATATGACCGTTTCTGTGGTAGTTCTCATAGGTTGGTTTGACGGTTGTGCCACCAGCATATCCAGCAACGGCTTCATACACGCCATTCATCTTTTCAAAAGGGGCTTCCATGCACCAGAAGCAGCCCCCTGCAAACATTGCTTTCGCCTGTTGTTGTGCGTCGTTTTGCATGGTCAATGTGTTCCCTCCCTATTACCTTTTCGTATAGATTTTAATCGGATTAAAAGTACTTATGTGGCGCATGGCAAATAATTTGCCTTAGACTCAATCTAAAACTGTTCGGGTAAACAATGCTCATTATCTGCTAACTGGCAAGGAGGGAGAGAGGTGTGTCGAAAAGGGCGACACACCACAAATTCACAATTGTGGAGTGTCGTGAGGGTGTTATTTGTCAAATCCGGGTAGTCCCGGTGCGGTGAGTGGTTGTTTACGGGGAGTGCCGGTGAGATTGCTCACCCGCCGTACAACCCGATTGGAAACGCGCTTGCCTTTGGCGTTTGCGCCCTTTATCAGGTAGTCGTCAAAATCCAGTTCCAGGCTGTTGTACTTGGCTCTGGAGGAAGGAACCAGGCTGACCCTGGCACGGATCTCTTTTTCCCCAGTCATCAAAAAAAGGATGGCAGAACGTTTATGGTCCTCAAAAAGGTGATACTCACGATTGAGAATAAACTTGGGCGTGGTGAACCTTTTTATATAGGTAAGGTTTTCCAGTCCGTTACGATAAATAAGATTAAAGGTCTGCTCCGGTACGACCAAACCCATCCAGACAAGATCACTACCGATAAAAAGTTTTTCCTGCACGCTGACAACCTTATACATCCCGTTTTTGAATATAAGCAAGATTCGATCGTATTCAGAACAACTCAGCTCAATGTCCTTACGTGGATTTTCAACTTTCAGTTTACAGCCGAGAAAACCACTTTCCTTTTGATAAACTAAATTAAGGTTGGAAAGGGCAGCTGCTCTGGCATCAACCTCACCCAGAATACCTAACTGACTTTTTCGCGGATATTCGGGGCCGTACTTATCAAGCAGTTTTTGAATATAGTTGATGGTAAAGGCCACAATATCTTTGAGATCATTTTTAATGAGTTTGATGTTCTTTTCGATCTCTTTAAGCTCTTTTTCCTGTCGGTTGATATCGTACCTGGAAATGCGGCGGATTTTTATTTCCAGCAGGCGCTCGATATCTTCGGTGGTGACTTTACGCTGCAGTTCCTCCGCAAAGGGGAGGAGTCCTTTGCGGACCACACTGATAACAGCCTTATAATTGGTTTGCTCTTCGATTTGCTTGTAGATCCGTTCCTCAATAAAAATCTGCTCCAGCTTGCGTGCGTGCCATTTTACAAGTAATCGCTCAAGCTCAATTTCCAGTTCCTTTTGCAGGTTGGTAACCAGCTTATCCGTATTTCTGCGCAAGGCGTCCTCAACTTTCACCACTCTAGGCATGTTGTCTTCAATGGCGATAAGGTTGGGTGATACGCTTATTTCGCAGTCGGTAAAGGCATAGAGTGCATCTATTGTCTCCTCTGCGTGAATGTTACGAGGTAGTTTTATTTCTACCTCAACTTTTTCCGCAGTATAGTCGTTGACCGAAGAAATTTTTAGCTTTTCGCTTTTGGCGGCTCTCTCAATGGACTCGATAAGCGAAAGGGTAGTGACGTTATAAGGCAGTTCCGTAATGTGAATAGTTTTACTGTCAGGTTGTTCTATCCGTGCCCGGCAACGTAACTTGCCGTTGCCATGGTCATAATCGCTGACATCAATGATACCGCCTCTGGGAAAATCAGGGTAAAGGGTAAAGTCCCTGCCCTCTAGATAATCTATCTGTGCCTTGAGCAGTTCGTTAAAATTGTGAGGCATAATTTTAGTGGCCATGCCCACTGCAATGCCTTCAGCACCGAGCAAAAGGAGCAAGGGTATTTTCACCGGAAGACTGACCGGTTCCTCCATCCGCCCATCGTATGAATCAATGAATTGAGTGAGATCCTTGTTAAACAGGGTTTCTCTGGCAAGCGGAGAAAGCCGACATTCGATATACCTGGGAGCAGAGGCCTGGTCGCCGGTGAAAATATTACCGAAATTTCCCTGCCTATCGATAAGGAAATCTTTATTGGCCAGGTTAACCAGGGCTGCAAAAATAGATTGATCCCCATGTGGGTGGAGCTTCATGGTTTCTCCGACCACATTGGCTACCTTATGGTAGCGGCCATCATCCATATTGTGCAGTGTTTGCAACAGTCTTCGTTGCACCGGTTTAAGGCCGTCGTCGATATCAGGAATGGCTCTTTCTCGGATAACGTAAGACGTGTATTCCAAAAAATTGGAATCAAAAAGTTTTTGCAGCTTACCGGGCTTTAATTCAAAGGATTCGGTCATACCGGCTCCAGAGTGAGATGATCCATAATATACTGACGGCGTTCAGGAGTGTTCTTACCCATGTAAAATTTGAGTACTCTGCCCACTTCGCTGAGCGAATCCATTCTAATTTGTTTTATGCGCATATCATCGCCGATAAACTGTTTAAATTCCGCCGGCGAGATTTCTCCTAAGCCTTTAAATCGTGTCACCTCAATACTTCTGTCCCCCTTGCCTTTACCCTTAAGCAAGCTGATAGCCTCGTCCATCTCTTTATTGGTATAGCAGTAATGAGTTTTTTGTTTATTACGTACCCTGAAGATGGGTGTTTCCAAAATATACAGATGACCGAGCTTGATCAGCGGTTCAAAATAATGCAGGAAAAAAGTAAGGAGCAGGTTACGGATATGGAGGCCGTCAACATCAGCATCGGTTGCAAATATTACTTTGTCAAACCGAAGGTTGGATATGGATTCTTCAACGTCCAGTGCTCGCATGAGAGAATACATCTCATCGTTTTTATACAGTACGTCCAGTCGTTGTCCATAGACATTCATCGGCTTACCTTTGATGGAAAAAACAGCCTGGGTCATGGGGTCTCGAGAACTGACAATGGATCCTGCTGCTGACTGACCCTCGGTGATAAAAAGCATGTTTTCCCTGCCGTCTTTTGACGGCTTGCCCCTTGAAGGGTGATATTTGCAGTCTTTTAACTGGGGGATTTTGAGAGCAACTTTTTTGGCCTTTGCCTTTGCCTCTTTTCTTACGGACTGCAACTCCTTGCGCACCCTTTCGTTTCGCTGTATTTTGTCGAGCACCAACTCCGCAGACTCGGGATGCATATACAGGAAATTGGCAACTGCATCCCTGGTGGCGTTGACAATATCGGAACGGATGTCGGTGTTGCCGAGTTTGTTTTTTGTTTGAGATTCAAAAACCGGTTCTTGCACCTTGACTGCCAACACAGCGACAAGACCGTCGCGAACATCCTGACCGGTGAATTTTTTGTCACTGAACTCATTGACTCCTTTTAAAAATCCTTCGCGAAAGGCAGACAAATGGGTTCCACCTTCACTTGTGTAGGTTCCGTTGACAAACGAAAAGTAGAGTTCCCCATAATCATCGGTGTGGGTAAAGGAAAACTCAAGGGCATTGCCGCTGAAGTAGCCCGGTTCGTATATCCTTTTGCTGTTGACTTCTTTTTCCAATAGATCCTGTAGACCTTTTTTAGAAAAATATTCAGTGTCGTTAAAGTACAGTTTCAGTCCTGCATTAAGATAGGCGTAGCGCCATAGTCGTTGGTCAACATATTCATGGTCAAAGGTGTATTCCGGAAACAGATCAGGATCAGGCAAAAATTCGATCAGGGTGCCGTTTTTTTCCTTTGTCTCCCCTTCCTCTTCTTCTTGAAGGTTGCCATGATCAAAAATCGCTTTTTTATATTTTCCATCACGAAAGGCACATACCGAAAAAAAGTTTGAAAGCGCGTTTACAGCTTTTGTCCCGACCCCGTTTAAGCCGACAGAGAACTGAAAGACATCGGTATTGTATTTGGCACCTGTATTGATAACGGAAACACACTCGACCACCTTACCAAGAGGAATGCCTCGACCATAGTCACGTATACGGCAGAGCCCTGATTGTTCAATGGATATGTCGACTGTTTTGCCGTATCCCATAATGAATTCATCCACGGCATTATCCACCACCTCTTTAAGAAGGATATAAATGCCATCATCCGGATGACTGCCGTCACCCAGTCGCCCGATATACATACCCGGTCTTTTTCTTATATGTTCAAGGGAACTGAGGGTTTTAATTTTTGATTCGTCGTACAGATGATTTGACATAGGCAGACTTTTATCCGGTGATCTTAAGATTTCAATCTCGTAGTTATAGAAGGTGCTTTTTTTGACAGCTGGGATATCGAGAAGGATTATTCCATCATGTGCACCCGTTCACAGTCCGGGCAAATCCAGGTGGGCCCATTGCTCATACCCCACTTGTTTTCGGCAAAGCATTCGGGGCAGATCTGGAAGCCACAGGTGCAATTCCAGCAAAATGGCTTTTCCTGTTTGCAGCAATGACACTTAAATTCCTTACGACGCCGTCTGCGTTTGTTTGATGGAGCGCTGTTACTCATTAAATTACTCTGTTCTTTTATATGAAAAAATGCTCAATATATTTATGCCGCATCCACATTCTGCAACTCACCAGCAAGCCAATCTAAGTAGGTTGCGGAGCCGAGTATGATTGGAGTTGCAATAATTTCAGGTTCGTCATAGGGATGGATCTGTTTAAGAGTCTCTTTTAGGCGGTTAAAAAGGCTGCTGTGCGATTTCATGGTACAGAGATATTCTTCCTCCTGATGTATTTCGCCCTGCCAACTGTAGACAGACATGCACTTGCTTATCTGGACACAACCGGCAAGCTTTTTTTTAACCACTTGTCCGGCGATTACAAGTGCGTCTGTTTCGTTGGCAACCGTTGTCTGTGCTTGAATATATGTTGACACTATTTACACCTCGTCAAATAACTGGTACAGAGTTTTCAAGATACGGGGAAGAGAGTCCACAATGTCGTTTTGCCAGAGGTATATTAACAACCTCGGTCAAAAAAAACAAATATTGCCCAAGGGTAAAGTAAACAGCTGGAGAGAAAATGCTTTTTACTGTTGATGTCGGCAACTCCCACACTGTCAGTGGGGTGGTGCACAACGACAAATTTATAGCCAATTGGCGACTGCAGTCCAATCAGGATAGAACAGCCGATGAACTTGCTATCCGTTACAATGCCCTCTTTCAGATGGCGAATATCGATCCTCGGCAGATTACCGGCTTTATTGTATCTTCCGTCGTGCCGACTTTGGAAACAAGCTGGCTCAATTTTGCCATGAGTTACCTGGTTGAACTCAAGCATCCGCCTCTTGCTGTTAATCATCTTTTGGATTTGGCCGGTTTAACAATTAAAATTGAAAATCCGGCTGAAGTTGGTGCAGACCGGATTGTCAATGCGGTGGCAGCCTGGGATCGTTTTCATTCGGCTTTTATAGTGGTTGATTTTGGGACAGCCATCACTTTTGACTGCATCAATGCTCAACATGAATATCTTGGCGGCACCATTCATCCTGGAATAGGTATTTCTCTGGATGCCCTGGCCTCAAGGACTGCAAAATTACCACGGCTGGATATTGATGTTACTCCGGAAAATCCCATTGGGACGACTACTGTAAAAGCAATACATTCCGGTATGTTATATGGGTTTGGCGGTTTGATAGATCGTATGACCGCCATTCTGGGGAAAGAAATTGCTCCTGAACAGGAAAAAGTGCAAACCATTGCCACCGGCGGGATGGCCGATGTTATACTGCCTTATGCCAATTCTCTGGACATTGCTGATAAGCAGTTGACCCTTTTAGGATTAAAACATCTGTATGCCATTAACACCAAATAGTATGAAACCTGTCCTGCCTCCCAGACTCAGAAAAGGTGACACCATTGGTTTGTTTTGTCCTGCCGGACCAGTCAGG
Source organism: Desulfogranum marinum (assembly GCF_016918565.1). Taxonomy (GTDB): domain Bacteria; phylum Desulfobacterota; class Desulfobulbia; order Desulfobulbales; family Desulfobulbaceae; genus Desulfogranum; species Desulfogranum marinum. The sequence goes on from NZ_JAFFQD010000004.1 coordinate 76,115, forward strand.
GACATCAGAGCATTTGAGGGGGGAATCAATCTTATCAAAGAGCTCGGTTTTCAGATTAAACTACAGGGAGCCTTCCAGAACAATGACAATTACCTTGCTGATGGTGATGCGGCCCGCGCGCAGAATTTTCACGCCCTATGGGAGGATACTCGTGTACAGGCGGTTATGGCAATACGCGGCGGGTTCGGCTCGGTCAGGATGATGGAGCATATTGAGCTTGATCGACTGCAGCGCAATCCTAAAATGCTGATAGGTTTCAGTGATGTCAGTGCTCTTATCAGTGGAATGATTAGCCACGCAAATCTTGTGGCCGTGCATGGACCAGTTGTTACTTCCCTCACCTTGCATGATCAACAAAGTGTTCACCAACTATTCTCCCTGTTGACCGGCGAAGCAGAAGATTTGATTGCCGGTAAAGGTATGGAGATTTTACGCGGTGGCAATCGGAGAGGAAGAATTATGGGTGGTAATCTGACCACCTTAGTGCACCTAATAGGTACTCCTTGGGACTCTTCCTGGGAGAATGCTCTTCTTGTGCTTGAAGATACGAGTGAATCCTTATACCGACTGGATCGGATGTTAACCCAGCTTGCCTTCAGTGGCCGTTTGGACCGTTTGGCAGGACTTATTTTAGGCACTTTTGATCCTGGCAATTCTGATCGTCTGGAAACTCTGCGTTTGCAGGAACAGGTATGGCAACGTGCGCTGGAACTAACCCAGCGTTTTGATTTTCCTGTGTGGGCGAATTTCCCAGTCGGTCATCAAGCGGCTAATTTTGCACTCCCCATGGGGATGGAGGCGACCATGGATTCACAGACCGGCAAGCTGCGACTGCATACAGACTCTGTGCAGGTACTATGATGTTTTACTTTTTATGATAAAACGTTATTTTCTCACCATCATTTCCTTTCTATTGCTGTTGCTGGGATACGCTGTAACCTTGACACCCCTGGTCGTCATCGGAACCGGCCTGGAACAGCAAACCCATTTGCTTGCCTTTGGTATATGGGGGGTACTTGTATTTGGTTCACTGATACCGTTTCTGTCAATGATCATGCGCAAAATCTGGTTTTTTCGTGGACATGGAGAACCTGTGGCGCTGAAAATGCTGCAAGAAAAACTCCTTGCCGTTAATCATGGTAAAGGACCGGTCCTGGTGCAGGAAAAAAAGAAAAAATTTATCGTGACCTGGCACTACGCAAATCCTCAATGGTGCGAGTTGATGAACAGGATCGGTATGGATAGGCTTTATGAACTGCATCTGTTCTTTGACAATGCCACTAAAACAGTTGTTTTTTCTGACAAAAATCGTTCACTACGCTTCGTAGCTTGTCCTGAAAAGGTAAGGACTGGTTTTATAGCTAAGCCAAAGCTTTTTTTGAAAGTAAGTTTAGGGGAGCAATGGAGTGTCGATAATTATACCGGAGCGGAACCGCAGGACTACAGTTTTCTCCCGGGGGAAATTAAATCACCGGTCTTAGGAACAGTCCTGAAGTGCGGCTGGAATGTCCGGTTCAGTTTTTTTTAAGGGGTTTAAAGCTGCCTGATGCATGGCTCCGGACCAGATGAGCTGCCATCATCATTGACACCACTTTTTCGGTTTAAGCAATTGATTTTTTAGTATTTTTTACCTCTGCGCAGGCGTGTTTCTCGCAGGCAAGCGACCTGCAGGAGACTCCGTAGGGTGCCTGTGGCTTACGGTCTTGTTGAATGATGAGATATTGTAGTTCATTGCTATCATACAAACTGTATTGGACTGAGAAAACCCTCTGCCTGTGTCATTTACCAATCACCTGAAGCACCACCACCACCGAATCCTCCGCCACCTCCACTGAGCCCATCACTTTTCATTCCACGGTTGTTGTTGCTATTATTATCACCAATATTTCCAGGAAAGATCATTCGGGTTCCACTACGGCGAGTGTGACCTCTTCGCTTAACCACGTAACTGACAATGGCGCTACCTAACATCCCGAGCACTGCCACCAAAAGGAGCATGGCAATGGATTGGATAAAAGGAGCAGCAAGACCAAGCCCCAAACCATAGAACCCACCTGCCGCAGCCGCGATCTTTTGTTTTTTGCGGAAAAAAAGGCCTATAAAAAAGAAGCCGAACAAAGCGGCAATGATCCATCCGGCAGGATCAGTTTTTTGTGACGAATTCGCTAAAGAAGCAGCATCAAACTCTCCCTTGACAGAAGCAATAATTGCTGCAACCCCATTGATTATTCCTTGATCAAATAGTTTTTTTCTAAACTCCGGGACGATGATTTTACTGATAATCCTACCGGCAATAAGGTCGGTTAGTACACCTTCAACCCCGTAACCTGTTTCAATACGGATTTTCCTGTCATTTTTTGCAACTAACAACAACACCCCGTTATCAAACTGCTGATGGCCGATAGCCCATGTCTCTGCGACTTTGAGAGAGTATTGCTCCAGGCTTTCATTGCCAAGCGAGGTTATGGTGAGCACCACTATTTGGGTTGAATCTTGGGCCGCAACCATTCGCAATTGTTGTTCCAGTAATTGTTTGGTACCGGAAGATAAAAGATTGGCAGTATCATTCACATGTCCTTTTAACTCGGGAACAGGAAGCGCTGCAGCCTGGATAACACAAAAAAGTAGGCCTAAAGTAATTAAGCAGCCTTTTACAAGCGTGTTGGGAAAACTCAGTAAAGGCATGATATTATTTTTAAATTGATGTTAAAATTATATCTTGGGTGCATCCTTAGCCTTCCTTTCTTCTTTCAAATATTCTTTTTTTTCCAACCGGAGCAGATATTTATTGGTTTATATATGTAAAAAAAATGTACTGCCGTTTCATATTTTTGCCTCTTTGATGCATAAATGTACGATATTAAATCTGCTTGAAATCAAAACTCATTTTTGTCTGGAAATCGGCGACTTGAGCAAGTGCTTCCCTGAGCAATACCTGCTCCATTTCGGTCACCTGTTTTGGATTGATGTAATTATCAGGAATGTCGCCTGCTCTGAGGCTCATAATTTGGTGTTTAAACCGCAACTCAAGCAAATATTTATACACAAGGGTCAGTTCCTGACATTCTTTTTTGCTGAGATGGCCTTTTGCCTGCAGTTGGTTAAACCGGGCAAAGGTGTTGGTTTGAGCTATCCCATGGCGCAGTGCGTAAATGCGTGTGTAATCAACCAGTGGGGTCATCGCCTTTTTGATACTGAACATTTCTCGATGTTCACCACTGGATTCGACTACAATCTTTTTGAATAAATTTAATGGGGGTTTCGATTGGAGGCAGTTTTGCACCAGATGATAGAAAAAAAGTGGTTTTTTGGCGGTGAGATCATTGAGAAAGCTTCGTAATTCGCTTACAAGCCGCGGATCGCCGTGAACCCATCTGAAATCAAAAAATATTTTTGTATCCAGTAAATCAGCCGGCTCCATTGCTGATACCCAGGTCTGGAAATATTCTTGCCAAACATTAACCGGTTGACACCATTTTGGGTTTTTAGCCATGACATCTCCCTTGCAGAGAGCATAACCGGCCTCATCCAGCCAGGTGCATACCTTTTCCCCCATACTTTGAAAATATGATACTGTGGTATTTTCCTGTTCTGGATCGACATTTTCGTAGATAATTGCGTTATCCTGGTCCGTAACCAGAGTTTGCTCCTCTCGACCGACACTGCCAAGAGCCATAAAAGCATATTTGCAGGGAGGAGGACCAAGTTCCTCTATTGCCAGTGTGAGGCACTTTTTCATAAATGCTTCGGCAACGGCGGAAATTATACGGGTCAGGTTACGAGCATCAGGACTGCTTTCAAAAAGCCGTTGAACCAGCAAGGGTAGCTGGTCTTTCAAAGAAGAAATCTGGAGCGGCGATTCTACCTTGTTGATGTCGCTTATAAGTTTGGTCAGGATATACTGCTGGTTTTTCAAGAGATTTTTAGCGCTAATAACTTTAAAATACGCTCCCTGCGGGTCACGAATCAGGAGATGATCCACATTTTTCTCAAGCATTTTGACGATACCTTCAAAAATAAGAGCATCACCTGATATGCCAATAAGAGGAGCACTCATAATAGTGGAGACAGGATTATTACTACTTATACTCCCTGTAACCATCCGTTCACGGATATCGTTATCGGTAACAATACCAATAGGATCAGTGTCGGAATCCGGCTTGACCAGAATTGCACTTGATCCAGCATGGGTCATAAAACGTGCAGCAAGTTCTATGGACGTTGTCAACGTGCATGTCGGAACGGCAACCGAGTAGGCCCGGTGAATGGGTTCGTTTTGAAAAAGAAGGCTTGCCTGGAGTTCGCTTATTAGGCCCTCCCTTTCCAATTCCCGTTTGTGTCGTTTTGTGATGTCTTCCACAAAACCATCACAGTAGGTGAGCTTGCCATAGACATTTTTAACCAGCACGGCTGTTAAAGAAAGGGTTAACTGGTTACCGTCTGGCTGTTGATGGTCCAGGATCATGTTTTTAACAGAACCTTTGGCCCGTAAAGTTTGTTTAAAGAGCTGGTATTGCGAGGAACTGTCGAAAAGATCTTTTATGTGCAGTGCAAATAAATCGTCAACTGATTCGACCCCCAGAATATGCGCGGTTGCCGGATTGGCTTCTACAAAAACTTCGTTATCATCAAAGGTGGTACGAAAAACGCCTATGCTGACATTGGCTGTCAAATGTTCAAATTTCTGCTTACTTGCACCGAGCTCGCCATCAACTTGTTTTTGGGTGCTGATGTCCTTGATAATAAGAATGATACCCGACTGTCCGTTTATTTCCATTGGCGATATGGCAAGCAGTATATCAAATATTGCCCCGTTCTTGTGATGGAATAATGCCTCACATTGAGCCTGTACCTCCAGGTCCAGAATTTCATCAACCTGACTGAAGGGTTGGTCCACGGAAGGCAGCAAAGTTATAAAATCAGCAAGGGTCATGTCTGTCATTTCCCTTTCTGTATAGCCACTGATGTCTTCCAGTATTTTATTAGCGTAGACGATCCCCTGGTTGATAATCATCATTACACCCTCAGTGGATGCATCGACCAGGGATTTATATTTTTCACCAGCTAGACGCAGGCTGTGTTCTGTTTCCTGCCGCTTGGCTTCTATTTTCATGCTCTCCCGGGTCATAAAAAAAAGGAGTGCTGCTATAATGCCGGTTATAGCGAGCGATATGAGAAGAAGTCGGTTGGTAAGGGCTTTAATTTCTTCACGTACATCCTTCAAGTAAATGCCTGTGCCGATAATCCAACCCCAGGGTTTAAAGAGTTTTACATACGATAATTTAGGAACGGTTTGACTCGAATCATTTTTGTCCTCCCATAGATAGCGGATATAGCCATCGCCATTAGTTTGTGCTATATCAACAAATTCGGCAAAAAGGTGCCGTCCCTCTTGATCTCTGAATGTCTGCAGTTCCTGCCCTATAAGGTCGGTTCGGTAGGGATGCATGAGCATTTTAGGGGTCAGGTCCATAACCCAGAAATAATCCTTGATTTCCTCTCCATATCTGAGAAACTGGATGTATTGCAGAGCCTGCTTTTGTGCCTCTTCACGGTTTAAACTGCCCTCTTGCTCCTGTTTTGCCGCTTTATTGACAATCGACCAGGCGGCAAATGAGAGTTCTTTTATCGTTTCTCTTTTTCCCGCCATCATTGATCGTTCTAAAGACGGGATAATAAGCAAAAATATGACTGAAGCAAAAAGAGAGATTGCCAGGAGAGACGGCAGAATTATACGGATAAAAAAAGGTCGCCAGACTCGAACACCCTTCTCAGGTGGCATGGATATCCTCCTCAGGGAAGTGAGTAGTAGATAAAGACAGCAGCAGAGGTTGTAAGCTGATAGGTTCCGCAACCTGACTGGAAAGACAGTCTAACTAATGTGATGTTGGCATGGATTGAGGTACCAATGATTACAACAAAAAATAACAATTATAATATTTAATACTATAGCCTAATATATTTCCAGCTTATTATATTTTAATAGGTTAATTGAACCGAGATATTTGAGAGTAGGAAGTATATTCAAAAAACAGTCCATGGTATGATTTAGCCTGATGGACTATCTCAAATGAGGAGACTATGGCAAAAAGGACACAGAATTGTGATGTGAAAGGCGGCCGGATTCGAGTTGTTTGCAGCCGATGTAAATCAATCAGGTATGTGCCGGTTTCATCCTCAACCCGTCGCAAACCGGTTCGCTGTAAATGCGGAAAAGTTACGAGCTATATCCTTAACCATCGTGGTTTTGTGAGAAAAGCCCTGAGTGGTCAGGCAATGGTAACTCTCGGCAGCCACAATGACTTGCGGGTGCGGCTGAGTGATATTTCTCTTGGAGGTATTGGCTTTGTTGTCAGGCCTGGTCAGACAAGAAGGATGCGCCTTAACCAGGAAGTGACTTTGAAATACCGTTCCGCTTCTGGTGCGGCAATTCAACGAAAAGTTCGCTTGAAAAGTATAGCCGGGATGCGAGTGGGAGGTGAATTCATTGACAGTCTGGCGCGCCTGAGCAGGCTTTCCTTTTAGTCACGTCATTTTTTGCTGGATTATGATTTCCTTGGCTATGAAATATAGTTATCGTTGAATTTGCCGCAGTATCCAGCTGACGGCTTGCTGTAGGTCTTCCGCTGTATAGTCTGGTTGGATTTGTTGGTGGGGGCCGATATATTGCGCATCACCTCGCCCGTATCCAGTAAGAACCAGTATTGAAGTAGCGCCCACGGCTTTACCGCAACGTATGTCCGACCACCTGTCACCCACAACAAAAGATGCCGGCAGGTCTATTTTCAGTTCCGTTGCTGCCTGTTCAAGAAGACCGGTCTTTGGTTTTCGGCAGTTACAGGCACGGCGATATTTTTCCTCTTTTGCTTCCGGATGGTGGGGGCAGATATAGATGCCGTCCACATGGGCACCTGCATCTGCAAGTTGTTTTTCCATTTTTTGGTGTACCTGATCCAGGAGGGAGGCTGGAAAATACCCCCTGGCCAGACCTGACTGATTGGTAACCACGATTACCGGGATATGCAGCTCATTCAACCGGCGAATGGCCTCTCCAATACCTGGAAGAAGCTGAAATCTCGAAATATGATTGATGTATCCCATCTGTTCATTGATGGTGCCGTCCCTGTCGAGGAAGACAGCCGGTCGTAATGTTTCAGTCATGATGGTAAGCTTGTGTATGCAGCAAGTCGGTGACAGCTGTAAGAACTTCGTCTGGTGAAATTTCTCTTAAGCAACGCAGATGTTTTTCCGGACAGTGAGTCTGTTTACAGGGGCTGCAAGGCAATGGCTTTCTAATAATTACACTGTTGTTTGAAAAAGGACCGGTGGCAATATGATCGGTTGACCCAAAAATAGCTGCAAGGGGGACCTTGAGCGCGGCTGCCACATGCATGAGGCCGGAATCATTTGTGACAAAGGCATTGCATTGCTCTATCAGCGCCATGGCTTCTATCAGGTTTGTTTTTCCTGTGTAGTCCAGAATTTTGCTAGGATCCGGGACACTTTGTTTAATACACTGCGCTGCTTCGTTATCGGCTGCCGTACCAAATACAGCTATATAGGCCTCGTGATTACTACAGATAGCACCTGCCAGATCAGCATATTTCTGAGCAGGCCACCTTTTTGCCGGTCCATAGGCTGCGCCCGGATTAAACCCGATAAGCGGAGAGGTTTCAATTTTGCCGTTGGTGATGGAAAGGAGTTTTTCCCTCGTGGCTTGCTGAACAGACTGTGGGATAAAGAGCTCAAGAGCGTCATCACCGGGATGCAGCCCTAACCCTTGGACCATTTCCTGGTAATAATGCACTTGATGTTTTTTGTGTATGGCCGCACTTTTTCGCACCCCATGGGACAGAAGGAGACCTCGGGCATCGGTTGTATAGCCTCCACGGCAGGGAATGCGTGCCAGCGTTGTAATCAGGGCAGCTTCAAAAGCATTTTGCAACAGGATTGCACAATCAAAATTGTAGGCGTTGAGTTCCCTCGCTAGATGCCATTTCCCGGCAAGCCCCTGATGACGACCTTTTTTGTCGTAGGTAATGATGGTATCTACTCGTGGACTGCAGCGGAAGATATCACTTACCCAGGGAAGGACAAGGATCGAAATTTCGCTGTCAGGAAAGTTCTCGCGTATCGTCCGTACCGCAGGAGTGGTCATAACCGCATCACCAATCCAGTTGGTCGAACGAATAAGAATTTTACCGGGATTTTTGGGGAGAGAACGTTTCAAGGATTAAGCCTCTTTTGATTCCTGAAGCAGTTTTTCCAGTCGTTGCATTGCAAACTCGATGCTTGGATCCTGGCCAAGCGCAACCTGGTATTGTTCTATTGCTTCTTCGCGCTGTCCTGTTTTTTCTAAATTGAGGGCCAGATTGGCATAATCAATGGCCGACACTGGATTGAGCGCCACTGCCCGACGAAAATGATGAACAGCCTGATCATACTGGTCACACTTGTAGTGACAGACACCCATAATATTATGCATATCAGGTCGTTCTTCATCTGCAGCTAGTCCCTTTCTCAATGCTTCTATGGCTTCTGCATAAAGCCCCATATCACGCAAGCAGCTCCCTTTGTACGAATAGATATAAGGAATATCCTCTTCATTGGGATCGAGTTCCAGTGCCTGGTTAAAGTTGTCAAGCGCCTGGATGAGGTCACCATTATTATAGGCATCCCTGCCCCGATAAAACTTGAGGTAATAGGCCGTTGGCAGCACCTGCTCCATCGAGATAAGTTTATCTGTCAGATCCTGTGCTTCCAGCAGCTGTGACGCAAGTTTAGCTGCAAACATTGCCCCATTCCCTCCCATGGCTCTTTCACGAAAATGAGCTCCGGGAATGATGGTATACAATGCCGGTATATCCAGCTCCGGATGGGTGGTGTCTATGACGTAGATATCTGTATCCATTTTCCGGACTGCAGCAATACAATTTTTAATTTCCTGGTACATATCAGAATCATCAACATCTGCTATGTCGGCAAGGTCAATTTGTTTACTGCCCTTAAGTACGTGTTCAACTTCCTCAAGCTGAAGCGGCTTAGGGAGACCACTGGCCACGTAGTTTGAATTACTGTTAAAGTCTCCCGCCAATTGAGCAACTTCGGTTAGGGCCCGTATTACCGCTTTGGTGGCATCCGGCGTTGTTCCTGCGGTATAGACAATCTCGCTTTTTTCCGGAAATGTTTGCGGATCCCATGCCAGTGCCCCGATAGTCGGAATACCTGTGTCCAAAGAGAAATCGTTGAGACGGAGTTCAATGTTATTGGCCTTGAATTTTTCAATCAGATTTACCGCTACCGGGTCATGGATTGAGTCGAGGTCTATGGAAGGCGTTGAAACGTGATCCTTGGTTATGATGGCACAGACGTGTCGTTCTATGATTTCACAAATGCCCTGCATTACGGCTTCTTCGTACGTGTTACCCGCAGAAGGCCCGTTAAATTCGTTTATCGCATAAAACCAGCTGAACGGGATCAAAATTGATTCCATGTCAGAGAGACGGGTTGCCCAGGTCCAGAGCATGGGAAGACCTGTGAGCAGTTCTCTCAGGGCTTCATGGTCCAGCGTTTCATCATGTACGGACTTGAGCAAGATGGGCAGCGGTAGTACCGCGTGGCCGGCATCTTCCATGGTTTTGTAGTCGCCAACCAGGAAGTTCTCAGCGTTTTGCACAAAGCTGAAAAAAGAGAATCTTTCGCCGAGTTCCATACATGCGCTTGCCCGCGATTGTTCCGGCGTCGATCCTTTACCCATCTGTTTTTTGTTGCCGATCATCTTTTCGGCATCCGTGCCGCAAACGCTGAAGTAAACAGGAATATCCAACCGTCCGTTGTCTATTCGTTTGACCTCTTTTAAGATGTCGAGCTTGGTGGCTTTCAGTCGTTGGTGAAAGCGGTGTACTGTTTCGGTCGGAGAGCACGCCTTATCCTGGTCATAGGTGTATTTTTTTCTACATGATTGCAGAGAAAGTCTTTTCATAGTCATGAGTTTTTAAAAATGTTATTCGATAAGGAGATAGGCGGGTGATGGTGTTTGCGGGAAATAACGTTTTTTATGCGTTTAAAAGGTCTGCCCACCGGAGCGCTTCAAAATATAAATTGACCATTTCTTCAGGAGTAACGCCAATTAAGGCCAGTTGTTTTACACACGTGTTAATATTACCGTGTTCATAGGCTTCAACCGCGAGCAGAAAAGGCGCTAGCGGTCCTTCCCTTTCGCCGAGGGCCTTGTTCAAGTCTTTTGCCAGTGACATTTTAGCCAAGAGCTCCTGCATGGGCATGTTTAACATCGCATCAAGCATGGAAAACAGGCCTACCAGAAAAAGCTGTGATTCGTCATACCCTCCACTGCTTTTTTGGGCAAGTAATTTACACAACTGGGCCCGAATAATAGAGTGCTTTGTAAGTTCGGGAATCTTCTCCACTGCTAATTCAGAAGCAACTGCCAGGCACACAAATTGACAGGTTCCAGCTTCTCCAAGATAGGCCAGGGCGTGACGAATGGATTTAACCTTAGATACCAGTGAATAGTACGCCGAGTTTATATACCGCAACAGTTTATAGGAAAGCGCGACATCAGGGGCAATCATTCTTTCAACACGGGAAAAGCTGAAATCAGCCCGATTAACTTCTGCGATAAGTGCCAGCAATGTTACCTTGGTTACATCGAGTTTTTGTTTTTTTATTATTTCAGGTTTGCTGAAGAAAAAACCTTGAAAATAATCAAAGCCCATATCATGACATTGTTCAAACTCCTCATGACTTTCAATCTTTTCTGCCAGTAGCTCCAAAGGGTGATGGGGAGTAAAATATTTGAGTTTGTCGCGGATTTTTTCAACGGAAATGGCTTGGCAATCTATTTTGACAATATCAACAAGATCAAGCAAAGGAGCATGGGCGAAATCAAAGATATAGTCGTCCAGCGCCAATAGGTATCCTGCTGTTTTCAAAGCCTTACAGGCTGCTAGTACGGCATCGTTAGGTGCTACGTCCTCAAGGATTTCAACTATGCAATGCTCTTTTGGGAGCTGGGAAGGGGTGCCTGCCAAAAGATGTTTTTCGGTAAAATTAATAAGCGCTTTTTTGCCGTTGGTTACCCCTTCCAGACCAATGTTGAACAGAGTATGTGCAAGTACTGTGCTCGTTGCAACTTCCCCATCTGTCTTTTGCGGGAAATAGTTATTTACGTCGCCTCTGTATAAAATCTCGTACCCATAGAGCTGTTTTTTACGGTTAAAGATTGGTTGTCGCGCCAGGTAAATATCCATTATGCAATTTGCTGGTTCATTTGATCGACGATGCTGATGAGTTTGGAATGTCGTTTCTTCCAACTTGGCCCACAGGCAGTAAGGGTGAGGGTGCGGTGTTCACTATCCGGGATGTTGATTTCAATCAGGAGATAGTTGTCCGGCTTTTCCGTACCTAGTCTTTCCGGCCATTCAATCAGGCAGAGCCCGTGGTGCTCAAGGTAATCGAGTAATCCTGCGGCCTCTACGTCATCTTCGTCTGTCAGTCGGTAGAGATCCATGTGAAAAACCTGCAGCGTTCCGGAATATTCATGCAGTAGGGAAAAAGATGGGCTGGATACATATTGATCATTTCCAATTTCAAGATTGCCGGCGATGAACTGTACGAAAGTAGTCTTCCCTGCACCTAATCCCCCTTCCAATAAAAGCGTATCTCCCGGTTCAAACAAAGCGGATAATTTTTGAGCAAAGAATTTCAGCTGCCTGAGCGTAATTGGCTGTGTGCGTATGGGATAGGCTGATGACAAGGTAATTGTGAAAAATAATTGTAAAGGTGGTTAATGAATTAGCAGGAATGGTTGCACCAAAACCTGCTATTACTCTCTTGAGGAGATTGTAGGAGCTTTGACAGGTCTGAGCAAGTTTTAACTTTTCAGGTGGTTGATTAAAACGGTTTTCAAATGCTGTAAGTTTGGCATCGGAAGTTGGATAATGTAAGCAAAGAGCTTGGTTTATCGTAAAAATAGAAAGCCAAGGAATTTCCTCAACTGTAAACAATGTGTAAATATTTTTTTTTCAGGTTGTAAAAGTTTCCACGATCACCTTTATAATAGATCTAGGAATATCTTCTTATGAAACGTTCAGCTGCTGTAAATGGATTTGTAACTGCTCATCAGTACCCCAGTTCTTCACGATCTTTCCGCCCAGAATGCCGATGTATCGAAGTCGGGGCTTATCTGCTGATCAATCTGCTGATGAACATTTGGAGCACTGCTGATCAGGTACAGTTCGGGGTAGATTGACAATTTGTAAATCTTCGCTGAATTCAAGTTACGTGAATTTTTCCGTTCCTATTAGATACGAGGTGAGACGTGAACTTCACATTACCAACTTATACACCGCCTGATTTTACCTCTCCCCTTCTTGCTACTGCGCCGATCGTGACCTTCGATAAAGTTAAAAAGGACGGCGTAGCACCAACAAACTATCATGCAACAACTATCTTTCCTGAATATTTCAAGCTCGATATTGATAAATGGGAACTTGTTGCTCAATCCCGAATGGACAGTGTTGTGGTGTATACAACTGATGGGAGATTGGACGTCAGGGAATTTAGAAGATTAAAAAAAGGTGATTGTGTTGTTGTGGGTCGATCTGTGAATGGCGAAGAAGGCATCTATGTTCATACCCAAGGTTTTCATTTCCCTGAAGAGGAACGTGGTAAGTTCTCATTTCGATCAAGTCGAAGCAGGGAAACAGCGTTTAGTATAGATTATGACCAGCTTTACGGCTTACTTGAGCATGATAGAAGAGAAGGACGGATTATTTGGGTGGTTGGCCCTGCGGTTGTCTTTGACCATGATGCCCGGGAGGCCTTTGCAAAACTGATCAGACAGGGCTATGTACATGCTCTTTTAGCTGGTAACGCCATGGCAACCCATGATATTGAAGCAACTTTTTTTGGGACGGCATTAGGCCAGCAACTGTACCATCAAGCAACTATTGCCTCTGGGCATTATCATCATCTTGATGCTATCAATACTATAAAGGCTGTAGGCAGCATTGAGCAGGCTGTAGAAAATGGGGTACTGAAAGAAGGGGTAATGCATAGCCTTGTAACTAATCATGTCCCTTATGTGCTTGCTGGGTCCATTCGTGATGACGGTCCACTGCCGGGTGTTATTGGTGATGTGTATGAGGCACAAGACAGAATGCGCGCTCACACGCGACAGGCTACTACCGTCATTGGGCTGGCAACCCAACTGCATACGATTGCCAGTGGCAACATGACCCCTTCCTATAGTTTTGACAAACAAGGAAATGTGCGTCCGGTGTATTTTTACCTGGTCGATATGAGCGAATTCGCTGTGAATAAACTTGCTGATCGCGGCTCCCTCATAGCCCGGTCGATCCTTACCAATGTACAGGATTTTATTGTTACACTACAAAGAGGGTTGAAAAAAAGAGCTTCGACCTCTCCCGAATGATTTTCACTTATGATATTTATGGCCGGCTTGGATAGTACATGCTCGATACAGTTGCTCGAGCAGCAGCATGCGGGTCATTTCGTGGGTAAAAGTCATCTTTGAGAGAGAAAGCACATGGTCGGCACGGGTAAGGACGGATTGGTGTAAGCCTAGGTGACCACCAATAAGAAAGGCTGCCGTGTCAACACCTCTATCCTGCCAGCGACCAAGAAGGGTTGCGAGCCCTTCTGAATCAACCATCTTTCCATAAGGATCCAGAGCGATGACTATTCCTTGTTTACATTGGTCAATTTTGCCCAGTAACTGCTCTGCCTCAAAAAGCTTTATTTTATCATCAGGTGTTTTTCCGGCTGCCTTTTCTTTAAGGACAGGGGTCTCAACCTGAGCAAAGTGACTGAGCCGATCAGCATAGTCACGGATCCCCTCATCGAGATACCCCTTTTTTGTTTTTCCCAAAAAGGGAAGCACAAATCTCATGGCTGATCATCTTGTTTTTTGTTCTCCAGAATAGCCTTCAATTGAATACAAAATTCCTCATAGCTTAACTCGCGGTTAAGCCCTGGACATGACTCAACGATAGTTGTGTAGTTATTTTTGTCAAAAAGCATGCTGGGGTGCAGTGGCCATTCACGACAACGTTCCGGTCTGCCCTCGTGAACAGAGCAACCCATGAGTTCGGAATCATAAAAAATGCAGTGCCCGTCAACAACCTTCATCTGCACCACATTGTCTGTGATGCGCCAGTATGTCTCTTTAACCTCCTCCAGTGACATATCAAGTGCTGCAACCATACGCTGCTGGTCAAATGGGGTTAAAGAGACTGTTGTTTCACCATGGCAGCAAAAGCCGCATCTAGTACACTGAAAAATAGTTTCTGAGGTATTTATATTGTGTTTTTGCATAATTGTAAAAAAAGAGCACTGGTGGCAAAGCACAGCGCCGTGGAGGAAAGTGTATGTGTTGTTTCAGGCAGAACCTATGGTATCACCCAGCATGGAAATGTCGATACCTAAACGCGCGGCAGCTTTTTTCCATTTTTTTTCATCAGGTGTGTGAAAAATTACGTCAATATGGCCTGGTACGGTTAACCAGCTATTATCAAGCAGTTCTGTTTCCAGTTGCCCTGCTCCCCAGCCGGCATAGCCCAGCAAAAAAAGATATTCCTGAGGACCCTTGCCAAGGCTTATGTCTTCCAGCAAGCGCGTATCACGGGAAAGAGAGACCTCTGGAGTAACTGCCAGCGAAAAAGGGTCTTCTTTGGTGGAACGATATAAAATAAATCCAGCATCCATCTCAACCGGTCCGCCGATGTACACCGACGGTAAAGGTCCTTCTGGGATAGGTAGATTGGCTCCATGAAACACTTCCAGGAGGCTAATTTCATCGTTGGGGTTGTTGATCACGAGTCCCATCGCCCCTTCTTCATTATGGGCGCACATGTATATGACCTGTTTTTTGAAACGAGGGTCAGGCATCTGCGGAGTGGATATGAGAAAATGACCAGCTAGACTTTCCATGATATCTCTGTTTAAGGGTAACTACTCACTGGGATGATAACTACTTATTTTAGTATCTTTAAAACCTGTAACTGCTTACAGGTGCCTCATATTTGGACAGTCCCGATTTTTTGCTATAACCAATCTATGCGGGTAATCGTGACCGCCCGAAGAGGTAAGCGACCAACGGGAGACTCCGTGGGGTGCCTGCAAGCAGTTACGTTTAAGGTTCTTTTAAGGAAATCCTATCACCCTTCGGTTCAAACAGTCAAGGATGATGATTGGGTAAGAAAAAAGAACCGTTTCAATGGTTGCTACCCTCTTTTGTTTTGTGCTATGAGTCAGAGGCAGAAAAAATGTTTTTATACACAATAAGGTAACCAATATGAATGATAATACCTCTTTATATTCTCGTTCCGATAAAATTAAAAAGGCTTTGCTCTGGTTAAGTGAAACTCAAGAAAAAAAACCAGGTGCCAAGAGGCAGAAGCTTCTGCAGGAGGCTGAAATCCGTTTTGACCTTTCTCCTGCCGATTGTACTTTTTTGGATAAAAACTTTTCAAGCTCAGAGTCCTGTGATACCTGATAAATCCCTAACCATTCAAAACAGTTGTATATTGATTTTGTGTAACTACTCAACAGGTTGGTAACTCTTTGATTTATTATACCTAAAAGCTGCAACTGCCCACAGGTGCCTCAGATTTGAACAGGCGTGATTTTTCGCGGGTAAACGAAGACTCCGTTAGCCTCTCTATGCGGGGGATAGTGATCTTCCACAGAGGTAAGCGAGCAACGGGAGACTCAGTGAGGTGGCTGTGAGTAGTTATGTTTTTGCGTAAGAGCAGTTTTCAAATAACAAGATCACGATTGTCCACCGAGGGTAACTGGATAGTAACCACCGTTCCCTTGCCTTGCTGACTAGCTATGCTAATAGAGCCGTTATGGTCTAAAATTATTTTTTGTGAAATAGCTAGTCCAATTCCTGTACCTTGCTGTTTAGTTGTAAAATAAGGGTAAAAAACTTGCGAAAGAACATTTTCGTCCATCCCTGTTCCTGTGTCTGAGATAGTGAGTTGTACAAAATCATCAGATGCACTGTTTTCAGCTTCAATTGTTATTAGCCCCCCGTCCGGCATAGCCTGTATACTGTTGAGTAAAACGTTCATGAGCAACTGGGTGAGCCTGTCCTTGTCACCTTTAATTTGCTTAAGGTCATCACTTGTAGTGAGTAACACTTCAATATTATTTTCAAGCGTTTCCGCTTGTATTAACTCTACTTCTTTCTCGAGAAGAGTGGTGACATCCACAGGTTGAAGTTTGAGAGAGATTGGGCGAGAAAAGCTGAGCATCTCGGTGATGGTTCTGTTCATTCGCTCTGTTTCCTGGATCAACAGCTGGGCCGTGTCACGCTCCTTACTTCCAGCTACGAATTTGTTTTTGAGTAACAGAGCCAGCCCTTTAATAGAACTTAAAGGATTCCTGACTTCATGCGCTACCCCACCTGCCATTTTTCCTATGGCAGCGAGTTTTTCACTTTCACGCATTTTTTGTTCAAGCTTTTTAACCTTGGTAATGTCGGATAAAAGCAAAACGTCTCCCATATATGTTTTGTTTCTATCAAATATCTGTATTAAACGGCAAAGCAGTACATACATGTCGCCTGCAAAAGCAATCCGGATTTCTCTTTCATCTGGCGCAAGGGGAGACTTCGGCTTGTTTTCATCAAAAAAGGCGGCGAGTTCTTCATGAAGTATTTCCTTAGGGGTCTTGCCAACGGCATTCGATTCTTTTATGCCGGTTATTTTTTCAATAGCCTGGTTCCATGTTTCAATCCGACCAGATTTGTTTGTAGCAATAATACCGACAGGGAGTGAGGTTATGAGCAAAGTGGTAAAGGCTTGTATTTCGTTGAGGGTTTTTTGTGAGACCCTGTAACCCTGTACTACTGAGAGAGAAAACCAACCGGCCAGGCCGACCAGGAGCATGGCGAGCGAAAGTATGAAAATTTGAGCCCTGAGGCGGCCAAGAGTATGATCATATTCTGTCATATCAAGCCCGACAACAATAAAAAAAGGTTTGTTGAGGTCACTCTCACCAGGTGTCCTGTCAATGATGGGTGGTCCTGTATCCCACCTGTTTTTGCCCATGAAAAAATTTCGATGCCCTGAGTGCTTCATGGTCATTGAAATACGCGAATGGCTGGGTACAAACGGTTTAAAACGACGTGTTGTCTCAAAAAGGCGTTTTTTCCCTTTATCTGTAACAATAGAGTAATACAACCTTGATCCATCATCACGTTGAAGCTGGCTTTTTATAATGGGGGAAGTTGGCAGGGTGTTGCCAATCTGTTTTTTATCATTGTGGGCTATGATTCTACCCTTATCGTCAATGAGAGCTATTTCACGTATGTCGGGGTCTTCAACGAGGTGATCTATCATTTTTTGGACATGACTGTACCATGAATCACTTTCCCAAAAATTTCTTCTTATATCAGAGATGTATGACGCTCTCGCTCCAGATTGTACAGCTTTTATCAAAGTGGCTCCCTTTTGAAGCATGGCATTCGTCATCAAACGTTTTTCCAGCCTAAGATTATGAAAGGCAAAGGTAACAACAATGATGATGAGCAACCCAGCTGCTGCAGTCAGGAGCCAGGGTGATGCAAAAAGTAACCTGGAGCGGAGAAGAGATATCACTTTATTCATACTTTAGGGAAAGCAATAAAGGGGCCATTATGCCATGTTGAGCAACATTCGAATACCGGCTGCTGTTTACGAAGCATCTCAAGTGATGAACAGCCTAGGCAGGATTTGTTCCGGGTATTTTTTACCCAGTCTTTTAAAGCAAGGTGGGTAAAAAGTGAACACTCGTATATCGGGAAAAACATATTTAGAACAGTTGCCTTGTTGTTTGTAAATAAAAAATAAATAAATTCATTATGTTAATTTGTTTGTCGCTAGTTTGGCATGGTCTTCGCATGTTTGAGAGTGCAACAGGCGAACACCATAAACTTTACAGTTAGGAGAATGCTATATGATGAAAAAAATGAACACAAAAAGCATGGTACTTGCTGCAATTCTCACCAGTGGTATTTCATTGGCGATTACTCAAGCAGCAATAGCGAGTCCAAATTGGCATGGAAAAAGCCTAGCACCTTGCCAGGTACAACAGTTGGACAGTGTAACACAAAAGGCACAGCAAAAATTTTTACAAGAAACTGTTGAACTCCGCAAACAAATGATGGAAAAAAGAGCTGCCATGCGCGCTATCATGGGTGCGGGCACACCCGATGCAAACCAAGCCTCAAAAATTGCAGGAGAGCTTTTTGATCTCCGTGAGAAACTGCGTGTTAAAGCAGATGAGTACGGGCTGGCAATACCTGGAATCGGATCGCGCGGCACCTGTATGTCCATGGGCGGTTCCAGAGGTATGAAGTACAAAAACTATTAATTCTATCTTTTCTCTTCCCCTCTCCCCTGGCAGGCTTCCCTCCTTTTTTCCTGCTGGGGGAGTTTTTTTCTTTTCAACACCCTTTGTTTGACTACATCATATTTTCAGGGTCGACATCTACAACCATTCTTACATTCGACAAGCATAGAGAACGTCTTTCGTCTAATATACGCGTACAAACAGCATGGAGAGCCCTCGCGGATGCACTCTTAAGCAATAACTGCCACCTGAATTTATCTTTTATTTTTCCCACCGGGGATGGAGATGGACCTAACAGATCGATATGATGCTGTTTGCAATCTTCATGTATGAATGCAGCTGTTTTACGGGCAGCTTTTTCTACCTTGGTTTCGTCAGTTCCGTTAAATTTGATATTGATCATTCTTGAAAATGGTGGAAACCCCATGGGGGAACGAGTTGTTATCTCCTGTTCATACAGTGCTTCATAATTATGATCTTGGGCAAACCTGATTGCATAATGGCTGGGTTGATTTGTTTGTATAATAACTTTTCCTGGTTGATCCCCCCTACCCGCTCTACCTGTGACCTGAGAAAGTAGGGAAAAGGTTCGTTCACCGGCTTTATAATCGGGGATTGTAAAACCAGCGTCTGCCCATATGACACCAACCAGAGTAATATTTGGAAAATGCAGTCCCTTTGCTATCATTTGGGTGCCGACCAGGATGTCTATTTCTTTGTTCCTGACTGACTGGAGAATCTCGAGATATTTTTTTCTTTTTACAGCAACATCGCTGTCTAGCCTTGCCACTCGTGCAGCAGGAAAAAGCTGTTTTGCTTCTTCTTCAATACGTTCAGCCCCAATGCCTACTCCTGCAACATTTTGCGAACGACAACCGGGGCAGATGATTTGCGAAGGCATGGTAAATCCACAGTAATGACAGAGTAGTCGCCCTTTACTTCGGTGATAGGTAAGAGAAACCTGGCAATGGCGACACTGGAGAACATGCCCACAATCTCGGCAAAGCATGGTAGAGGAAAAACCTCGTCGATTAACAAATAACAGCGCCTGTTGTTTATTATCCAACGTGTTACCAATTTCTCGAATCAGTGTGTCGGAAAAGAAAAGGTCGCGCCGGCTTCTTTTTTTGGTTGAAAGATCGACCACCGCCACCGTGGGCAATGGCTTTTCCTGCACTCGCTTTGTAATGGTCAATAATTTATACTTTTCCTTAATGGTGTTATTGTAGCTTGTTACCGATGGAGTTGCTGAGCCAAGTATAACGGGGCATGAGGTGAGTTTAGCGCGCATGACAGCGACGTCTCTTCCGTGATACCTGGGACCGTCTTCCTGCTTATAAGCAGGTTCATGTTCTTCGTCTACAATAACTACTCCCAGCTTGTCCATGGGGGCAAATACGGCTGAGCGGGCTCCAAGAACCACCTTTGCCGATCCATCCCTTACTCGCTGCCATTGATCCAGTCTTTCTCCTTGGGAAAGACCACTGTGAAACAGGGCTAGTTGATCACCGAAACGTGTATAAAATTGGGCCTCCAGTTGTGAGGCAAGCGCAATTTCAGGCACCAGTACCAACGCTGTTTTACCCTGTTGCAAGGCTGCCTCGGCTGCGCGCAGGTAAACCTCTGTTTTCCCGCATCCGGTTACACCAAAAAGTAAAAAAGGTTGGAACTCCCCTGCTGCGATGCTTGGTGTAATTTCTTGTAAGACTTTTTTCTGTTCTGCGGTAAGCTCAAGAGGTTGGGCGGTAGTGGTAATGGTGTTGCCAAACGGATCTCTATATACCCGCTGATCATGTTTGCTGAGAATACCTTCCGCGCAAAGAGATGATAATGCTTTGGAGCAGTTGGGGTACAAGCTGAGGAGAACTTTTCTCGCTACCGGTTTGGATCCCGTATTGAGATACTTATCTAAAAAAAGAGTAAGGGCTTTTTTTTCAGAGGGCTTTAAAATTTGTGCTAAGCGATGCTCATCTTCTGGTTGTAAAATTGAAAGGGGATCGGTTGTTTCGAGTCCCGTGTTTTTAAAAAAGGTGGGTGCCAAGACATAGACTGTTTCTTTTTTCGCCTTTACCTGCGATGCAATTAACTCCGGCACCAACTCGACAGCGCCGCTCTTGATTAATATTTGTAATTGTTTGTTTTGAGCTTTATCCTGACGGATTTTTGCAATCTGAGCTGGAGGAACTTCTTGAAATTGCAGCAACTGCTGAAACCAAGGAAGGATGGTAAAACAATATTTTTCGGGCGAAACTTCATAAAGTTTCAAGGTTTCGATATCGAGTACATTTACCCTGTAGCCGCTTTTCGCTGAAGGTGCCATAGGAAGAGCTGTTTTTATAACTTCACCCAAGGGATGATGGTAATAAGACGAAATCCAACGGTACAGTGGGATAAGAAAGGGTGGAAAAAAAGGAGCCGGTGCAAAGACATCAAGGATAGGCTTGACAGTAAAATCGGTTTTTTGGACCCTTTTTAGAGGGGATGCTTCCAGGACATATCCGGTCACTCGCCTTCTTCCGAGTGGCACCAACACACAACTGCCGACCGGAATAGCATCTTTTCGGTCGGCAGGATGGCCGTAGGTCAATGTCTGATCGACAGGGGCGGCGACGGCCACCTCATAAAGGGTCATTAATGAGATACACTCATATTCCACATCCATTGCAGATGCTTTCAAGATGTTTTCTGAACGGCTCGCCCAACGTACTGTGTTGCAGAGAAAAATCAACAATGGCTTTCAGGTAGCCGAGCTTGTCACCGGCATCATAGCGTTTGCCCTCAAACTCATAGGCATACATGCCCCTTAAGTTGGAAAGGGCTAACAAGGCGTCTGTCAACTGGATTTCTCCGCCATGACCAGGCGTGGTTTTGCCCAACAGATCAAAAACTTCAGGCATTAAAAGATAGCGACCAATAATAGCCATATCCGAATTGGAGGTGCCAGGCGCAGGTTTTTCAACCATCCGGTTTACTTTAAAGGTTCGCTCTTTTTCGATAGCCTCTCCCTCAACGATTCCATACTGGTAGGTCTCATTCATTGGTACACGCTGGACGGCAACAATAGACTCGCCAACATCCTTGTACAAATCAATCATCTGTTTACAGCAAGGTACATCGCTCATAACAAGGTCATCACCCAATAGAACCAGGAATGGTTCATTGCCGATGACATTACGAGCCATCCATATGGCATGGCCCAGGCCGAGCGGTTTTTTTTGGCGGACAGAGACGATATCAATCAGGTTGGAAATATTTGTCAGTTCTTCGCTCAGCTCGACTTTATTTTTTTCCTTCAGCACGGTATCAAGCTGGAAGTCATAATCAAAATGGTTTTCTATAGCTGACTTGCCTTCACTGGTAATGAGAATTACCTCTTCAATACCTGAAGCGACGACTTCTTCCACAATATATTGAATGGTTGGTCTGTCTACAATGGTTAACATTTCCTTGGGGATGGCTTTTGTAGCCGGTAAAAAACGAGTACCAAGTCCAGCAACCGGAATAACGGCTTTTCTTATTGCCTGCATTGTCGCCTCAATGAATGTATAATGGAAATTGTAAAATACCCTACAAAGATAAGCTTTAAAATACTCAGCAATAAACTATACTCGTATTCCCCTTTTCCTCTCAAGTATTAATCTATTTTTTATGCACATTACATATCCACCCACTCTTCCCATTTCAGAACATAGACAAGAAATTCGCTCAACCCTGGAAAATAACCAGGTCATTGTTATTGCAGGTGATACTGGTTCGGGGAAGACGACGCAATTACCAAAGATATGCATTGAGGCCGGCTGCGGAACCAAGGGAAGAATAGGTTGTACACAGCCAAGGCGTATCGCCGCTGTTTCGGTAGCGGAAAGGGTAGCTGAAGAAACACGATCAGGTGATGAGGTCGGATATAAGATCAGATTCCAGGACCGTGTTACAGAAAATACCATCGTCAAATTTATGACTGATGGTGTTTTACTTGCAGAGACCAGAAATGACCGATTGCTGAAACAGTATGATGCCTTGATTATCGATGAAGCGCATGAGCGGAGCTTAAATATTGATTTTCTGCTTGGATATATTAAACAACTGCTTCCTACAAGGCCGGACCTCAAGGTTATCATTTCTTCGGCCACCATTGATACCGAAAAGTTCAGTAAACATTTTTCCAATGCTCCTGTTGTTTCCGTTTCAGGACGGTTGTTTCCCATTACGACCATGTACCAGGAAGATGAAAATGATGATAGCTTACAGGAAGGTACCTATGTGGAGCAGGCGATTCGGGTCATTCACGATTTAGCAACCGACCCTTTTGGTGGTGATATTCTTGTTTTTATGCCCACTGAAAGAGATATTTTTGACACCATTGATGGGCTGGATGAATATATACGCGAAAGTAACCTCATCTTACCCCTTTTCGGCAGGTTACAGGCTGCAGATCAGCGCAGGATATTTAAGCAATCTTCCAAAAGAAAAATTATTGTTGCCACCAATGTCGCTGAAACCTCTATCACTGTCCCTGGTATCCGATTTGTAGTGGATACCGGACTAGCGCGTATCTCAAAGTACAATGTTCGAACAGGAACCACCAGTTTACGGATTTCTAAAATCTCCCAGGCAAGCTGCAATCAGCGTCAGGGGCGATGTGGCAGGACAGGTCCCGGCACCTGTATCAGACTGTATCCGGAACAAGATTTTTTAAGTCGCGACCAATTTACATTGCCCGAAATTCAGCGATCAAATCTTGCTGAAGTTATCTTGCAGATGGTTAACTTAAAGCTAGGCAAACCAGACCAATTTCCGTTTGTCGACGCGCCGCTGCCACGTGCTATCCGAAAAGGGTTTCAAACCCTGATTGAACTGGGAGCATTGAAGAAAAGCCATGCCCTCACCCAAGATGGGAGGTTAATGGCAACTTTACCGCTAGATCCCTGTATCTCGAAAATTGTTATAGAAGGCGGCAAAAGAAACGCTCTCAAGGAGACCACTATCATTGCCGCCGCGCTCTCTGTACAAGATCCCCGGGTTCGCCCCATTGACAAAGAACAGAAAGCCGATGAAGCTCATCGGCAGTTCCTTGATAAACGCTCTGATTTTCTTACCCTGCTCAATATCTGGAACGAATTGTTTCAACAGGAAAAAAAGATCAGTTGGTCCAAATTGTCAAAATTTTGCAAAAACAGCTATCTTTCCTGGCAGCGTATGCGCGAGTGGATAGATGTCTTTGAGCAGATATCACGGCTTCTTAAACAAAGAACCGATTTCAAAACACTTGATGAGCCTGCCGGCTATGAAGCTATTCACATGGCATTGACCAGTGGATTTTTACGTAACATTTGTCGAAAAAAAGAAAAGAAATTGTACATTTCCAGTGGCAACAAGGAAATTTCTCTATTTCCTGGCTCCGCACTTTACAAAAGTGGTGGTGAATACATCGTTGCAGCACATTTTATAGAGACAACCCAACTTTTTGCTCGTACAGCTGCAAATATAAAAGCAGAATGGCTCGAAGAGCTTGGTGGTGAGCTGTGCAAGCGTTCATGGACCAATCCCCGCTGGGAAAAAAAGAGTGGCAGGGTTGTTGCCGATGAACATATCAATCTCTTTGGTCTACCGGTAATTAGTGGTCGCAAGGTTAACTACGGCAGGATTAACAGTGTAACGAGGCAGGAGGCAAAAGATATCTTCATCAGGGAAGCACTTTTGCATAATCGACTAGGCAGAGGGTATCCTTTTTTAGAAGCTAATCAGCAGTTGCTTTGTCGGTACCGGGAAATCGAAGAGCGGATTAGGCGTCGCAATGTTGTGGCCGATGAAGAGCATTTTTTCCGATTTTATGAAGGTCGGCTTGGAAATGTCTATGACAGATTCACCCTGAACAGGTTATTGCGGCGTAAAAAAAGCGATACGTTTCTGCGGATGACAAGCGATGATATTGTGATTGACGCGCCTGTTGAGGATGAACTCTATCAATATCCACCGACGTTACAGGTAGGGGAGTTAACATTTGCATTGCAATATACCTTTGTGCCGGGTGACGAAAAGGACGGCGTGACGGTGTCTATCCCTTGCCAGGTTATTGATCACATTAATCCAGCTGTTTTTGAATGGCTTGTTCCCGGCCTGTTGCCGGAAAAGCTTCTTTTTTTACTTAAGCGTCTGCCCAAGAGGATTCGTAAAACCCTGGTACCGCTGCCGGATGCTGTCGACCGGATTATGGATTCTCTGGAACTGTACAAAGGATCCCTTTATCAAAATATTGAAAAAATACTGCTCAAATCCTATCGGCTGAAAGTGGAACGGACTGATTGGCAACCTGATGCTTTGCCGCTTTTTTTAAAAATGCGGTTTGACTTCCTGGATGAAAAAGGAAAAAGCTGCCTGGTTTCAAGGTCTTTTAAAGAAATTCATCACCATCTAAAAACCGAAGTCACTTCTTCTACAAACAAAATTGCAACTGATCTGCCTGAGATGAGTAATATCACAGCCAATGATCTGGATACTATTCTCCCACAAATAAGTGTAAATGTAGGCCCCTCAGCATCCATTCGGGTCTTTTCTCCACACCTGGAAGTCGATCCCATAAAGGACCAGGTCCATCTTAAATATGGCAAAGAAAGTGCGAATAGCCAGGCAAACAATAGAGCCGGAGTGGAAGCATTGTATTGTCAGCAATTTCCCCAAGAGGCAAAACAGCTGAGAAAAGAGTGTAAAGTACTGGTGTCGAGCAACTCGGCAAGTTGGTTGTCTCTTGGCGGCAAAGTGTCGGCCGCTAAATTGAAAGACCGTCTTTTTTCCTATGTTATGAGTAGCATTTTTGACATATCTGTAAGAGAGCTTCCCTCTGCTGCAATATTTACAGAAAAAGTCGATGAAATACGAAAAAAAGGGCTCTTAAGAGCAGCTGCCCCTGTTACTAAATTGTTTTTAGAGAGTCTGCAAAAGCGCAAGCAGGCAAAACAAAAAATTAACGATTGGGCCCAGAGAGCGAGAAAAAGTAGAAGTTTTGATCAAAAGCTATATGACCAATACCTATTGACCCTTGAACAAATATTACCCCACGATTTTCTGTTTCAACCCGGATATTCTCTTTCGCTCCACACTATCAGGTATCTACAGGCCCTTATAGTGCGCGTTGAGCGCGCTGAGCATTCACCTGAGAAAGACCGTAAAAAGGCAGAAAGGCTAACCAAGGCTCTTAACCGTTTAGCCCAGTATAAGGAGTTTTCCGCTCCTTCCAAGACCTGTTTGGAATGCCTTGCTGTATACAAGGAGCTTGTTGAGGAATTCCGTGTTTCTGTTTTTGCCCCTGAACTGGGGACAGCCGCACCTGTGTCTGAAAAGCGGTTGCAAACCTACTGGCAAGAGGTCGAAAACAATTGCCGGACAGTAGAATAACTTTTTTAACCCAATTTTCCGTTCAAGTTTGATTGAAAACACACTTGCTTGCGCAGGATGGCCGTAAGTTAACATTTCTTTGATGGTAGCTGTCAATATTATCGATAGCAATGAGTTATACAGCGCTTGAAATAGAGTGAAAATAAGTGCTATTATCATTATTAAAACGAGTGTCAAAAATAAGAATAAACTAGTTATTGTAATCCCCTTGGATATTGAAAAATCGTATGAGGGGCAGCAAAGAGGAAGACCATTACATTTGTAATTCCATGAAAAGGAGGGAAAAGGTGTATAAAAAATTTATTAAATTGTTACCTGGTTTGCTAATTATCGGCCTCTTGAGTTTTGGCTGTGCACAATCACCGGATGTCAAGCAGGAAATGACGCCAAAAGCCTCGCAGACACAACAGCAGGCAGAAAAAAATGTCTATAAGGGAACAATCGTCGGCAAATCCAATAAAGCCAAAACTATTTCAATAGAAGTCGGCAAAGGAAAGCAAGCCCAAACCATGATGGTCAAATTTGATGACCAGACCAAAGGGGTTGAACACGCTGTTAAAGGGCATGCTGCGATCATTACTTTTGAAAAACGCGGAAATGATGTTTATGCAAAAGTCATTAAACAAAAATTAGCTAAACTTCCTCAAGGTGTTACAGAAATCAAGACCGAGGAATTAAGTGCCTTAGTGACCAATGCGCATAAGATGTACTTGGTTGACTCCAGGCCGGCCAGTCGATATGGTCAATCGCATCTCCCTGGAGCAGTATCCATCCCTGTCCCCATACTAAAAGAAAAACAGGCAGCCTTACTTCCAGTTGACAAGAATGAGCTATTGATTTTCTACTGTGGAGGGCCCACATGAGGCATGTCAACTGCCTCCGCCGGTCTGGCGAAGAAATTTGGTTATAAAAATGTTCGCGTTTATTTAGATGGTGAACCAGCCTGGGCTAAGGCTTATTTACCAACATATGCCACCCATGATTTTATCAAAAACGGCAATGTCGTTCTCGTAGATGTTCGCCCCAGTGAAGAGGCTGTCAAGGGACGTATCAAAGGCGCATACTCCATTCCGTACGAACAACTAGATGATCGACTTGATGATATCCCCCGTAATGCACCTGTCATACTATACGGTGATCAGGAAGTCCTTGATGCCATGGAAGACATGCGAGACGATGGATTCAAATTCGTCTCTCTTGTTCGGGGCGGCTTTGCAGGTTGGATAGCTTCAGGGGAAGCGATTGAAAAAGGACCGATTTTTAACACTGAAATACGCTGGGTGCGCAAACTTGGCAAAGGTGAAGTGTCTTTAGATGATTTCAGGAAAGCGGCTTCAGGCGAAGACAAAGATGCTATTATCATTGATGCTCGAACCAAGGAGGAAGTTGCAGAATTAGGAACATTCAAGAACACGATCAATATCCCGCTGGACGAAATCCCTGCTCGTATGAACGAATTACCCAAAGATAAAAAGATTTATGTCCATTGTTCAACCGGAGCCAGGGCGGATATGGCTTATAAAGAGTTGATAAAAAGTGGCTACAATGCAAAGTTCTTACTACTTAACATTGCTGACGCTGAATGTGATTGTGAAATTATAAGACCGTAATTTTTTTCACAAGTTACCTGCAAATGGCAGGTGAGGTATCGCCACACCTGCCATTTGCACTACAAAACACTCCGTTTTTTCTTACAAAAGTAGATTAAACTGCACGAGTAATTCACCCAACCCAGCCACTTTTTCTTCGATGGGCTGCGCCTCGCGGGCATATTCCTCTATCTCCAGCGCCAATATACGGATGCCTTCAATACCCAGGCTTGAAGCAGCCCCCTTAATGCTGTGAGCGGCTGTGAGAATACCTTCAATGTTGCGGGCTGTTGTTGCCTCTTCCAATTGTTGATAATCTGCAGCAGCAGAATCTCTAAAAAGAATAAGCAGTTCATCCAAAAGTTCTTGGTCACCAGCTGTCTGCTCCAGAGCAAATTTTTTGTCCCACTGTAAAGATGCCATGCTTACCTCCTATTCGTTGAGCCTCTGTTTATCACCAACTGAGGTTGTTCTCTTTTATGGTCTGAAAGTCAATCATTCCCTGGCGGATGCATTCAATGGATTCATGTTCACATTTGACAAGAGTTGATCCTTTTGTACCTGGTGTCTCTCCGCCATCCAGGATAATATCGATGCCTTGTCCAAAGAAAGACGCAACCTGTGCCGCAGTGTTTGCGGGCGCACCACCAGACAGGTTAGCACTTGTAGCGGTTATCGGTCTACCAAAAACTTGGACAAGTTGCTGAGCTACGTGATGAGAAGATTGGCGCATCCCAATGGTTGCGGTGCCACCGGTGAGCTCGGGTGCTAGTTCTGGTCGAGCCGGGCATACCAGAGTAAGAGGTCCTGGCCAAAATTGGAGGGCAAGTCGAGTAAAACTCTTCGGCAATGGAAGAACTGCTAACCTTTCTGCTTGGTTGATATCCGCAATTAAAACAAGAATAGGTAAATGCGCGGCTCTTTTTTTGATTGCGAAAAGTTTTCTTAAAGCTTGCTGATTGTAAGGGTCTACGCCTAAACCGTAGTACGTCTCAGTGGGATAAGCAATCAAACCACCGGACCGTATTATATCAGCGGCCTGGCGGATTGATTGCTCGTCGGCAGGTACGATGATCATGTTTTTAAAGCATTATTTTTTTCCAATACTTGCTGTTCCATATCCAGGGCATGCTGTGTCAGCTTTTCCTGCATCTCTTTGTCGGTAATTCCAAGTATGCGCGCAGCCAATACGGCAGCATTTTTAGCGCCTGCTTTTCCTATGCCCATGGTCGCAACGGGTATTCCTGGAGGCATTTGGACTGTTGAAAGTAATGCATCAAGCCCATTAAGCGATGATGCGTCAATGGGAACGCCAATGACAGGTACCGTTGTATGTGCAGCCAGAACACCAGCTAGGTGAGCGGCCATTCCTGCACCGGCAATAATCAATTTTATTCCTCGTTCAAACGCTGTTTGTGCATATTCTGTAGCTTGAGAAGGCGTCCGGTGTGCCGAAGCAATACGAATTTCATATGATATATTAAAACTTTTCAAAACGTCTACAGCACCTTGCATCACAGGGAGATCGGAATCGCTCCCCATAAGAATTCCTACCGATGGTCCATCCTGCTGTTTTAGTCGCTTTAATGCACGGTGACCAATATCCCGCCGGTAATAGCACTCTGACCAGGTAATCTCGTCCACTGCCTGGTAAGCGAGTTCAATCGCTTTTTCAATATCTTGACCTATTGCTGTAACACCAAGCACTCTACCACCGTTGGTGACTGTTCGCCTATTGGCAATGGTTGTTCCGGCATGGAAAACCTCAACGTTTTTGACTCTGCTCGCCTTGATCAAGCCAGTGATAGCCTTGCCCTTTGTATACTCTCCGGGGTAGCCACCGGATGCCATAACAACACAGACTGTGGGACGTGGGTCAATATCAAGCTCTATTTCGTCAAGGGTTTGGTCTATACAGTGTTCGAATACGTCAACCAAATCACTCTTTAAACGCATTAATAATGGTTGGCACTCGGGGTCACCGAAGCGGCAGTTAAATTCGAGAACGTTAATTTTGTCGTTCTCAATCATGAGGCCCGCATAGAGCATGCCTTTATAGGGACGTCCTTCTTCCGCAAGCCCCCTCACCGTGGGAAGCATAACTTCATTCATTACCCGCATGGTCAGATGGTCGGTTAGGATGGGAGCGGGTGAATAAGCGCCCATACCACCGGTATTGGGCCCTCTATCTCCTTCAAAAGCGGCTTTGTGATCCTGTGAAGAGGGTAAAGGCAAGACGGTTTTACCATCAGTAAAGGCAATAAATGAGGCCTCTTCACCACGCAAAAAACTTTCGACAACAACTTTTTCTCCGGCAACTCCAAAACGTTTTTCTTTCATGATGGAGTCAACAGCTTGTTTTGCTATATCCTTACTCTCTGCAATGATGACTCCTTTACCGGCAGCTAGGCCATCTGCTTTGACTACACAGGGGGCACCGATTTTATCTATATATTTTTTGGCTTGTCCCGGCTTGCTGAATACTTTGTAGGACGCACTGGGAATATTGTATTTTTTGAGAAAATCCTTGGTAAAAGCCTTGCTTGCTTCAAGTTCAGCCGCAGCTTTTGATGGACCAAAAATACGGAGACCTTTTTCTTCAAATATATCTACTATTCCATTTGTCAGAGGATCTTCAGGGCCTACCACTGTAAGATCTATGGACTCTGTGAGCGCAAATTGAAGTAGACTTTCCACATCGCCGGCAGCGATATCAACGCATGCCGCAATTTTACTTATGCCTGCATTGCCGGGTGCGCAGAATATTTTACTTGTCCGCGATGATTGTTTGAGTTTCCAAACTAGAGCGTGTTCGCGACCGCCACTACCGATTACCAAAATTTTCATTATCCAATCTCCTAAGCCAAAATTTTAGGCTGTTGATTATTTTCCTGCATACCTAATAAAAAGATATAGCATTCGTCCAGTAAAAAACAGGTTGGTTGCACTGGAAATGCTTGTTTAAATAATAAATTGTGTACTAAATTCTATGAATTAAAGAAGGCATTTCTCTTGACACTCAGTGTCACTGTTGTTACGCTCAAGAATGAGGGCTCATTCATTTTAAGGTCAATTCCCGTTAAACATATAAATGAAATCAGCTGACAAGCATCGAAAAATTATTCGTGCTGCGACCAAGGTCTTTGCAAAAAAGGGGTTTTTTAATGCCCGAATTTCTGACATTGCAAAAGAGGCCAAGGTTGCAGACGGTACTATATATCTCTACTTTAAAAATAAGTTTGATATTCTTATTTCTGTTTTTGAACAGGAAATAGGCAAGCTCATCGAGCAAATCACCGAACTTATAAATAAAGAAAACGACCCCAAGGTCAAGTTGGAGATTTTTATTGGTAAACATCTTCAAGAGATGAAAAAAAATAAAAATCTTGCTGAGGTTATTCACATTGAACTTCGGCAAACCAATAAACTTGTCCGCGACTATAGGAAAAATAGTTTTAGTAATTACTTAAACATTGTCTCTTCCATTATTGAGGAAGGCAAACAGAAAAATATTTTCCGTCAGGATATTCAACCAGATATTGCGAAACAAATACTCTTTGGCGCATTGGATGAGATTTCCCGCATCTGGGGCTCGGGTAATGAAATGGGAATGGACTTCTCTGTTGAAGACGTAACCGAACAATTAACAGCTATTTTTCAGCAAGGGGTTTTGGAAACCGACCATGAGTCGTAATTTTTCTGTTTAGTAAAAAACAAACATTTCACGCATTCTGCAAACGTCTATCGAGTTAAACAACTCGATTTAAACTAGACAAAGTATTGACAGCACTCTTCGCTGTCTTAAGTGGACAACAGCTCTGAGGGCCCCATCTCTAGAGCTGTTGATCACTAGACATCAAAACATTATGTAGGTTAGTGTAGGTTAGGCTCTTATTGGATTGTGCCAACAGCTATATCGACCACCTCAAATTCACGAACTCCGCCAGGTGTCTTGGCTATTACTTCATCTCCTACTTCTTTACCAAGCATGGACCTGCCAAGTGGCGATAAAACAGAAATAGATCCTTTTTTTACATCCGCTTCTTCCGGTCCCAGGAGCTGGTAGGTCATTTCTTCATCGGTCTCCATGTCCATAAGCGTAATAACGGTGCCGAAAATGGCCCTTTCTATGGGCACTTGAGAGCAGTCAATAACCTCAGCTCTTCCGAGTTTATCTTTTAGCTCCATTATTCGGCCTTCAATCATGCCCTGTCGTTCTTTTGCAGCATGATATTCGGCGTTTTCTTTAAGATCTCCATGTTCCCTCGCGACCTCTATAGCCTTAACTATTTCGTGACGCTCCACTCTCTCAAGTTGATCGAGTTCGTTACGAAGTTGTTTGTTTCCTGTAAGGGACATAGGTATACGTTCAACCATTACTTCTTCCTCTAACTATAAATTGTTGTGTTTGAAGGTACATTTTCATTAAGCAATCCATGGAAAAAATCAGTGCGGAAACTTTCCTGTTTTTTTCAGGGGTACTGTGTCTAACCTTGATTTCTCTTCAGTTCGGGCAGTGCCGGATTTAATCTTTACTGAAAATGACAAAATGCTCATGAAATATTCGTGTTAATGGATGTGGCCTAACCCAAATTTCTCATGAACTTTTTGATTTTAAATTCAATCAATTGATATTATTGCTTAAAGAGTAATTGTGCAATTAACAGCCTGTTTTTCGTTTTCAATCAAAAAGTTCTCCCTTGGGGGCAATATATTTTTCCGCGGGATCTACATCACAAAACACTTGCAGTAGTTTACTGACCGAGTCTTCGTTACCTGGTGCGCGGCTTGTAGCTTGTTCCGTGAAAAACGTTATTGATGAGAAATTCGGGCTAACCCTGCTATTATCATCAAATAGTAGTAGGTAATTCAACGAAAATCTAAAAGCTGTAAATCTGCCCGAAACTGTGATTGTTCAACAGTGCTCCAAATATTCACAAGCAGACCGATTTAGCAGATAATCCCCGACCTCGATACATCGCAGTGTTGAGCGGACAGTTCGAGGAGATTTTGGGTACTGGTGAATAGTTGCAACTGTTAATTGAAACTCTGGCCACCACTTTGCTGAAGTTTTTTATGCAAAGCTGCGAATTCTTTGCCCCTGCCCTGAGTTTTAAGCAGTCCTTCCAGTTCCTGCCACACGGGATCACTCTCTGGTACCTCTTTGGCAATAAGGAGTAAAATGTCTGCCAGTTCGTTGAGTTCTCCCTTTTCTCGTAGGAAGTCTGCCATAATTTTATAGACTTCCACTCTGTAATAGGTAACCTTTAGCAGGTCTTCCCACAGGAGTTTTGAACCACTGTTTTCGACAAGTGCAAGCAGGTCCGTGGCTAAGGCAACTAAAGAGGATCTTCGCAGGCGGAGCAACGATTGATCATCTGGATATGTAGCTGTAAGCGAATCACATATTTCGAGCGCCCTGTCGGCCCGACCTTTTTTGAGAAATATTTCAGCTTTTCGCTTAGAGAGCGAAATATCCTGGTCACTGGTCTGTAGTAATCTTTCCAGATGGATTAACTCCATGGAAAGATTACCCTGGAGTTGATAATAACTGACCAAGGCAGAATTGGCTGCGTTGTCATAGGGCTTTACAGCTATGAGTTCCTGCCAAAAACGTGCTGCTTTTTCTTCATCACCTTGTTGCCCTGCAACTTGTGCGCATCCTTTTATCACTTCTGCATCAGTGGGATAAGCTTCATATACCAGGGACAATAGTTTGTCTGCCTTGTCATAGCTTTTTACTTGAACGTATAAAAGAGCTGCACGGCGAATATATACCTGGTTATCTGGCCTTTTGGCCATTAACTTTTCAACGACCGGCAAAGCTGATTGATGCTTTCCTTGTTCGATAAGTGCTCTACTTAAACCGTCGAGCGCTTTAATATTATTTTGTCCTGCTGGGAACAAAGTCAGAAGTCGTCTATACAGCTGTTCCGCCTTTTGTTGGTTGTCGGTATGGAGGGCAATTTTTGCTTGGGCAAAAAGATATTGCGTATTTTTTTGCCCTTTAGCCAATAAAAGATTCAATTGCTTTTCCGCTTGGTACCACTTTTCCAGATGAAGCAATACTGATATATACTCCCACCTAGCTTCGTCGAGGTTTGGTTTGTTGTTCAGTAAAACGGCGAAATTAGCAAGTGCCTTCTGATAGTTCCCATTGCGGGACATTTCACGCGCCTTGTCCCAAGTGAGCTTCCACACCGGAACTTCTTCTGAAGCATATGAAATGTCCCGTGCAGGTACCAAATTATTAATTTTATTGCCGCTGGTCATAGCCTTTGCTGACAGGTTGTTTCCTGTCAGCAGGGCTGCGGCAACCGGAAGTAAAACTGCACTTTTCCAGAATGTTTTGTTTATCATGGAAATTTCCCCGATATAGGAGGGGATTTATTGATAAAAATTCTTTATTGTGCGAACAACATATTCCAACTGTTCTCCAGAAAGTTCTGGGTAAATCGGCAACGCAAGAGATGTCATGGCCGCTTCTTCGGCAATTGGAAAATGTTGCTTAGCAATGCCCGGCATCCCAGAAACACATTCCTGCTGGTGCAAACATAATGGGTAGTAGATTTCACTACCTATGGAATTGTTTGCTAGGTGTTCCCGTAATGCATCCCTTTTGGGAACCTTTATGACAAATTGGTTGTATATATGGTGATTATGCTGCTCATGGTCAGCATATTTACCATATACAGTGTGTGGTAGCTCTACCGGTTCATTTACTAAACCTGCATCTGTAAACAAAGAACTATAGGTGGCCGCATTTTTACGCCTTGCCTGATGCCATTTTTGGAGGTGCTTGAGTTTTACGGATAGTACAGCCGCCTGGATAGTATCGAGCCGAAAATTTCCTCCAACCCTGGCATGATAGTATTTGGGCTCTGCCCCATGATTACGGTTATAGCGCAATATGGCTGCATATTCCTTGTCAGAGGTCGTAACCATACCACCATCGCCTATTCCACCTAGGTTTTTGCTTGGGAAAAAAGAAAAGCAGCCTGCAATCCCCATGCTCCCCGCCCTGTGCCATTCAATGGAGCCATCTTTTTCTAATGGATATTCAGCGCCAATGGCTTGGGCCGCATCCTCAATGATTGGAATCGAATATTGCTTACTCAGGTCTAATAATGGTTGCATATCTGCACACTGACCATAAAGGTGTACAGGTAAAATAGCTTTAATGGGATTTGAGCTGCCGACAGCTTCTTCAAGCGTTTCTGCCGCCAGGCGCGGGTCAACGTTAAAACTATCTTTTTCTATGTCCACAAAAACTGGAGTAGCGCCTGTGCGGAGAATCGTCCCCATCGTGGCGAAAAAAGTATACGGGGTCGTTAAAACACGATCACCTTCACCAATATCCAGCGACATCAATGCGGCCAACAGAGCGTCTGTCCCGCTTGAAACGCCAACTCCGAATTTTGTGCCGGTATACTCAGCAACTTCATTTTCGAAGCGCTCGACAACAGGTCCTAAAATATAACCGGTAGAATCAATCACGCCTGTAACGGCATCAAGAATCTCGGCTCGAAGTACCTCAAGTTGAGGCTTCAAATCAAGTAATGGTACGTTCATAAAATATAAGTCTATAAGAAATTAAAAAATAATAGAAAAGAAGGACAGAATTAGGTCGTTTCTTTGATGGGCTTACTGGCGAGAATCATGCTTTCACCGGTAAAAAAATCATGGATGTCGGGCATCTCTTTTTCCAGCTGTTTACGCAGCTTTTTAAGAAGATTTGCTTCAATC
This sequence comes from Desulfogranum marinum, assembly GCF_016918565.1. Taxonomy (GTDB): domain Bacteria; phylum Desulfobacterota; class Desulfobulbia; order Desulfobulbales; family Desulfobulbaceae; genus Desulfogranum; species Desulfogranum marinum. The sequence continues at coordinate 111,223 of NZ_JAFFQD010000004.1, forward strand.
TGGCGAACCCTTTCCCGTGAAATATGGAATTCGTCGGCAATGGTCTGCAATGTCTTTGGCTCGTCGCTTAGAAGGCGAGTACGGAGAATAACCTGTTCTTTTTCGTTTAATTTGTCGTTAAGGCCTGCCAGAATTTCCATTAAACGCTCACGCATTTCCTGACTGGCAACAATTTCCTCAATACCGGGACCATCTTGCGGCAGGAAACTCTTTTGTTCATCTTCAGAGTCACTTCGTACTGGTGCTTCAAGAGATACATCCCAATTATCCATTCGCTGCCCCATTTCAATGACTTCGCTTTCTTTGACATTGAGCCTTTCGGCGAGCAGTTTAACCTCTGGTTTAAACCCCTGAGCTTCTAGAAGTTTTTTCTCTTTGTTTAAACTGAAAAATAACTTGCGTTGCGCCTGTGTTGTGCCGATTTTTACCAGGCGCCAGTTGTCCATAATAAATTTAAGAATGTAAGCTCTGATCCAATAGGCGGCATAGTATGAGAATTTTACTCCTCTATAAGGATCAAATTTTTTGGTTGCCTGTACCAACCCTACATTGCCTTCCTGGATAAGATCCATGAAGTTTTGCATCCAGTATTTTTGGAAATCCATGGCAACTTTGACGACGAGTCGTAAGTTTGCAGACACTAGTCTATACGCGGCGTCCGGGTCACCAGTTTCTTGAAAACGAGTAGCCAGGTCCTCTGTTTCCTCGCGACTTAACAACTCATACTGACTAATCTCCTGGAGGTACCTGTGTAATGCAGGATTGCTCAATGCCGGCAGGTTCTCTTCGTTGGAGCTTACCACCAGTGGATGATGCTGTGCGTTATTGGGATCTAGTGAAGCTTTCTCTCGTGATTTAGTCATATATAATAAAAGCGGTAAGGGCTTGGTATTGCGCAACCTATCATGTACTTGCCTTTTAGGCGGCACTTCGTAAAAAGTATTCTTATAATTACTCTGTTACGTTGTGGAGAATGAAGATAATGACAATTAGTGCAATATGCTGTGAATATTTCTTTATAACAACTGTACTATATTAATTATTTTTTTTCACTTTAATATAGTGAGAATTCGCAGAAGAGTTTTTTTTTATCGTAAACTATGCTATTTATAGCCGCTTCTTTTTCAAGTAATCCCTAACCTAACAGATGGCAGATGGATAATATAAGAAATTTCAGCATAATAGCTCATATAGATCATGGCAAGTCCACTCTTGCTGATAGGATAATCCAATATTGTAAGATGGTAACGGATCGCGAGTTTAAAGATCAGTTACTCGACAACATGGACATCGAGCGTGAGCGTGGAATTACCATCAAGTCGCAAACAATATGCCTTCCTTTTACCGCAAGTGACGGCACAGAATACACCTACAACCTTGTCGACACTCCCGGGCATGTTGATTTCAGTTACGAGGTTTCCAGAGCTCTTTCCTCTTGTGAAGGAGCATTGCTGCTGATCGACGCAGCACAAGGTATTGAAGCCCAGACCCTTGCCAACCTGTACCTTGCCATGGAGAATGATCTTGAAATTATCCCCGTGATTAACAAGATAGATCTACCCGCAGCAGAGCCTGAGAAAGTAGCAAAACAGATAGAGGATGATTTAGGCTTGGATGGAGACAGTATCCAGCTCTGTTCAGCTAAGACAGGAGAAGGAGTACAAGAGCTGCTTGAATCCATTGGCCGTATTTTACCGCCCCCAGAGGGTAAAGTAGATGCACCACTGCAGGCCTTGGTTTTTGATGCAAATTACGACCCTTATCGTGGTACGATCATTTCCGTCCGTATCGTTAATGGTACCCTCAAACCAGGTGACCACATCCTTTTCATGTCCAATGAGGCGAAATACAGAGTAGAGGAAATCGGTATCTTCGGCCTTAAGCGAGTTCCGCAAAAAACGCTGAGCGCCGGGCAAATTGGATATATTATCGCTGGGGTAAAAACTGTTTCCGATACGCGCCCAGGTGATACTATTACCCTGACAAATGAACCGTGCGCTACTGCTCTACCTGGATTTCGCGAAGTACAGCAGGTTGTCTTTTCCTCTATCTATCCTATTTCCACAGAGGATTACGAAGACTTGGCCAATGCGCTTGAAAAACTCAAACTCAATGATGCCGCATTGACCTATCAAAAGGATTCTTCTGCCGCTCTAGGGTTTGGTTTTCGTTGCGGTTTTCTTGGGCTGTTGCACCTGGAGGTGGTTCAGGAGAGGCTTGAACGTGAATTTGATATTTCGCTGATTCTCACGGTGCCCACTGTGAAATATATTTTTTACCTTCAGGATGGTTCCGTTGTCAATGTGGATAACCCGGCCTACTTCCCTGATCCAGGTTCAATTTCCAAAATTGAAGAACCTTTTATTAAAGCCACTATCCATATACCCGAGCGTTATATGGGGGCTGTCATGAGCCTTTGTATGGATCGGCGCGGTGAAAATACCAATTATCATTACCCAATGCCTGGGCGGATTGAGTTTACATGTGAACTACCGTTGGCTGAAGTTATATATGATTTTTATGATAAACTGAAATCAGTTACGCAAGGATACGGCTCTTTTGATTATGAGTTGCTTGATTACCGTATTAGTGATCTGGTGAAGTTGGACATTCTTGTCAATGGTGAACAGGTAGACGCCCTCTCTCAGTTAACTCACCGGATCAAAGCACGTGAACGTGGTTTAAATGCCTGTGACAGGCTGCAAGATGAAATTCCTCGCCAGATGTTTAAAATTGCAATCCAAGCTGCTATTGGTGGCAACATTGTCGCACGGAAGAATATCTCAGCACTGAGAAAAGATGTTACTGCAAAGTGCTATGGCGGTGATATATCGAGAAAAAGGAAATTGCTAGAAAAGCAGAAGGCAGGAAAAAAGCGCATGAAAACCGTTGGTAACGTAGAAATTCCACAAAGCGCCTTCTTGGCAGTGCTCAAATCTGAGCAGTAATATTCCTATCCAATTTTGGCGCGCTCGGTAAGCTCCTGCTTGAGCGCGTCAAGCCCCTGTCCTGTTTTTGCAGAAAAAACAATTCTGTCATTCGCAGTAATCGACAATCCCGCATCCAATGCTGCTGCATTTTTTATCTGTCTGTTTTTGGGTAGCTTGTCGGCCTTAGTGTATACGAGCTGGCAGGCAATATCATGGTATCGCAACCAGTCAACAAGATCTCTGTCGAGTTGCTTGAGCTCATGACGAATATCAATAATAACCACAACCACTTTTAGCGGTTCTCTGTTTTCAAGGTAACCGTTAATCAGCGCCAGCCACTGATTTTGTACTTGTTTGGATACCTTGGCAAACCCATAACCGGGAAGGTCGACCAAGTAAAGCTGGTCGTCAATAGTAAAATAATTCAAGCTCTGGGTTTTTCCCGGCTTAGAGCTTGTTTTCACCAAACTTGTTCTGCCAACCAGACGGTTGATCAAACTGGATTTCCCTACATTGGATCTCCCGGCAAAGGCTATTTCAGGATAACCAGTATCCGGCAACTGCTTAAGCGCGAACGCGGAAATAAGAAAAGCAACCTTGTTAAAATTAACCTGTTGTATCATGTCTTGTCTGGTTGGCATTTGCCACTATTTTTAGATAACTTTATTAAGGGTGTACTCAATTATACCCTCTGCCCCTGATTTTTTTAACTGCGGCACCAAATCTCTTACCTGGTGCTCAGAAATGACTGTTTCCACAGAAAACCATTCCTGCTTGTAAAGTTGTGCAATCGTAGGTGCGTTCAGGCTGGGCAAGAGGCTTATGACCGTGTCAAGCTTATCAGCGGCGACGTTCATTTTAAGGCCAACAATCCGGTCTGCGTTAAGTGCCCCCTGGAGCAACATGACCATGCTGTCAATTTTGTCACGTTTCCACGGATCTGCGAGCGCGCTTTTGTTAGCGATCAATTGTACGTTCGATTCCATGAGCTCATGGATAACTCGAAGGCCGTGTGCTCTGATTGTTGATTCTGTTTCAGTTACCTCAACAATAGCATCTGCAAGCCCTGATACCGCCTTTGCCTCAGTTGCCCCCCAGGAAAAGGAAATATCTACATTAAGCCCTTGTTGATCAAAAAATCGGCGGGTGACGTTGACAAGTTCGGTGGATATCCTTTTGCCGTCCAGTTGTTCCACGCTGGTGATATCCGAGTTACCGGGAACTGCGATAACCCACCGTGTTGGTTTTTTGCTGACCTTTGAATAGACTAAATTAGCAACCACCTCCACATCAGAGTCGTTCTCTAATGTCCAGTCTTTTCCAGTTATGCCGGCATCAAGCATTCCTGATTCAACGTATCTCGACATCTCTTGGGGGCGACAGATTGAGCATGACAACTCATCGTCATCTATTTCCGGAAAATAATTTCGGGACATCAACTTGATCTGCCATCCGGATTTTGCGAAAAGTTCTATTGTTGCCTTCTCAAGGCTTCCTTTGGGTATACCTAATTTTAACAAACTCATGTAGTTCCTCGTTTACTTATATTGCGAACCAGAATGTAAGGTACATTCCGGATGATTACTCATTGCATATCAATAATTTGCGAACGTCAGCATTGCTTTTTTTCAGTATGGCTTGAATTCCGGCAAAGGAAATTCTTATGCAATATGCTTTTACTTTTTGCCGTATACTTTTTCAGGATCAAACACTTTTTCTTCAGTGATGACGAGCTGTTCTTTATCAACTGTTCTGTAAAAACAGCTTCGATATCCTTTATGGCAGGCAGCTCCCCCGAGTTGTTCGACTTGAAAAACAACTGTGTCCTGGTCGCAGTCTACCCGTACGGCTTTAATGATCTGTACGTGACCAGAAGATTCCCCTTTGAGCCATAGTTTATCCCTGCTGCGACTCCAATAGTGCGCCTTGCCCGTTTCAAGCGTTTTTTGCCAGGCCAGTTGATTAATATATGCAAGCATCAATACTTGACCAGTTTCGTGGTCTTGTACGATTGCAGGAAGTAATCCGTTTTTATCTTTGGAAAAATCTAACTCTATCATAATCTTTTTTTCATGATGCAGTGGTTTGTAGTCATTGTTATTCGATCCTGCGTTTGGTTTTTAAAACAAATACATCAGGAGCAAGTATCTACACCCCCGGCAAAATAAGACTGCCAGGCGTCGACGACTATAAGGCACGAAACCTTGGCCTATTGGTAACAGTATGTTGAATGAAAGGTCAAGGGAGAACAAATGAGTGTTCATTTACTCTTTTGGGAAAAAAACTCCTGATACGTACCACACTCACGGTTGCCCATCAGTTCAGTCAGTGGCAGGTTCAAAAATTTCGGTAGTAAATAGGTAAGCGTAGAATCCGATAGTAGGCTATAGGAGTCTACGTTTACCTATTTACTGCTAAAATACTGAAGAAGATGTTACCGCATGGACTGACCTTTGGTAGACATTTTGTTGATTGTATATCTCATTAACTATAATTGCGTGGGTATGAAGTTAATATTTTTTCATGAAATGATAAAAAATGTTCATGAGAAATCAGGGTTAAAGAGCTCGGCACAGGATATCTATGCCCTCCTGTCGACTTTGTCAACCCTTGACTTGAAGAACTACCACTATTGTCAAACCTATGCAGGATGTTTATGATACAACACAAATTTTAAACCCATTTAATATAAGGAATCAAAAACAATGTGTCCCGTTCAATTTACAGATAGCGTTTTAGTCAGTTATACTGCCTCGTTAGACAGTGGTGAGGTTGTTGAAAGTGTACCGGAATCAAAGCCCATTCCCGTTTCTATCGGTTCGGGTAGAATTTTACAGGCTGTGGAAGCATCCTTACTTGGAATGGAACCCAACGAAACAAGGACTGTGAAAATATTTCCTGAAGATGCGTACGGTCTTTACCATAAAGCCCTTGTTCATGAAGTCCCTCTTGCAACTTTTAGCGATAAAATACAGCCACGTCCCGGAATGATACTTTCTCTTTCCATAGAAAAAGACGGGCAGGAGCAGCAAGTGCCGGCAACCGTTCTCGGCATTAGCAATGAATCTGTAACCATTGATTACAACCATCCGCTTGCGGGCAAAACCATAACCTATGAGGTTAAGCTCCACGCGATTGGTCATTAATTTTTGCAGTCTTCCTGGCCTGTGAAATACGTCTTCTGAAGTCCGAGGATGCTTTCTCCATTGCAGTTACCAATTTTGCAGGCCGGTTTTTCTCCTTGAATGGGTGGCGAGCACTCCTTTTTTTGCCTGTTTTTTTTGAACTGGGTGAGTTTTTCAAAATTCCATAGTGTCGCTACTCACCTTCATCACCCCAATGCCTCTTTCAAGTTATCTTCATTATCGCCATTACTGTTAGTCATTTTTCCAACCCAATTGGTATTACTGCTTAAAGAGCTGTTTTGCTCTCAAGCAAAAAGTTCTTCCTTCGAGTTAATAGATTTTTCCGCAGCTTCTGCGTTGCAAACCACTTGCGGTGGTTTACTACCGAAGTCTTCGCTACCTGCTGCGCCGCTTGTGCCTTGCCCTGCAAAAAACTTTATTGATAAGAAATCCTGGCGAGATGAAAACTTTGGATGGACCTGAGAGAGCCGACTAACGCGCGATTTTTCAACATAGCTCAGAAGTGTTTAACAGGTGTGGTTTGTTGTGCGAGGTCGACCTGCTTTTTTCTTTTCGTTATTTTTGTACCAGTAAAAAAAAACTGTACAACCCCTTACCGATACGTACAATACAACTATACTTTACCAACAGTGAACACTCAAAACCGTATGTTCAACTGATTTGCCCCTTTGCCTGACAAACCAGGCCGTAAGCATGCTTTAGTCTTGCAGGAGAATTGTTTATGACTTTTGAAGATGACGAAATATTACAAGGTTTTATCGAGGAATCTCTTGAGCATTTAGCTGACATAGAAAACGACCTTCTCGCCATTGAAGAGGGGGGAGCGGATATAGATGTTGATTTGGTCAATAAAGTTTTCCGAGCTGCTCACTCTATTAAAGGTGGCGCAGGGTTTATGGGCCTGACCGCGATCCAGGATTTAGCACATGCAGCAGAAAATGTATTAGGGTTAATCCGCAGTGAGAAGCTTGTCCCAACCCCTGAAATAGTCAATATTTTACTGATGTCTTCCGACCAACTACAACAGCTTATTGAGGATGTGGGTAACAGTAACAAAGCTGATATTTCCCCCAATGTAGATGCCCTGAATATAATCTATGAGCAAGGCGAAGCACCAAAAACAGCGGCCGCTGAATCTTCACCTGCTGTAGAGGAGCAATCACAAGAAGAGGTACCCATTACTCAAGAACATGTCGAAGAGGAAATTGCAGACGCACCCATTGGTGCTGTAAGTGACGAAACTGTATTTAAAGAGGAAGAACCAGCCAAACCTGAACCGAATGTCGAAGCAGAGGTAATACCCTCGACTGTAGTCCAGCCTGCCTGTAATAAAGCACAATCAAAAACCGCAACCAAAACCGACACCTCAATCAGGGTGACTGTCAGTCTTCTTGACCAACTTATGAACCTTGCCGGCGAGCTCGTGCTCTCCAGAAACCAACTTCTCCAGACCATCACCTCCGGGGATGTCAGAAGTGCAGAAACTGTTGGCCAACGCATCGACCTGGTCACCTCAGAACTCCAAGAAGCTATAATGCTTACCCGAATGCAGCCCATTGGGAATGTTTTCAATAAATTCCCTCGGGTTGTCAGGGACTTGTCAGGAAAGTTGAATAAACAGATTGACCTGACCATCGTCGGTAAAGATGTTGAGCTTGATAAAACAATCATTGAAGCTATTAATGACCCATTAACACACCTTGTTCGTAACTCAGTTGATCACGGGATTGAATCTCCTCAAGAACGACTTTCTAAAGGAAAGGATGCTAGAGGCTTAATAGTCCTGAAAGCTTATCATGCCGCCGGTCAGGTGGTTATAGAAATCAGTGATGATGGCAAAGGAATTGATGGAGATGTTCTTGCTGAAACGGCTATTAAGAAAGGACTGGTTACCCAGGAACAAACCAATGTGATGTCCGAAAAGGAGCGTATTAACCTGATTCTCCTTCCTGGATTTTCCACAGCTGAAAAGGTAACCGACGTCTCTGGCCGTGGCGTGGGGATGGATGTAGTAAAAACCAATCTAGATCAACTTGGTGGTTCAATAGAGATTGAATCAGACGTTGGCAAGGGTTCCACCATTAGCATTAAGCTCCCCCTCACTTTGGCGATAATCCCTTGCCAGATTATTATGACAGGTGGTGAGCGCTATGCCATTCCCCAGGTAAATCTGGAGGAGTTGCTCCGTATTCCGGCATCAAAGATTGCAGAGCGTATAGAAAAGGTTGGTAATGCGGAAGTTGTACGTCTGCGAGGGAATCTTTTGCCCCTTATCCGCATGTCGGATGTGTTCGACATAGAACGTACTTACTTTGATCCTGTTAAAGAAGTCACAGTTACAGATCGAAGAAAGAACTTAGCTGACCGAAGAACAGGGAGGTCGTTAGCTGAACATGCTCATGATATTGAAAAAAATACATCAGAAGACGACAGCAACGACTTGAAAGAGAAAAGGACAACCGACCGGCGCCAAGGCCCTGCAAGTGCGCTGAATATTGTTGTTGTCTCTACTGGAGCGATGAAATATGGACTTATTGTTGATCGCCTTCATGACTCAGAAGAAATTGTCATTAAACCTTTAGGTAGGCATCTTCAGCAATGTAAAGGGTATGCAGGTGCAACTATAATGGGTGATGGTAGAATCGCTCTGATTTTAGATGTAAATAGTATCGCATCAATGGCAGGGTTGACTTCTCTTGAAGGATCGGAAAGAGCTCGCCAACTTTCTGAGGCTAACAAAGAGGCTATTACCAAGTCAAAAGACCGGCAAGCCTTACTCACTTTTTCCAGTTCGCCGCAGGAAAATTTTGGTGTCCCATTGAATCAGGTTGAACGGGTTGAAAAAATCAAATCAACCGACGTCGAAGATGTCGGAGGCCGCAGGGTCATGCAGTATCGTGGAGGCAGCTTGCCTCTCATAAGTATAGATGAAGTGGCCATGGTACAGCCGCTGGATGTCCAGGACAACTATCTGGTCATTGTCTTTCATTTGGCAGGAAAAGACATTGGGCTTTTAGCTACCGGCCCAATCGATGCCGTCGAAATATCGTCAGATATTGATGATGTCACCCTCAAACAGACTGGTATAATGGGATCTGCTATTATCGATGGTAATACCACCATGTTGATTGATATTTTTGAAATAGTGCAAACTATCAATCCCCAATGGTTTGAGGATATTACCCTGGAAGATCGTTTTGGTACAGAAATCGAAGCGCCCACAATCCTGATAGTTGAAGACTCCAATTTTTTCAGAAACCAGGTAAAGGGGTATCTCGAAGAAGCCGGCTTTAATGTACTTGAAGGTGAAGATGGTGTTGAGGGGTGGCATATCATCGAAGAGCAACATGACGAAATTACATTGGTTGTTACAGATATAGAAATGCCGAATATGGATGGTTTTGAACTTACTGAAAAAATAAAGCAGCATCCGGAATACAGTGTGTTGCCTGTTATTGCGCTTACCACACTGGCTGCCCAAGAAGATGTCGAGCGAGGTGAGGCTGTTGGCGTCAATGAATACCATATAAAACTCGATAAAGAACGGCTTATGGAAAGTGTCCATAAATATGCCCAGCCGAAAAAGGCTACTCATTGATAGGCTAAAATAATGGCATATGCGTTTTTTATGCTCTTTACTGGGCACCTGGCTCTTTGTGGACCATTACTTCCGGCACATTGTTGACAAGGTCAATGGGATTCGCATCAAAAGATCATTTACCTCTTTGGAGATTTTAAATAATGAAACCATCATCTCAATCCAACAAAACTATGATAGAACTTGCCACTTTTCATGTGGGTGACGCCTTATGTGGAATGGATATCCTGAAAGTTCAGGAAATAAATAAAATCATGGAGATGACCATAGTTCCGCAATCCCCTGACTATGTGCAGGGTATCTTGAATCTTCGAGGTCAGATCGTCACGATTATTGATCTTGGGAAAAAACTTGGGCTTGGTCAAACTGATTTGGGTAGCGATCCTCGAAATATCATAGTCAATGCTCCTGGAGAATACGTAGGGCTGTTAGTAAACAAACTAAGTGATGTGGTGGCGGCAGAGCCTGACAAGATAGAGCCGGCGCCAGCCAACATGAGTGGAATACAAGGCAGTTTTTTTACAGGCGTTTACAAAACCGAAAATAAGCTTATTGGGGTGCTTGATATCAAAGAAGTACTTCGTATGGATACAGAAAACATTAATCGTGTGTAATTAATTTGCTAAAAACAAAAATGTTAACAAGAAAAACCAAGGTCCTGGTTGTTGACGACACCATAGTATATCGTAAGGCTGTGAGTGATGTCCTTAAAGAAATACCTGGAGTTGAAGTGGTAGGCGTCGCACACAATGGAAAAATAGCTGTCTCTAAGATAAAGAGTCTCAAGCCTGACTTGTTAACGCTTGATATAGAAATGCCGGAGATGAACGGGCTGGAGGTTCTTCAATATTTACAAAAACATGCTCCTGATATTTCTGCAATCATGGTTTCAACGTTGACCAGCGAAGGTGGCAACATGACGATGAAGGCTCTTGAGCTTGGTGCCTATGATTTTATTCTTAAGCCAAACACCTCAAATATCGCAGAAAGTAAAAAATATTTAAAGGAAAACCTCGCCCCTTTAATAAAGGCCTTTGTCACCGGGCGCACAGCTATTGGTCAAATGGGGACGAACCGCTTAGTAAAAAAACAATCGCTTAAAGCAAAACCTGCTGCACAGACAAAAAACAAAAGTACCGTACCTGGAAGACCTGGTCAACGTGTACCGCATAATAGTTCAGAAATAATTGCTATTGGTATATCAACGGGTGGCCCTAATGCACTCGCACGGATGATGCCGATGCTACCGGCAAACATAGGGGTACCTATTGTTATAGTACAGCATATGCCCCCTGTTTTTACCAAATCACTTGCTGCCAGTTTAAATAAGAAATGCCGGATAACAGTTAAGGAAGCTGAAAATGGAGAAGCACTTGCTGCAAATGTGGCCTATATTGCTCCAGGCGGCAAGCAAATGAAATTAGTAGCTGCTGCTGATGGTGTTAATCGCCTGGTGAAGATAACAGATGATCCGCCCGAAAACTCATGTAAACCATCCGTGGACTATCTGTTTCGTTCTGTTGGAGATTTTTATGTTGGTAGGGCAACGGCTGTAATCATGACAGGAATGGGGTCAGACGGTACTAAGGGCCTACAGGTGCTCAACCAAAAAAATGCCTATATAATCGGCCAGAATGAAATGTCGTGTGTTGTTTACGGTATGCCCAAAGCCCCTGCTGAACTTGGTCTGTTAGACAGTGTGGTACCGCTTGATAAAATTGCAGGTGAGATTCTTAACTCACTTAAATAAATGTGAGGTTGATCCATCACGAAGAGGGCGTGAGGGATCTTAGCTCAATTTAGTTACAAATCCTTTGACGGCTATGGCGATTATCTTTGTACGCCTTTATTGAAAAAAAGAGTAACTATTCAGCAGCAATCCAACGCTTTAGGATCTGCCCGTTCAACATATCGACGAATGGTTGATCAGTCGGCTTGTGAACATTTGGAGCACTGCTGAATAGTTATAATTTGGGGTCGAGTGATAGCGTTTTGATCTTCGCTGAATGATCACGAAAAAGATGTATAGAAGTAATGAGCGCAGTAAAGGTAAATGCTTGAAATTCGTGCCGTAAGGAAAATTTAAGTTAGAATATCTTTTTAGGTGGTGTCTCTGGCTTGTCCTAAGCCTGGGAAAAAGCTGTATAAATTAAAACTGTTAGGCCGAATGCTAAAAATTACAACAGCAGAAACAAAATTATTTTCACAATATATTAAGGACATTTCAGGCATCCACCTTGATGAGTCTAAAAAATATCTTCTTGAAACCCGCCTAAATGCTATCGCTGAAGAATTTCGTTGTTCCAATTATCACGAACTTTATAATAAATCAAAAAGCGAGCCTGCTAAACTTATTGAAAAAAAAATTATTGATGCGATTTCAACTAATGAGACTCTGTTTTTCAGAGATAACAGCCCGTTTGAGCTGTTGCGGCATAAAATTTTGCCGGAATTAGTAGACAAGCGGTCGCAGAAAAATCCCAGAATAAAAACACCACTTCGAATATGGAGTGCAGCTTGTTCTACTGGCCAGGAAATTTATTCTGTTGCGATTGTGATGCAGGAATTGTTAGGTGATCTGTCCAGGTACTCCGTAAAACTTTTAGGAACAGATATTTCCGACGCCGCGATTGCTCAAGCAAGCGCGGGTAGATATAATAAATTTGAAATAGAGAGGGGCTTAGCCAAAGATAAGCTCAACCGATATTTTTCTCCTGCAGGAGGTAGTTGGAAAATAAAAGATGAGATTCGAGCAATGGCTAATTTTCGAAAAATTAATCTGATGCAGCCTTTTACGGGCATGGGTAAATTTGATATAATTTTATGTCGCAATGTGGCTATCTATTTTACCCCTGAAGACAGGAAAAAGCTTTTCAATAAACTTGCCCAAAATTTAGAGCCCGACGGGTACCTTATCATTGGTTCCACCGAATCTCTCACCGGAATCAGCCCGCGTTTCATCCCCAAAAGGCATATGCGATCCATTTTTTATGAGCTGAAATAATTCGGACTCAGCGTAGTTCACTCCTCCTTGTTTTTTTCTTATTTTAACCTACTTCTTTTAGGTAAAATCCCTTGAATGTCGAAAATACAGATATTGGCAAAGAACTTTCCCGTCTCGTCGAAATTATAGCAACGTTAAGAGGTGATAATGGTTGCCCTTGGGACAAGCGGCAAACACCATTGTCATTTAAAAAATATTTAATAGAGGAATGCAAAGAGCTCATCGACGCAATCGAAGCTGATGACACCGATAATGTCAGCGAAGAAATTGGTGACATGTATTTTGTTATTACCATGTTATCCGCGATGTATGCAGAAAAGAAAAAATTTTCGGTCTTAGCTCCCCTTCTTGCTATTAATCAGAAAATGATTCGTCGGCATCCTCATGTTTTTGCGGGCGGTGAATGCAAAGATGACGAGCAATTACGACTTCAGTGGGAGAAAATAAAAAAACAGGAAAAAACAGGATAAAGACAGAGAATATGACTAGCTGGATTCTCTCTTGACTGCGTCTCTTTTTTTTTGTAGATTGTCCCGTTCATCACACTAACCTTCTCGCTCTCATCATCCAGATAGAAGCGAGGGCCACTATGACCACGAGGAGGAATCATGCGTCATTACGAAACCACCTATATTCTGCGCCCTAATATCGGTGAAGAACAATTCACTGAAATTATTGACAGAACAAATGCCCTTATCACTAATGATGGCGGAACAATTATTTCCGTAGATCGTTGGGGCATGAAAAAACTCGCCTATGAAATCAAAAAGGAAGTTCAGGGGTATTATGTTTATGTGAACTATGCGGCTCCTGGGCACACAATTGAAGAGCTAGAACGTATTTTTAGAATTGATGATCGTTTACTTCGTTTCCTAACGATCAAGCTCAATGAATCAATGGATGAGGCTGCTATTACTCTTGAAAAAGAAAAAATAGCTGCGCAGGCTGCAGCTCTAGAAGCTGCCGAAGCTGAAGAAAGCGAAGAAGAATCTGCCCCTGTCGAGACTAAAACTGCAGATGTTGTAGAAGAAAAAGCCGCAACAACAGCAGAAGAACCGACAGAAGAAGCATAAGAAAATTTATTTATCCAGTTAAAGGATTCACATAGAGGAGATTATCCCCATGGCCCCACCTAGAAAAGTCTTTTCTCGTCGTCGTGTATGCAGATTTTGCACAGATAAAGAAATCATTATAGATTATCGCGACCCAAAAACTCTGCGAAATTTCGTAACCGAACGCGGTAAAATTATACCTCGACGTATTTACGGTACTTGCGCCAGTCATCAGCGTCAATTGACCGAGGCTGTTAAGCGGGCAAGACAACTCGCACTTCTGCCGTATACTGGTTCAACTCAATTTTAAGCGTTTTAGGCTTGCAAAAAAGTGATAAAGGAGGAAGGACCATTTAGACGTGCTTCAATTTTAAAATACATGCTGCTGACGGCAGCTGTATTTTTTTTGCCATCTTTCTTCCCTCTTTTACTTGGGTGGTCACAAGGTGTATTGAGCATTCCGGTATTTCTGATTTTTTGCTTTTTGGGTCCTAAAAACGGCTTGAAATTTTTGAGAAATAGCCTGCTCCTCGCTGGAGCGGGCTTGATCATTGCTCAACGCATTGAGATATTTCTTTTTTCACTCACATTTATTCCACTGGGGTACACGCTCTACCAAGGCATGATCGCAGAGGAAAACGCTGTAGTTACAGGCGTTAAAGGAATCGTAACACAAGGTGGTAGCTGGATAATCTTCTGGATTATCTGTAGTTTGATAACCTCGGAAAATTTGTACACGCAGTTGGTCACCATGCTCGATGCCGGCTTTGCGCAAGCATACGTGGTATACAGCAAGCAGCCCGATATTTCGGCTGAGGTGCTTTACGCCCTGCAAATAGCCATTGAAGAAGTGCGCAGGGTCATTCCTCGTATACTTCCTGGTATATTAGGTTGTATGGTGATTGCTACAGTTTGGTTTAATCTGGTTATTAGCAACATTCTAGCTAAAAAAATGCAGCTCACCGAGAAAGGATGGGGCAAATATACAGCATGGTCTTTACCGGAGCAGCTAGTTTGGTTGCCCATATCTGTAGTCGTTGCCATGCTTGTAGGAAGCGGAGCAATAAAGGATACAGCTATATGTCTCCTGCTGGTGAGCGTTTTGCTCTATTTTTTTCAAGGGTTGGCCGTTTTTATCCACCTGCTGGACAAATGGAACGTTCCCGGCTTTTTCAGGCTTGCTCTATACTTTATACTTATTATACAGAGTTATGGTCTGATTTTTCTTGCTATATTAGGCTTTGCTGATGTGTGGCTTAATTTTAGAAAACTTCCGGGTAGTGTTACCGATCACACAGATAAATAAACAAAGTTATCATTATCGCCAAAAGGCAATATATCGTTGATAAACGAACCAAAATACATGTAGAGGGTTCACTCATGGAAATCATACTTAAAGAAACAATAGATACCCTTGGTCAGGAAGGCGAAATAGTAAAGGTAAAAGATGGATATGCCAGAAATTACCTGATTCCGCAGAAAAAAGCAGTAATTGTTAATAAAACTGCGCTCGCACTGTTAGAGAAAGAAAAACAGGCAATTGAAGCACGACTTGCTCAGCAACAAAAAGATGCTGAAAAAATGACGGCACAACTTGCTGACAAGGTAATTACCATCACCAAGCGTGTTGGTGACGAAGATCGCCTTTTCGGCTCAGTAACCAATAGCGATATTGTTGCTGGACTTGAAGGAATGGGAGTAAGCGTGGATAAAAAAAGCATTGTCCTCAAAGAACCCATTAAACAACTGGGAGAGTACAAAATCCCTGTAAAAGTCGGTTTTCAGGCCGTTGCTGAGATTGCTGTTCAGGTTATTCCGGAAACCCTTGCGGAATAATCCTTTTTTATCTCACTCTCAGCTGTTTCGCGTTTTTGAGTAGCTCTTGATTGGGTAGAGCTCCTCTTTTTCGTTGAATAAATAGTTTATTTATTTTTAGAGTTTTTTTGTAAAAAATAAATATTATAGGTCACCACAGTGCCTTTTCTGATTGCAGAAAAGGCACTTGTAATTTGGGCGTGCATAAATATGCAATGACAGTATAGTTGTTGCTAACGTCTTCGTATTATCCCATAGCATCTGTTTCAAGGCATGGAAATGCAACAAGCAACAGCTCCGCCCCTCACCATACTTCCTAAAATGCTTCCTCCGCAGAACATTGAAGCTGAACAGGCTGTTCTTGGTACCATTCTCATTCAAGATAAATCATTACTTCAGGTCGCAGAAATTATCGACCCTGAAGATTTTTATAAAAATGCGCATAAAATTATTTATGCAGCAATGGTATCACTTTTCGAAAAGAGCGAACCACACGATCTTATAACCGTTACGGGGCTGCTCAACGATCAAAATAAACTTGAAAAGGCTGGTGGCGCCGGCTACATAGCTTCTTTAACCGATATCATCCCCTTTACCGGTACTCTTGTTCATCACGCCAATATTATCAGAAAAAAATCTGTATTACGGCGACTCATTCAGACGACTTCCGAGGTGGCTGCACGTTGCTATGATACGCAGGATGATATTGAAACGCTGGTAGACGAAGCTGAAAAGACTATTTTTGAAATTGCCCAGTCCAAGAAAGGACAGGGATTTCAGCCAATGGCCAACATTGTTCCAAAAGCCTTTGACAGAATTACCAAGCTTTATGACCGTCAAGAACTCATCACCGGAGTTGCCACCGGCTATGATGAACTGGACAAAATGACTGCAGGATTTCAGTCATCTGACATGATAGTTCTTGCTGCTCGTCCTTCCATGGGTAAAACAGCCCTGGCAATGAACATTGTTCAGCATGCTGCACTTATTGAAAAAGTACCTGTAGCTGTTTTCAGTCTTGAAATGTCTATGGAGTCCCTAGCCTTACGAATGTTGTGTTCTTTAGGGCGCATTGACTCGCAAAGAATGAGGACAGGCAAACTCCTAGAGACAGATTGGCCCAAGTTGACCCGTGCTACTGGTATGCTAGCCGATGCTCCCATCTATATAGATGATACCGCAGGGCTCACCGTACTTGAAATGCGAGCCAAAGCGAGGCGATTAAAATCAGAAGATAATATCGGAATGGTAGTTGTAGATTATCTCCAACTCATGCAAGGGAAAAGTGGTATTGAAAACAGAGCCCAGGAGATATCTGATATTTCAAGGTCGTTAAAGGGGATGGCCAAAGAACTTGATGTCCCTGTGGTTGCTCTCTCGCAGTTGAACCGGAGCTTGGAGAGCCGTACCGATAAAAGACCACAACTCTCAGATTTACGTGAATCCGGAGCCATCGAACAGGATGCTGATGTTATCATGTTTATCTACCGTGACGAGATCTATAATAAGGCTGAAGATAATCCCAACAGAGGTTTGGCTGAAGTTATAGTCGGTAAACAGAGAAATGGCCCAACCGGAATTATTAAACTTACCTTCCTTGGAGAGTTTACTACATTTGAAAATTACACTACCCTTGCTCCACCTCTTACATAATAGCTTTTCAAGAGTTGGTTCGAATAGGGAAACATATAGGTTTTCGTAACCAGAATATTCAATTCATTACCGGCAACTGATTATGCAGCAGACAAACGAAAAATATGATTTTCAAGCCATCGAGAGCAGGTGGCAACAGCAATGGGATAAACTTGCGCCATACAAGGTTACTCATGAAAGTAACCAGAAAAAATATTATGTATTGGAAATGTTTCCCTACCCTTCTGGTCGTATTCATATGGGGCATGTACGCAACTACACAATAGGCGATGTTATCGCCAGGTACAAAAGGCTTCAGGGATATAACGTTATTCATCCCATGGGGTGGGACGCTTTTGGACTGCCCGCTGAAAATGCTGCCATGAAAAGAGGTGTGCACCCTGCTGCCTGGACTTACGAAAATATTGATTACATGCGTGAGCAACTTAAAGCCCTTGGACTCAGTTACGATTGGGATCGGGAACTTGCCACATGCAATCCCAAGTATTATCGATGGGAACAACAATTGTTTCTTGAAATGCTTGAGAAAGGTCTGGTGTACCGAAAAGAAACCACGGTTAACTGGTGTAATGATTGTCAGACCGTCCTTGCACGGGAACAAGTTATTGATGGACTTTGCTGGCGCTGCGATCAGCCGGTGTTGCCTAAAACAATGTATGGGTGGTTTTTTAAAATTACCGAGTATGCTGATGAACTCCTAGAAGACCTTGATTCACTGACCGGGTGGCCTGATAAAGTTGCAACCATGCAGCGTAACTGGATTGGCAAAAGTACAGGTCTTGCCTGCGATTTTCAGGTGGATGGAGTAGATGCTGTTGTTTCTATATTTACTACGCGGCCAGACACGATTTACGGAGTCACCTTTATGTCTTTGGCTGTTGAGCACCCCTTAATCGAAGAACTCATCTCCGGAGAACAGCAGCAAGACGCTGTAAAAGAATTTATAGAATCAACTCTTATTGAAAAACAACGGGCAAGTGCAGATCAGGAGCCAGAAAAGAAAGGTGTTTTTACAGGGAAATACTGTATTAACCCTTTTAATGGTGATCGCATCCCCATTTACGTGGCCAACTTTGTTTTGATGGAATACGGTACTGGTGCCGTCATGGCCGTACCTGCCCATGATCAGAGGGATTTTGAATTTGCCCAAAAATATGACTTGCCCATAAGGGTTGTCATTCAACCTGAAAACGAATCTCTTTCCGGTGACAGCCTTGAAGCTGCTTATGACCAACCAGGGCATCTCGTTGATTCCGGCGAATTTACCGGACTCGATTCATCTGCGGCGAGAAAAGCAATTATTGATCACGCGGTTAATAATCAGTTTGGTCAGCCGCACATAACCTATCGTCTTCGAGATTGGGGGATTTCCAGGCAACGATACTGGGGAGCACCGATTCCAGTTATTCATTGTGACCAGTGCGGAGTTGTTCCAGTTGCTAAAGATGACTTACCTGTTGTTTTGCCCGGCGCTGACAAAGCAGGTGGCGAGCACACTCCGTTGCACCAGCAGGAAGCATTTTATACAACCAAGTGTCCCAAGTGCGGCAAAGCTGCACAAAGGGAAACAGATACCATGGATACCTTTGTTGAGTCATCATGGTATTTTATCAGGTACACAAATCCCGGCTATCTTGACGGACCCATTGACCCTGATGCTGCCAAGTACTGGATGGCGGTTGATCAGTACATCGGTGGAGTTGAACACGCCATCCTCCATCTGCTTTATTCTCGTTTTTTCACGAAAGTACTCCGAGACCTTGGCTACGTTACCATCGATGAACCATTTACCAACCTTTTAACGCAGGGGATGGTTATTAAAGATGGTGCAAAGATGTCCAAATCCAAAGGGAATGTAGTTGATCCCAATGATCTTATTGAAAAATTTGGTGCAGATACTGTCCGTCTCTTTTCTCTGTTTGCAGCACCTCCGGAGAGAGACCTTGAATGGAATGCCCAGGGTGTAGAGGGCTCCTCACGATTTCTTAATCGAGTGTACCGGTTGATACAGCAGAATGTGGGCGCTTTTAACGATGATAGCACCATTTCTTCCGGCAAACTCAATGAGGCGTCAAGGGAGTTGCATCGGAAAACACACCAGACCATTCGCAGGGTTACGGAAAGTATTGAATCGAATTTTCATTTTAATACTGCGATTTCCGGAGTGATGGAGCTAGTTAACACTACAACGGGAGTACTCGGAGGAAAACAGGAGGTTGATCAAACTGTACTCAAGCAGGCACTTGAGACCATTATAGTGCTGCTTTTTCCTATGGTGCCTCATTTTTGTGAAGAATTATGGCAGGCTACCAATCACCCTCAAACCCTTGACCAGGCTTCATGGCCAGAGTTTGATGCTGAAGCCGCTAAAGAGGAAGAACTCACCATTGTCGTCCAAATAAACGGCAAGGTTCGTGCCAAACTTCAGGTTGCTTCAGATATTAGTGATGATGATATTCAAGCTATTGCGCTTGCCAATGAAAAAGTTCTCAAGTTCATGCAGGACAGTACACCCAAGAAAGTTATTGTAGTTAAAAAGAAACTTGTTAATATTGTATTATAATTTACTACAGTTACGAAATAACAATAATTATTATAGACTGAAAGGAGATAGACAGTGAAAATAAAGACCCAGGGACTGGCCGCTATTGTGTTCATTACTTTCTGCCTCTGCAGTTGTAGTGCATATTATTTCCCTCATATTTATGAAGGGCCAAGCCAGGTTATTTATGCTCCTACATGGAAAAACCGGACCAGCAAGCTTGGTTTGGATTCACAGATCTATCAAACTTTATCTCGGTGGTTTTTGAAATCAGAATCCATTACCTTGACCAAAGACCAAACTAAAGCTGACCTTGTTCTTGCCGGTGAAATCGTTTCCATAAGTTTACCTAGTATCTCGTGGGATGGTCAATCAAATGCCACTGATATTAAGGTCAGACTTGGTGTTCGCTATGTACTCAAAGATCTGAAATCCGGCAAAATACTCTGGGAAGTGCCTGAACAACTTTGGACAGAAGACTATCCTGCAGAAACAGTCAATGCCACCATCGAAGCAGAGGCACTTGAAACTATTGTCGATGATCTCTCTGAGTCTATTTATCTCGGTACATTAAAAAGATTGCGACAAAAAAACATGCCACCCACAGAAACAGTTACCAAATAAACGAAGCAATCATTCCCTGCAAGGCGCTTCAGAAGTTGGTTTCTGAAGCGCCTTTTTTTATTGTGATTTTAATTGAACCAAATGAACCCACCGCTTAAACCCCTTCAAATCGGGAAACTCGTTTTACCCAACCCTTTTCTTCTCGCCCCATTAGCAGGTTATACAGATCTTGCCTTTCGCCTTTTGTGCCGAGAAATGGGTGCTTCTCTTTGTTTTTCTGAAATGATCAGTTGCCATGGCTTGGTATATGGTCAGAAGAATACTCTGGTCTTGTTGGATACCGTGAGTGAAGAACGACCTTTTGGTATTCAGTTATTTGGAAGTGATCCAATTGCGATGGGTAAAGCAGCTGCTATCGTTTCTACCTATCCCGTTGATGTAATTGATATCAACATGGGTTGCCCTGTAAGAAAAGTTATTAAAAAAGGTGCCGGTTCCGCACTTATGAAAATCCCTGAACTTGCTGAAGCCATAATCAAAGCGGTCTGTGCCAATACTTCGCTCCCGGTGACCGTTAAATTTCGTAGTGGGTGGACTCACGAGAGTATTACCGCTGTCAGCTTTGCTCACATGGTTGAGAATGCAGGTGCAGCAGCACTCACCGTTCATGCCCGAACATGGTCTCAAGGGTTTGGAGGGCTTGCAGATTGGGACATTATCCGCCAAGTTAAACAGGCTGTTTCTATTCCGGTTATCGGCAATGGCGACGTACTTTCTTATGAACAAGGGGTACGGCGAATACAGGAAACCGGATGCGACGGTATCATGGTTGGCAGAGGGGCGCTAGGCAATCCTTGGGTTTTCTCCCCACAGGGGCGGCCTGCAACTCTTTCCGGAAGACTTGTTCAGTTACAGCGACATATGGAGCTTTCTGATAAGTATTTGCCGAATCAAAAAATGCTTTTTAGAATTAAGAATCACGCGGGTCGGTATTGTGCGGAAATTCCTGGCGCTGCCCGTATGCGAAAAAAAATTTATGATTGCGAAAATATGATTGAATTGCTGCAGCTTTTTACAACAGAGGCAAACTATAACGGGCCAGTAGATGAAGACTAATAATCATCTTGTTTATTGCTTAATTGGATTTTTCTTCGCATAGAAAGGTGGGCGCTGGATCCGAGAGATTGGGAAAAAAAATGCTGCACAGCCTAATCGTTGGTTTTGTTTTTGGCTGCAGGCACCCTTGGTTGAGTTTGTAGATTAAAACGTTCTATTTGCTGATATAAGCTCACCGAAATGGCCTGGGCGCGGTTAAGTTCTTCCCAACTCATGTCAGCCATAAGACTGTTTCGGCTAATTCTGGCTGTGGTGTTTCCCTGGCTGGCGGCTATCGAATACCATGCATACCCCAGGGCAAGGTCTCTTGCTGTGCCCGTTCCTGTCGCATGCATCATACCCACATTGGACTGAGCTAAACTATCGCCCTGCAAGGCTGCTTGGGTGTATAGCTCCAGGGCCCTGGACAGATCACTTTGACCATCAAGCCCATGATAATAAATAAAAGCAAGATCGGTAATTGCCGCCAGATTGTTAGCCTGCGCTGCAGGGATGAGCCATTTTTTGGCTTCTTTGTAGCTTTGCGGAACACCGCTTCCGCGAAGGTACATACTGCCTATTATCTGCATAGACTCAGGGGTACGCTTATTTTGTTTTGCAGCCTTCAGCAGCCATTTAAAGGCTTCCTTTAAGTCCGGATCAGTTCCCATCCCTTTAAAGAACATTCCACCTACCACAAACTGTGCTTCAGCGTCACCTCTTTGTGCTGCCACCTTGTACAAGTTTAAAGCTTTTGCATAGTTCTGAGGTTTTCCTATTCCGTTATAATATTTATATGCTTGAACTTTAAAGAGTTGGATTTGTTCATCTATTTCTTCTGCAGCATAGACATTAGAGCCATGAACGGTAGACAATAACAAGTAAAATGCCGCAACAATACCAAGAAGCAGTTTCAGGAGATGTAATGCAGGTAAAATCGTAGATGCAAAAAAAATGTCGTGTTTGCCATTTTTTTTCATGTTGTTAATACTTTGTAAATTTCCGGAACTAATGAAGGCAACCGCACAACATCGTTAACAAAAATATAATTAGCTGGTCCGTACATATGTGCCATATATGTTTGAGCGTGTCTATCTATTGTTATGCAGAATGGGTGAACCCCTTGCGATTTTGCCTCCAATAAAGCTTGTCTGGTGTCTTCAATGGCATATTTCCCTTTATAGTCATCATAATCTTCCGGTTTACCATCTGATAAAATGATGAGCAACTTCAGTTTTGCCTCGATATCTGCAAAAAGAGCATTCATATGGCGGATGGCAGGTGCCATGCGTGTGTATTCTCTGGGGCCGATACCTGTTATTTTTTGTTGGACGGTCGTATCATATTGCTCTTCAATGGTTTTAATTGGAAATATTTCGCAGCGAAGGCGACGCATGCCGGAAAAGCCGTATATGCCGTATCGATCATCAAGCATTTCCATCGCTTCACTTAACAGAACCAATGCTTCTTTTATCGATTTTCCCACCCATCCTGCTGTGGAGTTTGACATATCTACCAGAAAAAGAACGGCAATGTCTCGTTGATCTCGCAGGAGCCGAATAAACAATCTATCTGAAGGCGGATAGCCTGCAAGGGCATCGGCAAGGGACTCGACCAGAGCATCAAAATCAATGTCATCTCCATCACGTTGCCGGCGAATAAAATGTTCACTGGTCTGCATGACTTCAAACTGGTATCGTAATCGAGCAATCTGGCCACGATATTTTTTGAGTGTATCTGCAATAAAAGTCGATTGTACAGGTTCAATCTGTTTTTCAACCACTACACACCAATTTTTCCTGAACCCCTTTCGACGGTAATCCCATTCATCATAGACCACAGGTGCTATAATACCTGCACCTTGTGCAGCAGGATAAAGATCTGGAGCACCCCTACTCTGACCTGCCTGACCAGCAGCACTGCTAACGTAATGTTCGGGCAGATAGCCCAGGTCATCTATGATATCCTGTGCTAGGGATGCAAGTTCATCTGTCAGTTTAATCTCTTGGTTGTTTATTTGAATGTATACAGGTTCAGATAAATGGGGCTGGTTTTCGTTATTTTTATTGCCAATGACGATTCTTGCCTGATCTGCAGAATGCGAAGGCGGTGATTGGGGTTCATCAGATGCGTTTTCCGACGAAAAGGTAACAGTGTCTGGTAATTGTAGCAACAACGTGGAAAAAGCATCAAGGAAATGTTTTTTATCCTGTTTCCTTTTCTCTAGGACTGCAGCAACGACGGCATCCAGCCGTAATTCACCTTGAAAAAAAAGAGGCATTCCCAATAGTTGGTAAAGAGTTTCTTCCTTAAAAAGTGGGTAGATAGCTTTTGCCGCTTTTTTGCTGACAGTAAAGTCGGCAGTATTTTCTTTACAGGTACTCAGCCACTGCTTGACCAATGCTATTGTCTTGGAGGATACGTTGTGTTCAAGGCGAACAAAAAACATGTTTTGCAGGAGCTCAGTTACAGTGGAACACTCGGCTCGGGTGTTCAAATCAGGTAAAAAAGCAGGTAAAAGCGTTTTGACCTGTCGCATAAGGCCCGGCAATTCCTGATCCAAAAAATGGGTAATCCGAATAGTTTCACAAAAATGATAGAGTCTGCTTCCCAGAATGTTGTCCCTAAAAGACGCAAAAAAAGTATCTAAAGGGTGAGTGGCAAAAGCAAGGTCACTGGATTCTTTGATGGCAAGGGTTTTGAGTTTTATAGATGCCCACTGAAAGGAGACCATGAACTTGTACAATAAAAAGCACTGTTCTCTATCTGCACACAGACGTAATTCTTGTGGAACAAAAATAGCAGAAGTGTTGGTATAAAGATTTTCCGCAGGAAGCAGCAAGATCTCTCTTCCAGCCAAACCGTTAATATAAGGTTGTAATCTGCCCTTTGCTTCTTCAAAGTTGAGTCCACGTTTTCCCTGCAGGTGAGAAATGAAATAAGGTATCCTGCTTATGCATGACTGTGCAGCCTGCAAGCCTCCTTTCTCGTAATGATCAAGCAACTCCTTGACCCATTCGGCTAAAAAACCGCTCTCCACAAGAGGGAGTATTTCCTCAAATCGTGTAAGGAAAGTAAAACAAAGCGCATTGGAGACAGGCCAAATGACGGGGACTTGAGCTAGTATAATATTTTGGATGCGCTCTTGCTGATTGGCAAGCGGCAACAGAGAGTCTTCAACTTCCCATTCATTTGGCAAACTTGGCTCTACTAGAGCAAAGAATTGTTTGATCAGTGTTGTTATCTGCATTGATCACCAAAGAGAACTCACCATCTCATCCAGGGCGCTCATCAGTTCGTGGTCATCTGTCAACGGTTCGACAATCGCGACCCGACAGGCCAAATGGATTGGTATACCTTGAGCCACAAGCTGACCAGCCTGAATCAACAATCGGGTACTTGCACCTTCGACAAGTCCTGAGTCTTTCAGCCCGCGTGTCATATGGGCAAGTTTCACTAAAGAACCGGCCAGTTCAATGTCAACGTTTCCTTCTTTTTGAACAATTTTAACTTCTTGTTCAATTGATGGGTAATCAAAAGAAAGAGCGATAAATCGCTGCCTTGTTGATGTCTTTAGGTCTTTTAAGACACTCTGGTATCCAGGGTTATAAGAAACTGCAAGCATGAATTCAGGCGGCGCCATAATCAGCTCACCCTTTTTTTCAACAGGCAGTTCTCTTCTATCATCAGCAAGAGGGTGGATAACGACGGTTGTATCTTTTCGCGCTTCTACTATTTCATCCAGGTAGCAAATCGCCCCTTTCCTCACTGCAAGGGTGAGCGGGCCATCATTCCAAACAGCTTCTCCACCGCGGATAAGGTACCTGCCTACCAAGTCACTGGTTGATAAGTCATCGTGACAGGACACCGTTATCAGAGGACGTTGTAATTTCCAGGCAAGGTATTGCATAAAGCGGGTTTTTCCGCATCCTGTTGGTCCTTTGAGAAGTAGAGGCGCGCCAATGGTATAGGCAGCCATGGCTACATTTACCTCCTCGGCTGTTTGCAGGTAATACGGCTCATCGACAATGATATGTTCTTCTATTTTTGTGTTTTTATCAGCCATCAATGTTCTCCTTTTTGTTTGAATGATTGTAATGTAATGATTTGGATAAGAATGACAACCTATAGTTATAAATGGTTTTTATTTGCCTGTTGCAGAAAAGGACATGCGTGATTAAGCTGGAAAACAAATCCAAATGAACCACAAATGCTCCAGCTCACCATTACTCATTTTTTTCAATGTGCATCGATTTACACACTCACTCTATTTACTCGGACGGCAGTTCCACCCCTTTAGAGCTTGTCGAACTAGCCATCAAACAGGGGATTACAGCATTAGCGCTGACCGATCATGACACTATGGATGGTGTTGAGGAAATGATGCAGTTAGGGGAGGAGTACGACCTAACAATTCTAAGCGGCGTAGAAATCAGTGCCATGTACAATAAACAGAGTATCCATCTTCTTGGATATGGTATAGAGCCGACCAACAGTACATTTACGCAGTGGCTTGCTCTGCTGCAAGGTGGGCGAACGGAACGTAATCATAAAATTCTTGCCTCATTGCAGGAACTAGGATTTGAAATAACCGATAGAGATCTACAGCAAATGTCTGGCACTGGACTCGCAGGCAGGCCTCATATTGCTAATATACTGATAAAAAAAGGTATTGTCCGTTCCTTTGACGAAGCTTTTCGATCGTATTTAGGGAGAGGTAAAAAAGCCTGGCATTGTCGATTCTGCTACTCTGCGATTGAAACAATTAGTGCCATCCATCGTGCCGGCGGCATCGCAGTTCTTGCCCACCCAGGCCAGATAGATTCCAGTATGAAACGTCAGCCCGCCCTTATTCGGGAACTAGCCTTGTATGGATTGGACGGTATTGAAATTTATTATCCGTCCCATTCAAAAAAGATGAAAAAAAAGCTTTTTGCACTCGCTGCCGAAAATAATCTCCTTGTCACCGGGGGCAGTGATTACCACGGAGCAACTCGTCCTGCTAACATGCCGGCTTGCAGTGGGGGGACGTTTTGTCCACCAGTGGAATTGCTTGCACCCATTGTAGAAAAAATTAACCAATACAAATAGCTATAATCCATTTTTCAATGATAATGCCATGTATACGATCCTTGTAGTCGATGACGAACCGAATTATCAAATAGTCCTGTCCGAATTACTTCGTGATGAGGGATATGAAGTTTTTACCGCAGACAGTGGTTTAACAGGTTTGCCTATCGTACATGAAGCCGATCTTGATCTCGTTATTTCTGATATGAAAATGCCGGGAATGGATGGTATTGAGTTCCTTGCTAAAATCAAAGAATATAACCGCGAACTCCCTGTTATCCTTCTTACAGCCTTTGCGGAGGTTGAAATGGCTGTTGAAGCCATGCGACTGGGTGCTTTTACCTACCTAGCCAAACCTTTTTCCAATGAGCAGTTGCTTGCCGGCGTCGGCAAAGCCATTGAACACTATAACCTTATTCGTGAAATTCGAAGGTTGCGCGACGAAGCTACCCCACGTTCCGGTTTTGGCGGAATGATAGGGAAAAATCCTTCCATGCGTGCCGTGTATCAGCTCATTGAAAAAGTTGCTCCCGCTCCATCTTCCGTGCTTATTACCGGTGAGTCCGGCACTGGAAAAGAACTCGTTGCACGTGCCATACACAACTTGTCGCCACGTAAAAATGCTCCTTTTATTTCGGTCAACTGTGCCGCCTTATCAGAGCATCTTTTGGAAAGTGAACTTTTCGGCCATGAAAAAGGCGCTTTTACCGATGCAGTCAGCATGCGTAAAGGGCGTTTTGAACTGGCCGACAAAGGGACACTTTTTTTGGATGAAATAGGTGAAATGCCACCCCAGTTACAGGCGAAATTACTGCGTGTTTTGCAGGAAAAGACCTTTGAGCGGGTGGGCGGTAGTTCAACCCAGAATGTGGACGTCCGGATCCTAGCGGCAACCAACAAAGACCTTAAAGATGAGATTGAAAAAGGGAGCTTTCGCGAGGACCTTTATTACCGATTGAATGTCATTCACATTCACCTCGTGCCGCTTCGTGAAAGAGTCGATGACATACCGGCCCTTGTCACTCATTTTATAGAAAAAAATAGTAAAACACTAGGGAAAGAATTAGATATTTCCCCTGATGCTCTTCGTTTGTTGGTTACACTTCCCTGGGAAGGAAATGTACGAGAATTGGAGAATACCATTGAGCGGGCTGCGATTTTGTGCAGTGGTGATAAAATTGAACCGGAAGATGTGCAGCCGGACTCTTCTCAGCTCCATGATGCGCAGGAATGGAGTACGGGCTTGGAGCTCAGCCAGTTTATCCCTGAGAACCTCAGCCTTGCAGAGATACTTAATGGGATTGAGGAGAAGTTGGTTCGCCAGGCCCTTGAAGATGCTGCCAATGTGCAGGCAAGAGCTGCAGAACAATTGGGCATTACCAAAAGCCTGCTTCAATATAAAATGAAAAAGTATAAAATTAAACGAAAGAAAAAATAACGCAGCCCAGCAACTATACTGTGCTGAAAATGTAATTATTTAGCAGTGCTCTGAATGTTCACAAGCTGACCGATTTAGCAGATAAGTCTCGACTTCGACACATCGAAATGCTGGGCGGACAGATAGTGGGAACAGGGCTCCTGCTGAACAGTTACAAAGATTTAACAGTGTCGGCAAACTAATTCGGGTAAAGGTAAATCAATGCTTGAGCCGCCCCAGTTCAGTTTATTTCTCAAGATGGTAAAATAACTTTTTAAAGGGGAGCTGATAAGTAAAAGCGGCTTGGATGCTTTTTGCACCAGGAGGTAATCATCATCGGTTATTTTCCACTGTAGAGACCCATCAATGATAACCTTGACATCTCCGGCGGGAGCAAGCAACTGGCTCGTTATTTTCGTTTGCGGGGCAAGCAGTACTGGTCTGGATTCCAGCATAAAAGGACATATTGGGGTGACCAGAATAGTATCCAGTTCGGCATGGGCTATAGGGCCACCTGCCGACAGATTGTAAGCGGTTGAGCCTGTTGGAGTAGAAAGAATAAGCCCATCTGCCCTGTAGGTGGCTATATATTCTTTATCAGCCCAACAGCGTAGCCGTACCATATGTTCTGTGCTGTCCTTAACGATAACCACTTCATTGAGGGCGTACACAGGAGCGCTTTTGGCACCGTCTTTACCATGGATGACCGCCGCTGCGAGCATAATTCTTTCTTCTACCCTATAATCGCCTGCAAGTACTGTCTCCAACGAATAGTACATTTCGTCGGCTGAAACTTCAGTAAGAAAGCCAAGATTGCCTAGATTAACGCCTAGTATGGGGATGTCTGAATTGCTGGCCTGTTTTGCCACATGAAGAAGCGTACCGTCTCCACCAAGCACAACCAGCATGTCCAGGCCGGGGGTGAGTGGTTGGTTTAAGCTGGCGTCAATCCCTCGATCTTTAAACCAGGTAACCAGTTGCTTCCCGATTTTTTCAACATCCGGACTGTCCAGCCGTGTGACAATCCCAACAGCTTTCATCCTCACGCGCCCAACTCCTTTGATCGGTTGGCGGCAGCCAAAACCGCATCCATCAGCGCAGAGCGTATTCCACGTTGTTCCAACAGTTGAATACCTTTAATTGTTGTGCCGCCTGGAGATGTGACCTGGGCTTTCAGAGCGGCTGCGTTTTTATCGCTTTCCATGGCAAGTTTGGCAGTACCATATATAGTCTGCAAGACTAGCTGTTCTGCTGTGTTTCGTGGCAGGCCGGCCAGTACCCCGCCATCAACAAGACCGTCAATAATGGTGAAAAGATAGCCAGGCCCGCTGCCGCTGAGACCTGTTACGGCATCAAGTTGAGTTTCCTGGACTTCTATACAAAGACCAATGGCAGAAAAAATAGAAAGCGAGAGTGTGCGATCTGCTTCGGTTGCGTTTGTATTCAAACTTATGGCGGAAGCACCGGCCAAAACAAGAGCAGGAGTGTTAGGCATTACCCGGACAATACGGGAGTTGTCAGGTAATATAGATTCGAGTTCTCCAATGGTGACTCCTGCAAGAATCGAAATAAGCAGGTGATTAGAAGTCAAAAACATTACATATTGGTCGAGTACCTGGTGGCAGACCTGGGGCTTTACTGCAAGAATGAGGACCGTGCATTGCGCGCACAACTCCTCTGCTGTATCGCATGTTGGTATGCCATAAACATCATGCAAATATTTTTTTCTATCAGGGTCTGGATCTATGACTACCAGCTGTTCTTTTTGGGTCACATTGGCAGCAAGCAGGCCACGGATTAACGCCTCTGCCATCTGGCCACCGCCTATAAACCCTATACATTCGTTTGGTTGCAACATATCAGTCTTTCAAAAGGTGTTATTGTGAACTGTTCAGCCGTATTACAGGTGTGCGCAAACCATCAGGAAACAATACTAATATTATTTTTTTCTATCTGACTGCGTGCAGCTGGGGGTGGTGCTGGACCGTTACGTTAGTGTTGTAAAAAAAAACCGCCGGTAAAACCGGCGGTTTAGTAGGATAATATAGCGAAGTCTTTAATTTATTACCACATCATTTGTGGACTTACATACCGAGCAATCAAGTATTTAATACTCTCAGGCTGCGCAAACAGATTGTTGAACTCTGGACTCTGTGCCTGGAATGAAAAAGGGCGTTAGGCAATCACCTGCTGTTTTTGTGGTATTTACAACCTGACGCAGCAGGGCGTCACCTTTTTTCTGAAATTTTACATATTCCCAGGAGTCAGGGTTCTCGGCAATGGTTTTCATTAGTCCAAGGTGCAGGCCGTGACCGGAACGATCAGCTGTAACGTGTCCAAGAACAGGCGTTCCAAGCAGTGCAAGGTCGCCGATGAGATCAAGAACTTTGTGACGAATAAATTCGTCGTCAAACCTAAGCCCATCTTCATTGAGTATGGAACGACGGTCCCAATGAATAGCAATAGTATTTGCGAGATTGCCACCAAGAGCAAGGCCATTTTGCCATAGATATTCAACCTGCTCTACGAAACCGAAAGTTCGAGCTGAGGCAATTTCTTTGCAGAATCGTTCCTGGTTTACGTCGAGACTGTAGGTCTGCTCATTAATGAGTTCATTATCAAAGTGAATGCGACCAGTAATCTTGAAACCATCGTAAGGAACTATTTGAATGGATTTTTCTCCATCAGAGTATCGCAGAGGTTTTGTAATACGCAGAATCTTACGCAATGCCCTTTGTTTTGCTTTCCCACCTCGCTTAAGCAAATGGATAAAAGGCTTGGCGCTACCATCCATAATGGGCACTTCATGTGAATCAATATCGACTTCGGCATTATCAATACCAGAACCGCGAAGCGCTGCCATCAAATGCTCTGTTGTAGAGATGCGGTTTGCTCCCTGGCCAATAGTTGTTGCCAAGTTCGTGTCAACAACATTTTCAGCCCGCGCTGCTATTTCAGGTGTACCAAGAAGGTCTGATCGCAAAAAACGAATACCGCTGTTGGCTGCGGCTGGTCGTATTGTCAAATTGACGGTTCGACCGGTATGCAACCCTACCCCGCAACAACTTACGGATCGTTTTAAAGTGTATTGATGAGGCTCAATAAGTGATGCCATATTTAGTCCTATATATATTAAAAAAGTAAATTGCCTGTATGTATGGTTTCAACTTATGCAACAAGTGAGCCAAAAACAGACATCATTTCTTTTAAAATAGATAGCACTTTAAAAAGGTCTAAATATCAAATAATTAGGCGGGTAATTTTAATTGTTTGCCAGAATGCGGCCACATGGACACCTGTGTCAAATAAAACACACATCAGTAAATAATCTACAAATGTTGAAATTTCGACACATCTAATGGAGATGAAACGAAAACAATATGTTACCGCTGTATCTCCTTCAAAATATATTGGTCGAAAGTTGGATCAAATTTTGTCTCCATTCTCAGAGCATACAGTGGCAAAGGCAATGTTTTCTCTTTAAATTTTACAAGGTCCTTTTCCGTTGTCAACAGTGCTTCGGCGCCAACTTTATCAGCTTTATGAAGAAGGGTTGCCACGCGTTGATCCGTATACTTTACATGGTCGGGAAGGCTACTGAAGCCGACGATATTTAGCTGTTGTTTTTTTAAGGTTTGTTGAAAGGCTTGTGGATGCGCAATTCCAGAAAAACCATAAGTCGGCACCTGATTCAAATCTGTAAGTTCAGATGGACTAAGAGTGTCGTTACTGTCCAGTTGAACTAAGCGTTTCTTTTCATACCTTGCAAATTCTGTTTTTATTTCAGGGAATTTCGCGTGAAGAAGAGAAGCAAATTGATCAGCGCGATCATGGTTTTCCTGATGTACATCCGTCATGACAAATGTGGTAGCTCTCTTAAGCGCCGTAACAGGTTCGCGAAGATCGCCCCCTGGAAAAACGCGTGAATTTCCAGCTAATACATCTGTTTTAAAAAGGACCAGGTTAATGTCTCTGGCGAGTTGCATATGTTGAAAACCATCATCAAGCAAGAGGACGTTAGCCCCCATAACTATAGCCTGTTCTGCTGGTAATTTTCTCACAACACCGGTTAGAATGGGAATTCCAGGAAGGGTATCAGCTAGAAAACAAGACTCGTCACCTGCTTCCTTTGCATCAAGGAGAAGTTCAAACCCGTTTGAAACTATATTAACCGGTTTACGTGATGTTCCTCCATATCCCCTTGAAATAACTGCAGGTTTATATCCATTTTGCTGCAACAATCTGGCGAGATATTGCACGACGGGTGTTTTGCCGGTTCCACCTAATGTCAAATTACCAACACTGATGACTGGTACGGAGACGCGATGGGTTTTGAAATAGTTTTTTTTGTACAATAACGCCCTGAAATGCATGGCCAAGCTGTACAAAGGTGAAAACGGCCGCCCTAAAGAGAAATAAAATTGTTTTGAATTCATAGCAAAAAATAATCAAAAAAAAAACGAATTGAAAAGGTGATAAAGGGCCACAATAAAACCTTATTATACAACTCGCTACAAGCTTTTTGCGCTTATCCTGCCCTGTATAAAAGGTTAAGTTTAATTAAAAAATAAATACACAAACCTTCAAGCCCTACAATGTGTGAATAGCATTATTGTTCTTGCCGGCAATTTCATTTACTCGTTCAAGTCATTTTTAGTGTAATTTTCTTTTTGAATGGGGTATGAGTGAGCGTTATTGTTTCTAGAATTTTTTAAAAAATACATTAAGGAGGGACATCACGTGATTTTTTCAAAACGAATGCTATCCATTCTTGCAGCATTTGCCCTGGCAGCAGGCATCGCTTCAAATGCATCTGCAGCAGAGACCATCAAAATTGGTGTTGCCGGCGCTCACAGTGGAGACTTGGCATCTTACGGGATCCCAACCATGAAGGCAGCCCTGCTTGTTGCTCAAGATCTTAATGAGCAAGGAGGCATCAATGGTGTGAAAGTTGAGGTTTTAGCTGAAGATGACGTCTGTAAGCCTGAAGTAGCTACCAACACCGCCACCAAGTTGGTTTCCGAAAATGTAAACGTGGTTATCGGTCATATCTGTTCTGGAGCCACCAAGGCTGCGCTGCCGATATACCGTGATGCTAACATCATTGTTATGTCTCCTTCCGCCACCAACCCTGATCTTACCCAAAGTGGTGATTACCCCAATTTTTATCGTACTATTGCCTCTGATGATGCTCAGGCTCGGACATTGGTTGATTTCGCTACGGATACCTTAAAGGTTGGTAAAATCGCAGTTATTCATGATAAAGGCGACTACGGAAAAGGATTGGCTGAGTTTGTCAAAAGTTTTCTCGAAAAAGACGGCAAAGCTGAAGTCGTCTTGTTTGAAGGCGTGACACCTGGTGCTGTAGATTATTCAGCCGTTGTTCAAAAGATTCGACGCAGTGGAGCTGACGCTGTTATTTATGGCGGTTACCACCCAGAGGCTTCCAAAATAGTCAGCCAGATGCGCAAAAAAAGAATGAAGACCATGTTTCTTGCACCTGATGGCGTAAAAGATGATACGTTTATCAACGTTACCGGGAAAAATGCAGAGGGCGTCTACGCTTCCGGACCTGCTGATGTTTCCAAGAACCCATTGACCAAAAAGTTTCGTGATAAATTCATGGCCACCGAAGGTGCTGAGCCCGGTGCTTTTTTTGACAATGGCGTAACCGCAGCTCTTGCCCTCACCAATGCCATTGCTAAAGCAGGGACTGATTCCGCTGCAATCGCAAAAGTGCTGCACACTGAAACTGCCGACACACCTTTTGGGGCAGTAAAGTTTGACGAAACCGGTGAGCCTATCGGCATTGGATTTGTTGTTTACCAGGTTAAAGACGGCAAATTCGTCACAGTTCAGTAAAGTTTTCCGACACTGATTTTCATGCCTGGAACTGTAATAACAGTTCCAGGCATTGTTGCGTTAAGGTTTCTTTAACTATCACCCCACAACCAAGCCAGACACCGCATCTACTGCTGCGCATTCTCTTATGGACTATTTTATTGAACTCTTTTTCAGTGGTCTGACACGGGGCTCTATATATGCTTTAATTGCCCTTGGTTATACAATGGTTTATGGTATCATTGGGCTTATAAATTTTGCTCATGGTGAGATTTATATGATAGGAGCTTTCACCGCTCTTATTGTCTCCACCGTCCTGACCATTTATGGTTTTCCCCTTCTGGCAGTGATCGTCCTTACAGCATTGGCTGCTGTTATCTGGGCTGCATCATACGGGTATACCATCGAACGTCTTGCATATAGGCCATTGCGAAGTGCACCTCGTCTTTCTCCATTGATTTCAGCTATCGGCATGTCAATTTTTCTTCAAAACTACGTTTTGCTTGCCCAGACCTCGGATTTCCAACCCTTCCCTGCCTTAATTCCTGAATTTGATTTTATGGAACCGTATGCCCATATAGTCGGTTCCTCTGATCTGGCTATTCTTGTTGTGTCAGCAATTGTCATGATTCTTTTGACCTTCATGATCAAGTTTACTCGCACCGGCAAGGCAATGAGAGCAACGGCTCAGGATAGAAAAATGGCAATGCTGGTCGGTATTAATGTTGATAATGTTATTTCCATTACCTTTATTACCGGTTCCGCTTTGGCCGCTATTGGCGGACTTCTTATTGCATCCCATATTGGCCAAATAAATTTTTATATCGGTTTCATAGCCGGTATTAAAGCCTTTACCGCAGCTGTATTAGGTGGAATCGGCTCAATACCCGGAGCAGTTCTGGGAAGTTTTATTCTCGGGCTCACGGAAGCTTTTGCCACTGGATACGTTTCCAGTGACTATGAAGACGTGTTTGCTTTCAGCCTGCTCGTATTAATTCTGATTTTTAAACCAGCCGGTCTTCTCGGCAAGGCAACCGTAGAAAAGGTTTAATCGTCATTTTTACATCAATAAATCCCTATCAATTTCAGGCCCATGCTCTCTTTTAAGGATTTTAGAAATGGATTAATGGTCACCCTCTGGTTTGTCTTTCTTACCTTTCCTTTGCTGGTGATCAAAATCAACCCCATTGAAAAAAGTGTTGTTTGGCGATGGCATAATATGCTGTATGTCGCTTGCGGCACTTTTGTGTTCTATGTACTCTCACGTCTCTATCTTGCCAGGAAAAAAGAACAGCAACAAAAAATTAAAACAGGCATTGTAGAAGACAAGGTAGCTTGGAGTGCCAAGCTTTTTTCCGAGCCTAAATTTTACATACCGATAGCCGTTGCTGGTTGTCTTTTTGCTTTAGCTTTTCCTACCCTGTTTTCGACCTATCAGGTAAATATCATGATTACCGCCCTCATGTACGTTGTACTTGGGCTTGGGTTGAATATAGTGGTCGGTGTAGCAGGGCTGCTTGATCTTGGGTATGTTGCTTTTTATGCAGTTGGTGCCTACGCCTACGCCCTATTGAACATGCATTTCGGACTCGGTTTTTGGACAGTACTTCCAATAGGCGGCCTTCTTGGAGCATTGTTCGGCATTTTATTAGGCTTTCCCGTGTTGCGCTTGCGCGGGGATTACCTGGCAATCGTCACGCTTGGTTTTGGCGAAATCATCAGGCTTATTCTTGAAAACTGGGGAGAGTTTTCCCAGGGACCCAGTGGAATTTCCAATATTGCACGCCCTGGCTTGTTCGGCATTGATCTCTCGTTAGAGATGTCGATCAACTTTATGTATTATTTGACCATTCTCATGGTTATCTTTACTATTTTTGTAGTTAACCGATTACAGGATTCGCGAATCGGGCGAGCTTGGTTTGCGTTGCGTGAAGACGAAATAGCTTGTCAAGCCATGGGTATCGACAAAATGAAAACCAAGCTGACCGCCTTTGCACTTGGAGCCACCTGGGCAGGTATGGCGGGAGTTATGTTTGCTGCCAAGACAACCTTTGTTAATCCAGCCAGTTTTACATTTCTAGAATCTGCAATCATTCTCTGCATAGTCGTGCTCGGCGGGATGGGATCCATTCCAGGTGTTATCGTAGGCGCCCTGGTGCTTATCCTCCTACCTGAATATCTACGCGCCTTTTCTGATTACCGTATGCTTGTGTTTGGCGCGATCTTAGTCATTATGATGATTTTCAGGCCTCAGGGGATTATTTCCACTGTTCGACGCACCTATTCTCTTAAAGATTAAACAACCTGTTCGAATTTAAGTATGGAACCTATTCTCGATGTTAAAAACCTCACCATGGATTTTGGTGGGATTCGTGCACTTGATCACCTGAGCTTGCAGATTAAACCAGGTGAAATAGTTGCCCTCATTGGTCCCAATGGTGCCGGTAAAACCACCTTTTTTAATTGTATCACCGGGATTTATAAACCCACCAAAGGTGATCTGCTTTTAAACCCGCCAGGGAAAAAAACAAAAAAGCTCAATGGACTTAAGCCCAACAAAGTAACAGAACAGGGGCTGGCCAGAACATTTCAAAATATTAGGCTGTTTCCTAACATGACAGTGCTCGAAAATGTCATGATTGGGCGCCATTGCAGAACCAAGTCCAAAATTTTCGGCGCCATTTTCAGAGACCCACGTACCAAAAAAGAAGAAAAAGAGATCGTGGAACAGAGCCTTGAGATTCTAAAAAAAATTAATCTTGATAAGATGGCGGATGAGTACGCCAAGAATCTTCCTTACGGTGCGCAGCGTCGACTTGAAATAGCCAGAGCCCTGGCTACGGAACCAATCGTCTTGCTGCTTGATGAACCTGCTGCCGGAATGAATCCTCAAGAAACCCAGGAGCTCGATGAATTAATAACCAAGATTCGTGATGAGGGGCTTGCCATTTTGCTTATCGAACATGACATGAAACTGGTCATGAACATATCCGACCATATATTTGTGGTTGATTACGGTAAAAAAATCGCAGAGGGTAGCCCGGAAGAAATCGGTAAAAATCCTGACGTCATCAAAGCCTATCTTGGAGAGGATATTTAAAATGCTTGAACTCCGTCAAATTGATACCTTTTACGGGAATATTCAGGCCCTGCATGAAATTGATCTTAAGATCGAAGAAGGTGAGATCATAAGCTTGATCGGTGCCAATGGGGCCGGCAAATCCACTACCCTGATGTCCATAAGCGGTATTACCCCACCCAGGTACGGCGAGGTCCTTTTCAAGGGAAAACCCATTCACGAATTATCTCCTGATAAAATAGTGACCCTTGGCATTTGCCAGGTTCCTGAAGGAAGACATATTTTTCCCGAACTGACGGTTTCGGAAAATCTAGACATGGGAGCCTTTTTAAGAAAAGATAAAAAAGGTATCGAAGATGACCGTGAATATCTCTACGACCTTTTTCCTATCTTAAAACAACGTCGGAACCAGCCGGGAGGAAACCTCTCCGGTGGAGAACAACAGATGCTAGCCATGTCCCGGGCTTTAATGGCACATCCTCAGCTCTTGCTGCTGGATGAACCCTCCATGGGACTTGCTCCGTTAATCATTAAACAAATTTTTGAAATTATAGAAAAAATAAACAAAGAACAAAACACGACCATTTTCCTGGTTGAACAAAATGCCAACTTAGCGCTGAAAATTGCAGATAGGGGGTATGTACTTGAAAATGGCAAAATCATTATGCACGATCAGGCTGACAAACTCCTGGTAAATAAAGATGTGCAAAAGGCATACCTCGGTATTTGATGTTATTTCAGCCGTTCTTTTTTAATTCCAATATAATTAATTTTTACAGTGAAAACCATTAAAGTAGGTGTATTAGGTGTTGGGTATCTTGGTCGCTTCCATGCCCAAAAATATGCTGCCATGAAAAACGTCGAACTCGTCGGCGTTGCAGATACAGACAGCGAACAAGCACATAAAGTTGGAGAAGAGTGCAGTTGCAGGCCATTTATTGATTACAAACAACTGCTGCCTCTTGTCGACGCTGTTTCAGTCGTCGTACCCACCAGTCTTCATCATCAGGTCACCAAGGACTGTCTCAATCAATCAGTGGACGTAATGGTTGAAAAACCTTTTACTACCACTCTTGAGCAAGCCGACGAACTGATAGAACTGGCCAGTAAAAAAAAGGCTGTTTTACAGGTCGGGCATTTGGAAAGATTTAATCCTGCTGTGCTTGCTATGCAGCCGCTACTGAATCACCCGTTGTTCATCGAGGCCCATAGAATATCAGTGTTTAAGGACAGGGGGACAGATGTAGACGTTGTCCTCGACCTGATGATCCATGATATTGATATCATTCTTTCTATCGTAGATTCTCCGCTGAAAACCATACATACCGTTGGCACGCCTGTCATGACCCAGTTGACTGACATTGCCAATGCGCGTCTTATCTTTGAAAATGGTTGTACCGCCAACGTCACGGTGAGCCGTATCTCCATGGATAACATGCGCCGCATGCGTATTTTTCAGCCGGGGCGATATTTATCTGTTGATTTCGGTAAAAAGGAAGTCATGTCTATTCAACTCAAAAAAGAAGAGAGTGCTCCCTTTCCTTTACCAGATGTAAAGAAATATGGATTCCGTGAACAAGATGCCTTGGAACTGGAATTGACCGACTTTGTTACTAATGTCAGGCAAAGAAGTAAACCTATGGTTTCAGGGATAGAAGGACGTAGAGCGTTGGATATTGCCTTGCAGGTGGTTGAACAGATTTCAGTCAACCAGGAACAAGTTCAACATTTGCTTACCCCGGAAAACAACATTTGTTTGTAGTGCGAATTACCTCTTCTTCTATTTGTTAAATAATCCGCGACTATTATGCCTAGAACCAGCTCCTCTTCATCAGAACATATCATGATTATTGCAGGAGAAGCATCCGGCGACATGCACGGCGCAAACCTGGTCAAAGCTCTGCAGGCAATGCGGCCTGATATTACTTTCAGTGGTATGGGTGGGAAAGAACTGGCAGCTGCCGGCGTTGACATTCTCTTTGACGCCGCAAAGATTGCAGTAGTAGGCGTAGTCGAGGTTTTCAGTCATCTCAAGGATATTTTTAAAGCGCGACAAACCCTTATTGAAGAAATGCGGCAGAAAAAACCGGCACTGCTGATTCTTATCGACTTTCCTGACTTTAATATGCTGCTGGCTGCCCAGGCCAAAAAATTAGATATTCCTGTTTTTTATTATATAAGTCCTCAGGTATGGGCTTGGCGGTCCGGACGTGTAAAAAAAATTGGCCGGCTATCGCGCCGGGTAGCGACTATTCTCCCTTTTGAGCAACAATTTTATAAAAATTATGGATATGAGGTGGACTTTGTTGGCCACCCTCTCCTGGATACCGTTACTACAACCATGTCCAGGGCGGAATTTCTCAAAAAATATGATATACCGCCAGGAAACAGGCTCATAGGAATTATTCCGGGAAGCCGAAGTAAGGAAATTAAATTCCTGCTTGCAGACTTTTTACAAGCAGCCGTCCTGTATGAGCAGCAAACCGATCAGTCCTGCACTTTTTTATTGCCACAAGCCTCTACCATATCAGATGCCCAACTGGAAGAGAACGGTCTTGGTGAGTTTGGTCATGAGCTGGACATACGGGTTATAGCTGAAAACAGGTATGATCTGATGGCAGCCTGCGATGCAGCACTCACGGCATCCGGAACCGTAACCCTGGAGCTCGCGATACTGGGTACGCCAGCCGTTGTGGCGTATAAACTAGCGCCTAAAACCTATTTGCTGGGCAAAATCCTTATCCGCAATATTCGTTTTTTTTCGCTGGTTAATCTCATCAGCGATAAACAAATTATTCCAGAGCTACTTCAGGATGAAGTAACACCAACGCGACTTGCCTCGGAACTCGACAAGCTACTAACAGACCCGTTAGAGCACCAGCAGGTCCATCAGGGGTTGCAAGCACTCAAGTCGTTATTAGGCGGACCAGGAGCCTCTGCCAAAGCGGCATCGATTGCATTGGAGATTATTCGTGAAAACCGATGATTTTTCTCCTGAAAATGAAGTTGATGAGCCAGTTGCAATTCCCATAGACGGTACCTTAGACCTGCACCCTTTTAGTCCCAAGGATATTAAATATCTTATTCCTGATTACCTCAAAGAATGCCAGGCCCAGGGCATTTATCATGTCCGCATCATTCACGGCAAAGGGACAGGGGCGCTACGACGAAGTGTCCATGCCATACTGCAACGATTGCCCACTGTAAAAAAGTTTGTCCTTGCCGATGAGACAGGAGGATCTTGGGGAGCCACCCTTGTTACTCTGGAGGAGGAGCGGCCTGAAGGGGCTTAACAAGGCCATGTTGAGCCGCCAGGGTTCTGACTGAGAGCATAAAAGTTGATGGCATGGGCAAGGCTCGATCTTCCTGGAGGATACCCAGTGCTTTTGCCATTAACAAAGAGGGAATCGAATGAATTCCTTCCTGATTGTCACAGATGGCTTTCATGCGCAGGCCATCGGTAAGAAAAGGACAGAGCTTTGGGAAACGCTCGCCGATATTGCGTAACTCTTCTTCTACGCGTTCCCTGTTTTTGCCCGCAAAATCGGTAATCCCTGTGTCAGCAGGTTCAGTCCCGAATAAATTATTTACCACTGCCCCTGCTAACTTGCGCTGGTCATCTTCTGCCAAATCCGTTGTCCTGGAATCGATATCTTCTTGAAGTTGCTTGAACAAAACCATCTGTATCATGGTGATTGCCTCACGCATGGCAGGAACGACTTTATTGTCTACTTGTGGATTTTCTTGCGACTCTTGGGTTGTATTATTCATAAAACAATTTTAATTACTGGATTTTTAACAAGTTGGTCATAAAGAGACAGTCGTTGCTCTTCAGACTGCACAACAAGTTCAAGGTTCATGCTTACATAACGTCCGCCTGAGCTGGTATGAGAGTTTGCCAGCAGATGGTCGGTAGTTGGGAGTAGATCCATTACAGCATCAATGATCGAATCACGATCAGTGCCAATAATCTTATACTGCCATAAACACGGATACGATATTTCCGGTTTACAGCCTTCAACGGGTATATTCAGTGTTTTTTTCTTCATGTCAGCCTTATACTGTAGCTATTCGAGCAAAACAACGGCAAAAGGCAATAAAAATTATCCAACTCCAATGGCCGCAGTGGTATACTC
The DNA here is from genome assembly GCF_016918565.1 of Desulfogranum marinum. Taxonomy (GTDB): domain Bacteria; phylum Desulfobacterota; class Desulfobulbia; order Desulfobulbales; family Desulfobulbaceae; genus Desulfogranum; species Desulfogranum marinum. Next base: position 152,165 of record NZ_JAFFQD010000004.1, read on the forward strand.
TATTTCTTACTCATTGCAACGTAACGGAGCACAGGGTTTGAAACTCCCCCGCACCCTTTACCTCCGAGCTGAAAGTGATTTTAACACTCTGTTAACGCATAAAAAAACAAAAAAATGTTTATTCTCTCACCGTCTAAAGGACAGGATTTTGACACCCCCGTTTCAGGAAAGCCTGCCACTGTGCCTGTTTTCCTTGATAACTCCCAGAAACTGATTGACTTGCTCAGAGAGTATTCAGTCGAGGAATTGCGCGACTTAATGCAAATAAGTGAAAAAATAGCACAGCTGAATGTTGACCGTTATCAATCCTTTAGCCAGCCATTTACCAAAGACAATGCAAAACAAGCCATCTTTGCCTTTACCGGTGATGTGTATCGGGGCATTGCAAGCGACAGTTATTCAGCAGAAGATCTCCAGTTTGCCCAGGAACATATGCGAATTCTCTCCGGACTATACGGATGTCTGCGCCCCCTGGATTTGATTCAGCCTTACCGGTTGGAGATGAAAACCAGACTGGCAAACGACAAAGGACCCAATCTGTATACATTCTGGGGTAACAAAGTTGCGGAGGCCATTAACACAAGTGCGGCAAACAGCGATTCTCCAATCCTTTTTAACCTTGCCTCAGTCGAATACTCCAAGGTGATAACCAGAAAAATACTAAAAATACCTGTGGTGGATATCCTCTTTCAGGAAGAAAAAGAGGGCAAGTTGCGGACAATCGCTGTGTTTGCAAAACGAGCCCGTGGTCTTATGGCTGATTACATGATCAAACAACGCGTTACTACGCGGAAAGGGGTACAAGCGTTTACCACCGATAAGTATGCGTTTGCCCCGCATCTTTCCGATGATAAACGGTATGTTTTTACACGTCCACAACCATAGGCCATCTTGCATAATTGCCTTTTTGCCCAACCTTTTATTATACTTATAAAATTAACCTCGGAATAGTAGTTATATGCCTTTGGTAATTTTTTAAATATGTCTCAAATTTGTACAAAAATTCACTTATTCAAGATACCCCATAATCAGTTGGGGGAAACTATTGTTCCCGACCCCTGGCTTTTTTCATGGTTAAGCACGGTTATCTGGTCATTTATTGTCCACATGTCATAAATGTAGCCAAGTCCGAAGATGCCGAAAGTCAGCAGGTAGATAATACCTGTAAACCATTTTCCCATATACATCCTATGGATGCCGAATAACCCGAGAAACACCAGCAACAACCAGGCGACTGTATAGTCAATGGGGCCTGCTTGAAAACGAATATCTGCTTCTCTTTCCATTTTCGGGATCAGGAATAAATCAACCAACCAGCCTATGAAAAAAAGGCCCAGTGTAAAAAAATAAATGGTGCCGGAAATTGGCTTACCATAATAGAAACGGTGCGCACCAAGAAAACCAAATACCCAGATAATGTACCCAATAACTATACTGTGGGTCGGTTGTTGTTCTTCCACGGACGTTTTCCTCCTATTTTTTGTTTTAAATACCAGATATTTCGTATTGATTGCTCTATTCGCTCTTTACTCACCCTGCCCTGTTTCAACAATTCAGTGACCGCATCAATCCCTTGTTCTACAGCATTTTCCTGGTTACATAGATTATTGCCGATAACCAGCATGTCAACACCTGCCATCACAGCTTCCTGCACTGCCTGGCGATAGGACCACCGTTTACTGATAGCTGTCATCTGCAGGTCATCACTAAATACGACGCCTGAAAAACGCAGATTTTCGCGCAAAAGATTATTGATCATCAATGGCGAGAGGGTAGCTGGTTTACCTTGCCGGTCAAGACCACGATGGACAAGGTGTCCGGTCATTACGCCGTCACTGTATCCGTTGCTGATTAACTCTCTGTATGGCTCCAGTTCAATTTCCTGCCAATCTTCTGTGATATCTACAAAACCGAGATGTGAATCATTTTTAGAACTTCCATGACCTGGAAAATGTTTTATACAACACCCTATTCCGTATTTATGGTGCTGTTCGATAAAAAGCCGGGCATGGGCAACAACCTCACTGACATTGGTGCCAAAACTGCGCTCAAATTTACCGATTATAGGATTGTTAGGATTCAGGTTAAGATCAACCACAGGTGCAAAGTTCAAATTAATCCCATGGGCATGAAGCGTCTGTGCCAACAAGTCGGCCTGCTGTCTGGTTGCATCAAGCCCCTCTTTTGCCATACACGCGGCACTGCATATGGGTGGGAAATTGTTATTTTCCTTTAGCCGGCACACTTTTCCGCCTTCCTGGTCCACCGCAATAAAGAGTGGTGTTGCAGCCAAAGAATGCAAGCTGTCAACAAGGCGGGTTAATCCTGATGGAGAATCGAAGTTTTGTATTGCACCGGAAATATTGCGATCAAAAAGGATAACACCGCCAAGATCACGATCTTGTATACTTTTTACAATCCAATCTGTTGGCTTAAGTTCGCTACCGCGAAAACCCACCAGAAACATTTGTCCTATGTTCATTGAATCACCTGTATATGTTGAAAAATATCTCTTTCTGCTGATTCAGCGTGTCAAAAATAAGTCATTAATATATATAGAAACGCTCTTTTTCTTTGTCATATTTATGACTTTGCCGCTGGTTTGATTTTCTAACGTTGTTCTGTTTTATATAAACTCTTGTTATTTAACAATAAAATTTACGTGCAACATAGGCATCAATTTAGCAAGAGCAACCGTGAAAGCATTGAAACTCGGATACAATTTTACCAAATAGGACATTGGCCATGAACGCAGCTGTTGTAACAAGCCAGCAAGACCCAACGCTGACTAAAACCGTTGACACGCTCCTTTCCGAACTTGAGCATTATCGGAAACAGTCTGAGGCATTGCAAAAGGTAAATATTCTCCATCAACGTTTGTCCGGCGTACTGGACTTACCGACAATGCTGGAAACATACTCCATATGGATGATGGAGCATATTCATCATGACCTGATAGGGTATTACAACCCAAGTCATGAAAAAATGCATATGTATTGTTCAAGTCATGGTCCTGAAAGACGCCACGCCGTAAAAATAACAGAGCATCTTCTCAGGCAGAGTGCCCATGCTCCTAAAATGCAACACGTCGAGGACCTGTTCACATTCACCTGGCATTCGCAACTGGAAGCAACCAGCGGAACTTTTGTGATGATCCGCAAAGGTGTTGCATTCACCCAATCTGAAACAGCCTTTCTTGAACAAACGTTTGCCATTGTTGATGCACCTATAAAAAGAGCACTGGAATTTGAAGAAGTATTTTATCAAGCCCGCAGAGATACACTTACCAATCTGCCCAACAGGTTTGTCTTTGAAGAAAGGATTGATGCTATTATGGAGCAGGCAAAACGATATAAGCACCCACTGACATTAGCTGCTCTCGATCTTGACCATTTCAAGGCTGTTAATGATACAATGGGCCACCTGGAGGGTGATAAAGTGTTGCAACAGGTTGCTGCAGCGCTGAATCAGGAGATTCGTGGTTCTGATTTATTAGTCAGGATGGGTGGCGATGAATTTTTGGTTGTGCTGCCGGATACGAACTTGCGTGAAGCCGAATACCTGGCCACACGCCTCTGTTCTGCTGTCAAAGCATTGAATATCTCAACCAGTGCCGGTATGCTGGGTGTCAGCATCGGGCTTTCTACGTGGGATGGTGAGATGAGCAAAGAGCAATGGTTTGAAGCCGCAGACGATATCCTTTACCAAGCCAAAGCAAAAGGTAAAGCAAAAATAGCCGTCAACTGATCCTTTTCCACCCACCGGGAAGTGACTCAGGTTAAAAAAAAACCTGTCACCTCCTGCAGCCAGGGGAGCACCACAGTAAGCTCCCCTACTCCACCTTTTTCACCGCTATCACCAACGGTATTGAGTGCAAAGCACTCTGTTGCTGTTGGGTGGCGCCAAGTTTCCACTCCTCGCACATATAATCGTCACCCATTAGGGCATCGATATCCTTTATCAACCGGGTAAGATTAATAATCGGGTGCCGGGTAAAAACATCAGGTAAACCATAGGTTAGGTTGCATGCCAGACACTTGCCTGGACGTTCATGTAAATCCAGGGTAAAGTGTAAGGTCTCGTCTGCGCTATCATAACGATTATACGCAAGACGAATATCAAAAGCACCCTCTTCCGCGTCGCCAAAAAGAGCTTCAAAGAAGTCATTACTTCGCTGTGGAGGAAATAATTCGGCTAATTTTTCTGCGGTAAAATATTCGGTAAATAAATCCATAATTCGTATAAATATCCCTTATGTGCGAACCCTATAAAACAGCTAATAAAAAGCCATCCTGATCTAAAAAATGATAGAAGTGTAAAGCGAATTATATCTAATCTGTCTTTATTATAGTGTCAACAGCCATTGCTTCTCGTGATTTGCTATGGTACGTATTGCCCCCATGCAACAACACTTATTTGAACATACAGAGCAAAGCCAAGATTCTGCATCCGGAATGACTGCTACCACAGATCTCAATCCTGCCCAGCATGCTGCCGCCACCCATGATGATGGTCCGGTACTTGTGATTGCCGGTGCAGGCAGCGGCAAGACGCGAACCCTGGTCCACCGAATGGCGTATCTGCTCAGCCATGGGGTACCACCCGAGTCAATCCTGCTGCTCACCTTTACCAGAAAGGCGGCGCAGGAAATGCTATGGAGGGCGGGTCAACTAACCGATCATGCCTCCCAACGGATTGTAGGCGGCACCTTCCATGCCACTGCCAATATCCTGCTCCGTCAATATGGGCACTACCTTGGCTTTGGGCCGCGTTTTACCATCATTGACCGTGGCGATGCTGAAGGGATCGTTAATCTTCTCAAGTCTTCCCTGGGACTTTCCGGAGCAGGAAAACGATTTCCCAGTAAACGGGTGATTATCAACCTTATTTCCGGTTCGATAAATAAATCGCGCAGCATAGAAGATCTGGTCTATGAAGGTCATGTCCACCTATCAGAATTTCTAGAAGATTTTCACGCAATCCATCAGCATTATAATCAGTTTAAGCAGGATCATGGACTCATGGACTATGATGACCTGCTGGTTAACTGGCAAAGATTGCTCAGTGAATCCACGGAGGCAAAACAAGCCATCTGTAATCGCTTCCAATATGTGCTGGTTGATGAATACCAGGATACAAACCTTATACAGGCTCGTATTATTCGTCTGCTTGCCTCCAGCCATGACAATGTGATGGTGGTTGGCGACGATGCTCAGTCCATTTATAGCTTTCGCGGTGCTGATTTCTATAACATAATGCGTTTTTCGGAACAATTTCCAGGCACTGATGTCATAAAGCTGGAAGAAAACTATCGCTCCACCCAGCCTATTCTTGAACTGACCAATGCTGTTATCCGCAACGCCGAAGAAAAATTTACCAAGTCCCTGTTCTCCAGTATCGAAGGCGGTGTGAGACCCACAGTGTATTCTGCAAAAAATGAAGCAGCAGAAGCACGCTATATTGTCAAGACAATACGCAAATTGCGGGAAGAAGGGACACCTGTCAATGAAATCGCTGTCCTTTTTCGTTCCGGATTCCACTCCTACAAGCTCGAGATGGAGCTGACCAGTCACTACCTGCCCTTTGAAAAACGCGGCGGTATGCGATTGACCGAATCCGCGCACATAAAAGACATCCTTTCATTTTTCAGGATTCTGGTTAATCCGTGGGACAGTCTGTCCTGGAACCGGATATTGCTCCAGCTTGATAAGGTAGGTCCCAAGACTGCTCAAAAAATCATTAATTTTATCAAAACATCCGACACGCCGACAGCTGCGCTCTCGCAGTATAAACCAGGCAAAACCTGGAAAAACGGGTTTGAAGCATTGCTGGCAACCTTACAAGAGATAGACCAGCCGGATCTCCCTCCTTCTACCATCTATGACCGGGTTATAGAGTACTATCTGCCTGTTTTTGAAAAAATTTATTACGATGACTACCCGAAACGGCGGAAAGAACTGGATCAGATAAGTGCTCTTATCGGCGGATATGGCGATCTCCAATCGTTTGTTGATGATACTGCGCTTGATCCACCAGAAAACGTTGCCAACACAGCAGACAAGGAAGATACAAGCCAGCTGATCATTTCCACCATCCATTCATCCAAAGGCTTGGAATGGGATGTGGTTTTTGTTATGGGACTTGCCGAAGGCAGGTTTCCCCATCAAAATGCGACCCCTGGCAGCCAGTACGAGGAAGAAAGACGACTGTTGTATGTGGCTGCCACCAGGGCCAAAAAACAACTCTTCCTTACCTACCCATGTGAGCTTGTCACTCCAGACAGACAATTCCGTCGCACAGGCATGTCTCCGTATATTCGCGAAATACCTCAAGGCCTGTATATAAAAGACCAAGGCACCCCAGCCTACGGAAACAGTGCACTCCCAGATCCCGGGGATGTGCCTCGACCTCTCAAAAAAACTCAATCTGCCCGGCAAACGTTTACCACAGGCATGGTTGTCAATCACTCCTATTTTGGAAATGGCAAGGTTGTCAACATACCTGGTCCTCGCAGGGTGGAAGTCATGTTTGACCGCCACGGAACCAAAATTTTACATCTTGATTACGCAAAACTAGAAATTATAGATTAGGGGAACTCTTCAGCAATACAACTGTGGTCCCGGCCACCATTTGAAAAGAAACTTGCATAATCGGATAATAAAAATATTAAAAAAAGCAAAGTAATCCTAGTCATTTAATCAGTATTAGCTCGCGATCATTGCACACGCGCCTAAAGCAGTACTAAAGTTACGATATTTTCCACCTTACTTTCATTTCCAGCTAAAAGCCGATTGCTTATTTTACCCGCCGTTACCCATGCACTATTCTGAAGCCTGCACCTATCTCAACAAGCTGCAATTTTTTAAAATCAAACTCGGTCTTGAGGCTGTAAGCAACCTCCTCCGAAAGCTTGGCAGCCCTCATACTACCTTTCCTACTGTTCACCTTGCCGGGACCAATGGCAAAGGGTCAGTTGGTGCTACGCTGCTCAGTCTCCTCAGCCAAAATGGGTATAAGGTAGGCTTTTATTCGTCCCCTCATTTGTCCAGTGTCCGGGAACGTTTTTGCATCAATGGAGAGCCTATTGATCGCCATAGCTTTGCCGAACTTGCTACCACCATTAGAGATACACTGGGCACGCAACACATAACCTACTTCGAATTTACCACAGCCTTGGCCTTTCTCTGGTTTCAGCAGCAAGGGGTGGATATAGCGATTATTGAAACCGGCCTGGGCGGCAGGCTCGATGCAACCAATGTTATAACTCCGCTGGTTTCGGTGATCACCACCATAGATCTTGATCATCAGGAGTACCTCGGCAACACCCTTACCCAAATTGCTGGAGAAAAGGCAGGGATTATAAAAAATACTGTTCCGGTGTTATCTGGCGTGCAGGACCATACTGCCCAACAAGTCATCAAAGCCACTTGCCTACAAAAACAAAGCCCGCTCTATACCCTGGGTGTTGACTTTACCTGCCAATCAATAACACCAACTGTTTTTACCTACACCGGTATTAATGGTGTCCAGTTCAAGGGACTGCACAGCGCACTACAAGGTAAACATCAACAGACTAATACCTGCCTGGCACTTGCAACCGCAGAGCTACTCCAGCAAAAAGGTTTTCATCTGGCCGAGGAAAAAATTGCCGAAGCCCTGCAAAAGACCAGCTGGCCTGGCCGCATGGAAACTGTTGTCAGTGGTGATGGGCAGGATAAACGTCATTTCCTCCTTGATGGCGCCCATAACGAAGCCGGCATACAAGCGCTTAACTACACCCTTCAAGATTCGTTTAACGGCAAAAAAATCATACTTATCTGGGGCAGCATGGCCGACAAGGACCTCGGCCCAGCTTGGCTTGCTCTGCTTGAAAAGGTTTCTGTTATTGTCTTAACCCAGGCAGAAACAACCCGGTCTGCAACCGCAGAACAGCTTGAAGAACGGGTCCCTAAGCATTATCATTCAAAAGTACGCTGCAAAACCGAAGTAGACAACGCACTCGGATATGCTGCAGCGCACACTACCCCCGAAGATCTTATTTTAATCGCCGGTTCCTTGTACCTGGTCGGCAAGACAAGAGAATTGCTTCTGGGAAAGAATACTTTATAAACAAAAATATATAATGGTAGATTATTACAGCTTAGGTGGGATCGACGATTCCATTATCAAAGCAGAACGAAAAAAAGCCAAACAGCTGCGCAGTACCCGTTGGTGGCAGCAAAAAACATCCACTGAAACCTGCTACTATTGTGGAGAAAAAGTTGGCTTTAAAAACCTGACCATGGACCATGTAATTCCACTTGGTAGAGGGGGTAGAAGCACCAAAGACAACCTGGTTCCATGTTGCAAGGAGTGTAATAATAAGAAAAAATCTCTTCTCCCGGTCGAGTGGGACGAGTACATGACTCACCTGCACAAATAATCATCACCAAGGTAAAAATGTAATACTGTTTTCCATACACCAGTAGTAAGCAACGCCTGTAAAGAAGTACCGGCACTTGCACATTCTTTCGTTTACATGCGATTGCAACCAGTGTATATAAACTTCACTTTGAATTGTGTGCAGTTCAACTATCATTTTCTTCTGTAGCACACTGTTGCATCATCTTTGGGCGGGTAGCTCAGCTGGATAGAGTGTCGGCCTCCGAAGCCGAATCATACGCCCCGTTTTCCCTGTAAGGTCAGACACATATGTAGCATGAGTAAACAGTTTGGGTCAACCCTAAACATTCATCTACACCTTTTTTTCTCAGCACGACCCCTCAATTCTTCCCCCCCCTTCCCAAACCTGCAGTCGTCACCGTATCCAATCAAGACATTTTTCTCATCATCTCCCGACCTCCCCCCAAGCCAACCGAAAATGCAAATAAACAATGCTACATCAGCTAATTAAGGCTCAAAACTAACCTCAGATTCAAGTTACTCTCCATATCGTTGTACCTATCTCGTGCTTTTTTCCTTCTGTTCCATCCGAAATAATCCCTTCATATCATAGACTTATCCCCTGTCACCATCATACCTATTCCTTCCTTATAGCCAGTTCTGTTCAGATTTGACTCACAATTACTGCACAGGTATGGACTGATCTAACCAATTTAGCGCTAGTCGTGTTGGTAACCAATACGCACTACGCCCCATATAACTCTTACGAGGTGGCGAATGAAAGAAAAGGTATTTAGACGCGGAGACGTTTTAGCGATGTTTGGAGTCGGAAGAACCACCCTTCATTCATGGCTAACGAACGATCTCTTTCCACGGCCAGTGAAGATTGGCGGGACTAATTATTGGCTCGACTCGGACTTAGATAAGTGGATCGACGCACAGGTGAAGGTGAGAGACGAGTCTCTACAGGAAGCGGAACAAGTCTAATCAATAACACTGCCAAGAGCCAGTCAACTCAATGATGAGGGTAAGTTTTATATGAGTGACGCAGAGATAACCGTTGTAGATGCAGTAATGGGAACAGGGAAAAGTACTTGGGCTATCGAAGAGATAAACAGCAGCGATACAAAACGCTTCGTTGTTGTTTTGCCAAGGGTGTCGGAGATAACTCGGTTTAAAGAAGCGGTCAGCAGGAGTAGTGTTGTCGCACTTGATGACGCGCTACCAGGAAGCAAGCAAACTCGCTTTGAGAAAGCCCTAGAAGACTCAGAAGTAATTCTGATATCTCACAGCCTTTTTGAGAGCTATCTGAAGCCTCATGTATTCGAACTGTTAGAGCAAGGAGATTGGCACTTGGTGGTTGATGAAACAACTTGCGTATTTGAACCTATTAACGGGCTGAGTAAGACCATGCTAGGCGGCTGGAAGGCTTATGGCATTGTCGATCTGGAGCGAGTCAACAGTAGGCTTACCAAGATCGTTCCTGTAATCATCATGACTGAATTGTATACCAAGCTGAACAACTTCCATATCAGTAAGTCCGAGAGGGAGATTCTGAAGAAAACCCTGTATAGGGAAGTCTATATGATTGAGGACGATAGCCAGAGGGGGTTCTTCTCCTTCACTCTGAAAGCTAACCGTCTAAAACCATTTAAGTCGGTAGCAGTCTTGACCTATATGTTTGCTGACAGCCCTATGGAGTACTGGTGTACAATAAACAGAGTCCCCGTGCAACACATGGAACTGCTTGGTAATGGAGAGTTACAACCTCATGACAGACAATATAGCGGGAAGCAGTTTGCTGACCTTATTGAAGTACTAGAGCCTAAAAGTAAGTATGGATCAAAGCCTAACCACTTCTCGGCCACCTCTTCAAGAGGACTGCTGAAGTGACGTGGTCAAGTAAAAGTGGACACTTTTCTTAGGCTGCTTTTTTCAACTTCATCATTTTTTCAAAATCATTTGGACTGCGATAGCCAAGATACGAATGCCGTCTTCTGCTGTTGTAAAACATCTC
>NZ_JAFFQD010000050.1 GCF_016918565.1 Desulfogranum marinum
GGGCGATTGAGTTGTTCGCTGCAACCCCAAAAACACGAAAATTTAAATGTTGAATTGACCCTGATTTCCATATTTATCGCATAATTAAAGACGCTGGGGAATAAACCATTTATTCGAGATTCCCTTAAGTATATAGCTCGGAAACCTTAACAGTTTGTATACGTAACGACCACGGTCAGCCGCCCCCACTGGTTTTGCAACCAACTTTGTAAGAAGCAATTTGCTTAAATCTAGCCCCAAAAGCGGCAGGCTTGCGGGTCGGTCTGAGATGATTAATATTTGATTTCATTCACATATGTGACTTTCAAGCATTGGTGAATGATTGTATCTGTCAAGTGGAATGATTTCAATTATTGCTGCTATCCCTTTGAAGTATATAATTTTTTGTCTCATCTGGAATGATATCCTCGTAAAGATTATCAATTTCTTTTGGTCTTGTTATTAATTCATCAGCAATTAAATTTAATATTTTAAATAATGTTGATGCTATCTCACTATTGTCATCTAGGTCAATTTGCCCTGGGTGCACTGCATTATTCCCAACCACTCTAACTAGATCAAGAGCCTTTTGTATTTTAGGAGTTAAACCTTCAGTAACTAATTCCTTAATGTCATTGTTTATATTTTTGCCATCTTTCCCTATTTGCTTTAAAAGTTTTTGTAATGCTAATCTCAGTAGTGCTGTTGAGCCTTTGGGTGAATCCTGAAATATAATGGAAGCTTCATTGTATATTGATTTAATCTCGTCACTCAAGTCTTCATTTGGAGGGGAAATGGGTGAATTTAGAGGGTAGACAATTTTAGAGTCGACCCACAGTGAAAACTCCTTACATGACTGATATGTTGCCACCGAAAAATTTGCTGGTAAAAATGTATTAATATCTCTTGGAAATTGACTTTTGGCAACATTCAAAAATTTTACAATTTGTTTTTGGGAATAATCTTGAATGTTTACTCTGTAATCAAGATATATGTGGTGATAAATACCTGAAATAATAGAGCTGAGCTGATGATTAGTAAACCAGCTTTGTTGTGCAATCACATGACAGTGAGGGCATTTAAATTTTTTTTCTTTATATTTAGGGGTGTCACTCAAAGCGGGTACTCCTTTATGTGGTTAATGATTCTGCTCGCACATAACGTGGAGCTCAGTGGTTTGCTGATTAATAGCAACGTTCTAGTATGACACCAGAAAATTAAAAATCCTAAAATTCAAAAAAACGCAAACTCCGCAAATCCACTGGAGCGTTTCGTTAGTTATTTTTTTTTGGTTCTGACCAGATACCACCACCAAAACCTTTTAAGCCTCTTACTTTTAATGGTATTTTCTCTTTGTAACTTTTAGCACGAAGGTCTTTGTATGTAATTTCAATCGGTAACCAAGAGTCGTACTTTATACCTTCTCTTTTTGGATAAATACCTTCAAAACTTCCAAAGGATGTAACTATAGAGGTATTATTTTTCAATAAAGCTAATTCACTATCTTCTTTAAAACAGTTAAATATTCCATTCTTAGTAACTTCATCTATTTTCTCTTCGAAAATTTTCTCAATATCATTACTCCTGGCATTTAACCTAACATTTACAGCAGGCCGATTTCCTGTGTTTGATAAAACTAAATTGAATGTAGCACTATTGACACCCATAGAATGTTCTTCGATATATGCAACTACAATTGGACGGTTGCTTTGATGCCAAGACCTTATGGCAAACACAAATGATGAAATTGAAATTAGAAGCGCAGTTGCACTTATTCCATATTGAGAAACAACCGATATATCCATATTTTTCAATAGGTTGAATGCTTCACTTTGTAAATGTTACTGGGGATCACTCACGCATCGCATGAATTCTTTTCCTGTTGTCGTGAGATACCATTCTTTTTCTATTTCTTGTATCAGTCCTAGTTTTTCCAGGTGGACATGATTGAAAGTCCTTTTTTCGTTTAGCAAGCCTAAGGTCCAAGTTGACCCAAAAGCTTTTAAAACTCTAATCGGTACAGAGACTGATTCATTTTCTGATATTTTAAGCAAGAGTAAAGCATCTTGAGAGGTGATTTTGGATAAGATTTTGGCTATTTCTGGATGTACGCTGCCTTCTGAGATCTCTTTGGCCAACAAATTCGCCCAAAGAGATCTTATTGTATCATCAGTTTGTTGATCTGTATTTTCAAGCGCTTCATAGACGACAACTGGTTTAATTGAATGCCCTTTGTAAATTTTTGACTTCGAAACTTTTTCTTTTGTTTCTTCGAGGCATTTAGCAGCAATTATCTTTTGTGCGTCTTGCAACCTTTCAAATCTAATCTGGATTAACCTCCCAATTCCTTCTGTCGTTGCAGTAATCGGGAAAATAATTTTTTCAAAACTTTCACATGCTGTTTTGGTTAATTGAGACCAAGATTCTTTTGGCACAGATTTAACTATGTCGTTAATTTCAACCATTTTCGTAAATATTCTTTTTTTCAAGTAGCTATCAAGTTAACAGGATATCAAAAACGGGGTCAGATTTGTTTGTAATAGTCAACATCTTTCCACTAAATGTGGACACTGCCACATTAGGTAGCCCCTTCTTGAAGTTTGTACATGAACGGCCTGTAACGACTGCTAGCATTTAACTTTTTATAGATATGCGTCGCAATGGACAACAAACGACTAAAAGCACATTGTGGCACACTATCTTATCTTATTATTTCAGCAAGTTAAACTTCTACTGCTGCCGTGGCTAAGTAGCAAGTAAATTCCTAAATAGCATAAGAATACTTTGTATAGTGACTAATGCTTATTCGCATTTAATTCGAAAAATTTACAAAATCGAAAAGTTTGCCATTTTCAGTTAAAAATCGCGATCAGCCGTTATTTCATCCAAGCCCGATAAAAGGTATACGCCTATAATAGATAAAGCATCTTCGCTCAATCTACGCTGTTGCAACAACAGAAAATTGTTCCAGGTTTAATTCCACTCGATTGGATGTTATCGTTGAAAACCTCATTTATTCAACAACATGAGGTGCACAATGTGGAACGAACCCAGCAAACCACGCCTGGCCAGTATACCCCGCCTTTACGAAACCGAATCAATCCCAACCAAAGACAAACTCATCTATTTGCATTTCTTCCTATATGCATGCGACTGGTATATTGCCGAATATGACGGTGAGGATTTGTTCTATGGTTATGCCATTTTGAACGGTGACATGGAGAATGCTGAATGGGGCTATATTTCTTTCAGTGAGCTGAAATCCATCAACGTTAACGGCATCGAAATCGACTGTGAGCTTGAAGAATTTTGGCAACCGGTACCTGCTTCAGGAATACCGAAAATAAAAATTTATGAGGATTTGCCATGAAACCTACATGCAAGCTCATTGGAGAAAACGGGAATGTCTTCAACCTTATAGCTATAGTCAGAAAAACGCTGAAACGTGAAGGCCTGAGACATGAATTGTCAGAATTTGACTCTGATTTCGAGCAGTTGAAGGAAAATGGTGGGGACTATAACGATGTGTTGGCTTTGATAATGGAGTATGTGAATGTAGAGTAACTCTGCACCCATCTTAGAAGCAAGAATATTGTATTTTTCGAGAAATTTGTAACTAACATAATATCATGAAATCACATAATATATTTGTATACGGAACGCTTAAGCGTGGTTATAGCAACCACAGGTTTCTTGCTGACAGTAAATTCCTCGGAACTGGTAAGACAAGAGAGAAGTACGCCATGTATGTCAGCGGCATTCCTTTTGTGATCGTCAGTGAACCAGTATCACAAATCCATGGAGAACTATACGAAGTCGACGACCAAACCCTTTACAAGCTGGATCAACTCGAAGGACATCCACATTGGTACCAACGTGAACAGGTTGAAATTTGCCTGGATAATAATTTCAGCCAGTCCAGTACAGTTACGGCATGGATTTATTTCAATGAGGACAACAGTGGCACCTTGGTACCGACTGGCTGTTTTTCTCTGAAACCTTTTTGAGCACTGTACCAAAAATTCATAGCAGCAGAAGTGCAACGTTATCAGGTCTCTTTTCTAAAGGGGCAGTCAATTAAGTATTATTCATGGTTCGCATTTTTTTGGCGAGCCAATTTTTATTGTAGGAATTTTCTGCAAACAGAATTGACTGCTACGCTTCCAAGGTGAAAACGTGGCCTGTGAACTTTTTTGCTGAAACGAACGAATATTTTTGCCGAGTGGGAGCAAGCCAAGGTATCCTGCATACCAGTTTATTAATATCAGGTGAATACATAGAATTGAGCTGTCAGCTGAGGCGGTTACCTTCCCCATACCCTATACTCTAAAGTCAGTGTATCTGGCTTTTTTAAACCTCAAGAATTTATCTCTAACCTATCCTTTCACCCCCTCCTTAATGCTCATCTTCAGCATATTTTTTAAAGGGAGAAACCGCTGGGTTCGCTGAGCTGAAATACATGTCTATCCTGTGTCATAATTCTATTGAAAAAAAGTCGGGGTGTAGGTTTCTAAGTAGTACCTTCAGGATACCGTAATAACCATGAAATATGGTATTTTCGGTTTGTTGTATGTGTTTGCTCCCACCCAAAATTTTAAATCCCGTCACAATATAACTCAACCTTTTGAAATTACGTAATAAAGGTTGATTGTCTCAGTTAATCATAATAAATTTAGCTAGTTGAGCAGGTAAGTCAACTTGTTGTAAGTGGCTCAACTGTACCTTTCTACTTCATCATTCAAAACCAAAATACTGAACACAATAAAAATCACGAAATTTGTGACAGTGCATTCCTGCGCCAAAATTTCAAAGGGGGTAAAAATCATGTGTGAGCTTCTTGCCTTAAATTTCAACAAGCCGATCCAGCCCAAATTTAGCTTCCCATCCCTTTTATTGGGCTGTGACTGGAATCCGGATGGATGGGGGATTGGTTATCATCCTGACGGCAAGGGAGCTGTCGTATTCAAAGAGCCAGTGCCTGGCAATGAAAGTGAGTTGGCTGCATTTCTTCAACATTCTCATCTTCTGAAATCCGAAACTTTCATCCTTCATATCCGACGCGCCAGCCGTGGAATGGTGTCCTATGAAAATACTCACCCATTTTTTCGCCACTATTGCGGAACAGAGATGATTTTTGCGCACAACGGGACTTTGGTAACCCGCACTCCCTTGAACATCAATTATCAAGTAATCGGGAACACCGACTCCGAACAAGCATTCTGTACGCTTCTTGGCGAAATGGAAAAGAAAGACATCATTCCTAGAAGAAGAGGTGGGCTACAGTATTTCTCAGATGAAAACTTAGAGAAAATTTATGAGATACTTTTTGATATCAACCGTCACGGTGCTTTCAACTGCATTTTTTCGGACGGTTTTAACCTTTTTGCCTACAGGGATAAAAAAGGCGCACGGGATCTACATTATGTGAAACGTGAGTACCCTTTCTCAAGCTGCCGTTTCCGTGACAGCGACATAGGGGTAGACCTTAATGTCCATAAAGGAAGTGATGAAAGCGGCTATATCATTGCTAGCAACCCGCTTTCCGATGAAGAGTGGGAAGAATTTAATCCAGGACAAATGATTGTATTTAGTCGTGGAAAACAAGTAGCAAGCATTCTGTCCGAGGTTGCATGATGAAAGGAGGCTCCCAAACTCAATATATAATAACTCCTTTTCTTTGGAGTTCGGTTTCGACGCCAGTCTACAACGTTCAGTAATAGGTTTTCAGCAATAGCAAAACAAACCCTCAAACTCCAAAGAAAACAACGACAGGAAAACCAAAATGACGAATACAGCACAAATCATCCAGTTTAGTCCAGCCACTAAAAATCAAAATCAGAAAAATGGGTCAAAAACGCAAACTGTTCATTTTTGCGAGACAGTAAAATATTTTACTAAGCTTGAAATCCAGGCTTTGAGACGAACCGTTCGTGAAAAAGGAGAGGTGGCATTGATTAGAGGCAACGTCACCGGAGTTCGAGAATGGCTAGCTGTCGACATTCTGACGACGACCGGTATTCGGGTCGCTGAGATCGCAGATTTAAGGTGCAGCGACCTTCAAGTAAAGAATGGCCAAAGTAGAATCTTCATTCGTTGCGGCAAGGGGCGGAAGAGTCGTTATGTCGAAATTCCTGTTACCACAAAGCAGCACATCAAACGATATCTGAAATGGAAGGTTAGCAGAGGCGAATGTGTTTCTCTTGATAGTCACGTTTTTCAGGGACAGAGAGGCCCGATGAAAGTCCAGGCATTCCAACTGATGGTCAAGAAGTACCTTAAACAACTAGGTTTGTATTCGAATTCCAAAAATATCCACTCCCTTCGACACTCCTACGCGGTTCAACTGTACCGACAATGTCGGGACATCAGGGTCGTTCAACGACAATTGGGTCATGAGAGTTCACGGACAACGGAAATCTACGCGGCGATACTTCCGGAAGATGTTCAAAAAGAAATCAAGTGCCTGTGGAGTAGCTAAAGAGTCATATATTGAGGAATTTCCAAATTATGATGTCCGAAAACTATAATGAAAAAAATACATTGAAGCTCGTGATGAACAGGTGCCTGAAATTGTTATCTCCCATCATCTAAAATGGTAGGGTTAAGTAAGACATCGTGGTCAACGGCTCCAAGACAGGAAATGTTTGGGTTTAGTTTCGGGAGAAACTTTTTACCAGTCGTAGAATTTACAAAAACCTCTTCATTAACGAGGTATCTGTTGCTGCCCATAGGATTAATCCACTCATATACACTTTCACCACACCTTGATTTCAGTTTACGGATGTTTGTAGCGGCTGTTTTGGTGTTTATACTGAAAATATCGTTAAGGAAATCTTTCTTATCTATGTTTTCTTTGAAAAAAGTTGCAGCAGTTAAATATATAATTTGGTTAGACTTTTCTTCTAAATCGATCCAGAAATAGCCATCACCATTCTTGTTTTTTGTTAAGTTGAAATTCCAACGGTTAAAACTGCGATCGTGAGAAATACAAAAGGCTACACAAGGTGGCTTTATCTCACCATTATTCATCCTGTACTCCATTTCCTCCAAGACCATCTCTCCGGGATAGGAAGTGGTTACCAGTCCTTCTGGTGAACCAAAAAGATGCCATTGGCCGAGCTTCCTTTGAAGATCGTAAAAAGGTCCTAACTCTTTTAGATTTTGGTGGTTGCTGATCAGGTGCTTCAGGCTCGCAATCGGCGCTATTTCTTCACCATAGCCTGTTTTGTGTCCCTTCCCTTCAAGCCCATCATAAGGGTAGCCAGTAAAGTATGTTGCAAGCTCCAACATATTAAACCACGAGCTCTGGATTGAAGTACCTGTTTGGTAATTATCATCTGACTCGTACTGCCTAATTTCTTCATTTAACTGTTCAAGAAGTGATTCGAAAACAGGTTTGATCATTTTTCCAGTTTTTCCAAGTCTATGCATTACCGCTACTCGATAGATACGTGGCAATAAACCTAGGCTCTTTGACTTTGTAGCATCGTTCAATAACTCATCAGCCCGTAACAAGTCATCCTCTGACTGTGGGTTCCTCATGAGCAGATGAGCTATACGGTACTTAATTATATGCGGCCAGGGAGGATTAGTAATGTTGTTCCTGGTTAATATATTGAGTGCAGATTCAAGTTTACCTAGGGCTTTCGCTGTTCCCCCTGAAAGCAATTTCCAGCTAGTGCCTTGAGTTAAAAGCTCGACTGCTTCATTTAAACAATTGTTCTTATCATTCATAACTCCCTAAATTCCTATCTAATTTTTTTCTCGCTTTGGCAACTATACCCCATTCAATGGCTATCTGGAATGGATTTCATTCCCAAAGTCACGGGTGAGTCACACTTCGTTAATTATAAACACGAACACACTAACGGGAATCATTAAAGCGTCAGAGAGGCTGTAGTTAAGCCTATATTTTGGACCATTGAAAAATTTAAAGGAGGATTACTAATGGAGCAACTGGAAGCAGAAAAGCAAAAATTGTATGAGGTTACCTTTAAGTACCGCAGGGTAAGGAGGTCGAAATACGAGAAATGGAAACAAAGGTATAAGTGGCGAACAGATGCTCATCTTGTCGTTTGCGAAAATGAGTACGAAATTAGTCACTTGCTAGAGCGTCATCTCGCTAAGACCTGCAAGGATAATGATAGACGAGAGGTTGATATTACAAATCTTTTTCTCATAAAAGAGCCAATTAAATCCACAATTAAAAGGAGGGAAGACAGTGAATCTATATCAGGTTGACTACTGTATTTACAGGTTTTTTCCACATGAGAGAACGTCAAAATTCAGTAAAAAAAGCAAGAGTGTGTCGATATTTAGACAAAAACGATTGGAGCCTGAAAAATCTGCGAGTGCCATCATTGTAGCAAAGGACAAGAAGGACGCGAGGCGCATTTTTTGGAAACAGCACACAAAGAACAAGTTTATTAGTCGCAAGAAAATCGAAGATCTTTATGACGTAAGTATCAAACCCAATAATGACAATAACAAGGAGAAATAACATGACAATCTTACCATTTAATTTGGCCCAAAAGGCAACTCTTCCTACTCTCAAGCAACAGGCAGAGTTGGAGTACCAACGGAAAGTTCTATGGGGAAGCAGGAGACAAAATTTATTATCGCCCAGTGAAAAAGAAAAACTCCTTTCACTCTTGCTTGAGGAGATAACAATCCTAGACCATGCAACCACTGAGAATTGCAGGAAAACAGGTGAAATTCTGGCATTTGTTAAACAACAATTACCGCATGGTGAATTTGGGAAGTGGGTAGCTGAAAATTGCCCTTTCTCTCATAGAGCGGCCTTAAATATGATGAAGCTTTATAAGGCAACACTGGACAATCCTGGATTGTCACAGTGTAAAAAGTCTGTGGTATACCTTATTGGGACGAAATCCTTTGATAAACACCTTCGCAAACAATTGGAAGTTGCAGCCGGAATCTACGACATTAAACATAAGGAAGTATTACAGCTGAAGCTCGCTCTCGATAACGGTACGGTTACCTCTGACAGCATTGAGCTGGATGCATTCTTTAAAAAACGTAAAGAGCTTGACGTTAAAGAACGGCTGGATGGTGAGAATAAGCGCCTCATAAACGCATTGAAAAAGCTCGAGGGAAGTTATCGTGATTTCATCAAGGGCTATAAAGAGGCAACAGGAGGAAAATGTGAGAACGAGTTTGTCTTACACAGTAAGCACACCGTCAAAGTTCTTGAGGACGCAATCAACTCTATCATAAAGGGATATCGTAAGGATAAACCTATTTCGCCAGAAGAAGAGAAGACACTACCTATTCATAGCGATTTTCAACCATCTGTGTCCATTAATGAACATGGACTCTATGTGATAGATATTCCAACTTATCCCCTTCTTCCATACTACCCGTTGGATGAGGTGGTTTAGGATATGGACAACTTTCAAGATTGAATCATTCAAGTAGCCATACCGCAGCAATTTGTACCCTGCGGTATGGCATGCACTTATCATTTTCATATAATTAATCATGAAACCGGAAAAGAAACAAGAATACATAGAACGGGTTTTAGCCAATGCAGCCACGGGCTATACAAAAATATCAGTCTATAATTGTCGATACAATTGCTTTAGGTTCAAGGAGCACATTCGGCCAACCATAGAAACTGTACCCATAATAGACCTGTTCTGCGACCAGCTTATCTTGCCTGCATACAGCGAGGGTAAGAAGCCGTCAAAGATAAGTCATAAGAAGCGACAATTTCAGATAATGGCAGCACACCTTGCTCTGGCATCAATACATAGACCGCTGAAGTTTTCGAGAAACAAGCAAGCTTTTACAAAGTACAAGATTCTTTCACACTTCATTGTGTTCGTGGTGGACTGGTTGCTCGAAACTGGGAGGATTGAGCAGCTTAAAGGCAAGAACTTTGAAACAAAAGGTAGTGGTTGGCTAACCTGCATATGCCCGACGGAGAAGTTTCAGAAAGAACTGTTGTCAAAGGTCATCGTTAAGGCCGACCCAGAATTAAAACCTAAAGGTAACTTGATAATACGGAAAGGAAAGCGAGTACCAGCAAAGGACAAAAATGATAAAAAGAAGCAACAATCATGGGGTTGGAAGAAAAAAAAGCCCCCAAAAAAGCCAATTAAGTACCGTGACAATAAAGAGACTAAGGCCCTGAAAGAGAGGCTTCGGAAGTTCAACAGTGTAAACAGCCAGTACAGAGTAGCAATTAGTGATGACAAAAGGGATATCCCTATAACCACCGATCTATACGTCGTTTTCAATGAAGAACTTTTCAAATATAACGGTCGGATGCATACCAGCTCATTCGGGTACTTAAATATACCCAGGGAAGATAGGCTCTGCCTTACAATCGCTGGAGAAAAGACGGTAGAACTGGACTACTCAGCATTACATCCACGGTTACTCTACGTACTCCGTGGAAAACAATATGATGATGATCCTTATGAAGCAGTTGCCTCAGGTAAGGTGGCCCGTAAGGTAATGAAAAAAATACTACTTGCTTCAATCAATGCCAAAAAGCTTCAAAGTGCTGTAAGTGCGGTTAGTACTCAACTGGATGATGATAAGGACCTAAAATCGGCATTCACTGACGCAGGTTATACCGTTGGTAGTCTTGCTGCCGAGTTCATAAAAGTACATGCTCCTATTGGCAAGTACTTCTTCTCAAAAGAAGGACTCCGTCTGATGAGGCTGGACAGCCAGATCGCCTATGGTGTGGTCGAGCATTTTACTGACCAAGGTAAGCCCTGCCTACCTGTCCATGACTCCTTTGTTGTTCGGCAACGTGATGAGGATGAGTTGAGAGAAGTAATGCAGTCCCAGTATGGAAGAGTTACTAAAAAGTACTCGCCGGACAACCGGATATACACCTGTAAAATTGATAAAAAATGAAAAACGAATTCTCCAAAAAAACTACACTTTAAGTGTATGATTTAGCAGAAAAAGTTTGGGTAGTTATGGAAGGAAGGGAGTTGAAGTATAAGGGGGGGATTATAGTCAGTAGAGTGGAGGTGTGTTGGATGTGGTGTAGTGTTGAAATTGGTGGAATTGGTTGATTGGATGAATTTGGGTGTTGTTACATTATTGATGTTGTGGGTGTGTTTTTTTTTCTCTATTTTTTTTAATACAAAAAAAAACAGTACATTATGTACTATTTGGTATCACAGTAACCTATCAAGTACATGATACAGCACTCCTGTTTTTTGTTAACTGTTTTTTTTTTTCACTATTAAAAATCCGTAAACCTTTTCGCTTTTGTACATTTTACCGATTTGAGTACCGGGAATACGGAGACTGGTTAAAAAAAACGAAAAATATTCGTTCTTCGCAGATTTTACCATTTTGTACGTCCGAAATATCCGGATCATGTAACTCTTCAACCTAGAACAACGGCAGAGGATTAACGAGATTAACGTCTGCCGTTATGTTCAGGCTGTGTGTATACAGTTCATCGTTCCGGGTGAAATTCACTGCAAATATTTAGCTCCTCTTTTCTATAAGCTCATCTATGGCAATAATTCTGGCCAATCATACTGTTTAATGTCCTTTAATATTCTATTCCACTCAGCCAACCGAACAAGATCATCTTGAGGTCTTTCAGGAACATTGGGGGCACTACCCCAAAAACTTCTACCAGGCTCATCTCCATCTTTGTATATAACTACTGCTGATAACGCTGGTGCATTAATTTCAGCTAAGATATTGTTGATGACACCAAGGGTGTTGTCCCAGCTACCATGCGGTTCAAGCCATTTACCAGTTTGTTGTTGATACTCGACTGACAAATCAGTGTATGAGTGTGGTTCGTTGTCAATGCCCCATTTTCTCAAAATAGAGTATACTTCTTCAATGGATGGTGCCATGGCTAACCTTTTGACATTAGATGATTTGATTGCAGGGAAAAACTATTGCGCAACGAAAAATTCACTAAATACAATACAACCATATAAATTTACTGTAAAATTAAAAATCTGTAAATCGGTATAATTCGTCACTTCTACGTACTCCTTGTCACCGCCACCCATTCGCACTCCCAGAACAGACTCTGGCTTCTCATGCTATTGGTGCATTCTTTTGCACCTCTCCAACCAGAAATGCCGCTGTTTACTATCAGCAGTTCGATGCCCATCATCAAGGTATGGGCCAGTGCATCTTGTAGGTCACGGATACAGTAGCATAAGAAAAAAGTATTTTTTTCACTTTTGCACATTTTGCCGATTTAGACAGCCACGTGAGCCTTTAAACAAACGGATACCTGCTTGAGGAGTTAGCAGATTGAGCGAGAAGCCTTTCCTTGTCGCAGGTGTATACACTTTATCATCCCCAGCCCGAAATAGCGACAGAGGCCGGATATCATTTTTTGATATTCGGATTGATTTGAGCCCGGTGATAGACCAGCCAAACTGATCAGAAAATTTTCGTTTTTGTATAATTTTACCGATTTGGACGGCAACATTGTCCTGAAACCAGCAGATACATGCTTGAGGATCGCGTAGATTAAGCGAGACTGCTTGTCTCATTGCCGATGTACACCGTTCAACGTTTAGCGTGGATTGCACTGCCAATACATAACTCCTCTTTTTGGGAAACGGCAAATTGGAGCTATGGAAATGCCAGCTCAGTATTCGGTATTTTCTTATCCGCGACAAAGATTGCTGCAGGTTTTCATTTTTTTTGAAAAAGATAAAACAGCTTGAAAGTCTTGCCACGCAATGAATTTTTAGAAAATCAACCATTTATGCTACTTTGTGTCCCTTGACAGTCATCTTGGTTATCGGTAGACATTTTCATAATATAAAAAAAGCCAAACTTGTCGCGAGGCAAGGACGGAATACCACGGGTCTTTTTAAGATAGCCGAGTTGCCTATATTTCAGGTGATTCGGCTTTTTTTATTTCATGCCGCTGAAAAAAATATGCAGAAAACAATAATATTCAGGGTGTTAGGGGTTAGAGAAGGAGGAGGGTATGTTTAAAAAGATCGGTTTGTCTATTTTGATACTTTTGGTGGCATTGGTGAGCGTTTCGCTTGGTGTAGAAGTCACTTGCTTTGAAGAAAGTTTCACGAGAGGAGATGGGCAACCAGTAACAGAGTACCGCACTTTCCCTGGTGTAGAAGGTCAGGCGCTTCTGAGAATATATAATGGCACCGAAGACGGTTCTGTCGAAAAGGTGAGCAGCTCAACAATATCAGTGAATGGTATCGATGTCGCTACCCCTGATAATTTCAATCAAAATGTTGACTATGTTGAGATTGAAGTTGAATTGGTAGAAGGTGACAATGAGTTAACTGTTCAATTAAGGGCTAAGCCAGGTGGAGCAATAAACGTAAAAATTGTTCAGGAGGTTGACGCTGAAGCTGCTGGATATATAGGTCCTGAAGGAGGGATGATTGAGGTAGAAGATCTAAGTAGTAGTTTGTTCGGCATAAAGCTTTTAGTGCAGAAAGAAGCTATAACTGAAATGGTTCTATTTAGCCTCGGAGAAAAAAAATCAACTAATGATAACCTGCCTTCCTTAAACAATTCGATATTAACCTTTGAGTTAAGACCAGGTATAGAAAAATTCAACAAACCTGTTGTGCTTGCAATACCATATAATGATAGTGATAATGACGGCTATATTGACGGGACTGAAATTTCAGAATCTGATATAAACGTTTTTATAACAGATCAACATTCAACTAATTGGAATTATCTTTATAAATCAGATCATGATTATGAAAAAAATATCATAACAGTTATGTGTGATCATTTTAGTGATATTGCACTAGCAGAAAACATTAACTTATCAGATTTAATGTCAGAGCCGTGTGGTGTTCCAAAAAATCTTGACGCTTTGTTTGCAGAAGGAGTAGACATTTCTTGTTCTAACATGTTGGACATGTCACTCTATTATTATATTCACAGGCCATACTTACAAAATGAAATAGATTTAAGGACCGCACGAATTGAAAAAGCTCTAACCAATAATGAGGTTCAAAGACTCACTATTAACAGCTTAATGGTTGCGGCATCAATGCATAGTTTTCTGGGATCACAAACGGTTAATAGCCAATTGATAAGCTTAATTGATTTACAGTTAGAAACAAATTTTTACCTTTTAGATTTATTTCAAGAAGACAATGTTTTAAAAGATATTTCTGATGTATGGGTTGAAATAGCGATAGCAACAATAATGTCTGCAGCTACAAGCAGTCCAGCTCCAATTATAGGTGAAATTTCTTCAACATTTACCACTACTCTGATAGATGCATTTACATTCGGAGAAACAGTTTATTTAAAAAGACAGTTGGTTGAACTTGCTATTGCAAGAGACTACTTATTACTATATTTTTCCCACGGAAAAGACTTGTCCTCAATGGCTTTAAGTTTGGGCCTATACGGAGATTACTCAATATACGACTTGATAGATAAAGTAGGAGATTACCTCACATTTGACTATTTCAATTTTTTAAATTATGACTTTACCTTTGACGATTACAATAAGTATAAAATTGAAGATTTAGTGAATAATGGAATTGGATATGTTGAAAGATTAAGATCTTATTATGATACAGATGGCGATGGTTATCATAATATTATTGACCAAGATAATCCCCCAACAGAGCCAAGTGCTCCCATGCTAATTTCACCCTATAACAATGCAACTTTAGATACAACTATTGCCAATTCATTCAGCTGGGAAGACGAATTAAATGATGACAGCACAGAATACTGTATAGTGATTTTTTCCTACCCTTACGATGAAAATGAGACTTATGATACATGTGACCGAAACAGGGATGAATACAACTTGTTTCCGAAACATACAAGTATTGTAGTTGGCGAAAACGAATTAACTCCTGGCAAATATTTCACATGGGCAATTTACGCTGTAAATGATGTGGGTGCTAGCAGTTCTGACTGGTGGTACTTCACAACACTTGAAGAGACATCCACTTGTACCGACAGCGACTATGACGACTTTTATTTAGAAGCTGGATGCGGCACAGAAATCGACTGCAACGATGAAGATCCTGAGATGTCACCAGGCTTGGATGAAGTTTGTAATGATGGAAAGGATAATGACTGTGATGGGCAAATTGATGAAGGGTGTAGCAATATTGAAGTCTTTTTTCCGGACCAAAATCTTGAAACTTTAATTAGGGAAAATGTCAATAACCTCACTGATCCCATAACGCTTAAAGATCTTGATCGGTTACCAGAATATCTTTCAGGAAGAAACAGAGGCATTACCGATTTATCAGGAATAGAATATTGCACCAACATCAGAACGTTAAACTTGCCTCAGAATAATATTTCTGACTTAACCCCCATTTCTGAATTAAAAAATCTGTTTATAATTAATTTCTCAGAAAATAAAATAGTAGATATAAATGCCATATCTGAGCTAACAAATCTAGGTAGCATCAATTTTTCTGAAAATCAAATATCTGATATAAAATCAATTGAAAACCTGATTAACTTACAAAGCATTGATGTTAGTAAAAATAAAATTTACAAAATTCCTCTACTAAACAACTTCAACTCTTTGAGCTATCTAAATATAGAAGAAAATTTAATTGAGGATATAACACCAATATCAAATTTAAATAAATTATACACACTCCATATGTCAAAGAATGACATATCTGATATCAATGCTGTAGAAAATTT
Organism: Desulfogranum marinum; assembly: GCF_016918565.1. Taxonomy (GTDB): domain Bacteria; phylum Desulfobacterota; class Desulfobulbia; order Desulfobulbales; family Desulfobulbaceae; genus Desulfogranum; species Desulfogranum marinum. The sequence goes on from NZ_JAFFQD010000050.1 coordinate 15,637, forward strand.
AACAAACTTACAGAAACTTTCCGCAGACGGAAATAATATTAACGATCTACAATCTTTGTCAGATTTAGTTAAACTGCAGTTTTTATCATTAAGTGACAATGTTGTAAGTGATTTATCATCATTGTCACACTTAACAGACATACAATCTTTGTCTTTAAATTATAACAATATAAGCGACATTACTCCAATCAGCTCTCTTCATAACATTTTAAGCTTATCCTTACACTCAAATACAATCAGTGATACCAGTGCGTTATCTGGACTAACGAGCCTCGTTAGTCTCTATATAGGGGCCAATAATATATATGACATATCGTCGATTTCAAAATTAACAGATTTGAAATCTCTTGGAATTGACAACAATCATATTGATGATATTAGTAGCTTATACTCGATTGTATCAATTGAATACCTCACACTGTCAAGCAATGAAATTACCGACATTGAAATACTAGAAAGGCTCGTAAATTTAAAAATTTTAACTCTAGATAACAACAAGATAGAAGACATAAGCCCTCTAGTTTATAACACCGGCCTTGACTCTGAAGATTATATATACTTGAGGTATAATCCCCTGAATTACGATTCTCAAAATACTTATATCCCACAATTGATTGATCGAAACGTTAATGTGATTTACTAGTCTCGAGGCGTCACGGGGGTATCAACTCGTTACGGCACCAGTAACGAGCTTTTCACATATCTTAATGTTGCCGGGATAGGATTTGCTTAAGGAGAGAGTGTCGATTTTCAATCGGGAGCATCCGATGTTCATGGAATTACTTGACAACCCGGAGCCTCTTTTCCCGTAAAACTCGTTTGTCTTTGGCGTTTCTCTCGTGGTCATCAAAAAATGTATCAAACTTAGAGTTGTATTTGGCGCACCGCAGTTTCAGAATATTGTTGGCGTAGTCAACCTTAGACCAAGCACCAGATCTTTTGAGACGAATATTACTGATAAACTTATTGTAACTTTCAATTGCACCGCTACCAAGAGGGTAGCAACATTTCCTTTATCTGCTCTACAATAAAAAAAGGGTCTTTGTCATAGTTGCGGAGGGGTGAAGCTCCACCGACACCCCCCTTTAAAAATGAATAAAAAGACAGCTCTTCATTTAAAGCATTACTGCTTGAAACTATAATACCCCATACTACTATTCGGCATACTTTTCACACAGAACTGTCATTTCCAACGCGTCGGCACCTGTATTTGCGTGCAGCCATCCACGAAAATATTTTTACTTTCGCAAATTTTCCAAAATCAGTTACCACCAACAACAGGCACGCTGAACACCATCCCTGGAAACCAGCTCAAGAACAACGAGAATCGAGCGATAACGCTTTCTTTACACAGTCTGTATACAGTTCATCGTTCAAGGAACATTTAACGGCAGAATTCAAATCCCACGATGATGGACTTTAGTTTTTTTGAACTTGGTTTTGATTGGATTTACTATGCGATTAACAAGGGGAGAGTGTTGCCGAGTTTTCAGTTGCCGAGGAGTGGCGACAGGACCTTACGTATATCGCAAGAATAAACAGGAAGAGTCAAGTATCTCTCTTTCCCGTCACAGGTTAACCTTATCAGGATACACCTTAACTGCCGATTTGAATTGGGCAGAAGGAATTTAATGGAAAGGCCCAGGCGCAATAGTTCGAACAAAAATTTTATTAAACGGTGGAAACGCGCCTGTGTCAATTTAGCAATTGAGGATGTCGACCTCTGCGGCAGTACCGTCACAGTTCAACAATAAAGCTAAGAAAATACTATTCACCCGGGCAGGTAAGACGTTCTACAATGAATTCGACGAACAAGGCTTTTGAGCGATATTTTCAAGTATCGAGAGACTAATTACAGGCTATATACAAGCAGACAAATTGTAATACACGTGCGATACGAAATCAGTCGCTCATCAAAGAGACAAGCGGCTGATTTCACTGCAAGAGTTGAAAGCCATCGCGACATGTTTCCTATGTTTGTGCTATAAACTAGCCACTAGCTTTATTTATGTTTCTTCTTTTTGCTCCTCGAACCAGAGTAGCTAACAGTAAAATCGCTTTTAACAATAAGATAAACAAAAACGAAAAGCATTAAACCAGTGATACCGTGTTCTTCCAGAATTCTAATTACAATGGTTGGATCCATGATTGCCTCCTCAAAAATTTTCATTTTTTTGCGGCAACCACGAGCCCATATTGCTCAACAACTTAGGGATTGGCTTTGCTCGTTACTCGTTTCCAAGCAACTCGCCCTTTCGCGTTAATATACTGTCTTTGTATAAAGCATAAGACGTGCCAGTTATCTTTCTTTAAAAAAACATTTAATATCAAGCGCTTACTATTTTCAACAGTTCAACTTGATAACGTAAACGTAATTGCAGTTCCCTATCTTCACTTCAGCATTCAGAATGCTCTATTACATAGATTTTCGAGACCACCATCCTGTCTTCCACATAGAAATATCAACGGCATTGTCAGCCTAACCCTTTCACCATAGAAGGCTAATGCATAGCCGATAAAAAAGTAAATTTTTCGTTTTCGCAAAATTTGCAGATTTGAAACCCACTGACTCTGTATCAGCTATCCTGACACTGCCAATGATAGGCTTGAGGATCGCGTAGATTAAGCGAGACTGCTTGTCTCATTGCCGATGTACACCGTTCAACGTTTAGCGTGGATTGCACTGCCAATACATAACTCCTCTTTTTGGGAAACGGCAAATTGGAGCTATGGAAATGCCAGCTCAGTATTCGGTGTCCTCTTATTCGCGACAAATAATGTTGCGACTTTTCATTTTTCTGAAATAGCTAAAACAACTTGAAAGCACTGCCACACAATACTTTTTCAACAAAATCAGCCGCCTGTACCACGCTGTGGCTCTTGACGGCCAGAAGGCTTACCGGTAGACATTTTTAAAAATATAAAAAAAGCTAAACTTGTCGCGAGGCAAGGACGGAAAACTGCGGGTCTTTTTTGAGATAGCCGAGTTGCCTATATTTCAGGTGATTCGGCTTTTTTTATTTCATGCCGCTGAAAAAAATATGCAGAAAACAATAATATTCAGGGTGTTAGAGGCTAACGAAAGGGGAAAGTATGTTTAAAAAGATCGGTTTGGCTATTTTGATACTATTGGTAGGGCTAGTGAGTGTTACGCTTGGCGTAGAAGTCACTTGTCTGGAGGACAGTTTCACTAGGGGTGAAGGGCAACCAGTTACAGAGTATCAAACTTTTCCTGGAATAGAAGGTCCAGCCGTTCTTAGGATATACAATGGTGCTGAGGACGATTCTGTCGAAAAGGTGAGCAGTACCGTCATATCGGTGAATGGGGGCAATGTCGCTACTCCAGATAATTTTAACCAAAATGTGGACTATGTTGAGGTTCCTATTGAGTTGATTGAGGGCGAAAATAGTCTTTCAGTTCAGTTGAAGAGCAAGCCAGGAGGAATGATCCGATTGAGTGTTGTTCAAGAAGTAGAGGCTGAAGCGGCCGCCTTAGTTGGGCCAGGGGGAGGCACAATAAAAACTGATAGTGGAATTATTATCGATATTCCATCAGGAAGCCTAACTAAACCAGAAATAATCAGAGTAAATCTTTTTCCTGAACAGGAATATGACAAATTGATAAACTTGCAAAGCAATAATCAAGTGCTCGCTTTTGCAGACTTTTTACCCGATGGAACCTTTTTTAACACCCCAATAAAGGTAACATTTCCATTAAACACTTTCGTAGCTCCTGTCTCAGTCCTTCCTGTTTTAAATGTTAATTGGCAATCTGGAGCTGTTGAAGATCTTTTATGGGAATGTACGGTAGATGAAACAGGCTATATTTGTTCAGGAGAAATAGATCATTTTTCAGGAAAAATTGTTAGCTCACCCAATTTTGTTGGAAAAGAATGGAAGCTTGAAAATGATTGGGCTTGGTATGCATTGGAAGAAGATGGTGGTTACAGGCTGCCAAATAGTACCAGAAAATATTTTGATTCTGCAAGTGTTGCATATGAAGCTCTTAAATATGATGATGGTGGTTGGAAACCAGTCAATCACCAACCGTATTCGGATAAGAGTGTTAGGCTATACAGCTCAGGAACGGAAGAAATTATTAGTCAATTAGGAGCAAGTCAAGAAATAGAGCCAGTTTTGTTTATTCATGGATTTCAAAGAGGTAATAAATTTGGTGGAGGGTATAAATATTGGGGAGATTTTCACAGGTTAATAGCTGATATTAAGATTAACGGTGAGTTAAAATTTATCCCATTTGATTTTCAGTGGAAGTGTAATTCTCGTTTTCAAGATGTTGCAGAAGACCTTTATAATGCAATAGAAAAAATATACTCAGTAACTGGGAACAGAAAAGTACATATTGTTGCACATTCATTCGGCGGTCTTGTTGCAAGAACAATGCTTCAAGGAATATTCCCTGATAATGCTTCACTTGATGCTTCTCCATATGTGGCTTCACTAACAACCTTAGGGACTCCCCATTCTGGTATCTTTGATAAAAAAGAAGATGTGTTTTTTGAAGATACTGGTGATCAGTTAATAATGCCAGTAGGACAAAATCATGAGTTTTTATCAGTATTTGGTTTGCCTGATTTCAGCAACAATGATATCTCAGTTCACCAAGCAGGTGAATCAACTTTGCATGATAGCTTAGTTGACTTAAACTTTCTTGGTGTTGAAACAGAAAAAGGTGAAATAATAAAAAAACTTTCCAGATTAGATTTATACCCACTTCCAGAAAATATACCGATTCAGGTAGCAATAGGTTTGATTTCTGATAAAGGTGAAACAAAATATAAAAATAATTTTACCACTCCTTTTGGTGATTACTTAATATCATATGAAGGGCAACGTTTTCACCCTGATCTAACTGTATATCAGGACAATTTAGAGTTGCTTTCTGGGCAAAATGCTTTCTTTAGTAATAGCAATTGGGCAGTTGGTGACCTCTATCTAGGATCAATTGTAACGGAAACAGTCCTTGGGCATTCAGGTTATTTTAACCCAGAGCCAGAGCAAAATACAATAGCAGCAGATGTTCTTGGATATGTGCACTCAAAAGGTAGTGATCCATTTAAATCGATAGCGTCACCTAGTGAAAATTCTGTTTTTATCGTTACAAATGATACTATAAATAATTATATTAGTTGCACTGGTAATTATAACGACAATGATCCTATATGTCAGTATCAGCCTTACTGTCCTTCATCTGACTCATGCACACACGACAGCTTTAAAACGGTAAAAGACTGGCTGCTTAAATATAGCAATAATAACAGGGCAATACCTTTCATAAAGCTTTCTGTCGGACTTGTTGATAGCACAGATGATAGCATCGGTATTTTTGCATCGAATGATTCTTTTAAAGTAACAGACATTCACGGGGATGAAATTCCTGGTACCTACTATGATGGCTTTTATCTCAATATCCCATTTTCACCATTTTCTTGGTTTAATATTGATATTTCAATAGAAGGTTATGAAACATACACGCACTATCAACCAACGGGAGAATTTGTAAACACTCCATATATATCAGTTAATACAATTTATCTTACTCCTCTAGGTCCTCAAGGGCAAGACTGTATCAAACAAATAAGTGCAGGATATTACCATACCGTTGGGCTTAGGGAGAGTGGTACTGCTGTTGCTGTAGGAAACAATACTAAAGGCGAGCTTGATGTAGGTGAGTGGAGAGACATAGTTGATATCTCCGCGGGACGGCTTTTTACGATAGGGTTAAAGTCAGATGGCACTGTGGTTTCTATAGGGTATGATGGCGGATATGGTCAGCTTGACGTTGATGAATGGACTGATATCATTGATGTGTCGGCGGGATACCGCCATACCGTAGGATTAAAGTCAGATGGTACTGTTGTAGCAGTAGGGAGCGCGGGTGATGTTAGCAATGTAAATTTTAACCATCTTGACGTCGGGGATTGGACGGATATCATCGCTGTTTCTGCAGGGGGGCACACTACTATAGGCCTAAAAGCAGATGGTACAGTGGTAGCTGCAGGAGATGATTTTTATAATGGAACCGGTGTTGAGCATTTTTCAGATATAGTTGCTATCTCAGCGGGTCATGATCATACCGTAGGGTTAAAGGCAGATGGTACTGTTGTAGCAGTAGGGAGCAATTATTATGGTCAGCTCGATAATATAGATGAATGGACTGATATTATATCCATATCGGCAGGACTAACCCAGACAGTAGGGCTAAAGAAGGATGGTACTGTTGTTTACGCGGGAGACGGAATTGACAACCTAAATTTTGCGATCGCAGGGTGGGCAGAACTGGTTGCTGTATCTGCTGGCTCTCAACATGTTGCTGGCCTGAGATCGGATGGTATCGTGGTGGCTGCAGGATTTAACGACTACGGACAATGTGATGTTGATGTTTGGAATCAAGCAGTAGGAATTCCTACTGTAACTTCTCTAACAGGACAAGTCTGGATGGATCGTAATCTAGGTGCTTCCAGAGTCGCTACAAGCCCAACTGACACTGATGCATATGGTGACTTATACCAATGGGGTAGGCTAGCTGATGGGCATGAAAAACGTACGAGTTCGCTAACTCCTGAGGTAACACTTAGTTCGACAGATGATCCGGGACACGCTGATTTCATTATTGCCCCTGATTCACCTAATGATTGGAGAATACCTCAGAATGACAATCTGTGGCAGGGTGTCTCAGGCATCAACAATCCTTGCCCACCAGGGTTTAGATTGCCAAATGAAGCAGAATGGAATGCTGAGCAATTATCATGGAGCATTAAAAATTCAGCAGGTGCGTTCGCATCACCGTTGAAGCTTGTTGTGGCGGGTTCCCGCAACCCCTCTGGTGTGATCACCAACGAAAGCAACTACGGCTTCTACTGGTCCAGTACGGTGTATGGCAGCAAGGTATCCACCTTATCCTTCAACAGCAGCGGGCCCACCTACATGGGCATTAACAACCGTGCGAACGGTGTTAGTGTCCGCTGCATAAAGGATTAACCAACCTTGACAATTTTTCACTTTGCCACAGTATCCCGTAGGGTACTGTGGTTGACCTTTTTTGCTATGAATACCGGTGAGGTAATCTGAACTGACGGTCAGCTTACTGAACTCCTGAGTAGAGATTGCCAGTTTGAATGTATCACTTTGTTCAATGAGCCAAGATTTTAGATTGTGACTGTTCAGGTAACGAATAGGTTATGGCTAGCTACCATGGTTTTAACCCATCATTTTACCTTTCACTAAGTTACACTGTTTTTCATACTCCAGCCTTATTGCAAACCACTACCAGAAGGGTAGGAGGCATCCACGAAATAATTTCACCTTCGCAATTTTTCCAAATTAACTTGCCATCAGCAACAAGCAGCTTGAACACCATTTGCTGACAACCAGCTCAAGAACAACGAGAATCGAGCGATAACGCTTTCTTTACACAGTCTGTATACAGTTCATCGTTCAAGGAACATTTAACGGCAGAACTCAAATCCCATGATGATGGACTTTAGTTTTTGTGAACTTGGTTTTGATTGGATTTACTATGCGATTAACAAGGGGAGACTGTTGCCGAGTTTGCAGTTGCTGAGGAGTGGTGTGACAGGGCATCACGAATACTGCGATAATAACTTAACAGGAATAGTATTAACCAGGGAGTGGAATAAAATTGAGCCCTTCGATGTGGCAAGGTTAACGACCTGCATCACCTGCGGCCCACCAAAACTTGCCGCGTAAGCGCCGCCGCGCTTCTTGTCGTCTGGTGAATGCCTTGGTTCGGCTAAATTTGTTTTTTGTCAATGGTTAACCCTGTGGGGGCCATTTAATTTGCCCAGGAATCTCCGTTATATTTGTATACATTTCGCCTCCTACGCGCAGATCAAATGAGGGGATAAACAATTGATTTGAACAAATTCCTAAGCTAAACATCTCCCCTTGTTTTTTAACAAGTGCCGGGACAGCAAAAGATGCAATATGGCCCACAACAAGTGGATCTCTGTGTTTCCATGCGGCCTCTTTTATTTTACTTTTCAACAATTGATGAAGCGTGCTTTGCCCGGCCTTATAAAGCGAATCAGGGTCGTTTGTTACAATGTAGCAATCATCATTCATGTTATCCCAAACTATTCTATCAATAGAAAAAGCTATAAAACCTGGGATTCCACATTTTTTGATTTGTTTTTTTGCTTTTGAAAACCTTGTTTGTATTTTGCTTTCACTGCTGATTCGTTTTGCTGCAACTGAATAGATTGTACCTTTATATTCAAATTTGAAGTCGGGCTCCGCTATTTCAACAAAAAAACCTGATAAGTCAAAAATTGCTGCCAAGTATAACTCAAATTGAAAATCTCTTGCTTGAGTTAAATTGTCTTCTGACGGCTTTCTCGTTCCGCCAAATATCTTTTGAATTTCCTTTCTATTTTCCTTTCGTATTTTTTGTGATTTAACTATTGCATTGAGTTCCGCGAAATCTCTAAAACCATCAGCGAGTAGAGGCTTGTCAAATGAATTAAATTCTACCTGAGAACGACATTTAATGAAGTTAGATAACTCTTTGAGAAATAGAGGAAAACGACTTGAGTCCGATATCCGGTAACCATCACTTTTTAGTTCCTCGATAACCCCTATTGAATCCGATATAAATAGATCCAGGTCACGATCAAGTGGACGATAATGGTAAAATGGTTCTGACATTTTCACTTGTGAGTTCAAGGAGAGGAGGGAAAACCACCCTGACCGAATAGTAAGAATATTGCTGTAACACAGATTATGAAATGCGATCGTATTACTACCTTTATCCCAACGTTAATTTCCTTTTCGTTATGAATGTTGTGTTTCTCTTTCATACATTCCTCCTTTGGGGGCCAACTGTCAGAAGCCAATTGACCAGATGAATGATTATTAAAAGTTGCAGCAACATTCATTACTGATTCAATCTGCAGAATCGAACTGCACACTCCCCTCATCTGCTTGAACCCACAATGTATTTTCTGCCGAACGCCCTGTTAAGGTGTGAGCAACGCAATACCGATGTCTCCGCATACCACTACCTTAAACACTGAAGCCAACGCATAGTAAAAATGCCACGCGTTGCGAATCACTCTTGAACAGTTTGTTATATTTATGATTTCCAAGAACTTATTTTTATCTTTCTTCCGTCCAACCCAAACGTAGAGATCAGTTCTTCTTTTTCCGCTAAAGTATTTGTGTAGATGTACTCGATATCCTCTTCAGAAAAACGTAGAGGGTGAGGTAATAGCAGCTCATTATATTTTTGTTCATTTGCTTTGTATGTCGAATAGTTCTCAGAAATTGGTCTGTTTCCGATCTGCTTTTTACTTGGGACAAATCTCCATTCATTTTCACTTTTGAAGCAAAAGTTTTCGTCCCTATTCGAACTGTTGTAGCCTGTTTCGTGTTTTGTAAAACACTTCATTTGCATTATTGGCAAGCGTAACTCGTCTGGCAATGTGTCCAGATTTTGCCGAGCTCGCAGCAAGCTAACAAGCCCTTTTGCCGCTGGGGAGTTTTTCTCTACATACAATACTGGTCCAATTCCACGCTTTCTAGCCCAATCTTTTTTTAATGCAATTCCATAACGACCGTATGTAATCGTTTTATGTTCTAAATCGTTGTCATTAAATTCGCTAAATGAAATCATTGGATGTGCCGCATTTGACACTATTTTACCTTTTTCATCACCTATGTACTCGCAGCAATATTTCAGCCTAAATGACTTTGAATCAAGAATAGAGTTTAGGAACTCAAACTTTTTCGTAAAATGAATGATCATCAAATACCCAAATTAAAAAATAAATATAACCAGTAATTATCCGGAAGGCTGAGTAAATAGCCTACCAAGAGAAGTCCTTCCTGCGAATTGCTCTCTCCGAACTGTTCCTATCATATTGTATTAGCTAAATAAACTGTGCTGTTTAGTGCAAGTGTTTTTGTCGTTTTACTTCGGGTAACGTTACATAACGTAGTGTTACTGGTAAGTATATTAAGGGGTTTTGAGGTTAGCACTTGCACTGTTAACCAATTGAGGAAACCCGCAAGTTCACCTTGTTCCTGTTTCTCTTGAGCATATACCCTAGACAAGTTGTTACATTCCCTGCAAGCCGAATGGAAGATGTTTTCTGGAATGAAGATGGCAATACCGGCGAGAACCAACAGAGGGTAAGCGATGTCACGTTCTGCTACCGCAACGTATACCAATTATAGCTCAGTTGGGTAAATGCAGCAGACGTTAAACGTCGCTGAAATTGGCGGAACAGGTACAACCGTCCCTTGTACAACTAAATTTCTTCAGGTAGCTAGATCTGCATGTGATATGCCTATCATTCTTATTTAGTGCCGTAACCTGACGATGAATTATTTTTTGAGACAGAGAATGTCACCGTTATCAGGTACAAAAAATAGTTACTAGAAAAAAAAATCAAAAAGCCTGAGTCAACAAAATCCTGGGATCGCTATTTTTTAGAGATGAAATGCCGTTCAACAGAGAGTATTTCAAGGATAACGAAATTTCTTACGACAATTTCCTCTCTTCGCTTCAGCGTTCAGAATGTTTGGTTACATAGACTTTCAAGACTACCATCCTAGCTTCCATATAGAAGTATCAACGGCATCGCCACTCTTGCCCTTTCGCCATAGACGGCAAATACATTGCCGATAAAAGTAGATTTTTCGTTTTTGCACATTTTGCCGAATTGAAACACACTCACTCTGTATCGGTTATCCCGCAATTTCAGTGTTTTTTTCCTTTATTTTAGAACGCGGGAGTCGACCCCTTACCCCCTTCCAGTATTTCAACGTTTGAGAGAAAGGTGGCAAACATGTGGAAAACGCCCTGTAAATGGGTAAGAGTATTTGATACTGGCACTCTAGCTTGACATTTATCGTGTTTTAGCTCCATTATAAATATTGTGTATAGATTAAAAGAGTCAAGCAAAGACCTGAAACCTGTTTTTTCAGAGTGTCATCAATTAATGGTAAGAATCAATCAAACCCGGGATGCTTATGACAAAATGCGTTGTTACCGTTGTAATTCTTGCCATATTTTGTGCAACTCCCTTATGTGCTGGAGTTAAACCCTATGGAATTATCAAAAATATGACCCAGCAGATAAACCAAGCGCACGATGCAACTACCAAGGCGCAATTGCTGGTTTTTCGTGCCAGAAAATACGTCGAAAAAAGAAGCTATAGTGCGGCCATCACAGACTATATTCAAGCCATTCGCCTCACCGATGCCGGATGGATATGGAATGAGCTGGGTCAATTATGCTATAGAATAAAGAAATACGAAGACGCCTATAAAATTTCCAAAGCATTGCAGGAGAAGTACCCAGAATTTTCAAAAATCGGTGCTCAATTGGCCGAGAAGTCCTTAGCTAAGATCAATCAAAAACTACTTAAGGAGAATCCCCCCGAAATTGTTTACACTACTCCAGGTGTTGGTAGTGATGCCTATGAGGTAAGAAGGAGACACCGATACGAACATCGTTTTGGATCTCAAGGCAGTAGCAATAGCAGTACAAGCGAGGAGAATAATGCTAAAGATATTGATAGAGCTGGAAAAAGACTTCGATGTGATGATCTTACCAGTGTAGAAGCCGAAGAATACTTCAGGCAAGGGGGGCATGATTACCTTGATAGAGATAACGACGGAATCCCATGTGAAAATTCTGGATGGTGAGACATAACCAATAAGTTTCTCTAGTTAATTGGTCCTTCTCCACTCTCAGGGGGGGTGAACATGAATATCAGGCGGTTTTGTGCTAAAAAATGCCTTAAACTAACGTCACTCTGGTCTGTCCCCGATAGATTCTCTACCAACAAAGCTCTTAAACGTTATTACCAAGTGAAAAAATCGGATTTGCAAGAGTTATACAACCTGTCAGGAAATGCCCAACCAGTGCCTAAAGTGGCAGAAATAGAAAAATCAAACAACTAGCTAGTGTCTGTCCGCGAAAAGCTATTTATTTGATTTAGCAAGAGAAAATCGCCTTTTAAGGGGTGCTCTTTTTACGATTTCTGGTAAAGTTTTTTTAGTAAGTCGCTAAAATTACTTGATTAACTATTTCCGGAAATCGAAAAAGATGCGAAAAACTCACAATCAACAGCTACCTTTAGCAGAGGCTGCCCCTGACCACCCCAAGGCGAAAGAGTTGGAAAAGATCAGTGATATACTTGATGAAAACACTATCATATACGACCTGGTTCTACAAGATATTGGCTCATTAACGCAAAAGAGCGATGCTAAAAGTGGAGCCTGCGGTATGACTGCAGAGCAGGTGATACGCGCCGCATCCGTAAAACAAATAGAGGGCTGCAGTTATAGAGAATTGGAATTTCGCCTGGTTGATTCCAGGGCGTATGGCCTTTTCTGTAGAATCCCATTTGGGAAACATTTTAAAAAATCAACGCTGCAAAAAAAAATCAAAGCTATATCCGAAGTTACATGGGAGGAAATCAACAGGGTGTTGATCGGCTATGCCCAGGATGCAGGTATTGAGAAAGGCCGCAAGGTGCGCGTAGACTGCACCGTTGTTGAAACCAATATTCATGCACCCTATGACTCTGAATTGCTTTTCGATTCTGTTCGTGTTCTGGCCAGACTTCTTGATGACGCGAAAACAAGGCTGCCAGGGATCATGTTTTCCTTCCATAACCATCGACGGGCGGCAAAACGACGGAATCTGGAAATTACAAATGCCAAGAATAATGCGGCAAGGCAGAAACCATATAGAAAACTTATAGAACTCACAGAGAAGACAATAGGCTACGCCGAAAAGGGGGTGCACAGTTTACAGAATTATGTGGGAAGTTCCATAATTGAACAAGCTTTGGCAAGCGGTATTTGCAAACAGTTGCAAGAATATCTGCCTATTGTTCGTCAGGTCGCGTGCCAAACCAAACGCAGAATTTTTGCTGGTGAATCTGTTCCGGCCCTGGAAAAGATTGTTTCAATCTTTGAGCCGCATACGGATATTATCCGCAAGGATCGGCGAGACACCTATTACGGTCACAAAATTTGTCTTACCGGCGGCGCTTCTAATCTCATTCTTGACTGCGTAGTACTTGATGGCAATCCTGCGGACACTACGTTGACCGGATCAATGCTTGACAGGCAGAATGATATTTACGGTCGCTATCCTTTGCAGGCGTCTTTTGACGGCGGTTTTACATCTCAAACGAACCTTAAGGAAGCAAAGGATAATGGAGTTAAAGACGTCTGTTTTTCCAAGGGGCGTGGGCTCAAGGAAGAAGACATGTGCCGAAGCAGATATGTTTATAAAGGATTACGAAATTTTAGAGCAGGGATAGAATCCGGTATCTCCTGGTTGAAGCGAAGCCTTGGCCTGGCTCGTTGCACCTGGAAAGGATATGAGGGATTTAAGAGTTATGTGTGGGCGTCGATAGTCTCAGCCAACCTGCTTACCATAGCGCGTCAACAACTAGCTTAACAGCCAGTTGTTTGGCGGTATGTCTCTAAACAAACTGGATAGGTGCGCCTTGATTTCGGTTTTTGAAGGAATTTGCATATGACAAGATAAAAAGGACAGCAAGAGTTTGCTTGTCCCATGAATCGATTGTGTTCGCTGGTACGACTGACAGCGACCGCCTTTGAAAAAAATGCCATTTATGGACAGACACTAGCTAATATAAAACATAACAATGCGAAAAGGCCAGTCAGAACATACTCAATGGTTTGAACAAGAAGAAGAACCTCCCCAAGACAAATTCATCAAAAAGACTTGGATACTGTTGCTAATTGTATGGGTTCTGTGCTTAGTACCCATCCCATTTACTGGCTCCATAGCTATAGTAATAAATTTAGCTGCACTCATAATGGCTATAGTTGTACTTGTGCGTGGAGACACCAGACATGGTGTTTGGCAGTTACTATCTGTGTTTATCTTGACACCAATATTCTACATAGTTGGAGCATTAATTTTTGCATCATTCATTACCCATTCTATCAACATCAATAATTTATCTAAAAATCGAATAACAAAAGAAATAAATAATAATATAAACAAAGAATTATCCACCTTATACAACATAGGTAAGAAAGAGAAAAAAACAATAAATGTCCCAAGCCATCCGACTAAAACATATAGCCATAAGTCTAGAATATTTCCTAATAAAAGTGATACTTCTCAAAATGAGAAAATTAAAACTTTCTATATAACCTATACAAAGGAAGGCGGAGAGGTTCGCTGCAATCATGTTAAATTGAAAAATCACACCATTACACTGAAAACAAAATCGGGTGTAACTATCGAAATAGATAAGTCACAAGTGGAAAGAATAGAAAGGTATCAAACAGCCAATAGAAAAACGAAAAAATCTGTCTGGTCACCGGCGAAAGGCTAGATTTGCAAGAGTTGAACCCTTCCCCCATAATCTATATCAGGGCTTGCGACTGGAGTGGCAAACATGTGCCGAAGGATATGGAATTGCCTCGATTTATTCAGATAAAAGCAAAGCAGCCAGTTCAGCCAATTAAGGTTGCTCAGTAGATGTAAAGGATTACTTTTACCCATCAGCTTTGCATTCTTCCTTTCCAACGAGCCGCAACCAGAGCGTTGGCTTGCAGTCATCCACGAAAATATTTTCATATTCGCAAATTATTCCAAATTTACCTCCCTACCGGCAACAGGCACGCTGAACACTGTTTCTTGAAAACCAGCTCAAGAACAACGAGAATCAAGCGAGAACGCTTTCTTTACATCATCTGTATACACTTCATCGTTCCAAGCCAAAAATAGCAGCAGAGCCCGATTTTATCTTCCCTTGACTTTTCGCTTGTGTCTGATTTTACTATATAATTTAAGTTTAACATCATTCACATAACAACCTTACAGATATCATATGTCTAATAACGTTAAAGTCGCTGGTTATGCACGCGTTTCAACCTCCCAACAAGCTGAAACAGGTACATCTATTAAGGTGAGTATTCCAGAGCAATCCGGCCACTGATTCCAGGGGATTCCGGCCGGTGATTCCATTTCATTCCGGCCACCCATTCCAATTGATTCCGGCCAGGGATTCCATTCGATTCCGGCCATCGTTTTCGG
>NZ_JAFFQD010000051.1 GCF_016918565.1 Desulfogranum marinum
AAGCGGCCTCTGACTCCGCTCAGTTCGGAGATAAATCTTGACTTACAAGGATATAATGAGAAAAATTAGCTGTAGGTAACCATCTAAATCAACAGGAAAAAACAGGGTTGTTACGTATACAAACTGTACATATAGCCTCGCAGGTTTTCAGGGAGCGTTCGTTTTTCCATTGTAGTATACACTTTATCATACCATTAAGGCTGCAGTGTCGTTCGACGCCTTCGAAAACTTGAGCATTCCCAACCGCTCACCACCTACTTTTCTCATCTTACAAATCGGTGACCGTTACCACACCTCACCTAGCACCTGTAGTTCAGTTAAGCATCTTACCTTTCCATTATGCCAACATCGCTCTACTGCATATTCTCTGACAGGAACGGCCTACTTTTGCCCTTTGTATAACGAATCGTGAAGCAACAGATGACTTGTGCAACGGTGTCTTGGGGGATGGGGCGTGGAGTGCGAGGGTTACATCATCTGTCCTCTGCTAAAGCCATTGTTTTTTTAACACATGAAGTTTGTGGGGAGGGGAGGATGAACCTCATGCTGCTGCAATTCGCGTGTGGATGTCGTAACTATTCTCCCTGTTTAATACATTTTTTTAGTGAGGGTGTTTGGGATGTTGCATGGGAAGCTATGAATGCCTTGGTAATGAGCAGAGCTCAGCCATTGCACAGAAGAATTTTGTGAGTGTGTTTTGCCTGGTGGCCAACACATCACACTTTTTTTGAACATTAAATCAATAGCCGCAGAGAATAGGCCCCCATCTTTTACAGCTATCGAGTAGCACACAGGAGGTTTGTGGAGGGGATTCTGCTCTTTTTCCCATATGCTGTTGCCCTCACTTACAAGGTCGCATCTTGAAACATACTAGTTGGGTGGGTGGGGTTGATTGGGCGAAAGCAATATATTGAAATTAAAATCTTAACTCAGGAGAAAAGCGTATGAATTCTTAAAAAGTAAAGCAGTGAGATGTGAGGTAAAGCAGCGGTTAACGAGGATGATTCTTGTTAGCCGTTTTTTTTTTGGTTTCATTGAGATAACTCAATGGGATTTTGATTAATTATTTAGGATTACTAATGAAAAATATAATTGATGTTGATCTAAGAGAAGATCAGTTGGCCTTAAAGGAAGTACAAGACGTGCTTCAAAACCCAGATAAATTTATTGTGACAAAGCAACATGTTAAAGGAGGAACAGGATTATGTAGTGTTTGCAAGCAACAGTTTGGGACACCGCATTTGCTTAGCTGCAGCCTTGTTTTTAAAAACGTCATGGTTCGGGTCACTGCGCAGTACCCTGTTGAAACTCCTTGTCACTGGACAAAGGAATTTATTGAGTATCACAAATTAGACTCAACACCACAGGGTCTACTTGAAGCTGTTCGATATGAACTCAGTACCATTTTGCCTGATAAACTGGCTGAATATGGTCAACATCTTACGTTTGAATGCTTGGATGATCAAAGCGGCGCATTACTAAAGCACCACTAATTAGCATCTCTTTACATCAACGAGAGGTGTTGCCTGTTACAAATTGTCACCCTGACGCCTGTAACAGTCTGTTGTAATAACATTATTACCAATTCCGGTAAGTTAAAATTAATAATCACCGCTCTCGAGAATATCGTTTTGATATCTGATCAAATTATTTTGATGAGTTGAGGGCGTGGTGATCAAGAACAATATAGAGAGAATTAATATGAAAGATGAATTTTACGGTTTAACCAATGATAAAATGCTTGCTCTGAAAGCTGTACAAACCATACTTAAAAATGGCGAAAAGTATTTGGTGACAGAAGCCGATGCCAGCAAAGGTGCAGACTTCTGTTTTGTATGTAAAAAACCTATCGGTCAACCGCACAGTTTTGGGTGCGCCTGTTTTCATAAAGAAATGAAAATAGGTGTGTCAGTGGAGTATCCGGCACGTGTGCCTGTGTATTGGACCAAGGACGATTTTATCAGTCACAGAACATCTCTTGATGCTAGGCAAAGTATGGATGTTTTTATAAATGATTTATACGATTTAGAACCTGAAGAAAGGGACTACTATGGTGAATCAATCAAGTATGAATGTCTAGATGAAGATGGTGATGCTATTTTTAATAGAAATAGTGAATGAAGTACACCTGCCCAAGATAACAGTCATTATTTTAGTTTGACCGGAGAGGCTGCAAAAAGATGTGGAATACCTGTTAGGAGAGTTAGGTATCTCTGTGACCAGGGGTACATTGATCCGCCTATTATGAGCAAATGCGGCGACATCACTTACCGCAACTTTACGGAAAGGCACATTGAGCAAATCAAATCCATCGCAGCCTACCAGGATCAGGGATTTACCTTGAGGATGGCTGTATCCAAAACAAGGAAAGTGATTTGATATGGCAACAAGAGCAAAGAGGAAAATCAGGAAAAAGTATTGTCCGATGCTGGATAAGCCCTGCTTAAAGGATGAATGCGGTGTGTATTATGACCGCTTTGACAGGTGTTCCATCGAACTGCTACCGGCCAACCTGTATTTTTTGAAAGAAGAAATGAGTGAGTCAGCTGACGCAACTATGCACCTGGCAGAGAAGGCAGATCAATTGATCAAGCATATAGGCGCTGACGCACAAAAAAAGCTGTTTTAAGCAATAACAATAAATATAACCTGAAAGGGTCGCTCTTCCTACTTGGAGGGGTGGCCCTTTCTGTGTTTAGAGGTAACGATATGCAAGCAGATATGATACCCCCTACCATCAACAAAGGGGGAAGCAATGACCGAGATGATCTTGATAGGCATTGTCACCTATTCAAGGCTGTACTTTTCACCAACAAATTTACAGGCCCAGAGGCATTCTCAATTCAGCAGCAAATCAAGATATTAGCCAAATACAGGCATGGGAAATCTAATGAGTTTGAGGAAAGAATGCACAACAAGTTCGTTATGTACGAAACCAAAGAGTTTGCGTTCAGGGAACTCTTCGATCATTATTTCACTGAAAAACACTATCTGAAATATGATGGGATTCATTCGCTATCAACATGGATTGTCCAATGGATCTTCCTCAACATAAGAAATTTAGTTCGCAAGCACCGGCCACGGCCTAAAGACGAGGGGTTGAATACAAGGTTTGATATTCTTGATCCACGGAATAAAAACTTCGTCATATCAATATCTGATTATGAGCACTGGTTTGATCTACCCTCTTGGGGGACATCACCGGAGGAGACATTATCGGCCAAGCAGCTCTTTCGAATAATGTGTGAATTCTTTAACAAAAATGATCTCAACGTTATGGTGGGGAGAAAAACTATCAAGGATGTAATAACAGAGAATGGTTGGAACTATGATCAGTATGTAAAATGGCTATCACGGCGGAAGGAAAAGTTTAAGCAAGTGGTAATTGCTAATGGCTATAATGTTACTCAGATGTAGTTAAACAGTAGTACACCTGAAATCCCTTACCCTTGAACCAGCTATTGTCTGTAACAGCACCCCATTGGACATTTTTTTTCATAAAATGTGAAAAAAGTTCCTAATCCTGCCTTTCACCCTCCGAATGGGTTCATTTGTGTGCCTTTTAATCCAGTCTGCTAAAAAGTGAGGCGACTCTGGATAACGTTAAGATTAGGAATGTCCATACCAGTAGTCAGGGTACCAATACCACAGGTAAGGTACAGCCAGGAACCAACATCAATGTCAATACGAGTACCAACAGCACACAACAGTCAGTATCCATAACTGGGTCTTTTTTTAACACAGGCATAGACAACAGTTGTGATATGATGGGTGTAGCATACAAGCCAGAGGACTGGTTCTTCCTGAAATCTACTGGTGCTGCAGGCAGTAACGGTATGGATGACACGGTATGTAGTAGTAATATATCATTACTATTATCATCTCACCACAGAACCAAGCATACAGAACCAACCACTCCTCTCAATCATCTTGGCTTGTTTATCGCAATGGTCAGAAGAGAGTACAAAAGGAACAGGTACAGTATCACAATGTTGAGAGAGAAAAAGCCGTTGTCAGAGTTCGGCATCGACCAGTTAAGTATGACTCTCAACACCAACAAGCTGTACAGGGTTTTTAATAACGAATCCTTCAAGCAGGGCGGCAGGTTTTATGGTGCTCCTTACCAGAAGATGTCTGAAAAGGTGAGGTCAGGCATTTTGATTAACGGAGCGCCTACAGTAGAGCTTGATTATTCAGCGCATCATATTCGCCTGCCCTATCACTTGCTTGGGATAGATTATCAGGAAGACCCATACCTTGCTCTTGCAGAAAGCCAGGAAGAACGTGATAGGATGAAAAAATTACTCCTGATTGCGATGAATGCAGGGTCAGAGAACGATGCAATCCAGGGATTCAGGGGCGCTATGAGAGGTAAAGTGGCAAAAGGTAGTGGTATCCTCTCCAACGAGAATGTACGAAAGCTGCTTCATAATGCCAAGAAGGTTCATCATCGTATTGACCAATACATTCACTCCGGTGCAGGAACAATGCTTCAGAACCTAGACAGCAAGATAACCGAGGCTATCCTGCTCAGGATGACAAAAATAGGTGTTCCTTGCCTTGCTATTCACGATAGCTATATATCGTGCAGCAAGAGAGCCAGGATGAGCTTAAGCAGGCAATGACAGACGAATATGAGCGTGTTGTTGGCTTCGTGCCTGTTATAAAGTGAGCATCTAATCTAGCAAATCCTCTAAAGTTAACAATGTCAAGGGTTGTGTTATTTGGCTTACCTTGGGCCGTAATTACTCCCAACCATGCTCCTGTGACACCAATGACTTATTCTATCATTCATACTGCCTGGTAGATAAACGTAGGAGTCTTGAAAAAAATATGTCATTGGCGTCATGGTCTACCTATCTCATGGTTTTTAAAGGCCACAAGTATCGGTGACTATGCACTAGCTACCAGAAATTATTTGTGTGTACTGAATGGCTTTCTTTGCTTATATTTTTTATAATCTATAATTACAGTACGTTGCAACTGGGTGGTAGTACGCCTACCATTTAATTCTTGACTAATGATTGTGGGGAGTATATCTTTAGAGCAAGAATGAAAGGTTGGTCTGAACTGAAGTAGTCTTTTCTAGTAACCTCCATAAATAGGTAACGACATGGCTGATGAATTTGAAGGTGAATATGGAACTCCTCCTCCTGGATATGAGTATGAGGAAGAAGATGTTGAACTTAGTGCAGACTACCGCTCCACAGCTATCTGTAAAGCTTTAGGGATTAAGCGAGAGCGATTAAAAGATTGGATTAAAGCTGACTTTATTAGGCCGACTGTTCCGGCGCTAGGGCAAGGAACCAAGGCAGGATTTACCAAAGGTGATGTGTATGCGATAGCACTGTTCATAAAACTTCTTGGTATGGGGTTCAAAAGAGATTTTGCCGCCCAACTGATTGAACCAGTAATTGGAAAGGCTGGTAATGAAATATTTTTCAGTAGGTATTTAATCTTAACTATCGAAAGCAAAGGTGCTGACGCCGAAGAAACAATAAAACCGCATTTCCAGTGGGGCGGAAGTATGGAGTGTAAGCTTGAGTTTACGCCAAGCACATTAGCGAGCACCACGGACAATGTTGGTTTGACCGATTGGGATGGAACGTTCGTTTTCAACCTTGTTAAACTCAGTGCTACTGTTGATAAGGCGCTTAAAGATATAGAGTCGTAGGGAGTTTTTTTACCAAGCTAAAGGGTGGTAATATACCACCTATTAATAGGCCTCGAGATTGGAGAAGAAAATGACTTTGCAAAACCAGGAAAGATGCACTCATAACATGACATCTACAGCTAGTGAAAAGTCCACAGAGCAGCAAAATGAAGATTTTAATTTGACCGACCTTGGGAATGCAAATCGGTTTATTGAGCAATATGGCGACCGTGTAAAATACTGTTATTCTAGTAAAAAATTTATCATTTGGAATGGTAAATACTGGGAAGAAGATGAAAATGCAACGGTTTCAGTATTGGTCAGAAAAGTCATAAAGAGCCTATATGCAGAAGCGCAGCAAGCCGATGACGAGGTAACAAGGACTAAGATAGCTCGTCACGCATTAAAATCGGAACACGTTAATAGGATTAGAGCTATAAGAACCCTTGTGATGGAGGACCAGAGAATTGGGGTGAGTGCTTCAGATTTCGACACCAATAGCTCTTTGCTGAATTGCTCGAACGGTACCATTGATACCAGGACTGGCCAGATAAAAGCCCACGACCCAAAAGACCTTATATCGAAAATCGTTCCGGTTGATTTTGACCCAAACAGCGGCTGTCCAAATTTCAAGAAATTTATCCACAGAACAATGGCTGATAATACAGAAATGGTCAAGTATCTGCAAAGATTGTTCGGATATACACTGACAGGAGATACCAGTGAGCAGTGCTTTAACATTTTTTGTGGAAATGGCTCCAATGGAAAAAGTACCCTGCTGAATGTATTCGGAAAAATGCTCAGTGATTACGCAAAACAATCTCAGCCAGATACATTTCTTGAGACACATAAAGGTAGAATAAATAACGATATCGCAAGACTGAAAGCCGCCAGGCTGGTGACCACTACGGAGCCAGATGCCAATCAATTTCTAGCGGAAGGCATTGTAAAACAGATGACAGGCGGTGACGTAATAACAGCGCGCTACCTGCATAAAGAGTTTTTTGAGTTTAGACCTCAATTCAAAATAATTATGGCGACGAACCATAAGCCAAATATCAAAGGAAAGGATTTCGGAATGTGGCGTAGAGTAAGACTCGTTCCTTTTGAGGTAACCATTCCTCCACATGAGCAAGATAGAGACTTAGAGGAAAAGCTCAATGCAGAATTACCTGGGATTCTAGCCTGGGCTGTTAGGGGCTGTTTAGACTGGAAGAAAAATGGCCTTGGATTACCCAAAGTGATAGCTGATGCTACTAATGAATACAGACAAGAGATGGATGTAGTGGGACGGTTCATTGAGGATTGTTGCACTGTGGGAAATGGCGAGAAAGTCTCCAGCCAGATTCTTTTTACTCTTTATACAGATTGGTGCCGTCAACAGGGAGAGTCTTTAAAGACCAAAGTCGCTTTCGGAAAGGAATTGAAAGAGAAAGAGTTCACTCCATACAGGACAAGTACTGAAAGAGGCTGGGTTGGCATTGGCCTTAAAACATACCTCAATGCATTAGCTGCTTAACAACAACCAGCAGCATACAAACAAAACTATTGAAGTAAAAACGAAACGAATTCACTCAGTGCAACGGAAGAACAGGTAGCTAAGGGAAGTCAGTTACCAGGCGCGCTCACCGCGGTACCCCGCAACGGACGACATCTTTCACCGCACAGTCAAACATTTCTAGAGGAAGGACTGTGTCAATGAACGATTTTGGAAAATCAAACAACGACGGTGTAGGTGCTAAAAGATTGTATTC
Organism: Desulfogranum marinum; assembly: GCF_016918565.1. Taxonomy (GTDB): domain Bacteria; phylum Desulfobacterota; class Desulfobulbia; order Desulfobulbales; family Desulfobulbaceae; genus Desulfogranum; species Desulfogranum marinum. The sequence goes on from NZ_JAFFQD010000051.1 coordinate 7,408, forward strand.
AATTGTTGAGCTTACGCGCTACATAGGCGCAACAGATTGGTTTTGGCGTACTCAGATTTGGGAGGGTCATTTACCCTTTATCAAAGTTGGTAAGAAAATGTTTGTTGATGTCGGAGATATCGAGGACTTTATCGCCAGTAATAAGCATCAAAATGGCCAATAACGATTGCTGTTTGATATAGACGATAATTAGCTTGAAAACAGATTGTAATCATGGGATTGGTAGAGACACGATGAATCCTTTCTTCCTCTTTGAAAATGAACAAATGAGAGGTTGGAGGACATTCATAGTACTCCTATCTTGTGCCCGTCTTGCAAGAAGGAGATATGGTATGGGAATGATATATAAGCGAGGTAATGTTTGGTGGATTAAATATTATCACAATTGCAAGAGTATCCGTGAAAGCTCTAAAAGTAAGAGCAAGATGGTTGCGGAACGGTTTCTGAAGAGAAGGGAGGGCGAGGTAGCACAGGGGCTTGCTCCTGGTGTGGTATATGACAAGATAACATTTGACCAGTTAGCAGAAGGAATAATCCAAGATTATAAAATCAATGGAAAAAAGTCACTCGTCCGAGTTGAGAAATCCGTTGAGTACTTGAGGGGTTTTTTTTCTAGGTATAAAGCTGTTCAAGTCACAACGCCAATGATTAATGAATATGTTCTCTGTCGTCTTGATAGCGGCGCAGCAAATGCAACCATTAATCGTGAATTAGCTGCTCTGAAAAGGATGTTCAATTTAGGTGTTAGGCAGACTCCACCAATTATTAATAAGGTACCACATATACCTTTGTTAAAGGAAAGGAATGCTCGAAAAGGATTCTTTGAGCATAGTGAGTTTTTGTTTTTAAGAGAGGCCTTGCCGCAGTACCTAAAGGGTTTTGTGACATTCGCTTATAAACATGGCTGGCGTCTAGAGGAGATTGCGAGCATGAAGTGGAGCCAAGTTGATGTTGAACAGGGCATTGTTCGGCTTGAGGTTGGTGAGACAAAGAATGACTGTGGTAGAACGGTTTACCTTGATGATGAACTCAAAAGCTTTTTTCTGGACCAGTGGCAAAAGCGAAAAACGGTATGCAATAAAACACCTTATGTTTTTCTCAATCGTAAGGGGGATGATAGGGTAAAGCGGTTTGATAAAACCTGGAAGAAAGCTTGCAGTGAAGCGGGAGTTGGTGTAAAAGTCTTCCATGATTTTAGGCGTACAGCTGTGCGAAACATGGTTCGTTCGGGAATACCGGAAAGAGTAGCAATGATGATATCCGGTCACAAAACAAGAAGTGTTTTTGACCGCTATAATATTGTCAATGACCAGGATCTAAAAATCGCAGCCCAAATGCAGAGTGATTACCTAAATTCCCTTGGTGGGCACAATTTGGGCACAGTTCCTACAGCGAGTGCTAAAAATTAGCAGTTTTTAATACCTAACTTACCGTAATCATTGGGTGCGCCCGTAGCTCAGCTGGATAGAGCATCGGACTTCGAATCCGAAACAGAAAAGTCGGGTTCTCCCTAGGCTGCTCTCTAACTCCCTGAATATCTTCTTCTTTTATCTCGTCTCCCCTGCTGTTCCCTCTACTTAGTTTCACCGTGGAAACATGGTGGAAACTGAACCACCAATCTCTCTTTTTATTACCTTTATTGTCTTTGTTTGTCCAATTTACTGTTAGCAAATAAAATAGGGAGAGCCTTGTTGGACTCCCCTGTCTCACACTTGCACCTGGATAGATTCTCTTAGACGACTTTTTCAATATGATCGTCTTCAAGTGCAAAGGTTCCAATCGGTATTTTTAAACCATTATTATTGGAACCGCTGTTAATCGTTATACTCAACTCATCCCTCTGCTCTTCCTCATTCCAAGATAGGGAGACCTCTGCACCAATATCCCAACCATTGGCTTCCACTTGAAGACCACTGGTTTTATGACCAAGCCTTGATGCTTCCCCTCTTCCTCCTTGAACTACACCACGATACTGAGCCATTCCTTGTAACCTCCATAGATATTTTATTCTTCTTCTATCTATTTCAATTCACCTGAAGTCATGGAAGGTGGGGGGCTTTTTGAAGGAGCAGGGGGTATAGGCAGGGAAGATGAAATGAGTCCCCCGTGCGTGGAGGAGATATACGCTCTCTCTTTCTCTCAAGAAAATTCTAACGAAACAGCTTAAGCACTACTTTGTGGGATTTAAACTATTAATATTAATAAGTTATGAAAAAACAACATTGTTATAAAGTCTTAAATCTGTCAAAAGTAAATATGCAGGATCTGTTGAGTGAGGTGCCAGACAGTTAATCCATGAAGCGTCTCTACTATCTACTAAGCGGAGGAATCAATGAGCGATGTAGCAATATCAATACAAGCTAAGTTGGAACCCATCAATGGTTCTGCCCACATCTACCCAGCTACATTTGCTGACATAGGACATAATCTTGTTGGTCTGGATAAACAGACGGGTAAAGCTACAGCAGTACAAATTGATTCTGTTGGATCTTTTGCGAACAGAATAGAAGCAGAATTAGCTGAACTAGAAATCCTTCCTCAAGTTAAAACTCAGATAAACGGAAGAGAGCTTTCCATTCATGAACTACCTCATAGAGCCTATGATGCCATACTTCGTGATTCAACGCTTGATGGTGTTCCATGGCGCCAATCTGAGATTGGACAAGCTGTATTAAGGAGTAACAGCCTAAATGCTACAGCACTTTATACCTACGCTCCTTTGACTCTGCTACTAGGAGGATGGGATTCTCATGGTGGCGATGCAGGTAAGGGAACGAAAATTGCTCGATCCGTGTCCTGTGAAATCTGGGGATATGATGTTCAAACAGTTAAGCACTGTACACAGCGAATAGATCCACTGGATATTACCTCAAGCGCTGAGAAGCATTCAATTATCAATGGCATCCTTGAGGAAGATCCAAAAGGAAAGAAACCTTCTGAGCTTGGCCACGGAGACGTTCCTGGTTCTGAAGCCAAGGGGGTTTTTGTAGAGGACATACAATTTAATGGCGCAATATCCTTAACCAGACTGAGGCGATATCATTTCCCAAATGCAAACGGTCTCATCAATGAAGCAAGAGATGCTGCTGCACGCAACGTACTCACACAACTAGCACTGATTGGCATATCAAGAACATTAGATAAGTTGGATCTGAGATCAGGGTGTGAGTTGTACACTGCAGATAGAATTGGGGTAACAATAAGCTCTGATGGTACCAAGATCCCTATCGTCTTACCAAACTCACTTGAAAACTTAGAGAAAGCTATCTCTGAGGCTGAATCACATGATTTATGCTTTTCAAAGACTCCTCTTTCTCTTATGGCAGGACCAGCTCTTGAAAATATAGCTGTAAAAGGAGGCATCTAAATGGATATGGGTGTCCAGATTGAGTTCCTGGTTACACCGCAGCTATCCATTCCATCTTCACCTAAGTATGGGGAATGGCCGCCTGCTCCAGACAGAGTATTCCAAGCTTTGGTAGCGACTGCTGCTGAAACAGGACAAAATATGGACGTGCTACGGTATCTTGAATCTGCACCTACCATTAAAGCAAGTGATGCTTTGGCTCCACCTGCTCCTGTTCGCTATGTTCCCGATAATTTCAAAAGAACCAAACGCTACCACCAAGGCGCAGCCCGACATTTACCTACAGTACATCCGAAATCAAACACTGTTCTCTATATCTGGAAAGATATGCCAGAAGAGGTTGCAGAACCAATAAGGTTAATCGTTACAAACCTTACACACATTGGTAGAGCAACAAGTTTTGTTCGTGGTAGCCTTGTAACCAAAGATATGGGTAACGGAGACTGGATTCCAGATGAACACGGAGATCTGCTTCTCCGAGCACCATATCCAGGTAGACTAGATCATTTGTGTGAAGCCTATGCTGCTGGTTTACGCAGCTCAGCAGCTCCTTCAGTGGGATATAGAAAAGCTCATGAAAATTACTTCACTACTTCTTGGGGAGACTTGATGGTTCTTCGCCCTGAGCGACAGCTTGCTCTAACTGAAACTGTGTATTGGACGAGTAAAATACGTCAAGCAGTGATGAGTCTCGCTCCAGAGGACATGCCAGCATTAATTCACGGTCACGGTAACCACCGCCATGTTGCATGGACCGCCTTACCTGACGTTGGGCATAAGTACGCTAGTGGAGGTATTATTGGGCTTGGCTGCTGGCTCCCTTCAGATGTTACTGGTCATGAAAGAGCTTTATTGGGATCAATCTTTATGAAGCTTACTAAACTAGACAATATTCAACTTCGGATTGATTCATTTGGTCTAAAAGGGTTACAGCAAGAGACATGGAATAGGGCTTCAAGAAAGTGGGCTACTGTCACTCCTATTGCACTGGATCGTTGGCCCAAAAAGAACAAATCCGCTGAGCAAATAATATCCGATAGCCTGGTAGCAATGGACTTGCCAGCTCCTTTAAACATTACCTGCAGTAATGAGTCTCCCTTAAAGAAGGCTGCAAATGCCAGGAAATATCCTTCTCGTAAAGGAAATCGTTTTATCACACATGCTGTGATTGAATGGAAAAATTCCATATCTGGGCCTCTCCTTGTTGGAGCGGATCGTTATTTTGGAAGCGGTCTGTGTAGACCTATTCAAGGGAGGTAGTGGCCAATGTTAACTCGTGACTTTTCATCTTGGTATAAAGACATACATGGTTACGAACCTTTCCCTTGGCAAAACCAGCTTGCTGATACTTTTATAACAAACTCTCTCCCTGACTCGATTTCAGTACCTACGGGAACAGGTAAAACCTCTATTATTGCTCTTTGGCACTGGGCATCACTTCAAGGGTTATCAGTCCCCAAAAGACTTATCTATATTGTTGACAGAAGACTCATTGTTGACAGCGTAACAGATTATGCTGTTTACCTTGGTTGCGATGTCATCAAGATGAGAGGTGGAGTGACAATAGATGACAGCTGGTTGATGGAACCACAAAAGCCAAAAGTTATAGTTTCGACTGTTGATCAAGTTGGCTCTCGCCTATTGTGGAGAGGTTATGGAGTAAGCCCAAAAGCAGCCCCTATTCACGCTGCACTTATTGGAAATGATGCTTTACTGATACTTGATGAAGCACATATCAGCACTCCGTTTGCGGAAACAGTCAAAACCATACAACGCTTTCAGCATAAAACGTTAGAGCCATGGCATTTCATCACTATGACAGCAACACCTTTTACTGAAGGTAAAGCTGTGACATTAACAGACGCTGATAGGAGCCACCCAATCCTCATGAGGCGTCTCAGCAACCATAAGCTCTCGAAGTTAAGGAAAGCAAGACAGGATAGCCTTACTCATGTGCTTGTTGAAGAAGCAAAACGGTTAATGGAGCTATCTCAAGGCGTGGTAGCAATCATCTGTAATACCACCATAAAAGCAAGGCAAGTATTCAATCAATTAAGTGGTCAAAAAGTACTACTAACCGGACGTATAAGACCATTTGATAAAGACACATTACTGGAAACTCTTCTGCCCAATATAATATGCGGGTCTCGACAAAACCGTGAGCCTCTCTTTGTCGTTGCTACTCAAACGATTGAAGTAGGAGCTGATTTAGATTTTGATGCTCTGGTGACCCAAAATGCTCCTTTCAACTCGTTGCAGCAACGATTTGGTCGTCTTGATCGCTTAGGCGAATTAGGGGAATCACCTGCTGTAATAGTACATGAGCAGTTAGACTCGTCTAGTGATTGCCCTATCTATGGCAAATCGCTTTTGCAGAAAACCTGGTCTTGGCTCAATACAATTGCTACTGGGAAAGGTAAGAATAAGGTTGTTGATTTCGGAATAAATGGAATGGAAGCGACTTTACAATCCAGCCAGCCACCCATTAGAGAACCTGAAACACTATATCCTCTCACTGAAGAGGATATAAGAAAGTTACGACAGACCATCCCACAGGCTATAGTCGATATAGAGCCTTGGCTGCATGGAAGTAATGTCAACAATGTGAGTGTTCAACTCGTTTGGAGAGAAGATTTACAAGAAGATAGTTCTACCTGGCTGGAAACAGTTAATGCTGCCCCACCCGTTATAGCTGAGATGATGCCCTGTTCACTGTTTGAGGTAAAGAAGTGGATTGGAAACCGATCGGTTTTAACCAGAGATACCATTTCGACAGGAAGAGATATTCGTCCAGGTGACATAGTGATTATCCCCTCCGATTATGGAGGATACGGAAAGTGGGGATGGGAACCAGCTAGCAAAGATTCTGTTAAGGATATTGGTAACCAAGCAGGGGCAAATTTTCGAATAATAGGAGCTGATGAACATACCGATATAGAGCAATATCTGAAAGATGAAGGTGTTATATTCGATAAACCCATCGCTACACCATACCTAGGTGGTTTAATTATCAGAGAAGCTAATATTCGACCAAAAGAGAAAGCGGTTCTCCTCTCTAAACACCTCAGCGAAGCTACTGAGGTTTCAAAGGAGCTAACTGATAATTGTATAGTTCACCAAGCAGTTCAACAGCATGATATTGGAAAACAAGATGCTCGATTTCAAGTAGCCCTGGGGGCGTCGGATACCCTTCTAGCAAAATCATCTTTTGCGTCTCCTTATGCTGCCCAAGTAGCTCGTCAATGGTCTGGTCTTCCTTTTGGCTGGAGGCATGAAGTTGCATCGGTTGCCATGCTTCCAAAAGAATCATCAGAGTTACTCCGATATCTCATTGCTACCCACCATGGATATGGAAGATCTATTTTACCGCTAGGAAATGATGTAGAGCTATGGGAGCAAGCTGGAGGAGCTCGGTGGGGAAATATGACCGACCGTTTAAATACGAAGTATGGAGCATGGGGCTTAGCCTACCTGGAGTCCTTGGTTCGGCTATCTGATTGGATCCAGAGTAAAAGGGAACAAGAACGTGGCATATAAAATTATTGGTCTTCGAGAAGACAACCCTCAAGGGTGGATGGCAGCAGTTGGCCTGCTATATATTCTCAATAAAATGGATATTGATGCTCTTATGATGTGGTGTGATGGATTCCCCACTCTTCCTGATTTAACTGATAAACAAGTCATTGATGCACTATGGGAGTATCTTCAGAAAGGGAGCGATTTACCTGAAAACCTACCTCAGCCAAAGCCAGGGAACAATAAAATTTCCCTTGATTTAACAGCAGGAAGAGTCAATTTCCTTGGTGTAATTAAGCAGATGATTCAGGCTGTCACACTTGATGATATCAAGAAAGCATTAAATAGAAGGTGGGTGAACCAAGATGATGTAACCAGTTTAGGGTGGGACACTGGAGCTGTTAAAATGGCAGCTAATATTGGTGGAATGAAAGCCCCGGATTCCAGCCCACATAGAGGGGTTATTGCTGGTCAATGGTTAGCTGCAGAGTCTCTCCCTTTTACTGGAACAGGGACAAGAAGCTCTGAGTATAAGTGGGTTACATGGTCGGTTCCTTTAGACTTAGAAGGTGTGAGGAGTTTAGTCCTCTCTCTGAGCACAGAATGGGGAGGTGTAGTATATTCGTCAAGTGTTGGTCGAAATGGCAAGATGGGGTATTTGGAACCAGCGCGAACTATGAGTAAACAGAAATAGCCCGTAGGTTCGCGATGCTCTAGGTTGGGAGCAGGGAGACCTTTTATATGCTTTAAAGAGAGGTTGACTTTAAAATGATTATGAGGTTCGCGAAATAGCTGCTATAAATACCTTAGTTTATAACTATTTTAAACATGGCAGTACCAACCACTTCGTAAGGAGTGGCTACATTGAAGCTTGCCCCGGTTGGAGCGGTTGCCCCAAATAAAACGTACCAACCACTTCGTAAGGAGTGGCTACATTGAAGCAAGCAAGCCATGCTCGATAAAGGGCTCACGCACACGTACCAACCACTTCGTAAGGAGTGGCTACATTGAAGCTTACCAGGCCGTCGCCTCTGATTCCGTTGTCGTTTGTACCAACCACTTCGTAAGGAGTGGCTACATTGAAGCAGAGGCATCGGCAAGTTTACCTGCTGCTTTGTAGTACCAACCACTTCGTAAGGAGTGGCTACATTGAAGCTTTCCAGCAAATGGGTATTTGCCCCCACCTTTAAAGTACCAACCACTTCGTAAGGAGTGGCTACATTGAAGCACGTTTGCGCCATGCCGTAAATGCCCCGTTATCAGTACCAACCACTTCGTAAGGAGTGGCTACATTGAAGCGACTAACATATCGGGTTTGGTATTTCCTCTTCGTGTACCAACCACTTCGTAAGGAGTGGCTACATTGAAGCCCAGACTCGGTGCTGATAGCCGGAGGAACTCCGAAGTACCAACCACTTCGTAAGGAGTGGCTACATTGAAGCAGCAGACATGTCCATGATGGTGATGAAAATTTGTGTATGGCATTTTACATGAAATACCAGTGAAGCAGGGCTAACTTCTGATGGGAAAACTACACAAGGCGCAATGTTGACTAGCTGCCTCGAATGTGGACAGAAGATATCAAAGAGAGCCTGCATATGCCCTCTCTTCCTCATTACTCAACCTTCTTTCCTAAAGTTGTTCGTAAGTATATCCAGAATTACGAAGCACCAGAAACGCCCCCTGAAAAAAAGCGTATAACATTTGCTAATTTACTTTTAGGTTCTTCTTTATGGCACTGGGGGCAACTATCGGAAGAGAGGCTGCGAAGAACATTTCTGTCTATGGAAACATATTCTTGTTATCGGATGCTGGGCACCTCCAGAAATGGCAATAGGTATTGGGTTCATGGCAACGAATGCATCTTAAACGCAAGATAGGTTCACTGGACCTTGCAGGAGAAACAAAAGTTGCTTGAGGCAATGCAGCATAGAGTTGAAGAATTCGAAAACATCTTTGAAATTGTCTATGAAAAAAGACTGGAAAGGTGCTTGCGAGATATGGCTGAAAATAATAAATGAATGAAAAAAAAAATAATGCCAAAACATACTGCACGTACAATTAATTGTCCTGAATGTGGCGAAATTTGTTTTAGTTGGAGAGCTATGTGTATCGCTTGTGGAGCAAATTTGAATCCTGAGGAACCAAATGAACAGGATTCCACTAAGGAAACTACACAAGGCGCAATGTTGACTAGCTGCCTCGAATGCGGACATAAGATCTCGAAGAGAGCCTGCATATGCCCTCAGTGCGGAGCAGTACAATCTCAAAAGTGTTCAATTTGCTCAAACAGCATTCCTATCTCTTCAATCACTTGCCCCCAATGTGGCGATCCTGAACCATTTTCTTCGCAACATGATACCTTAAGCGTTGGCCAAGATTCTACTGCTAAAGTAATTCAGCAGCGACAAAACACTGAGGTTAAATCAGAACGTTCCGATAGCATGATGGAAGTTGATGGGCCTCCCGACACTGAATACATACCTGTAGAGCAATTTGCAAAACTGACGGGTGAGACAGAGCAAGGAGCAATAGAAGGTATTAAAAAAGACTACTATGAAGGTAAAAGGGATGGGGGAGAGTGGTTGATAAAATCTAGCATGGTATCTCTTCCCATTTACTCCAGCTCCTTCAGTAAAATTATTAATGTAGCTAAGCCCTGCCCTAAAACACAAAACGATAAAGATACTAAATATATATCCGTAGCTCAATTTGCAAGAGAAACGTCGCAGACTGAGCAGGAAGTCCTTGATGGCAACAGAGCAGGCTACTACTCGGGATTGTTAAGAAACAACACTTGGGTGATAAAAGCGGATATGGTTAGCATTCAACCATATTCTAAATACTTGCAGTACCTGCAGGCAAAGGCGAATATTATGGTTCCAAATTTAGCACCTGAATTTAACCTGAGTTGGTTTCTTTTTTCTTTTGACGGTCGAATTGGAAGGCAATCGTTTTGGTGTGCTTATCCTATTATTTTCTTTTTGGGTCTAGCATTATCTGTATCTGGTGAATTTATAAAAGAATCACAAAATATGACTGGGTTGTTTATTATTGTCGTTTTAACTTTTCTATTGTTGTGGCCATCATTAGCCATTCAAGTAAAACGTTGGCACGATAGAAACAAATCAGGGAATTGGGTTCTGCTAAACTTAATCCCAATAGTAGGTTCTATGTGGGTTATAATTGAACTAGGTTTTCTAAAAGGGACAGAGGGTAATAATGTTTATGGTGACGATCCATTATCAAAATAACCATTTTCTAAAAAAATAATGATCATGGCATAATTAGTCACTTCAGTAGGCTGAAGAAAGTAAAAACATCCCTCTCCGAAACCTTTTATAGACGAAATAGTTGTAGGGTAAATACATTGAAGATCGTAAAGAAGGATGTGGAAGGGGTTGGTTTTGCTATTCACTACGATGAAGTGCTTAAACATCTAAACGAGCATGGCTTCTCTGCAACTCAGGGAACTGAGGTGGCTAAAGCACCAAAGAAGAAAGTAGAGAAGAAGCCCGTTAAAGCCTCCAGTGATATCATGAAAAAGATGCAGGATCTAAAGTTAATGCATGATAGTGAGCTGATCACAGATAAGGAATACGCTCAGAAGAAACAAAAGTTGCTTGGGGCGATGTAGCGCATGTATTGAACAAGAGCAACTAGGTTTTACACTATATAATCTAGAGCCACATTTGAACCCTGTACCACCCACATGACATTTCTGTAACTTCTGATATATTGGTCGGTTTGACAGATATCGATAGTTAAATGAGCCTCTTTTAAGGGAAAGCTAAAGAAAGTCCCCGGGGGGCCTAATCTTTCGGGTGAGAAGAATGTGTCGTCTGCAGTATATGAAAGTGTTTCTTCGTACAATTCTATCATACTCGCTCGCCTTTAGTACTTTTTGACCCTTGCTAGAAAAGCCTTAACAGTTTGATATTCAATACTAATCTATAAACTCTTTCTTATCAGCTATTATTTCTAATCCATTAGTAAGGGCCGATGGCCACCTAGAATCCTTTCAATAAGAATAATGGAACAGCTACTTAAAAAATAGCGTCAAAGATTCGTCAAATGGAAGGAGAGGGGCCTAGAAACACAAGAGCCGAACAGCATGCAATTGTCCTGCTCCAAGAAAGGTTGGAAAATGATACGATTTGAAGCTCATAATAGACAGTTGTATTGATTCACCAAACTAGGAGGGTAAAACCAAGATAGATGCTTGAGGCGACATATGAAAAAATCATCTTTTGGTTATGAATAACTCAAAAGTGGCCACCTTTATCTAGTATATATAGTATTTAATAAGATAAAGGTGGCCACTTTTACATCATACTTTAGTCAAGTGCTCATCCTTTACTCGACATCCACTCTCATCGGAAAAAACATTAGCTTTTAACCATTTGGAAGGAGTCACTTTACTATCAGCTCTTTTGGCGTCAAGATAGGGCCACTGCAATTGATCACCATTCTCAAAGCCCTTTGTCCTGCAGTATTGCCTAAACTTGTTTGCCCAATTTTTCTCTTGAGTACTTTCGTATACCCTGTCACTTCTCCCCTTTCTTTCCCTACTCTTTAGCTCCTCATCTGTTTTGTAATGTGAGTCTAAAGCTGAACTGAAAGGATCATACTCAAATAGTTCAACTGCATCTTGTTGGCGAACATTACTTTCAAGTAGGACTAATAGCTTGGCTGACTCCTTTACTGAGTAGGGGCTAAACAGGAGGCAATGCTGCTCCATCCCCTTTCTCATTGTCCCTCTACCAAACCCTTGCATCAATTCATCTACTATGAACCCATGTTCTACTTCTCTGATAGCATTTGGAGGCAATGGTTCGGTACTTCCCCTTTCTGCATAGATATCATGTTTGTAATTGTACCCACGTTTACGAAAGTAGTTTAGGGCAATTACAGCATCAAAGTCTTGAAACTCATTTGTCTGCTTATGCATTCCCCAGTGTATCTTTCTGATTTCCTCTGGCTTATAAGGATTTAATAATCCAGGTAGATGTTCCAGATTTAACTCTGTGCTTTTACTGGCTATTACTATAACCTTTTTAGCACCAATATGTTGCAGCCACTCCTTAGCAATTCGAAGATGTAGGTTTGGATCTTCTGCGACAGCCTCTCTCCCTGTCTTCTTAAATGGGGCAATCCAGTATACTACCTTTCCATCTCCTTCATAAGGCTCAATAGGATACTTGACGCAGCTATTTCCATACTCATGGACCTTTCTGACTGAGCGAGTTGCATCTGTATTAATGACCCTAGGCAATTTGCTAATATCGTTTTCTTTAAAAGCAAATAGGGATAGACCACCTTGCTCTCTGGATACAATAAATTGTCTTTCTCCAACCGCTCCAATGTTCATTAACTTGAGGATAAAGTTCTGTGCATCAGAATCATTCAAGTAATACCCTGTGTTGACAAATCTCTCTGAGAGCTTTGGCATCTCAATGATGACCTCCTTGACCAAGGGCCAATTGTTGAGCCTATAGAATGCACTGAGCAATCTTTTGCTAAAGTCATTGAGCCAAAGGAGTGGAAGCCCCTTTACTTTACCATTGTTCCCTGCAGCAACCGTAGAGCGGAGGTATCGAATACAATCCTTAGCATCATCTGAGATTAACAAAGATTTGTACATCGCCTCATCAAATATGAAGAGATGTCGCTCTTCTCCCTGGAACGAGAAGAACTGTTCCTTAAAATCATTCCTCCTCACGACATGATGGGTATGTATGATGATTGGAGCCTGATCCAATTCAGGAAAAGGAGTTCTCTCTTTGCTATGCCTTATCTTTAGGTAATCAGCGGGCTCATATGGGAATTCCACCCTATCTGCTGTTTCCCAATCCCTCCATTGACGATCCAATCGTTCAAGTAGCCAGTTCTTATGGTCGTCTATCTCATCTATCTTGAAGCAGGAAAGGCTGATGGGAACTACTCGCTTACTTTGATACAGCCAGAGGATAACATGGCGGATAACTTGGGTCTTACCGTGACTCGGTGGCAACTCAATGGAGTAGCGACCTCTATGTCCATCAAGCATATGCAGATAGAGAGATATCATCTCCCTCCATTGATCGAGAAGAAGTCTTTCACTGTGGTACTCCTCGGTAAAGGTTTTTACCATCATCTGCAGAACTTCTTCAGTGTCATCATGAAGAGGGAGCCTTTCTGCTCCCTCAGGTACTGCCTCTGAGCTATGAGCAGCCTTGAGTTGCCTCAAGAGGTATTCTTCACCTGAGAGTGTACTGATAATGGAGCCATCGTCCTTCAACTTCCATGTCTGGCCACCATGAGCAAAAGAGTGTATTACAGGGACTCCGCTCTCTGGATTGAAATAAAGTATGGTCTTCTCTTCCAGGCTTCCTTCAAGAGGATGCTGGATAGCGATTGGTTCGATTTCGTTACCACTCAGGAAGGCAGCCATGGAAATCCTTAGCACCTCTGCAACATCAATTTCGCCTCCATCATCTTTTAGCAGAATAGTTCCAGGATGTAGGTTACCGCCATCACGGATAGCTTTATATTCAACAAGAGAAATACCCTTATCTGCTGCAAATCTTTCACAAATTCCATCCGCTTCTGCTTCCTTTTCCGATCTGGCTTGAGCTACCGCCTCAGAAGCATCTACAAGCTCAAGGAGCCCCTCTAGTTCTATCTCATCAATCTCCCTCTGTACTACTCTAATATCGCGCTCAGGAGCCTCAAAATCATGACATATAGGGCCACTGATGAAATCAAGTCTAGCCTTATCGTATACAGCACCATCAAAGAAGGTACGATTAAGTATACTACCTGCCTTGGATACCTTGCAGAAGCCATACCCAGCATTGAAAGCGCGTAGAAACAGGTTGTCCATAGCCTGCTTTACGATGGCCATCCTTTTTACTTTGAAGTAGAGGTGAAAACCCTTTTTGCCTCCAATGCCATTGCTGGTACTGGTAGCAAAGACATAGGTTGCTTGACCAAAAGGGGAGTAGAGTGTTTCCAACCTTTTAACGACTTGCTGTTCCGTTAAATCCTCATCGCAATCAATGAATAACCACCCTCCTTTATCAGGGTAATCAAAATAGTTTTTGGTTCTACTGATTACTCCTTCATTGGGTTTTTCGTTTCCGCTGGTGACAATTGTTCCAGCTTCGTAACCAAAGGGTAATGAGTAGCAAAGAGCCTGATTGTGGCTAAGAGAGCTAATTAGGTGAGCAAGGTCTTCGTGGGTTGGGATATCACATACCTCGAATGATCCGCTATAAAAGGAGGAACTTCCTTTCCTCCCATCACTCCAAAAAGATTTTGTCAGAGTGCTATCGCTGTTGAATAGGGTTAATTGTGCCAATTTTTTTCCTTCTTAATTGTGCGTTACTTGTCTAGCTTAGAAAATAATGCGTAGTGACTTTAGAAACTTTGACTGCCTTTGTTCTGTGTCCCTTGCTATTTTTTAGTAGGAAAGTAAAGGCGTGATCATTTTCTACTACTACCTAGGAGATGGAAACTGTCATATCAGTCTAGACTTGTACTAGGTTACTTTTACCCCCTCTTAGCGTGGCTCCCTTTTCCTGTTAATTCTTTCAACTACCTCATTTGGAACGAACCACATATCCCCTCGTTTTTCCCCTGGATACTGTCCATTTTTTATCTTTCTAATGACATCCTCAGGCTGTTGTCCGGTACACATCGCACAGATAATGGCGGACTTATGATGGAATCTATATTCTTCTTCTTCTTGAGAGGTTGTAAATTCACCTTTGTCGCACTCTGATAAACTATCATCTGGATCAAGTTGACAAGAACTGCTTGCTTGTTTTATTCCAACGGTTATTCCATATTTTCCCTTTAGGTCTTCATATTCAGATAACCAATTTTTAAAGGACTCATCCCAGTATTTTTCAACTTCATCTGTCCTGAACGCATTCGATGGGTAGCCAGTATGTTTTTGGCAAGAAAAATCGAGGCTAAATACTTCATCTTCAAGACTAGCAGTATCTTTTTTGATAGCCTTTAACGCATCATCTGCATTCCACATCGCTTTAGTCAAACTTTTCTTTGCTTTCCCCATAGCACCATGAACAGAGCTATTTATTTTTGAAGGGGATTTGAAGACACCTTGTCCTGATAAATATTTATCAGCATCAAGAAACTTTTTAAAAGCCTTCTGGATCTGGCTATTCATGGCGTCACAATGATATTCAAAATCGTTTTTTGAAGAACTCTTAAATATACCAAACAATGCACTCTCCTTATATTTGTTTATCATTTCATGCGGTTAAGGCCGAAAAGTATTCTCTAGTTGATACAGGTAATGATTTCTCCGATTACATAGTTATCCCGGACTAGACAGATTCCTTCTTCTCCAGCAAGATTGTCCCAGCTGTCTTTGTCAGTGCAATACTCATAAAGCTCATCTGTCATCCTCTTAAACGATAGTAATTCTTCCCATTGCCAGTTACTACTCCCAAAAGGTAGCAATGTTCCATTACGGTTTTCTGACATATGTTTTTTTTCAGCTGCTTCTACTGTTGTCATAACCCCTATTGATCCAGGAGCTCTAGACAATCTGGGTATCTCCCGGTGCTTTCGTTTTACACCTAGCGAAAAACTACTTTCTGCACAATAGTCAACTATTTTCAGTATTCTTTTTGTTTCTTTCGGTGTTGCAGGGATTGAATCTATTACGATGAATGCAACTAAATTCCATAGCCTTTCACAGTATTGCATTTCACATTCTTTTGCTTCATCTATACTACATACCGGTATTTCAATATCAGTATCTCTTGTAATCGAAAAAGCAATGCTTGATGAGCAGATGGCTGACTCGAAAGCTAACTTTTGCAATTCTTTTTCAAGTTCTGTGATTTTGTATGAATGCTTCCACAGAAGCTGGTTGAAAACTCTAACTCTGTCAACCCATTGATACTCTATGTACTCTTCGTTTTCGCAATACAAGTACTCGAACAATTTTGTCCTCATTTTCCATCCATACTGTTTGTATTTATCTTGTCGTCTTCATCTAATAGTATTTCATGCTGACCAAAAGAAGGTTCGCTGTACCTATATGTGTTGCTATGTTATGTCGATCCATGCTTGTTAAACTATAGTTGCATGTTTAGAAGATGGGTAAATGGTACGTCGAGAATATCGCTGAGGCTCTTGTAGGGGATTTTGACTTCCTGTTCTCCACATGAATATGAAGCTACAGAATAAATTGGAAAAATAATATTCAACCCCTCTTTATCGAAGACCCAGTTTGTAAATTCATCGTCTTGAGGAGTTACCTCTCGAATCACGCACTCTCTTTTTGAAAGATTCTGGTTGCAGAGGTCCGCTAGTTTCACAAGAAAAGGTGTGTTGTGGCGAAAAAGATTTTCAAGTTTAATTTCTCGTTTCTTTCTGAAGTCATAACTCAGGCCAAAGGTGACAAAAAATCCATGCAAACCACCATGGGACCAATATTGGAAGAATTCGATGCTGATCAAATTTTCATCTAAATAATGGACTTTGTATTCTAGAGAATATACTTTGTCGCAATCTTCACTAACTGCTTCACAGAAATCTTCACGTTTTAACTCCCATAGCGGTTTTTTTGACTCTTCTGGCAGCGTTGATTGGTAATATGGTTCCCATATCTTAATTGCAATATCCCTTGCTATTTGGTTGAAAATTGATGCTGAGGGATTATCTGAATCGATGTATGGATAGTTTATATTAATCTCCACCCCTTCAATATCGTTCTTAAGAATTTGCTTGGTCAGTATTTCAACTGCTTCTACAGGGGGCTGTTGTTGCAAAAAGATGCCAACTAAGAGGATAATCCAAAAAGGCTGGTAGTGATTGCTTCTGAGGCGTGAAAGGTATGCTATTAAGATACGTGCAGAGGGATTTATCTGATACATTATAGGTCAGTATTTCATTGTTTAGTAAAAGAAGGGGTAGGCTAACAATTCTTGAATTAAAAAATCACATTTTTCATCCCTACCTATTACCTTGAAAATTTTTATAAGCCTTGCTTGTGGTAAGCGATGCTAGCAAATAGTTCATAAAGACTTTGGCTGGTCTCCTAGCCTCCAGGCTCACCCTTTTGGCTAATCTCGTGTTACAATCCTGCGTATAGCTTTTGACTTCTTCTTAATCGCGAAAGGCGATCTGTCATTTCCGTGAATGTTTTCCGACTGTCTATCCCTTTGATCTGAGCATTTTATTCGGAGAGTTCAAGACTCTTGGAGTTTATCCAGCCTATCTACTTGCCACCCATGTAGTACGATAAGGAAAACCCTATTGGGTACCTCCCTTGTACTGGAGGTTATGTGAAAGATCGCTGCTAGCAAGAGGCAACCTCTGGCTAGGTTGTTGGGAGGATTAAGAAAAAGTCGCTACATTGTTTTTGTTACATGGATTCATTGTATGCTAGCCTGAATTATTTGTCAAATCCGTCTAACGTGTTGTAATCGTGATGCATTTTAGGGTGGTGAGATGCTGTCTTGGGTTCTTGGTTTCATAACAAGGAGTCAATTACCTCTGTTGATTGCCTGAGGCGTGTATCTGAAAGATGGCTATATCTTTCAGTGAGTTTGATGTCTTTATGGCCAAGTAAAGTTTTCAGGGTATAGATATCTACCTTTCCTGATGATGCTAAGAGAGAAGCGTAGGTGTGTCGTAAATCATGGAACCGTATATTAATCCCTAATCGTTTCCTCAATCTCCCCCATGCTAGGCTAAGTCCTGCTGAATATTTATGGCCAGTGGAAGAAGGGAAGACAATATTGTTAATCCTTATACTTTCTGCTTCCAGGGTTACAGCTAGAGCCTTTGCGTTAAGCGGAAAGCTAAGGGTTGATCCATTTTTGGTTTGTTCACAGGTGTATGTTTTACGTTCCAAGTCAATATTGTTCCATTTCAGATCGATTATTTCTCCCTTTCTTCTTCCTGTATATATAGCAAAGAGGATGGCAAGCGCAGCTCTCCTGTTATTCCACTTCTGAAGGTACGATACCAGCCTGTCAATTTCACCATGGCTGAGGATATTGTTTACCCTGTTATCGTGTTTTAGGAGTGGAATGCCTTTGCATGGGTTCTCTTGATGCCAGTATCCTTCCTGTATGTGCCAATTGTAAACTCTTCGAATGAGTTTGAGGATGTGGTTGATTGTTGCTGGTTGAAGACCTTTTGCTTTTGCATTGTTGAGGATTTTTTTAATTCCTTGTCTTGTCTTGAAATCATTGGGGGCAATATGGTTTTTCCATCGATTTTGATCGTCTCTCCAACTTCGTTTTTGTAGCTTGGCTTGTTCGAGATAGAGTGAAAACCTGATATGGCTCTTCTTCTTTTTGTTGAGTAATTCTCCCTCTATCAGCTGTACCTTGAATTTTGCTTCTATCTGTTTGGCAAGTGATGCTGAGGGGGTGATTTTAGTGAACCATTTACCACTTTGGCTATCTCTTACCCTCACTTGGAACTTGCTCCCTAACTTGTTGCCACACTTTGTGCATTTTTTACTGGTGAATGGATTGTCTTTCCTGCAGTTAGTGCATCTTGCGTAAATAGCCATAGTACCTCCGTGGAAACTCTGTGGAAACTATGGTGAAACTTTTTGGGGAAATTCTGGAGGTTTTGAGATAAAGTATTCTTGTAACAATTTCAGGGAAAGGTTTGTTACTGCCTGTGCTGGTGGGGTTAACTGTGATGTTTTAAAGCTGAAAAGTGCTGACGCTTAGTTAGCGTAACCTTTCAAGATTGTTCATTAAGCATTGAATGCTCTTGACTTCCGCCACCGAATAAGTAATATAGTTGGTTTCCAAATATTAAGTATCCAACCTCGCGTGCGCCCGTAGCTCAGCTGGATAGAGCATCGGACTTCGAATCCGAGAGTCGGGGGTTCGAATCCCTCCGGGCGTGCCAGTTATATTAAGGAGTCTTATCGTTTCGATTTGACTCCTTTTTTTATGCCTAGCCTTCCGTTCCATTTACCCCTTCAAGCATACCCTTCAGCTACTCCATAGCCTCCGGTGGTTACATGGTGGTTACTTTGTGTGTCTCTAAGCTTTGTTTGCCTCCTTTGTTAGTCATCCTGGCTCTATCGTTTCCTATCACAAATGGAGCAGGCAGAAGCTAGTGCTCTCATGCTCTATTCTCTATGATGTCTTTAGTTAACTTAATGACTCCAGGTTCTGCAAGGTAGATCTTAGATACCACCCTTAAAGCATTGCTTCGATCGGTATGGGGTGGCCCTTTCTGGGTTGATGGGGGGGATAGGAGTTAAAGTCTCAAGATACCCCCGGTTAGTGGAGGTATTGACCCCTCAGTCTTTGGAGTACCATATTTAACTGTCAGGTTATCCAGTAGAAGCCAGAACAACTGACGACAGGGGGCTATGGTTAGACTTTGATATCAAAGGATCGCTAGGCTTCTTTAAGGTATGCTAAGCAGCTTGGTGTTTCTCCTGCCTCTGTAGGTGTTAAGGAGTACAAGAGCAGATGGGGAGGGTGCCACAGTGATGGAAGAATTTACTATAACTGGAAGGTGATTATAGCTCCTCACTCAATAGTTGATTATGTGGTAGTTCATGAGCTGTGTCATCTGGTTCACCAGGACCACTCCAAGAAGTTCTGGAGGCTACTGGGAACGATACTGCCTGACTATGCAGAAAGGAAGGAATGGTTGAAGGTTAATGGTAGAGGTTTGAGGGTATAGGCTTCTACAGTTTAATGGCTCCAGAGTCAGTTAGGGTAGGCTGGTGTGCCACTTTGTGGTGCTCTGTTCTATGGATATCGGGTGGGGGGCTTTCTGTTTGTTCTGTTTGCCTTGGGGGTATGGGTTAAAGCTTCATGGGACTGTTGGTGTACAGGGGTGTTGAGCCTTCTTCTTTCTGATTGAAGATAAAGTTATCTAGAAAGAACAAACTTAGTTCATATGAAGATAGAGGTATATCGCTCCCTTTAAGCTTACCTAGCGATACCTGAGCCTTCAAGGTGTTTATTATGGTTGAGAAGTAGCCAGAAGCACTTATGATCTGACTGGCTATACTCTTTTCACTTGAGACGTACATATCAATGGTGAACATTAATCTGTGCTTAAGCATTATCTCATCTTGGTTCAGCTTGTTGTCACTCCTTTCTCTTAGCAAGAGATGCGCTTGTTCTAACAACCTTTTGCTCTCTCTAAATCGTTGTAACTCTCTGTTTGCCTCAGACTTGATAAATAAGATCTTCAGTCGCTCACTGTCGTCACCTGAATCCTCTGTTAGTTGACCTAGCAATTCTATAAGGTTCTGCTGGAGAGTGTCTTCTTGTTCTTGAGTTCGCTTTTTACCATCTCTAGCGATATCGTTTAGCTGCCACCAGAGGTTTAACCTAAGATACTTCTCTTTGAATAAGTCTTGATAGCTTTGGTTATCGAGAGCATTGGTGAGATCAGTTACGCTCGGCAGTTGTAATGAAGGGGTTCTATCTGGGACATTAGGAGCTGTCTCTGAGAACCAGTCATAAGTCATTGTGGGTGTAATCTCATCGAGCCATTGGAGAGAGTGGCATGATGGACATTTGATTAGCTTCCTCCAGTATTCCTGTAGAAGCCATCCCTTGTTACCTGTTCCAGCATCATAACCTTCTAATACTTCTAATCCATCGCTCCAGAAGGATGAGGAGGAGTATATGTCATTTACTCTCAGGTTATTGTCACGATAAACCTTGTGACAGGATGAACAGAGGTAGTAGTTGGTTGGTGGTGGTAGCAAACTGTTCTCCCTCTATCTGCGTTGCTGTATACACTCCCACATCTTCACATAGTTGGTGTATCCATGGGTCTTGCTTGATACTCTGCACTCGTTAACTTGCATAAAGCGCTGGTTACGTGTGGCATCTTCATATGTCAATGCACCTGACATGTATCGCTTGTATGTATCTTTGACACCAGAACTCTCTGCCCATTTCATGTACTCTGCATTAGCTTGGTACTGTAGCTGAGTACAGGTCTCGATTGCACCCATGACCTGATCTTCTTGAACATCATCCCTTCTGTCGATCATATACAAGGAGACGCATGATCCTGCAGCATTCAGACATATTGACTGTACAGCTGTGTTTTCAGGGTATAGAGATGAGCAATTAGCTCTGAGGTCACCTTCAAGGAACCTATCGCTAGCATAACTTGCTGAGCCTATAGACAAGATAAGAAGAGTTAGTGAGGTTGTTATGATCTTCATAAGATATCGTCTGTAATACGAGCCTCATACAGAGCATCAAGTTCTGTCCATCCACCATCGTAATCTCCAGCATGCTCTTTCAATATATTGTTGTGCAGCGGATCGATGATTAGCCACCGAAGGTTATACAAGTAGAGTAAACCATCTGTTTCTGTCTGATTTATAGGTGCTAGCGTCTCCAGGTGTCCCCTCCACTTGTCGTCAAACAACTGCCTGTGACAACATATAACAGAAGCTAAAGTAACATCTTCTATCCCTAGCTCTTCCTTTATCTGATCCACGGGGTAGGCTTTGTGCTCGGTGATCATCCATCTGCCTCCATTCCTGTTAACTGATAATCTTGTATACTGTTAGATCTTACTGGCTCCAGAGTCAGAATAAGTTGTTTATGATAGCCCTGAAGCCTTTCATGCGTGCGTTTGCCTCCTCTTACCCTCCTAGAGCATAGAGTATCAAGCTATATACAAAGAAACCACCAACAACAGAGGCAACATAGGCGAACATAAGGTACCCTGTAGCAGTTATCTTCCCTGTTAAATATCCAACTGCTGCTCCTATCGAAGCCCCGACTAAGGCAGATACTACATAAGTGGTTGCAGAACCCATGGGAGACAAACTGTATGGAGAGGCGTTCTTGATTATTCTTGTTCCTATGGCCGTTCCGAATGTCATAAAAGGAATGATCATCAACACTATACCTAAGAATGGCTTTCTTGGGGCTACACTGCAATCTGTTTGTGTCTCGTTAGCATGTATTTGACTGCCTGTTCCACTTGTCCTAACCCTGTCATTTACAACTGCTCCCTTGCTCAATTCGCGGTGTGCAGTACTCCTTTGGCTATTGGGGCTTACTGTCTTCTGTGGTTCAGCGGTATCGTTTGAAATGGTATTACTCTCCAGAATATCGTCACACTCGCTACACTTAGTCTTCCAAGAAAAGTCAATGGTCCCACATTTAGGACATGGGATTGTTGCAGGTTTTCTATAGTTAACTCGCTGGCTCTTGACGGTGCATTCTTCTCGGCGGCCTACGGAGTTATTTGACGTGGTCAAGTAAAAGTGGACACTTTTCTTAGGCTGCTTTTTTCAACTTCATCATTTTTTCAAAATCATTTGGACTGCGATAGCCAAGATACGAATGCCGTCTTCTGCTGTTGTAAAACATCTC
>NZ_JAFFQD010000052.1 GCF_016918565.1 Desulfogranum marinum
TTATACTATGCATGGCTGGTTCTCCTTTAATTGCAGCATCTGACTGCGTTGAGTTAGTTCTTGTCGAACATGCTATGTGTAGCATAAAACTCGGGAGGTGAACCAGCCTTCTCATTTTACCTTACCTGCTGCGTGTCCTGCGCCTCGATCTGCGAAAAACTTCACTGATGAGAAATCCGGGTTAGTCAGGTGGGTACCTCACACCTTAAAACTACCTACTATAGTGTTGAGTTGGGTTGCGCTCTCTAGAAGATCATGCGCACTATCCTCAACCTCTTTGCTGCTTGTTGAAATATTTTGAGCTGCCAAAGATACTTCCGCAATGTCTTGCGTTATGCCGGCCGCAACCGACGAACTTTGCGATACGTTTTCGTTTACCTCCTGAATGCCTTGGCTCGTTTGGGCAATATTTTGCGCTATTTCGCTTGTCGTTGCAGTCTGCTCTTCCACGGCCGTGGCGATTGAACCAACGGTCTCGTTGACCCCTCCAATGACATCTGTGATACTGTTGATGCCCCGTCCGGTTTTCTCTGTTGTATTTTGCACAGCTTCAACCAACGTCTTGATCTCAAGGGTGGCCTCGGCTGTCTGCTTGGCCAGCTCTTTAATTTCATTAGCAACAACAGCAAAACCCTTACCCGCATCCCCTGCTCGTGCTGCTTCAATGGTTGCGTTTAAGGCCAGCAGGTTGGTCTGTTCAGATATTTCGGTTATGGTTTGCGTCATTTGCCCGATTTCATTGGCGGCAGTACCGAGCTCATGCATAAAAACAGAGGCTTCTTTTGCTTGATTGACTGCATCAAGGGAAACACCCCTTGCCCTTTCTGCGTTTTCAGCAATCTCATTAATTGTGGAACTCATCTCTTCTGCAGCAACCGCAACCATGTTCGCATTGGTCGCTGATTGTTCCATAGCCGCAGCCACACTGCTCAAATTTGCACTCATTTCTTCGGAGGAAGCGGCAACGTTTGTTGCTCGCTGTGAAGTATCCCCTGAATTTTCTAAAAGATTTTTGGAGATGCCGGTCAGTACGTTGGAGCTGGAACTCACATTTGAGGAGTTCTCTGCGATCTGTTTAACAATTCCCTGTAATTTTTCGATGAAAGTATTAAACCACCGCGCCAGTTCACCAATTTCATCTTTTGAGTCGGTATCAATACGTTTGGTTAAATCGCCTTCACCTTCTGCAATATCCTGGAAGTTAACCACCATAACTTTGAGGCGACTAACGAGCCCGAAGGCGATAACCATGCTAAGGGTAAGTATACCAAGAAAAATCGTCCCTGAAATTATAAGCATGGTAATAAGTTCTTTTTTGACACGACTGGAAATTTCGGATTCCATTGCCGCCTGATTGCCGGCGATGTTGTCCAGGTAAACACCTGTACCGACCCACATGTCTGTTCCTGGTATCATTTCTGAGTAGCTCAATTTGGGAACATTTCCAGCCTGCGGCTTAGGCCAGATATATTCGACGAATCCTCCCCCTGCCGAGGCCTTTTCATACAGACCTCTTACAAGAAATACTCCATTTTCATCTTTGAGCCCTGCCAGGTCTTTGCCTTGCAGCTCTTTTTTGGGAGGAAGCGCGATATTTGTCGTCTTGTTGTAGACGAAATAGTACCCGGATTTATCATCCTCAAATCTGATGTTATCGATATTGTGGCGTATTATTTGAATTTTTTCGTCGAGGGGGTCGATTGTTGAAATAGCATTCCCCAGTGCTAATGCTATTGAGTGCACGGCTACTTTGAGCTTGGCTTTTTGATCAATCAACATGATCTCGCCGGTTTTGTTGACTCCAAAATCTTTAATTTTGTTCCCGAGTTGCAAGGTAAAGAATACCATCACAACAAAAAGGAGCAATATTGCTCCTACTATTAGAAACATTCTGCCTTTTACAGAGAAACGGTTGAGCATTATGCACTCCTGAAAATGAATTGTTTTCGTTATAAAATGATATCATGCGTTCTGGAGATTATTAAGTCAAATGGATTGTTTTCATCTCCTGACACTATTGTATAAGCAAAAGTGCTTATGACAAAAATATAATTTATTGAAACAGGGCGTGTTTCCCCGTAAAGTTCATATATTTTTTAGTGATAACATTGATGTATAGGATAGGGTAATCCTCGCGATTGGTCTTACTGAAAATGTAATCGCTATCAATATGAAAAGCCCGCTTTGGCAGGATGACTGTATTAGAGCTGGTTGTTTTTGAGGGGGAGAGAAAATCAGTGAAATGGGGGTGTTGCGATTTTTGCATTGATTCAATGCAAAGCTGTTCTCTTAGTTAAAGTGTACTATAAAAAATTAAGCACTGTACAGCAATTGTGTATCTGTAACACGGTGATGGATAATAAAAAAAAGCTGACTTAATAGAGTCAGCTTTTTTTATTAAAGAGGTACTGTGTCCAATTGGCCTTAAAAGTGATGCACCCAGCGCAGATTGTAGCGGCTTCCCTCGGTGCGATTTTCAGCATAGGTTTCCCAGTAGGCATTAAAGAAAAGGTGGTCATTCTGAGAAATGTGCCACACTACGCCTGGCCCTATACCCAGGACCTGTTCTTTACTGTTTTCCAGGTCGTTGCCATCAACTTCACTGTCGGTGATTTGTTTTAAGTAGTAGCCATTGATGCCGATTCGCAGTTGCTTGGGCAGTATTTCGTAGGCAGTGGAAAAATTAAGATGTATCGCTTGGCCGGCCTGAATGTCATCCACCGCTCCATAAGAAGCATGCGGATCATCATTTTCTGCATTCCAGAGATAATGAATACGACTGGTAACAGTCCATTGAGACGTAACAAAATAGGTGCCGGCCCAGTATGGGTTAAAAGAAAAAAAGTTACTGCCCGGATTAATGGATTTATCCTGATCGTATTCACCGGTGGGGAAAATCATCTGTAGTTCTACGCGGTGCATGAATTTTGGACCATTGGCCCCCATGATCGGATCCCATTGTAAAAACGGCCCTACCAGGATGTCCCCAAAACCTGCGTTGTTTGCTTGGGGCAGCATGGAATTATTCATGCTGTAGTCAAGTTCCAGTGATACGTAGGGGATAATAACATCTACACCCCATTTTCCTCCCCAGAGCAGCTCTTGGTCTGCCTGATAGATAAATTGGGATAAGCTGATCCAGCCATCCAGCTCCGGCTCAGGTAGTGGCAGCTCATTGCCGTTGCCATCCATCAATGAATCGGCAGTGTAATATTGGAGATACTGGGTAAAATAGAGCCCTGGGCCTGCTGGTGGCCCACCGTCCATGAACGAGGTGAAACCCAGGTTGACTGCAGGTAGTTCATAAGCCATTGCAGACGGCGCAAGCAAGACCGATGCTGCCCAGAAAAACATCATCTGTCTGCTTAGATTACTTTTTTTCATTTTGCTTTTCTCCTTTCTTTTCATGGCCTTGTAGCAGTTTCCTGGTGACGGATTTGTCATCCTTGAGGATTTTTGATCCCCTGGTAATCTTACATAGACTGATGCGATATTCTGCGGCAATATCCCTTTGCGTCTTACCGGCATGGAGATCTTTTAGTAATTGCCAGCGCAGGGAGATATCTTTTTTTTCACTTGGTGTCAGGATTTCTTCAAGAAACCTGGCCATGAGTGCGGGATCGTCTATTCGGGCAAGTACTTGTGCCAGTTCGAATGGTGTGTTCATAGTCGCCTTTTGTTTCTTTGTAGAGAAACAGAGTGTGGTTATAGCAAATTATATATTTTTGTCAATTAGTTATCATCTGTATGGGGTGTGGAGTTATCGCTCCAGCCCATGAATATTTCCGTGTTACTCTTCTCTGCAGGAAATGAAAATTATGGAATAACAAATCTCAAAAGATATACCCATAACCTTGAGTCGTCACTCTTTTACCGGTTACAAGGGAAGAGAGGTGCAGGGTGATGTTTTGTGGATTGTTTGTGCGAGTAACGATGGCTGTGCCATATTTTGTTTCCGGACCAAAAAGAAAACGTTTTCCATACCACTGTTTGCCTGTTGCCAGTTTGAGGAGGCATCTTTTCTCCGGCCAAGGGATTGTCAAATGCTCACCTTGACGTATAAACGCATACAGCAACTCTTGCTCGCCACCAACAGTAATCAATTTGATAAAACTATGTTGCCTGGTTGTTTCCAGGCCGATAACTGTTATGGTTTTGATGGTGGTGGAAGGACCATTTTGCCACAGTAATTCCGTGACGGGCAGTGGTTGTGCGACAGGCATGGTGGTTGCAAAAATATAGCGATCAAGGAGCAGGGTCAGTTGTGGCGCAGTGCTGAACTGCCGTTGTTTTTTTTCGACATCAATAGTTGTGCCCATAAGCCATGAGTGAAAATCTTCTGATTGCACAATTGAACGCCATCTTGGGTGGGCAATTGCTACCTGTGCATGGGCGGCCAGGGCGCCTAGCATATCTTCGGCCGTCTCAATTGGACAGAGAAAGGAAAAGTCAGTGTGGAAACTCTGTATGGCTGCAAGGGATTGAGGCCCGAAAATGCCGTCGAATTTTCCTGTTGGGTACCCTATGGTTGCCAGATCAAGTTGTGCCTTTTTGAGGGTTTGCCGGTGGAAGTTTTGAAAATTATCGGCCTTGAACAGTAAGTGGCTCTGATCTGTGGTCGTGGGGTGAGGAGTTTGATTTGAACTGAATGCACTGCCTGGTTCTGTGGGGTGGCTTCTATAAAAAAAGAAAAGCAGAACAATGAGGGCGAGACAGGCAAGTGCAGGCAGTAAGAAAATATAAAGTCGCCTGTCAAAACGCACTGCGTGGGAGGACGTGTTCTTTTTGGTAACTTCAGGGGGGAGAGATTTTATGCAATCAAGGGCAAAAGTGTAGGCATTATTAATTTCCTGCATTTTTTTTGCCGCTCTGGGAGCAACTTTTTGATTGTACGCGTGAAGGTCAGGATGCCATTGTGCTGCTAGTCTTCTATAGGCCTGTTTGACATCACTACGGGTTGCCTGGCTGTCAAGTTGAAGAATATGCAGGGCTTTTCGAAGATTCATGACGCTGATGTTGCGGTTAATGAAGGCCTGTTTTTCGTTAGTCGCATCCTGTAGCCTGGGTGAGATTTTTTTTGGTTTTTCCAGCTGTGCCACGGTTGCCTTAACATGAAAAAGTTCAAGATCTTGATTTTAAGCGTTACATTTGTAACAATGTAAACAGTTGATGAACTCGTAAAAAGTCCATCACACACTAATCTGGATCTCTCATCAGTTCAGGCGTTGCCGGGTTCAAAGTTTTTGGGAGTGAATCATAGTAGACTATCGGAGTCTACGCTTACCTTTTACTGCCAAAATACTGAAGAAGATGGTACCGCATGGAACGATCTTTGGTGAACATTGTGAAAATTTACAACACCATATAGTTATATTCAATATGTCGAAATTGTTACCAATAAAAAAATTGACACCATGTCCATGAAAAATTGGAGCTAAATATGGCTAAGTACAGGTGAAACAGGAATGGGGAATGTGTACCACGTTTATACCACTGTAAAAAAGAGGTTTGAGTCAGTTCCTGTGCATTTATTCCTTTGCCTGTGCCTTGTCTGTTTCCATTTCACTGGCTGTTCTCCTCCTGACAATCAGAAGCAAGACCAAAAAGTAACACCAGGCAAGAGTATCAGCGTTGCTCGACTGCCAAAGGCGCTACTGGTGAATTCCTACCATTTTTCTTTTCCCTGGACCAACGGCATAACCCGCTCCATTGCGGCATCGTTTAAAGTAGCACTCACCCAAGAGGGAGTGGTTGCTGACGGGCATGACAGGTTGGTCGATTTGAAAATAATCTACATGGACACCAAGCGCAATACTGACGAGAATTTTATCAAAAGCGCTGCCTTGCAAGCAAAAGAAGAGATAGAGCGGTGGCAGCCTGATGTGATTCTTACCTCCGATGATAATGCCGCCAAATACCTAATCGTTCCCTACTATAATAACAGTGAGATACCGGTTGTCTTTTGCGGTATTAACTGGAGTGCAGCAGAATATGGATTTTCCACCTCCAATGTGACCGGTATGCTTGAGGTGCAATTAGTTGATCAGATTGTGGATATAATGCGTAGCTATGCCAAAGGTGAACGGGTTGCTTATATTAAAGGCGACGACAGCTCCGCCAGGAAAGAAGCCGGATTTTTTGAAGAGCGCTTGGGGATCGAACTTGATAAACAATTTGTTACATCTTTTTCCCAGTGGAAGGAGCAATATATCGCCCTGCAAAATGAGGCGGACATGATTTTGGTAGGTAATTGGGCTGCTCTTGAAGACTGGAATGAAGTGGAGGCTTTGCAGCTGATAGCTGAGCATACCACTGTACCCAGTGGTAATTGGGACCAGTGGGTGGCACCTTATACCTTGGTAACGCTTGCCACTAAGCCGGAAGAGCAGGGATCGTGGGCAGCTCAAACGGCATTGCGAATTTTACAGGGGGCATCGCCGTCCGCCATTGGATTTTCGCACAATAAGCTAGCGCGAGTGTATTTGAGCCGGAAACTTGCAGGGAAGCTGGGCATCACTTTTCCCATGCCTCTTGTTAACCAGGCGATATTTGTAGAATGATGAGAATATTTCAATCGCTTTTATTTCGTTTGCTCAGTGTCATTGCTGTCGCGTTTTTACTCACCGCATTCATTATCTTGTATTTCAGCGAACGGAAACTGGTACTGATTGTTGATCAAGAACAGGAACTGATCTATTCGGATAAGTTGACAGCGGTGATGAAAATATTGGAATTGAATGATGAAAAGCTTTTTCAAACAGGTATCGTAGAAGCCTATAAGCAAGGGTTTCAAGACATGGCCTTGGAGTCATTACGGTCAATCTATTACCATACCAATCAGTCGCCGGACTACCTTGTAATTGTCAATTATCGTGGTGGTATTGTTCTTCACCCCACTCTTCCTGCTGGAGATATGTCAATTGCAGGGGAGGAGGTCGTCCGCAAGGCTATTGCAATGGAAAACGGCTCACTGGAGTATGTTCACAATAGTGGAGAGGATAAATGGTGTGTATTTCGCACTTTTCCGTCATGGGAGTGGGTCGTCCTGTTTTCCGTACCTCAAGAGTATAAATACCGAGAAATCATTCAGTTTAAAAGAGATGTCGGTGGCGTGTTTTTTTTCGTGTGTGCTTTGGCCTTGATCGCTATTTCTTTACTACTTTTTCACGTTATTAAACCTATCATCAACCTGTCCAAGGCATCAAAGGCTATTGCAGCGGGTGACCTGCAAATAGAGCTCAAGGATGAAAGAAATGATGAAGTAGGAGAGCTGACCAGAAATTTTATGTTCATGCAGGAGGCGGTGAAAAAACAGCTTGCTGATTTTGCACAGCAGAATGTCGAACTCAAGGATGAAATTATACAACGGAAAAAAGCCATTGCAGCCCTTGTTGAAAGTGAACGCCGTTACCGGGAAATATTTAATACCCCAACAGACGCTATTTTTCTTATTAATATAAATAAAGGAACTATTGCCGACGTGAACAAGGGGATGCTCGAAATGTTCGGCTACACGTATCCAGAAGCACTGCATATGCACGTCAAAAACTTGATTCCAAACGTGCATCCCTTTTCCTTTAGGGATGGGCAACGGAAGGTGAGAAAGCTGATCAGTGAAGGGCCGCAGACATTTGAGTGGTTGGGTACAAAGAAGAGTGGGGAAACATTCTGGGTTGAAATTTCCTTGAAATTGACTGCGTTTGCGGGGACGAATTATTTACTCGCAGTGGCAAGGGATATTAATGAAAGAAAGGTTGCGGTGCAAGCCTTGGAGGAAGAACAGGAACGGTTAGCCGTCACCTTGCGCAGTATTGGTGACGGCGTTATTGCTACTGATGAATGCGGCAAGGTGGTGTTGCTCAATAATGCTGGGGAAAAGCTAACCGGCTGGGAACAGAGTCGAGCAAAAGGAAACCATTTTAGTGATATTTTTACGCTCAAAGATGTTGATGGAGCGGATACTGGGCAGCCATCCATTATAGACTTGTTGATTGCCGGCACGTTTATACAGAAGGAAAAAATTGTGTTGGTGAATGTGCAGGATCAGGCAGAAAGGAGTGTTGCACTCAGCGGGGCACCCATCCTTGATAGAAATAAAGAGGTATCCGGTGCGGTTATTGTCTTTCGCGATATCAGTGACGCCATCAAGAGCGAAGCTGAGATGTTGAAAGTGAAAAAGCTTGAATCCATTGGCATACTGGCCGGGGGACTGGCCCATGATTTTAATAATATAATTTTTGGTATCCAGGGAAATATTCATCTGGCCCTCTCCACCCTTGAGCCGCACAGTAATATCGGACGCTATCTTAACGCAGCAGATAAAGCCACTGTTCGAGCTGCCGACCTGACCCAGCAGTTACTTACCTTTTCAAAGGGCGGAGAGCCTGTAAAAAGGAAAATGTCCCTTGAGGGGTTGCCTGAAGAAGCCGCACGGCTTGTTCTTGGGGACAGTACCATCGAACTGTCCTGCAGCTATGAAAAAGATTTATTAGCGGTGGAGGCAGACAGTAACCAAATTTCCCAGGTCATTCAAAATATAGTTACCAACGCAGTTCAGGCTATGGATGGTGACGGCACCATCACCATTACCTGTGAAAATCATGTCCAGGATAATTCGACTGAGTATATGTTAAATCCGGGTCGATATGTTCATGTAGCGATTAAAGATCAGGGTTGCGGTATTCCGGCGGAGGACATTGATAAGATTTTTGATCCCTATTTCAGTACCAAAAAAACAGGTCAGGGACTGGGACTGGCCATATGCCATTCAGTTATTAAAAATCATGGGGGGGTGATTACAGTACATTCCAATATCGGTCAGGGAACTGTATTTCACCTCTACCTGCCGGCAGTTGATGCTCAGCTAGAGCAGACAGCTGTTCCCACGCTTCAAGCCGGCGAGGTAGATAAAGGAAAGAAAACTGTATTAATCATGGATGATGAAAAAATGATCCGTGACTTGGTAACAGAAATTTTGAAAAGAGAGGGCTATTCCATTAGTACTGCCAAGGCCGGTGAAGAGGCTATTGAAATGTATAACAAAATGCTGGAAGAGTCCTCACCCCCGGATGCCGTTATTATGGATTTAACGATCCCTGGAGGCATGGGTGGTAAAGAGGCCGCACGTGCTATCAAAAAAATCCATCCTGATGCCAGGATTATTGTATCCAGCGGATATTCCAATGATCCGGTGCTTGCACATTTTCAGGAGCATGGATTTTGTGAAGTCCTGACCAAGCCATATCGAAGAGACGACCTGTGTCGTTGCGTAGAAAGGGCTATCTATAACTAATGACAGCTTTGCCTGCTCGCTTGTGCTTATTCATCGATTAGTTGGTGTATTGTCTCCTTATTTAAGGTAAAGGCAGAGCTTATCGACAGATACCATTTTGCCGGTCTCTGTCTCCCTTAGAAGTAAATAAGATGTATATGACTGAAAATGATGGAAGTCTTTGTGCAGGAATCTCTACAGATTTGCAAGGTCAGTTGCAAAATTTTCTTAATGCAAACAGTGGCCTTTTTATCGGTGATTTTGTCTGTTCACCTGCTTAACTTGCAAGTGATTTACTTGAGGTCTCTGCTGCAATATTAACCAATCGATTTTTTTCCGGTAATAATCCACACTACTCCAGTCGTCTTTGCAGCTGAAGGCTGCGTCTTTTTTTTTTATAACCTGAGAGTTGTTTTGAAAATATTTCCCCTGCAGATTTTGCTCTTGTCTTTACTGGCAGCCTTTCCTCCACTTTCCACGGATATGTATCTTGCTGCCATCCCCTTGCTCGTTCAGCAATGGCAGCAGCCACTGGTAATAGTGAACATGACCCTGGTCTGTTTTTTTATTACCTACTGTGCCTGCCTCCTCGTATACGGTCCCCTGTCTGATAAGTATGGAAGGAGACCGCCGTTGCTGTTCGGGATTGCATTATATACGCTGGCCTGTCTTCTTTGTGCATCTTCCGGAAATGTTGAGATGCTCATTGTTTCCAGAATTTTGCAGGGGGCGGGCGCAGCAGCTGCCTCTTCAATTGTTTTTGCCATCTGTAAGGATGTCTTTACCGGAGCACAGCGACAGCGTGTTTTTGTACAGATAGGCGTAATTGTCGCTGCCGCGCCTGTTATAGCGCCGGTAATTGGGGCCTGGATTATGGAAATTCTCACTTGGCAGTGGGTGTTCTTGCTGCAAGCAGGGATGGCCTCAGTGGCTTTTGTCGGTGTGTTAAAGATGGATGAGTCGCTGCAGCAGAAAAAAGAGGAGGGGGTGTGGCGTGCCTTTGGCAGCTATGGCAGACTGTTGTTGAATATCAAATATATGCTGCTGGTTGTTACGCTGTCCATCTTTGGGATGCCTGTTTTTGCTTTTATCGCAGGTTCCTCTGATCTGTATATTACTCGACTTGGGTATAATGAGCGTCAGTTCGGTTACTTCTTTGCTTTGAATGCCCTGGCATTTGTTTTTGCACCATTGACTTTTTCTCGCCTTGCTCGTCGATATGCACCAAGTCATTTGATACCTTTTGCCTTTGTGGGGATGATCTGTTCGGCACTCCTGTTTTTGTGGACAGCTATTCCCATGCCTTGGCGGTTGACTGTTCCCATGTTTATGGTGACCTTTTGTTTCTCCTTTTGTCGACCCGGAGGCAGCAACCTGATCCTGGAACAGGTCGATCGTGATGCAGGTGCAGCGTCATCACTTATGGTTTTCGCTTATTTTTTAACCGGCTCCATGGCCATGTGGCTTTTTTCCCTGGAGTGGAATGACAAACTACAAGCGCTGTCAATAATGACTTGTGCTCCAGTGCTTCTCGCCTTGATTTTATGGGGCATATGGTATTGGTTGGATGCAGGGAAAACGGGTGGGGTAACGGTAGCTGAATGAAATGGTAAGCTCAAGAGCTTGGCCCGGTGCAATCTTTTGGGTTGGAGTGAAATGCCCGAATTTTGGATGAGAAAATCGGTTAGTTTTCTTCGGCAAAAGTTGCAGAGGTTATGTCCCAACAGGTGACTATGCCATTTCGCCACTTGGCGACTTGTACACCTCCATCCTGGGACACAACAATGGCCATGACATGATGGAGCGCGTTGCAGAGATGATAGACCGATCGATGCCGTGAGCCTGCACCCTCTATTTTTTCGAGGGTGATCATCGTACCTTCAATATCGTTTGCCATGGCTATTTCCGTTAACAGATCCAGAGAGCCGACGATCATACCACCAAAACCAATCGCTCCGTTCCTGGTGACAACCACTGCTCCGTCAACAGCCGCCAGGCTGGCAACGAACTGCGCTTGTTCGTAGATGGCCTCTTCCAGATCATAGGTGGCTTCATTTCTCAGCGCTACATAATCATCCCAGGTTACGAGTCGGTCTGGGTGGTTGCTATCGCCAAGCAAGGTGGTAACGATTTCCATTGTTTTGAGAAAAAGGTGTTTTTGGCGTTCAAGGGCCTGGTCTTCGACAAAACGATATTTGAGGAGAATGTGTTCGTCATCGGCAATGCCGATTGGAGTATCTTCAGGAAAAATGAGAAAGGTTCCGCCATGATTGGCCATACGGGTGACACTTATGATGCGCTTGAGTAACTGAGCTTGCAGGTTCTCGATAAATTCTTTCCCGATTCTTGCCGTGGGGACCTGGGATTGGGAACGGAAAACATTGTGGGTCGACAACAGTTCTTCTCGGGCATCTGCAAAGAGTTTCTTCATCCATAGCGCCTGGAACACATTGGCGGAAGAATCAATTATCTTGCCGGCACTGAGGACGGCCAGCGTTCTGATGCCGCAGCAAACTGTTAACATGCCGGGACCGTTGATATGCACCACAAGAGAATCGGGAAGCCGGTTGGATTGTTGAGAACCACCACGCTCGTTTTGCAGCCAACGAGCCCCGGAATTGATAACACCCCAGATGTGGAGTTCTCCCTGTCCGGTGTATTCAACTCCTATCAGCGAGCGTTCAAAATCTACAGCTGGAGATAAGCGGCGTAGCTCGTATTCGTTAAAGGGTCTGAAGGCGGCAAAAATAAGGCGTTGAAATCCAAGGGGAGGACCTTTTTCAGCGGGAAAGGTTTCCGGGGAAACGATAATCAGTCGTATGTTGACCGGCCGGTCTTCTTCCCGCATCATACTGACCTGATAGCAGGTAGAGAGCATTCCTTCCATTACCTCTATATCCGGCAGCATTTCAGGCAGTGATTGAGTAACCTTGCCCTCCTTGTACAAGACTTCCCATTTATTACGAATAAGAGGGACGAGTTCTGCTGGATAGACATGCATGGCATATTGAGGGTTAAGGGAGTGGTGTATTGGCTTGTGAACCGGCCTCTTGCGCGCTGGGATTTTGTGACTGCGGTTTGTTTTTGTCAGCTTGATGGAGCGTGAGCTGGGGAAAGGGAATTTCCCAATTATTTACGGTGGCACATTCTACACACCATTTGTGGATAGCCCTTTCAATCCGTTTGTTGATATCGGCTACCGCTCCTTTGAAATCTGCCAGGACAAGCAGATCAAGCGAGGATGCATTTGCCTGAAAAAATTCGACCTGGAGATTCATACACTGGTCTGCCCATTCCTCCTGCTCCATTTGAGACTCTATGAATGCCAGGAGAATATTCGGTATGGTGCGGGTGATATCTTTCTGCAGTGAGTAGCTGAGTCCGAAAACTACGCGAAGTCGGAAATTACGGGAAAGATTTACCGGACAATTTTCAAGAAAAATTCCTGTGGGGTACACTATCCGCTTGCCCCCCCGTTCCACAAGCTCCACCTGTTCATGTGAAAGGCTGACAACACGACCGCGTGGAGCACTACCAACCACAACCCAGTCCCCTTTTTTGCACGGAAACCAGGGCTCTTCATTGGAGAATGGACGTGAAGACAGACCAACTATGTCTTCAATGGGAATTCGCAGCCGTACACCGAGCATGGGGTTTTCCAGCTGACAGAAAACGTGGATAGACACTATCTTCCATGGCACACCATGGAGGATAAGCCGTTCATTTTCACGGACCGATCCAATATTGAGCATGAGTCTTCCCTGCTGCCACAAGCGTGGTAAACCCTGGCGAATAGTCCAGAAAATACCGAGGAAAAAAATGATCGCCATACTGAGTAGAAACCAGTCTTCGGCCAGATAAAGAACAAAGAACAGACTGGTTACAGCCAGTACGATAGAAGAAGTTTGGAAAAGAATATCGATCATCCGCAGGTGAAAAGACCGTTTCTTTTCAGTGGATTTGATTTTTCTCAGAATAAACTGGAACAGGCGGTACAGAATTCTGCATGTAATCAGGACCGCTATAAAGGTAAGCAGGGCGACGGTGAGATAGAAACCCCGATTTTTGAAAAAGTTACGAATGGAATTGCTGGAGCTTTTAATCAGGGAAAGTTCTTTTTCATGCAGCTGAGAAAGTTCCAGCTGGGCCAATTCAAGTTTATTGAGGAGACTCCTTTCAATATTGGACCATTCCGGAAGCAGAGCCGTTACCTCTTGCTTTACCTGTTTATCGGATGTTGTTTCTGCAATAGTTTGTAAATGAATGACAGCTTCCCCCGCAGTTTGGGAGAGTTTCGTGAGCTCAACAATCTTATCCTTAAGATGACTTTTTTTTCTGGCTTTGATGGTAAATCTTTTGAGCTCCTTAATTGCCGGTTCCACCAGGCTTGCCAATTCTTCTTTCCAGCTGAAAGTTTCCGGTTTTTTTTCGGCAAACAAGGCAGATTCGACACCTGTGGCTATACGTTCAAAATCAGTGGTTGTGTCGGAGAGCTGTTGATCAAGGTGGACTATTTCTTGTTCAAGTGTTGCTTTTTCTGCGTCTGATTTGCTGTCTTTATATTTTTGTTGTGTTAAGTGGATTTGCTTTTTTAGGCTTTTCTGCAACTCTAACAGCGATGTAAGCATCGCTGTTGTTTCCTGGTTCTTATTATTTGCTTCCTTGGGTGCGCTTGCAGAGGTAGATGGTGTGTCGGCTGGAACTGATGTCTTTGCATCGGCGATAGAGGCGAAAAGGAAAAGACAGCAGAGAGTGATGGTGATAATGGATCGGATGGGACCCTTGCTGTTGTTTGTGATCTGGAATGGAATTATGGCCTGTTGTTCTGCTAAAGAGTAATATATTTTCATAATCAGCTATATTAACTGGTTTAACCGCTGTTGTGCATTACTTTATTACCAATAATACTAGCAAAGTTATGGCGGAGCCGTTATACACGGCAGATGGACTGTATTTTGAGTGGTTAGGCGTTACCAGCACATCGCACAGGTTGTGTTGCCCCATAAATAGTGCCGGATCACATTTTCAGTAATTTCTTCTGGAAAACAACAGGCAGTACCTCGTT
The DNA here is from genome assembly GCF_016918565.1 of Desulfogranum marinum. GTDB lineage: Bacteria > Desulfobacterota > Desulfobulbia > Desulfobulbales > Desulfobulbaceae > Desulfogranum > Desulfogranum marinum. The sequence continues at coordinate 14,337 of NZ_JAFFQD010000052.1, forward strand.
TGGTCGGTTTGAACCCGCGCAGAGGAGATGCGGGGGTGAAATGTTTGTTTTAGATTTTAGGCAATCTTAAAAACGTGCTTGTGCAAAGCATTATTTAATCTCATTGAAGTGAAGCAGCATATTATGGAAAACACATTACTCAAGAAAGAGGCTGATATACTTATCCCAGAAGTAAAGATCCCGGATCACCCTGAAAAAAAAGAGTTGTCAGAGGGTGAAAAGACTGCATTGAAGGATAAGATAAAACAACTGCTCAAAAAGGAAAATGGTGTACTAGTTGCCCATTATTATACAGATGGTGACTTACAGGACCTGGCAGAAGAAACCGGTGGGTGTGTGGCCGATTCTCTTGAAATGGCACGCTTTGGAACAGAACATCCTGCCACTACTCTTGTCGTTTCCGGTGTTCGGTTTATGGGAGAGACCTCAAAAATACTCAATAACGAAAAACGGGTTCTGATGCCTGACCTGGATGCAACCTGTTCGTTGGATGAAGGCTGCCCAGCTGATGTTTTCAGCGCTTTTTGTGATCAGTATCCAGATCATACGGTCGTGGTGTACGCCAATACCAGTGCAGAGGTAAAGGCAAGATCAGATTGGGTTGTGACTTCCGGTATAGCTCTGTCCATTGTCGAGCATCTTGCAAGTAAAGGGGAAAAAATATTGTGGGGACCGGATAAGCACCTTGGTAGGTATGTGCAGCGTTTAACTGGTATTGAAATGGTGTTTTGGCCAGGAGCCTGCGTAGTGCATGAGGAATTTAAGTCAACAGCGCTTATGCGGCTGCGTAAAGTACACCCCAATGCAGCTGTTTTGGTTCACCCGGAATCACCTCAGGCAATTGTTGACCAGGCTGATCTCGTCGGTTCGACAACCGCCATGATTAAAGCGGTTGAGAATATGTCCAATGAAGAGTTTATTGTGGCGACAGATGCCGGCATTTTTAATAAAATGAAGCAGCTTGCCCCTGGAAAAACCCTTATAGAAGCACCTACCAGTGGTGAGGGAGCTACCTGTCAGACCTGCGCTCATTGCCCTTGGATGGGGATGAACAGTCTGGAAAAGCTGGCATGGGTACTGGAAACCGGTGAAAATGAAATCTTTGTTTCACCGGAACTGGCTCAAAAAGCAAGGCTCCCTATTCAGCGAATGCTGGATTTTGCAAAAACTATGAAGAAGTGATCGACACCACCATCGTCATTAGCCTAGGTTTGTGATGGGCTGAGGTCGACAGCAGGAGCAGGGTCGTTTTATCCACGTTTCGGCAATAAGCGATATAACGTATTTCGCAAGAGTATGGGGTAAGGAGCTGTCCGTAAATAATCTTGACAGCTCCTAAGAGACGATGGTGTTTGCAGAAGGTCGAAACCGACCAGTGGCAATATTGATACCTTGGAGCAGAAAACGGCTGTCTGTATAGAGTGAGCTGATTATTCCTGTTTGCAGTCGGTTGATAATCAGACGGACAGGGACGTCCGGGAGTGTCAACATCTCATAATCTGTGTCTGCGTCACCTGCTACCATTATCGGCCTAGCCTGAATAAAACGCTCTATAACCTCTACCTTTCCCTCCCTGAATGTAACCGGATAACCTGGTTGCTCCTGTTCGCTGAGCACCTCGTTTTCTTCCAAAGCCACTCGTATACCATAGATATTTTCCGGTAGTACAGTAAAGCCAAGTTTTTTAGCGCTTGCCTTGACCAGCCAATCAGTGCTGGCCGAGACAATATGGCATTCCACCCCGACAGATGTAAGCCAGTCGATCAGGGTACGCATTTCACTAAACGGCTGAAGGCCTTGTTCATAGGATGTGGTCACCTGTTCGATGGGTGCGGGCAATACGGCTTGCACGCTTGCTGTTTGCAGCGGTTCTTTTTCGATACTGGCGATCACTTCTGCTGTAAGTCGGGCCAGTTCAGTTGTTGAAAAGCCGGCAAGTAACTGAGCCAAAAGAGGGAGAACGTAACGTGGACCAAGTCTTTCATGTTTCCTGGCCTTTTCCGTGAACCACAGCAGGAGTGTAGTAAACTGTGGGTATATATCCAGTTTGAAGGCTTCTTCTACTTGTTTTTGTTCGACGAAAGACCATAATTGGGAGTAAAGGTCCACCAGGGTCGCTACAATCCGTTCCATGGGTTTGCCGTCCAGTATCTCGTTACTGTTTGGCAAAAGGGCTGCAAATTTTTCCGGTGTTATTCTGTACCGCAGTGCATACAACTGGTACCGAAAAACTGCCTGGCCGATATCACGGAATATACAGGTATTATCAAAATCAAATACAGCAACGAGTCGTTCTTGACTGGCGGATCTGGTCAGATCTTCAATGATCTGTCGTATGTCCTGGAGGTTTGCCGGGTACCAATTTCCCTCAGAGAGGTGGACTGGCGATACTTCGGCTGCATTGGCTCCTTTGCTCTGGCTCATGGTTCTTTATTTTTTGCTTGAGTATTGATCAGGAAAAGTAATGGTATAAAAAGTAGGTACGGAAAATGAAATTTCATATCATACGATAATAGGCTATCAATTGCTTGATTTTTTTGGCTGACCGGCCAGCCACATATCGTTTCCCTTTAGCTCAGATGTTTCATTCTGTAACTCTGCGCAGAGGAACCTCGGGCTATTGCATGGTGGAACAATGGAAAAGGTAAGTCATTCAAGGAATGACACATACCCTCGTCTTGCTCTCAACTGGTAATTTTTTAGTCCGAAGGGTGTTAATGAAAATTTACAAAAAAGCGGGTGCATCAAGACTGTGATGCACCCGCTGGTGATTCAAGATCAATTGTGAACTTGAGGCTGAGAGGCTAGCTGGGGATATACTGTGTCAACGGACAGTTTTTACATCCTTCTGCGGGCAGGTCGGTATTATCATGCACTTTGGTCATGATGTCTGCCACCGCATCCTTGGTTGTTGGGTAGAAATTTTCACTGCCGATTTTGTCAAACAGGTGTGTGCGATCAAGTACCTGCAGGATAGGTCCTTTAGCATTACAGACCGCAAACCCTAAGCCCGCAGCGTGCATCCGAGCTACAATCAGAGCCAGTTCTTCTTCACCTGAAGCGTCAATATCATTGATGCCGCTGGCATCCAGCAGTATGTAGCGCAAGTCCGGCATTTCTGTACGGAACTTGATGATCTGTTCATCCAGATAACTGGCATTGGCAAAAAAGAGGGCGCCGTCGAATCGAACAACTGCTATATGGCGGCAGCCACGAAGACGGTAATGTTCCATGCTCTGCAGGGAAGCATCTTTGTGCATGGACAATTTGGCCACTACAGGTCGCATGGAGCGATAAAGGAATACAGCCATGGAGAGTGCAACACCAACCATGATGCCTTTATCAAGGTGAGGCGCATAGGCCAGCGTGACGAAAAAAGTGATAACGGAAATGATACCGTCATGCTTTTGTGCATGCCATGCATGAACAAAACCCTTGGTGTTCACCAATCCGATAACGGCCATCATGATGACTGCTGCAAGTACTGCCTGGGGCAGGTGGTAAAGCAGCGGGGTAAGAAACAGGAGAGTGATGATAACCATGATACTGGTGATAACGCTCGATACTCCTGAAACCGCACCGGCCTGAAGGTTTACAGCAGAACGCGAAAAAGAACCGGAAACCGCGTAGGAGGAGCCGATAGAACCAAAAATATTGGCGAGACCCTGGCCGATGAGTTCCTGGTTAGGATCAAGCTTTTGACCGGTTTTGGCAGCCATGGCTTTGGCAATGGCGATGGCTTCCATAAAACCAAGTAAAGAGATGATAATGGCTGTAGGAAGCAGCTTTAAAAATGATTTGACGTTGAGCTGTGGAACGGTAAGGGTAGGCAGGCCTTCTGGAATTTTACCGACAATAGCACCCCCTCCCATAAGCTTGAGCTTTTCAGGGTCCAAAACTGAATTGGAGACTTTGATTCTCCAAGTGTTACCGTCTGTTGTCACACCGTCAGGAATATTGTTTTTAGGGTAAAATGTATATTGATCGCCATCAATGACCGCCTCAAATTTCAGGTCCCGTAAATGTTTTCTTAACTCATGGCTGTGATGTTTAGCCTGGCTGATTTTAGCGGTGAGGATGGTAACCTGGTTTTCGAGGTTGATAATATCGAGAAAAGGACCGTGGCCGGTCGCTTGTTTTTTCAGTTGGTCTATTTCTTTTCCAATATCAGCACGTTCATTGCCGAGATGGATGATCTCATCGATACTATGATTAAAGGAAGTGATGGTTTGGTCAATATTTTTCACCTGAATTGCCTGAGTGGGTACAAATGCATCATTATTAAAGCCTATGAAATAGGAAATAACCGTGGTGATAGCTACTGCAACCAGAACATTGGGAATGCGTGGGTTAATCTTTTTCAAGACAACCATAATGATCACCGCACTTGCCCCGAATGTGAGGGTCGGCCAATGGGTATAGTCAAAGGCAGCTTGAGCGACCCTGATCATTGTTTCATAATGATGCGGAGCCTTGTCCACATAGACGCCGAAAAACTTGGAAAATTGAGAGGAGGCGATAATTATGGCTGCAGCGTTGGTGAAACCATTAACTACTGGATGAGACAGAAAATTTACAACCAAGCCCAACCGCAGTACTCCTAACGAAAATTGGAATATACCGACTACCAGTGCCAGTACAATGGAGTAGGCAATGAATTCCGGACTCCCGGCAGTGGCCAGGGGCTCAAGGGAAGCTGCGGACATAAGGGAGACCACTGCCACAGGTCCGGTGGCGAGTTGTCGGCTGGAACCGAACAGGGAAGCCACCATGGGAGGAAGGAATGCCGCATAAAGACCATAGTAGGCGGGAAGCCCGGCAAGCTGTGCATATGCCATGGATTGCGGGATGAGTACCAGTGCCACTGTCAAGCCGGCAAGTAAATCAATTTGCAGGCTTTTAGCATTATAGCCTTTAAACCAACCTAAAAATGGAAAGATTCTTGTGAGTAGCATAGTTGAGGTGTCCGTAGTCTGTAGTTAATTGGTTGAAGATTGCAGCATGCTGCGGCACGAATCTATGAGTTCGTCGTATATAGCATCTGCCCTGTATAATTTGTAGGTGTTGAATCGTACGATTCCATCCACCAGGGTAAATATGAGGAATGCTTTTTTGGAGGCGTCAACCGTTTTCATTGATCGATCTTGTTGACCAATGTGTATAGCCTGTTCAAAAATATCGATAAGGCTCGAGTATATTTCTTCTAACTGCTGCCAGCAGTTGGGGTTGTGTGCTGCAATTTGATAATAGTGGTGGCGATGGAGCAGGAAAAAGCGTTTTTCCATTTTATTGGCCTGGGCCAGGTAGAAAGAGATGACTCCCTCGAGCATGTCCATGCCTGTCTCAAACTCATGATTGTTGAGATGATTGGAGAACGCGCTGATCAGTTTTTCTTTGAAGTTTTTTAGGACGGCAAGAAACAACTCTTCTTTGCTGTGGAAATGATAAAAGATTGTTCCGTCAGCCACACCTGTCGCTTGCGAGATGTCGCTGATGGAGGTGTCCCAATAACCATGCTCGGAAAAAAGTTTTGTGGCTTCCTCAAGGATAGCATTTTTTTTCGTTTGTGATCGGGGCATTGCAGAAATATAAGGTGTTTTTCTTTGACTGAGTGACCATTCAGTTTTTACCGTCAACAACTTGTTTCGTCAAGAAAATTTCAAGGTATCAATTTTGGTGATAATAATGTTCTTTCCGGTTTATGTGGTGAAAGTGGCTGCTTTTGTGTTGTTTTTATCTTTTTCGTGGTGCCGGCAGGGGGCTGTATTATTATGATCGGTTCTGGAACTTCTTTTTTTGGTAAGAGTGAAAGTTGGCTGAAAAGATACTGTTGGAAGGCAGAGAGTATGGTATTGTTCTTGTTTCGTTTGCACATTCCGCACATTGCCTCTTTCTACATGTTGTGACCTTATGACCAAATCAAAAGCCTTTGCAGATACTGTAAGAACCTATATTGAATCGGAAAAATTGTCTTTGCCCATTTTTGATCCGGTGGCTATGCGGGTGCAGCTGGAACTTATAAAAAAAGATCCGGACGTTCGTAAAATCGAAAAAATAATTATTGCTGATCAATCTCTCTCAAGCAATATTTTGAAAGTTGCCAACTCGGCTCGTTTTGGCGGTCTGGTGAAAACGACAACCGTACGATCAGCAATTGTCAGGTTAGGGACAACGGAAATCGGCAGTATCATCCTGCTCGATATGAACAGAAAATATTATCGGAGCAGTGACCCAAAGATTCGGGTGATCATGAAAAAGCTTTGGCAGCATTCTGTCGGCTGTGCCTTTGCCGCCGGCTGGCTTTCCAAACGCCTCGATTTTGGAGTGATGCAAAATGAAGCATTTTTTTCCGGCCTGTTCCATGATGTGGGAAAACTGTTGATTTTGGTCGTTATTGAGCGAAAGAAAAAAAAGGATAAAGGCATAAAGATCAATAATAGTCTGCTTCTTGGAGCAATGGATTTGCTTCATCCGGAACAGGGCGCAAATTTGATGGAGCAACTGGGGTTACCCGAGGCATCTTGTCTCATTGCTCGCGAGCATCACCAGCCAGTCCTTGATGGGGATAACTATCTGTTAGTATTGGTACGTATGGCAAATTATGTTTGTCATAAAATGGGGATCGGCATAAAAGCTGACGAAGAAGTAGACCTCCTTGCTACAGAAGAAGCCGAGGTCCTTAATTTGACGGCAGAAGATATAGAAGAACTGCAGCTCTTTTTAGAAAGTACTCCCAGTTTAGCTGGGTAGATTTTCTGGGTTGCAGTACTTTACATGGACCTTGATAACGGGTTTGGCAGGTTACAAAATGACCTTGCTGTATTCGCTTATGTTATTTATTTTATATATTGTGTCTTTATGACTCAGTTAGACTTGCAGGATACTGTTTTATCGGAATAGTGAAGCTGGTGAGCCTGGTTGTACGCAGTATCCGATGAGTCCTAAGAGTTCCGGTGTTCTTTCGATCTGCTACTACAGGCACTCATCGTGTCTGGGGCCCAAGGAGTAAATTTATGGAAATTACGAAATTCGCAGTCCCTGAAATAATATTTGGGCGTGGCAGTTTAAATTATGCTGGACTTTGTGCTCGCAGATTAGGGGCAAAAAAGCTCTTTCTTGTCAGTGATGAAGGTATTGAAAATGCAGGCTGGCTCCAGCGGCTGATGGATATACTGGAAAAAGAAGGCATAGAATGGGTCTATTATCCGGGAGTAACTTCCAATCCGCGCGATTACCAGGTTGAGCAGGGAGCAGAACTATACCGAAAGAACGGTACCGACGTCATTATCGCCATCGGTGGAGGAAGCCCCATGGATACTGCCAAGGGCATTGCCATTCTGGCTAGTAACGGCGGCAGAATAAGAGATTACGAAGGGGCAAACAAAGTTGAACGGCCCTTGCCGCCCATGGTATTTATCACCACCACTGCCGGCAGTGGGTCGGATATTTCACAGTTCTGCATTATTACCGATGTGGAGCGTGAGGTGAAAATGTCGATTATAACTCGCACGCTGGTTCCAAATATTTCCATTGTTGATCCGTTGATTCTGCGCACTAAGAGCGAAACCCTTATCGTGCAGTCAGCCGTAGATGCCTTGGCACACGCCATTGAAGCCTATCTTTCTCGCATAGCTTCACCCTTTACTGAAATGCATTCTTTGAAGGCTGTGGAATTGATTTTTAAAAATCTACATCACGCAGTTGAGACCCGGTCGCTTGATGCCTTGGAACAACTTAGTTCAGCAGCGGTGTCTGCTTCCATGGCGTTTAGTAATGCCGGCTTAGGCGCAGAGCACGCTTTGGCTCACTCTTTAGGGGGATATTTTGACATGAGCCATGGTGTCATCCATCCTATACTCCTAACTGAGGTCATGCGGTTTAACCTCAAATATAATATTCAGAAAATGGCTGATATCGGGCGTATTGTTATGGGCGGGCAAAAAGGTTCTGATCTTGATACCGCCATTGGGGGGATTGATAAGTTAGATGAGTTTTTTGCTTCTCTCAATGTTTCTCAGCGCATGCGCGAGATAATTGACGAAGATAAAAAACAGGATATGGAAGCACTGTGTAAAATGGCTGTCAACGATGCCTGTAATCTGACCAATCCCGGCCCTGCGTCCTGGCGGGATTTTCTTAAGATTTGTGAGGAGGTGTGGTAATGGGCTCGACGACACTCCATGATCTCATTGGGATTGAACATTGTAAACAGGGATTTTACCAGGAGTTGCAGCAAAAGGTAGAGCTGCTGAAGACGTCCAATGTCGAATTGGATAAAGGTCGGAAAGAGATGCAGGCAGTGTTGGACGGCATCACGGATTTAATGGTCGTCCTTTCCGAAGATATGCGCATCCAACGGATTAATCATGTTTTCAGGGAATGGTTCAGTGATAGCGATCCGGTTGGGCAATACTGTTACGAGGTGTTTCGCGGTAATTTTACCACCTGTGATGATTGTCCTGCCGTCAAATCGCTGGATAGAAGTGAGATTGTTAAGGATTTGGCAATTTATAAGGTCAATGGAAAATTCAAGCAGTTTGAGATTATAGCTTCGCCGCTCAAAAGTGAACCAACAGGAGAACGGCAGGTCCTTCTTTTTAAAAGAGACGTGACTCTGGAAAAAGAGTTTCAGGCGCAGTTTTATCAGGCAGAGAAAATGGCTACAGTGGGAACGCTCGCCGCGGGTGTCGCCCATGAGATTAATAATCCCCTGGCAGCGATCAGTGGTTTTGCCGAAGGGTTGAAACGTCGTTTTAGAAAAATGGAAGATCAGCTCGATCTGCAAATGACAGCTGACTTTAATGAATATGCCAATACCATCATCAGTGAGTGTGATCGTTGCCGCGATATCGTGCAGACACTCCTTACCTTTAGCAGGCCAATGGCTTCAAGCCTTCGGCCGGTTGATGTCAATCATTGCGTGACTGACACATTATTTATTCTTCAGCATCATTTGAAGGATCGGCAGGATCTGTCGGTTCAAACAGATCTGGGAGAAGATCTGCCCTACATTATGGGAGACGAGTCACAGCTGAAGCAGGTGATTATTAATTTGTTGACCAATGCTTTTGACGCCACCGTTGATGGTGGAAATATTTTGGTTCGAACCAAATTGAATGAGGCTGGGGCCGTGGAGCTTGTTGTTGAAGATACCGGGTACGGTATCCCGCCTGATGCCATTGATAAGTTATTTGAGCCTTTTTTTACCACTAAGCCTGTTGGTCAGGGAATTGGTATTGGACTTTCCACCTGTTATTCCATTGTTAAGAACCATCATGGTGAGATTTCGGTGAGTAGTGTCGACGGTGAAGGCACTTCGTTTCTCGTAACTCTTCCAGGGATAAAGCCATAATGCCCCAAGATAAATATGCTATTTTAGTCATTGACGACGAAGAACCGATCCGTCGTCTTTTGCAGAGAGAATTAAGTGAAGGCAACCGAGAGGTGTTCACTGCCGAGTCAGCACAGCAGGCCATGCAGCTTATAAATGAGCGCCATTTTTCGGTAATAGTCATGGACCTGCGATTGCCGGATGTTCAAGGGCTTGAGTTGCTGGTTAAGCTTAAAGAAAGTTTGAGCAACACAGAAGTTATCATGATCACCGGCCATGGTGATGTGGATACTGCTGTTGAAGCCATGAAATTTGGTGCGTATGACTTCATTCGTAAACCATTTAACCTGGAACGGCTCGATCTGCTAGTGGCAAAAGCCCACCAACGAGTGGTGCTTGAACGCGAAAACGCGATTCTCCGACAACAGACCGATAGTAAAGATGATGTGTCATTTATCGGCAATTCAAAAATGATAAATGAAATCATGTTTCTGGTGAATAAAGTGGCGCCGGCGTCCATACCCGTTCTGATTACAGGAGAGTCAGGGGTGGGGAAAGATGTGGTCGCCCGCCTGATTCACATGAGGTCCAACTGTTGTGGTAAACCAATAATTATTAAAAATTGCGCTTCTCTACAGAAAGAACTGGCGCGCAGTGAGTTGTTTGGTCATGTGAAAGGTGCGTTTACAGGGGCTGATGACACGCGTGAAGGGCTGTTGGCATTTGCTGATGAGAGTACACTTTTTCTTGACGAAATTGGCGAATTGCCGATGGAAGTGCAGGCATCTTTGCTGCGGGCACTGGAAACCCAGACCTATCGGCGGGTTGGGGACAAAGAAGAAAGAAAGGTTAACATTCGGTTTCTTTTTGCAACTAATCGCCATTTGGCGGAAGAAGTGGAAAAAGGGCGTTTTAATGAAGCCTTTTATCATAGAATTAATGCCTTTCACATCAAGGTCCCCCGTCTCGCAGAACGTAAGGAAGATCTGCCATTACTTGTTGATTACTTTCTGAGCATCTTAAATACTGACGGCATGGAGTATCGACTAATAGATAGTGCCATGGCATGTGTGCTGCGCTATAACTGGCCGGGGAATGTGAGAGAATTACGCAATGTGCTGGAGCGCGCGATGATACTGGCAGAGAATGGTATCATTACCGAGCGTTGTCTTCCCCGGGAACTTGTAGAACAGTCAGAAAATGGTGATGATGTCTTTACCCTTGAAACTGTGGAGAAGCAGCATATTTTAAAAATGTTGGATGTTTTTGAAGGTAACCGGCAAAAAACAGCAGAGACATTGGGAATAAGCAGAAAAACACTTTATCGTAAATTACTTAACTATGCTGCTGGTTAGCTCGTAACTGCTCAGCAGAGCTCGCAAGGAGTACAAGCAGGGTTCCACGTATTGCCCCAGCTTCCCCTTTCACACAGACTGTGTGTGGTGAAAAAATCACCACCAAAAAAATCGCCTGACCGGGCGATTTTTTTTTTGCTTGTATGTCTGTCGATAGGCATCGGTCATTTTGACGCATATGCCTGGCTGTACGGGTCATTTTGTTCTTTGCCTTTTATATTGTTGAAATAATGAGTTTTATTTGTGTGTTGTTGGTGCTGGTTTCGATGGTGATCTGTATTGTTGCCGGCAGGATTGTCCTTTTGTGAAAAGAGTGGATTCGTTTAACTGTCTGGAATTGTGTATTTTTGATATCTGGCACGATGGTTGCTATAAAGAGGGGGTATGTAAGAGTTTTGGATTCAAACGAACGTGAAAATGTATTTCATCAACTCAAATTGAGAGGAAGGTTTCATTATGGCAATTCGTGAAGAAGTATACGGTTATTTCATTCCAAGCGTTACCCTTATCGGTATTGGTGCAGCTCAGCAAATTCCAGCCAAGATAAAAGATCTTGGTGGATCTAAACCTTTGATCGTTACAGACAAAGGTATAACCGGTGCCGGTATCACCAAACAGATCACCGATCTGCTTGACGAAGCGAAGATGGAATATGTTGTGTATGACGAAACAATTCCTAATCCTACCGATAAGAACGTTCATGATGGCGTTGACGCTTACAAAGCAAATAACTGTGACAGCCTCATTACCCTCGGTGGTGGTAGTTCCCATGACTGTGGTAAAGGTGTTGGTCTTGTTGTTGCTAATGGCGGCAAGATTCATGACTTCGAAGGCGTTGATATGTCCACCAAGCCAATGCCTCCGTATGTTGCGGTAAACACGACCGCCGGTACCGCTTCTGAAATGACCCGTTTCTGCATCATCACAGATACCAGCCGTAAAGTGAAGATGGCTATTGTTGACTGGCGTGTAACTCCTGGTATTGCTCTTGATGATCCGCTTCTGATGATGGGTATGCCGCCGGCATTGACTGCTGCAACCGGTATGGACGCATTGACCCATGCTGTTGAAGCTTATGTTTCTACCATCGCCACCCCGATGACCGACTCTGCTGCAGAAAAAGCAATTGAACTGATTGCCCAGCACCTGCGTCCAGCGGTAGCTAACGGACAGGACATCGTTGCCCGTGAAGGTATGTGCTACGCCCAGTATCTTGCAGGTATGGCATTTAACAACGCCAGCCTCGGTCATGTACATGCCATGGCGCATCAGTTGGGTGGATTCTATGATCTGCCACATGGCGAATGTAATGCAATCCTGCTGCCGCACGTTAGCCGTTTTAATCTGATCGCCAAGATGGACCGTTTCGTGAAAATCGCTCAATTGATGGGCGAAAACACCGATGGTCTTTCTACCCGTGATGCTGCTGAGCTTGCTCTTGATGCAATCATGAAGCTGTCTTCAGATGTAGGCATTCCTTCAGGTTTGATTGAACTTGGCAAGCGTTATGGCAAAGATGTTAAAGCAGAAGACATCGACACCATGACCGGTAATGCACAAAAAGATGCTTGTGGTTTCACCAACCCACGTACCCCTAAGGATGTTGATGTAGCTGCCATCTACAAAGCTGCACTGTAGGACTTGATGTAGAAAAAAGATAAAGCCCGCTTACCGCTGCCTATGGTTTATCCGGGCGGGCTTTGTCTAATAAAGTTGTTTTTCAGTTAGACACCAAAATGTGGTGAGCGAACTGGATACCATGGTACTATGGGGTGCCATTCCTTTTCGTTTGCATGACCATGTGATGCAGGAGCCATTCTCCTTACCCTTCTGCATCACATGATCACCACATTCATATCGCAGTCTACCGACCCACACTTCTCTTTGGTACCCTGTGTTTATCTAGTACCGGTTGCTTCGTTCTTACCCTCTCCACTTATTCCCTGTTTGATTTTACCTCCTTATGGTGATACCTGCGGCGTGGGTGTCTAGCCTTTTACATTTTCTATCTTTGCAGGCAATAGCAGCAGATATTGTTTCTTTCTGCTGGGGATTATAGGATTGCTCGTTAGTCTAAGTGGATTATTACATGCCCCATCAATTATATACTTAGTCAAGGATGTCACCCGCTGTGTGTCATTTACAGTATGGGCTGGTCATTTTGACGCAATTAGGCATTCGGGTGGGTCATTTTGTCTTTGTTGGTGTAACTGTCTAAAATGATATGAGTTAATTGTTTGGAGAGATATCAGTAAAAAATAAAATGTTAAGGAGAGGGGGTAGTTTGTCTGCCCCTGGAAACTGTCATTTCTGGTAACAATTGGTAATTGCACTCTTTTTAATTTGGCACGATGTTTGCTTGATAAGTGGGGTGCGCACAAGCTATGAGTTCAAACGAACGTGATAACGTATTTCATCAACTCACATTGAGAGGAAGGTTTCATTATGGCAATTCGTGAAGAAGTATACGGTTATTTCATTCCAAGCGTTACCCTTATCGGTATTGGTGCAGCTCAGCAAATTCCAGCCAAGATAAAAGATCTTGGTGGATCCAAACCTTTGATCGTTACAGACAAAGGTATAACCGGTGCTGGTATCACCAAACAGATCACCGATCTGCTTGACGAAGCGAAGATGGAATATGTTGTGTATGACGAAACAATTCCTAATCCTACCGATAATAATGTTCATGATGGCGTTGACGCTTACAAAGCAAATAACTGTGACAGCCTCATCACCCTCGGTGGTGGTAGTTCCCATGACTGTGGTAAAGGTGTTGGTCTTGTTGTTGCTAATGGCGGCAAGATTCATGACTTCGAAGGCGTTGATATGTCCACCAAACCAATGCCTCCGTATGTTGCGGTAAACACGACCGCCGGTACCGCATCTGAAATGACCCGTTTCTGCATCATCACAGATACCAGCCGTAAAGTGAAGATGGCTATTGTTGACTGGCGTGTAACTCCTGGTATTGCTCTTGATGATCCGCTTCTGATGATGGGTATGCCGCCGGCATTGACTGCTGCAACCGGTATGGACGCATTGACCCATGCTGTTGAAGCTTATGTTTCTACCATCGCCACCCCGATGACCGACTCTGCCGCAGAAAAAGCAATTGAACTGATTGCCCAGCACCTGCGTCCAGCGGTAGCTAACGGACAGGACATCGTTGCCCGTGAAGGTATGTGCTACGCCCAGTATCTTGCAGGTATGGCATTTAACAACGCCAGCCTCGGTCATGTACATGCCATGGCGCATCAGTTGGGTGGATTTTATGATCTGCCACATGGCGAATGTAATGCAATCCTGCTGCCGCACGTTAGCCGTTTCAATTTGATCGCCAAGGTGGACCGTTTCGTAAAAATTGCTCAATTGATGGGCGAAAACACTGATGGACTTTCCAAGCGTGACGCAGCTGAGCTTGCTCTTGATGCAATCATGAAGCTGTCTGCGGATGTTGGTATTCCTTCAGGTTTGATTGAACTCGGCAAGCGTTATGGCAAAGATGTTAAAGCAGAAGACATCGACACCATGACCGGTAATGCACAGAAAGATGCTTGTGGTTTCACCAACCCACGTACTCCTAAAGATGCTGATGTAATTGCCATCTACAAAGCTGCGCTGTAGGACTTGATGTAAAAAAGGATAAAGCCCGCTTACCGCTGCCTGTGACATGAGCAGGCGGGCTTTATTGATTAAGCTTGATTGTTACAAATAGACACTAAAATGTGGTGAGCGGGTTGGGGCTCTTGGTGCTATGAAGCACCTTTCCTTTTCCACTTTCATGATCACCACATATGTATTCCCATCGGCCGGATCGAGTGTTCCGGCCTTTTGTATGCACACCTTCCGGTTAGCATACAAAGTAGTTGGAACCTAAAAAGCGAACATGTTCCGGTAAATGGTGGTGGTCAAAAATTATCATTTGCGGCACTGGAAAACGTAAAAGAAAAGAAATAGAGGGTAGAGATTATGGCAGATAAAATTTTTCGTGTAAATATGACCGACTTGAGCACTTCTATTGAAGATGTGCCTGCAGACTGGGCAGGACATGGCGGCAGGGGCCTGACCTCCACCATCGTTGCAGCCGAAGTCGAGCCTACCTGTCATCCACTGGGAAAAAACA
>NZ_JAFFQD010000053.1 GCF_016918565.1 Desulfogranum marinum
CCTTTAGGGGACTTCTGAACTCCGTAAGGTTGGCGGATAAGTAGGAAATGCCAATATAAGTTATGTTGCATGGGAAAGAAGAATTGTTCCCAAAAATAGCGGAATATCTTGAAATGATAGAACAAATTAGCTTTCGGACAATTCGGCGTAAAAACATTATTATTTCAATAGGATAGCTCGACTCGCAACATAACAGGAACTATTTTAAGCTCACTGGGTAGACTTGCTGTTGTCCTGAAAAACCCTGGATTCACCTCCCTTCTTGCCATATTCGCCATTGTTCCGATGGCAATAATGTCGTTTCTTGCTGCCTCATCCTACATATACATCAACAGGTTCGGTCTCAGTGAGCAGGAGTTTAGTTACTTCTTGGCATTCAATGCCATGGCCGGGATGACAGGCCCCATGTTATACATGCGAATCTCCAGGTATTTCAAACGGCAACACATTATTAGTTGCTGTTTTGCGATGCTTGTACTTTTCGGTCTTTCCGTATCCACCATCGGACACCTCTCTCCCTACCTGTTTGCGTTATCAGTTGCTCCGGCAACCATAGCCATAACCTGCATGCGTGTGCCAGGTGTCAACCTTATGCTCGAACAGCAAGAACGCGATACTGGTTCTGCTTCTGCACTGATCAATTTTTTCGCAATGGTTATGGGAAGTGTTGGAATGGTCCTCGTTTCGATCAATCCTAGTGACTTTATTGCAACCCTTGGCATAATCCAGGTCGCCATAGGCTTCATTGGAGGATGTTTATGGTTTTTTATCCGTAACAGTGCATATGTACAAAGGATAAATCTTCAGGAAAATTAATGAAAGGCCGATACTAACGGATTATTGAACTGCATTTTTTCTAATTTGATTAAATTCAAGCGAGTTCATGGCTACCACCATCTTCCCTATGCTGCCCTAGACGTGGGGGAAGAGAACGGCTAAAAATTGCGCCAGCATTTTCAGGCCCCTCCCGATGAAAGGATTATACCAACCCTTTACTTTTTTCATGCAAAATCAGTTTACGTTTGCCAGTAAATTTCCACCACGGTTGAGGTTCTCCCCCCTCCATAAAATCAATTGCAGACATAAATACATCAATCACACAAAGATCTACACGGTGCCCTTTTTCCTGACAAAGTTGATCATGCAATACAAAAGAATTTTTTCCGACCAGCTTTTGGGGATGATCAATGCCAATCAATTCAAGATCTCTTGCGATTGTTTTCCCAATATTGGGCAGCGCATCTAACCTTGAGACTGTGTTTCGATCAGGATGCTTCATGACAGAGAACTCTTTGATGCTTACCGTTTTGCGGAATGAGGGAGTATTCCCCCTGCCTTCAGGTACTCTTCGGTACAAATTGATGGCATATGAAACGTCCTTAAAACAGACGAAATCAGCTCGGTCAACACGAAAATTTTACAAGTTCAAAGCAAAGTGTTCCGCTACTCGATATCTGGATTTCCAAGGCCGTATTTTTTAATTTTTCGCCACAGCGACACTCTGTCAATGCCCAAAATTTTCGCCGCTTCCGACCTCTTCCCTTCAACTTCGTCTAGGACCTCAATGATATATTTCTTTTGATATTCTTCCAGGGTCGGCCAGGTTTTCTCTTTTGCATTGGGCACAATCAAAGCATCCTGTCCCAGGTCATCAGGCAAATGATGTGGTTCAATCGTCTCTTCCCGGCACGTAATCAAAATCCTTTGTACAATATTTTCAAGTTCCCTAACATTACCCGGATACTGGTACCCTTTGAGTATTTCTGCTGCTATCGGCGAAAGACGCGGTGGGGCGTGTGCCGGTTCAGCATATTTTTGCAGAAAATGGTTCACCAGCAAAGGGATATCATTGCGTCGCTCGACCAACGGCGGAACCAAAACGGTGATGACATCCAGGCGGTAATAAAGATCATTACGAAAGCTGCCGTCTTCAGCGGCCTCTTTCAGATTTCTATTGGTGGCCGCCAACACCCTGAAATCGACAGAAATTTCATCTGACCCACCAACTCTCATCAATGTACGTTCCTGAAGAACGCGTAAAAGTTTAACCTGCATTCCAAGGGATAACTCCCCAACTTCGTCAAAAAAAACAGTTCCTCCCTGGGCACATTCTAGTAATCCTTTTTTTGCCTTCTCTGCTCCGGTAAATGCTCCCTGCTCATGCCCAAAGAGTTCATTGCTAATCAAATCTTCGGTAAAGGCACCACAATTAAATGCAACTATCCGCTTTTCAGCCCTACTGCTTAATTCATGAATAGTGCGGGCAACCAACTCCTTGCCAGTACCGGTTTCACCAATAATAAGGACATTACAGTCAAGCTGGGCAATTTGCAAAATCTGTTCTCGAAGAGCCTGTATTTTAGAACTCTGGCCAATAATCCGGGAGGAACCGCTGGTCTTCGAAATATGCCGCCGCAACCTGTGCAGTTCCTGCTGCATCGTATTTTTTTCCAAGGCTTTGACGACAATGGCCTTTAGTTCCTTTATGTTGAGCGGCTTGGCTAAATAGTAATAGGCCCCTTTACTCATGGATTCAACGGCATTGTTCAAGCTGGCATAACCAGTGACCATCAATATTTCAGCAGCCGGCCATAAACGTTTTGTTTCCGCAAGAACTGCCAGACCGTCTTTGCCTTTCATCCGTAAATCTGTAATAACCAGATTGACCTCCTGCCGCTCCATAAGGTCAATAGCCTCTTCACCACTCTGGGCAACAAAAATTGTGTATCCTTCCTGACGAAGAACATGGGTCAGATTTTCGCGGGCAATAGGTTCATCATCGACCACCAGGATCGTATTTGTAACAGGCACTGAAATCATGATAACTGTTCGACGGCTTCCTGTAACGGCAGGGATATAAAAAAAGATGCCCCCTGGCCGGGTTCACTTCTCACCGTAATTTTACCGCGGTGCTGTTGAATGATACCGTAAGCTACCGAGAGACCAAGACCGGTTCCTTCCCCCTCTTCTTTAGTTGTATAAAAAGGATCAAACAAACGTCCTTGGATTTCTTTGGGAATACCAGGGCCAGTGTCATGAATTTCGATTTGCACCTGTTTTTCCGTTTTATCAACTTCAGCAGAAAGAGTTATGACGCCCTCCTGTTTGATCGACTGAGCAGCATTCATAATGATATTTATAAAAACTTCCTGCATCCGCTGTACATCCATAGGTAAAATAAGATTTTCAGGAATGGTAACTACAAGAGAAATGTCTCCTGAGATCTGACTATTTACCAGACTGACCGATCGGTTTACGACATCTTTTAGTTGTGCGGTTCGAAGCTTGAAATCCTGTGAGCGTGAAAATTCCAAAAGCCCTTTAACCACATCACGCGCCCGTAGTGTTTCCTGATAAATGTTATCAAGCATGTTGCTCAGCAAGGCTTCGTTACCATTGTCACAATCATCCATTGCAATCTGACAGGAGGTAGAAATATTGTTTAACGGATTATTCAACTGATGCGCCACCCCTGCCGTAAGGGTACCAATGGAGGATAGTTTTTGCGACTGCACCAACTGCTCCTGACGTCTCTCCAATTCATACACCATGGTATTGAATGCCTCCATGACCTGCTGCATTTCGTCACCCGTATTTATAACATCAACAGGTTTGAATCGACCTTTAGCAATAGCTGCAGTTGCTTTTTTGATGGATCTCAATGGCTTAAAAATACCAAAAAAAGCAAAAAATGGGATAAGGAAACCAAAACAGATTGCCACCATGGTCATGGTAGCAATCTGAGATTTTAACTCTCGAATAATATTACTCAGCTGTACCCGTTCAAACTCCAGGAGTCGAGCACTCTTTTCCGTCATCTGCTGACCAAGATCACGTGTTGTACTAACGACTTTTTGATATTCCTCTTGCTCCAGTATTTGTCCGTCAGACAATACCCTGACAGTATTACGATAGGCAACAATAGCCTTTTTTAACTCCTTGATGAGCGGCAGAGCTTTCAGGTACACCATCTGGTCGTAAACGGTGTTGGCTGTTTCTTCTGCCTGCTGTACATACTTGCTATTCTCCTCTAGAGCAGTTGTTGTCTGGTAAAGGAAAAAGTTTTTTTCATACCGGCGCACTTCAAGAATAATATTATCCATCTGGTAGGCATATTCCATCATCTTGAATTTTATTTCCGCTGTTTGCAGATCATCTTTGGAGATAAACCAGACAGATACAATTCCAACCACATAGAGAATCACAAAAAGAATAATTTTCAGGGTAAGAGTGAACTTCACTCGGTATGATTTAGGCACAGCTTTCCTCCGAGAGTTTCTATTGCTGCCTCATGCCGGCTTCAATGGATGGACAACTGTTGGTCATATTTTATAGAGTAGAGACTGGTCTCCGTCTGGCGTACAGCACCTAGTTGCTCAACCTTGCCTTTTCCGAGTTACAAGTATCGGACAAACGGTTTGGGAAGCAACATGCTCGACAGTATTGCCACAAAACAGATCAACCCCGGATGAATCAGCCTGATACCCTAAAACAATGAGATTAATATCGTGGTCCGCCGCATAGCTCAAAATACATTGCTCAGTGCTATTGCCTCGTACAGCAGCAACTACTGGAATATCGAATTGTTCGCACCTGGCAACAAATTGTTTTAAGATATTCCACCCTTCTTTTTCGGCCTCCCCCAACACTCCGTAACGAAACGTACGATCGGTTGGAATATCGGTTACATAGAGTGCGTGAATTTCGCTTCCGTAGCTCGCAGCCAGCTTAATAGCCTGCCGGTAGGCTGGCTCCGCCTCCGGCACACCACCATTCACATGGACCAAAATGCGGTCAAATTTTATCTCAGCATCTTCTGGCACCAGGAGCGTATCACAAGGGCTGCCTGCTATCACACCAAGAGTAGTGCTTCCCAGCAACAGCCTTTCCACCTGGATCCGTTTAGAACAGCCAAGAAGTATCAAATCAGCTTGTTCCTGTCGAGCGGCCAAAACAATCTCCACAGGTGGTTTCCCTACCCGGGGAATCGTTTGCATACTGAGCCCCAAAGATGAAGCATATTGTTTTGCTTCATCGAGGATACTTTGAAAGGGAGCTTTCAGTTGCTGGTCAGGATTATCTAAAAAAAGACGATTCATGTTGCCTTCATATTCGGGTGTTACAGAAATCACAACGACTCTAGCCCGCATTGAGGAGGCCAAAGCCAAAGCCTCTTTATAGAGTGAACGGTTTTGCCGGGCATTATCCATTGCCGCAAGTATTGTTCGTATCATAATATGAGGTGTGCTCTAGTACCATTCATGTAAAAGCAGCTCACTTAGCACTTCCTGCTCCATAAAAGACAGGAACAGGTGCCGCAGAAAGCAACTCATCCTTTTTTATTCCTCGATCGACAACAATAAAACTTATATTTTTAATAATCCGGCAAAGCCGATGAACAACCTTACCGATCTTACCAGTTTCTATGACATGGTTTACGATAACGCCTTTTACCTGGGCCTCTTTTTTAAGGGCAAGAACACTCTCGTTAATAGCTGCCGAGAAGAGATGATTGCGCCGACCACCATCCCACAAAAAAGGCATGGTATCAACATAGGCAACCAACAGTCGATGATTGAGTCTTTGCGCAACATTTACGCCATAACCCATTGTAGTTTTGGAAAGATGACCATTACGGGTCAACACAAGAACAACCGGTGGCCCCTGAACAGATACAGGCGCAAGCTGCTTCTCGATTTTTTGGACAAGTTCTCCCTGATTTTTTGATTTTATCATTATCGCACGTGCTAACAATCGTTGCTCCTTTGCTAAAATTAGGTGTATGCCATGCTTTCTCAATACTATTATGCAAACTCTGCCCCGTGTTCCATGAAAAAGTTAACCTACTGAAAACAAAGGCTTTTAAAAAATATGCATAATGGACAAACACCTCTTTGTTGCAAAATGTAACGCCAACAATCTCTTTACTTCCCTTTACTCAAGTGCCACATCGGAGTTTTCGCTCCCACCGAGGATAAAATCTTACGTATAACGCGGCTACCTGGACAAATACCATTTAGATGGGCACGAGATAAGGAGACGCACCTTCTGCTTATCAACATCCCCCACCTTTCCTTGGGAAATATTTTTCCGTTGCATTTTGCAACTCCTTCATCTTTGAACGCCGAATTCTCACTAACACTCTTATATATCGCCATTAAACAGCAATAAACACACAATTAGCGTTGCATTTCGCAACACTCCCCTCTTTTCACCAAAGGACTTAACCAATTGAAATAAAAGAAATAAAAAAAACCACTAGCATGGTTTCTGATTTGCTTAAACAAGAGAACACTATTTGCAGCCCGACAGGATAAGGCGACAACAAATGGAAGCAAGACATTATTTATCCCTTAAAGGAGATGCAGTTATGCAACAAAATGATCCCTATCAGACAAGAGTGGCAGTCAATGCAAGTAAACAGTCTTCAAAATACAAAAGCGCTGACACCACCGCCACAACTGACAAGAACATGCAGGTGAGTCATCGATCAAAAAGGCCGGTGTCAAAAATGCTCCTTTTTGGAGCCTTATCTGTAGGAGGGTACGGCCTCATATTTTCCCATCAAGCTCTGATGACATCCACCTATACCCTTGGAGGATGGCATGCCGTTCTCCCCGTAGGCACCGCATTTTGTTTTTCTTTTGTTCATGGCGCTTTTGCGAGCAACTTGCTTTCAGTAATTGGCCTGGAGCCCAAAAAAGCGTGATTACCCATCAAGTTATCTACCTTTTCCAAATCAGAAATAGGAGAACTCGAAATGAAAAAATATGTATTCATTCTGCTTACAGTGTTGCTCTTAACTCCACTGGTACAGAATGCTCGTGCTGGAGGCCCACCTCCCAAAAATGTAATAAAAGGGATTTTCACTAAAATTTCCGCCTCGGAGAGAACCGCTACCATCAAAGTGGATGGTCAAGATTCAAGCAAACTCCTTGTCCTCGGCGAGGCAATGTCTCCAGAGGACATAACCCTTGATAAAAAAGTGATGGTCAGCCTCGATACTCATGCAGGTCCTAATGTTATCAAGGATGTTTCCGTCATGTTTTTTGATATGACCGTCACCAAAATTGCTGCTCTTCTTTTGGTTGGGTTGATCGGAGGATTGCTTTCAGGATTCATCGGTTCAGGCGGCGCCTTTATCCTGACCCCTGCAATGATGTCCATGGGCGCGCCTGGCGCAGTAGCAGTTGCCAGCAATATGTGCCATAAATTCCCCAAAGCTATGGTCGGCTCCTACAAACGCTGGAAATATGGTCAGGCAGATATAAAACTGGGGCTGGTAATAGCTATTACTTCCATTATTGGCGTTCAGATTGGGATCAAGGCTCAAAAATCCATACTGGATCATTGGGGAAACGCCGGATCAAACCTCTATGTCAGCGCGATTTTTGTATTAGTACTGCTCATTGTTGGACTGTATGTAATGCGGGATGCGATTAAGCTTTCCAATGGTACTACCGAGGCTACAACCTCAAAGCTAGCGACCAGACTGCAAAAATTGGAAATATGGCCAATGATGGAATTTAAGGTTGCCAATGTACGTATATCTGCATGGATAACCATCCCGGTTGGCCTCTTTACAGGTATGCTGGCAGCGACCATTGCGGTAGGTGGTTTTATCGGTGTTCCTGGGATGATCTATATAGTTGGTGCATCTGCACTGGTCTCCAGCGCAACAGAACTTGTTGTCGCGTTTATAATGGGTGCGTGGGGATCAGTACAATGGGGAATTTCCGGACTTATTGATGTCCGGATGACACTCCTTATTCTGGCTGGATCATTAATCGGCGTACAACTTGGGGCCATCGGCACAACCTATGTCAAAGATTATACTATCAAAATGGTTATGGCCTCTGTCATGTTGATCGTAGCGGTTTCTCGAGGCGCAAAGGTACCTATCTATTTAGCCGACCTTAATCTCATTCCGCAGTTACAAACGAAATTAAGTATCGTGCTCAACGCTGTCAGCTTCTGGGCCCTGATAGCAGCACTTCTCGTTGCCGGGGTTATCATCTCCGTGGCAATGGCCAAGGGCATGTTGCAGGATCGTGCAGAAAAACGAACCCAGGCTGCTACCAGCCAGGAGATTGCGGGATAACAGATTATTGCCTTATGGAGTTATTGCCATTGTGACCGGCAATAACTCCATAAGCGTTTTGTTTATCCCAAGGATTATAACAGCTCTTGCCACGTCGATTGATAACCACCATCACCTTGTCCCCGCATCTATGAGTCTATTGATTTACTAAGCTTTTTGTCCAAGGTCAGGTAAGCGCAGCCTGCGAGGCATGCTGAAAAAACAACCATAGGCATATAGTTGAAATCGGAGTCTTCGCTTACCTCCGAGAGATTGACCAAAAAGACAGTAAATCAACAGGCTCATCTATAACGCTGAAGCTATTTAGCAAAGAGGTATAGCTATGGAATCCAGTATATATTTTTCTACATTTGTCATTTGTATGGGTACGCTTCATCTCGTTAACCAACTTGCTGCCTCTGCTCACCGTTCTCAAACACATTCATCTGCCACGTTGCAGACAACGCAAAAAGCAATAAGATCACGAGACGACTGGTATATGTTTTTTTACTGTTCTACTCTGACCCAACAATATCCCACATCAAACAACAATCACACAGTAGCCAATCAACAGGATACCACTGCACGCAGCTATCAAAAACGAAATCCGAGTCTTTTGACAGCTCGGACATATATCCACTGACACCCTGCCTCCATGACCGTCTCACGTGATATGCTGTCAGTCACTAGACCATGATGAGAATTAATCATGTTTTTTAAAAAACGCGCCAACAAAACCTCCTCCCAAGAGGAGGTTCATGAACATTCGTCACTTACCGACTTAAAAACCAAAATTGAAGCGACTGATTTTCCTCCTCATGCCTCAGAAGCGGCACACACAGAGCTGCAAAAACTGGAACAAACTGACCCTGCAATGGCCGAGTACACAGTTGGCATAAACTACATTGACCTCCTCCTTGATCTTCCATGGAGAGTAAGTCAACAGGGCAACTTTGATCTTGAAAGAGCGAAAAGAATACTGGATGCACGCCACTGCGGCCTCCAGCAGATCAAACAGCTCATACTTGAATTTCTCGCCGTTAAAACACTGCGAGAACAAAGTAAACCACAGATACTGATCGTTGATGACGAAGCAATAGCCCGTACCAATATGGAGCACGTTCTCACTAAGGAAGGATACCAGTGTTTTACTGCAGCAAACGGCGCAGAAGCCCTGGAAATATTACCTGCCAATGAGATTGACCTGGTCATAACGGATCTGAAGATGAACCGTATGGACGGCATTGAATTACTGGATCATATTACCAGGCTGAATCCAGAAACACCTGTTATTATAGTCACCGGTTTTGCCACCGTCGACACAGCCGTAAAGGCCCTGAAAAAAGGGGCCGCCAATTATTTAGGCAAGCCTGTTAATCTGGATGAATTAAAAAGAACAGTCAAAGACGTTTTAGAGCACCGGCGGTGCAGAGATGTTGGCAAATCGCCAATTCTCTGCTTTTCCGGTCCCCCAGGCACGGGCAAAACCTCTATAGGCAAAGCTATTGCGGACGCCCTGCAACGTCAATTTGTCAGGGTCTCTGTGGGAGGCTTGAGGGATGAAGCAGAACTACGTGGCCACCGACGAACCTATGTCGGAGCCATGCCGGGTCGCATTTTAACCGAACTGAGGAGATCGAAAATTAACAATCCTATCTTCATGCTCGACGAACTGGATAAAATCGGCCAGGATTTCCGTGGTGACCCCGCCTCCGTGTTGTTAGAAATTCTTGATCCGGAACAAAACTCTCAGTTTGTTGACCATTACCTGGATATTCCTTTTGACCTGTCAGACGTCATGTTTATGGCAACCGCAAACGATCTCTCCAGATTGCCCCTGCCATTACTCGACCGTATGGAAATTGTCCACTTCACAGGGTATACTGAGCGGGAAAAACTCAACATCACGCAGCAGTATATTATTCCACGTCAACTCAAAGCAACGGGACTCAATAAATCAGCAATTTCCTTTACGGATGATGCCATCTCCCGCCTCATAAATAATTATACTCGAGAACCGGGTCTGCGTAATCTGGAGAGGGAGGTAGCAAGTGTCTGCAGAAAGATAGCACTCTTAAAACTTGCTTCAGGGGAGGATAATAACCTGACAGTTGTTGACAAAAGCGACGTTGTCTCCTTTTTAGGAGCGAAAAAATTTTTCCGTGAAACAACCAGTGAAGGAGATCACACCGGCATTACCACCGGACTGGTCTGGTCTGAGTCTGGAGGAGAAATCATATCCATTGAAACCGTGAAAATGCCGGGTAATGGAGGCCTCATTCTTACCGGATCATTAGGGGAAATTTTGCAGGAATCAGCCCATACCGTTTTAAGCCTGATTCGTAGTAAAGCTGACGAATTTGCAATCCCCCATGACATTTTTCAACAATATGACATCCACATCCACATTCCGGCAGGCAGCATCGCCAAAGACGGTCCCTCAGCTGGTATACCCATATTTGCAGCCTTGCTTTCTCTGTTAACTGATAGAATGACACGTCCTGGAGTTGCCTCAACAGGCGAAATAACTTTAAGTGGAAGAATTCTTCCCGTCAGTGGAATTCGTGAAAAAGTCATGGCAGCCCAACGAGCAGGAATTTCCAAGGTACTCGTCCCAAAAGCAAACCATGACGAAGTGCTAGACCTGCCGGAAGATGTAATTGCTGGTATTGACGTACAAATGATACATGATATTAAACAAGTGATCAACTTTACATTAGCCCCAGCCTCATGACAGGCAACGCCCTGCCCTTTGGTAACAATTGCAAAGAGCCTGCAAAGTAAGAGATATCCAGCTCAACACTTTATTAGGTTCTAATACTAGGAAACGAACAATGAAAACATTATTGTCGTGCTTTGTGATCTCCATTGTCTTCGTCGGCCAAGCCCAGGCCACCCAAGGCATGCACCCAGCTCCATCTCTAACAACTACTACCTGGGGCTACGCTGCACTTATCTTGTTTGTGCTGGCCTACGTGCTGGTTATTTTCGAAGAAAAAACTCATCTGCGTAAAAGCAAACCAGTAATGCTGGCAGCTGGTATTATCTGGATTCTGCTGGCCCTGACCTATCGCCAAGTAGGCATCCCGGCAGAAGAAGCCCATCAAGCAATTATTCACAACATAACGGAATATGCGGAGTTGATGCTCTTTTTGCTCGTCGCCATGACCTATATCAACTCCATGAATGAACGTGGTATCTTTCAAACGCTGCGTTCCTGGCTGGTGTCGCGCGGTTTTTCCTTGCGCATTGTCTTCTGGATTACCGGGTTGCTTGCCTTTCTTATTTCGCCGGTAGCAGATAATCTCACGACAGCTCTGCTCATGGGCGCTGTGGTCATGGCTGTAGCCGAGGATAATAAGAAATTTATTGCCTTAGCTTGTATCAATATCGTTGTCGGAGCCAATGCCGGTGGTGCTTTTTCTCCTTTTGGTGATATTACCACCCTTATGGTCTGGCAGAAGGGACAGGTTGACTTCAGCCAATTTTTTCTCCTCTTTTTCCCAGCCCTGATCAATTGGCTCATTCCTGCAATCATTATGAACTTCTTTGTCTCTAGCGAGACCCCGAAAGCCTTGGACACAATCGTTTCCATGAAGTTTGGAGCCAAACGAATCATTGCTCTTTTTCTGCTGACCATCCTCACTGCGGTTTCCTTTCACAACTTTCTAGATCTCCCGCCGGCAGCAGGTATGATGCTGGGACTCGCTTACCTTGGCTTTTTCTCCTACTACATCAAATTCAAAGAGGAAAGGGCCATTGAATATGATGCTCCCCTGGGCATAGGAGAAGGACTCCCGAATTCGCCCTTTGACATCTTTAACAAAGTCGCTCGGGCTGAATGGGACACACTGCTCTTTTTTTATGGTGTTATTCTCTGCGTTGGTGGTCTATCCCAGTTCGGCTACCTGGCTCTGATCTCTCACCATTTGTACGAGGGCCTTGGTGCCACCAGCGCAAATGTATTGGTAGGGATACTTTCCTCAATTGTAGATAATATCCCTGTGATGTTCGCGGTGCTTACCATGGATCCGACAATGCCCCTGGGGCAATGGCTCTTGGTAACCTTGACTGCCGGCGTCGGCGGCAGCCTGCTGTCCATAGGCTCGGCTGCAGGGGTGGCTTTAATGGGAACCGCCCGCGGTACGTATACCTTTGGGGCGCATCTGAAATGGATGCCGATAGTCGCCCTGGGTTACGCAGGGAGTATTTATGCCCATATCCTGCTTAATAAAGCCTTATTTTAAGGGCAGTATAAAACAAGGACACATAGGCGCAAACTGAGAGCATCAAGGCAACACTCAAACGTATTATCTTAAAAGCGCCTGACTATTGGATACTGGATTTCTCCACTTTATAACTAGCCAGACTGGCAGCCCAGCTATTCTGCACACATGACTTAGATCCAATTAATTTTTCTTTACAATATTTTTACTCTCTGTAGTTTTTCAAAAATTACAGGGAGGCATTACT
The DNA here is from genome assembly GCF_016918565.1 of Desulfogranum marinum. Lineage (GTDB taxonomy): Bacteria > Desulfobacterota > Desulfobulbia > Desulfobulbales > Desulfobulbaceae > Desulfogranum > Desulfogranum marinum. The sequence continues at coordinate 12,554 of NZ_JAFFQD010000053.1, forward strand.
ACCAAAGCAAAAAATTCTCTTTTCAACTACAATAAAAAATTTCCTTTTAATATATCTTCACTGTATACCACTCTGTTACCTTGACAGTTCCTCCCTTACTGTTATTTTTTTCCAACATTAACTGAGTATTCTATTTTAATTATTTGGATAGAGTACTTATTCAAATTAACATTAGCATTTACCACACTGTGGTTTTTCCATAATGATATGTAAAAAAATACTTTTTAAATAAGTTACAATTCTTTTCCAAACTTTTCAAATATAGGCCATACACAAAACAGCTTTTCTCGGATTGCAAGCCAGGTAAATGGTAAACCCCGCCATTGCCCAGCTTATTAGCCTTAAGGGGTAAAAAGGAACAAGAGATATGAAAAAAGTATTACTAACAGTCGTCATTGGAATTTTCCTTGGTACAAGCTCTGTTGCCTGGTCCTACGACACAGAAATGGCCAAGAGTTATGAAAAACTCTTTACGTCATGCTGTGGGGCTGGCGTCGGTAAAACGCTTCATTTCGTCAAGCCCGATGCTTTGGTCAAAGATATTAAATCAGGCAAGGAAATCGTCACTATAGACGTACGAACTCCTGAAGAATCAGGGTTGTTTACAATGACAATGCCAAATAGCGTGGCTATCCCGGTTAACCAGCTTTTCAAGCCTGAAAATCTAGCACGAATCCCCCAAGACAAGACTGTCGTTATTATTTGTAAGTCCGGTGCCCGTGCGACAGCTGTAGGAACAGCGCTTCGTCATACCGGCTTTGACAATGTCTATATTCTGAAAGGTGGAATGCAAGCATTAAGCAGTTATTATGGAGCAAAGCAGGCGAATACAGTGATAGCAGCTGCGAAATAAGCCTTTGAGCAACCCCATCTGACCTCCCCCACTTAAGAACCCTTCGACTTCCTCTAAAGTGGGGCAGATATTTTTAAATATTGTCCCCGTCCCGAAATACCCTTCGCGATATTCTTCCCTTTCATTTTTTTAATTACTTCCATCTCAGCTCACCAACAACAGCCTTCTTCACCCGGTTGAAATTGACATTTCTGCAAACGTTCCCATTATTGTAATGAGAACATACAACAGGGAGAAGCATGGATTATCTAAAGAGGTTAATAGCTGTTGCGATTTTTCTGTTAGCACTTGCAAGTGCGCTGAGCCTTCCTTATGTGTACGAATCACAGACCCTCTGGTACAAGTTCGGCTTCGACAAAACAACTCTTCGAGCAGGCCAACTCGCCGGGATGCTCGCCCTCACCCTGCTGTTCACCCAAATCATCCTGGCAGCCGGGGGATCTTTTCTTCAAAAGGCCTTTGGCCTGAAAAATATTATGCAATGGCATCGCACAAATGGTGTCTTGATCGTTTTTTTTGCGTGTGTCCATGTGTTTCTCATCCTGGTACCGGAAGGTCTTGCCAATTTACCCATAGGGAAAAAATTCTGGCCGGAGATGGTTGGTTCTCTGTTGTTATGGACCCTCATCGCAATGGTGATTTCTTCGCGTTACAGGGAAAAGCTGAACCTGGATTACAAACGCTGGCGAGCTATCCATAAACCCTTGGGATACCTCACGGTACTCCTTATTGTGGTACATGTTCTCTATGTTAGCGATTCTTTTGATCACACTGTGCCAAAAAGTATTTTACTGGTTACTTTTATGGCTCTTCTGGTCCGTGTCGTGTGGGTCAAAGTACAGGCACGGATCCAACAAAACAAAACGTAAATCAATCAGCAAAAAAGAATAAAACAGGTTGTTTGGTTTTCAAAACTCAATCCCTTGGAGGATAATTATGAATTACGGTAGAATAGTATGTTTTTTGTTGCTTTCTCTCCTCATTATCCCCGCCGCACACAGTGCAGATGATAACTGGGAGTTGGACAAAGCCCATTCAAATGTCTACTTCAGCGTTGATCATATTTTTTCAAAAGTTAGGGGCCACTTTAATGATTTTTCCACAGACATTGTTTTTAACCCTGAGGCATTAGACAAAAGTAGCTTTACCTTTACGATTAAAGTGAACTACATCGACACCAATATAAGTAAACGGGACAAACACCTTCTTTCGGCAGATTTTTTTGACGCAGGCAAATACCCCACAATGACGTTTACCTCCACAAGTGTGACAGCAGGAGAAGGTGGAGTCTACAATGTAACAGGCAAGCTCACGGTCAAAGGAAAAAGCTATGATTCGACTCTGCCGCTGGTTCTTGCAGGCGTGAAAGAGCATCCCGCCGTTCCCGGTACAGAAGTGGCTGGTTTTAACGGAAAGATCCTTATCGACCGCCTTAGCTACGGCATAGGCACAGGTAAATTCTATGAAATGGGCATTGTCGGAAAAGATGTAGAAGTTTTTGTCAGCCTGGAAGTGACACGGAGTAAATGAGCCATGCCGGATACAGGACAAACGCTAAACCAACGTTGAGTATGATCGATCACAATACGTCTAAAATCGTTTTATCAGGTTCAGACACCATTCTTGTGTACTGAAAGGAGTAACTTGCGGGGTCGATAATTCTTTGAGTTATTATACCTAAAACCTGTAACTGCTTACAGTTGCTCATGTCTAGAGAGACGCTATTGTTCGGAGGGAAGCGAAGACTGCGGTAACCTATCTATGCGGAAGATCGTGACCGTTTCAAGTGGTATGAGACCAGCGGGATACTCCGTCAAGTGCCTATGAGTAGTTATGTCTCATTAAGGTGACGCGACAACATCCTATGAGGAAACGTATGAAGAGCAGTTGTTTTCTGATAGTTCTTACAGCACTACTATGCATAACAGGCTGTTCTTTGCACACCGTAGACAATGAGGCGCAACCCTCTGTACAGGTGCCGCAGTCATTTCCCAGCCTCGGCAATCCAACACGCGATGATGAGATGGAACCGAAAGAGATATGGTGGCTGAATTTCAACAGACCTCAGTTATCCACTCTGATACAGCAGGCTTTTACAGCAAACCAGGATATTGTGGCCGCTGTATCACGCATTCAACAGGCACGTTCACTGCAAATACAATCCCGATCAGATCTCTTTCCGAAAATTGACATGAAAGGCAATGTCGCTGATGGTACCCAAGGGAGTGATGCCAGTGCCAGTATAAGCGAGGTCGGCTTAGCTTTGAACTGGGAGATCGACCTTTTCGATCGTATAAGCTCAACAGCAATGGCAAATGAATATCAAGCATTGGCCCGGGAAGAGGATCTCCAGGCTTTACGACTTAGCCTCAGTACAGAAGTGGCTAATGCTTATTTTGGTGCTATTGCTGCTCAGAAGGGGTTACAGTTGCTTCAATCACAGGTTGAAACGGACCAGGCCCTGCTTGAGCTGCTGGAACTAAGGCAGAAAAGTGGTGTGGGAACCAATGTCGAGGTCCTTCAGCAAAAAGGCCAGGTGTATGAAAGTAAAGGCCTTATCCCTCCTATAGAATCAATCTTAAGAGTATTTGAAAATCGTCTTGACGTCTTGTTAGGACAGCCGCCGGATGGGCTGAACCGGATCGATCCCAAAGAAACTCTTGCGTTTGCCTCTACGCTGCCGAGCGTGGGAGTCCCGACAGATCTGCTTCTGAACCGACATGATCTACAGGCAGCCCATGCCGAGCTGGTGGCTGCAGACGCAGACATTGCTGCTGCCATTGCTGATCGCTTACCGCAAATAACGCTCACCGGTAGTTATCTCTACTCCGAGGACCAAGCATATTCAGGCATAATAGGAACTATTATTGGCGGATTTGTTCAACCCATCCTTGATTGGGGCAAGCGCAAGGCAGAGGTTGAAAGAAACAGAGCGCTTTATACCGAACGGTTAGCGACTTTCACCCAACTCTTTCTGGAAGCTGTGGAGCAAGTGGAGAACGCACTGTACCAGGAGATAAAGCAACGGGAGTATCTCGCACGACTTGGTGAGCGGCTCGCCATTTTACAAGACACGGTTAAGGAAACCGAAGCCCGTTATACACAGGGCGTGGACGATTATTTGCCTGTTTTATATGCACTGCAGGACCTGCGCAGCGTTGAACGTAGTTTGGTTTCTGAACGTCTCAATCTTATTGCTTACCGTATATCCCTGTACCAGGCTATCGGGGGATCAACATCCAGCGTTAGAAGACAAGAAGGTTAAATTCTAATGAAAATACAAGCCATAGTCTGTATCGCGTTACTTCTCATTGCATTTCCTGCTCTAGCAAAACAAAAGGCCGCTGTCCCCGTATTTGTACAAGATGTGGTGGCACAACATCTGGTTGATGAAATTGAAGCTCTAGGAACATTACAGGCCAACGAAAAAGTTGACCTGATGTCTTCGGTAACAGAACGGATAACAGTCATTAATTTTGAAAGCGGCCAAAGGGTACGAAAAGGCGATGTTCTCGTTGAAATGGAATCAGCTGAAGAAGAGGCCCTCCTTGCTGAGGAAAAATCTATTGTCAATGAGGCGAAGCGCCAGGTCGAACGACTCCGGCCACTTATTACAAGGGGGGCTGCGTCCCAATCAACCATGGATGAAGCCCAGCTTGAGATGCAGACTGCGCAATCCCGAATAGCAGCTATTATCTCGCAAATGAAGGAGAGGCATATAGTTGCCCCTTTTGATGGGAAATTAGGATTACGGAATATCAGTGTTGGTGTTATGGCACAACCCGGTACGCTCATTACGACTATAGACGATGACAGTAAGTTAAAACTTGATTTCTCCGTACCGGAACGCTACCTGCCTTCCATTGAAGAAGGAGGTAAAATTACCGCTACAGCCAAGGCGTTTCCCGGTCGAGTGTTTGCAGGAGTTGTGGAATCTATTGATAGCCGTGTAGACACAGTATCACGGGCTATTACAGTGAGAGCGATCCTTGAAAACAGTGAACACAAATTGCTGCCTGGAATGTTGATGCGCGTGGTACTGCAAAAAAATCCGAGAAAAGCGATCGTGATCCCTGAAGAAGCCCTCGTTCCGGAAGGAAATAAAAACTATGTTTTTACTCTATCCAAGGAAGGAAACGATAAAAAAGTATCCTTTGTTGCTGTGAAGCTGGGGACGAGAAAAAAAGGAATGGTTGAAGTGCTCAGCGGCATAAAAGAGGGGGACCGGATCGTTACCCATGGAACCCTGCGATTGCAGGATGGAGACAGAGTTGTTGTAAGGGCACTTGATAATGATAATCCCACGCTGGATGAGATGCTACAGCAAAAGTTCAACGGAGAATAAGTATGCTTTTGTCTGACATCTCCGTTAAGCGCCCTGTTTTTGCCAGCGTACTTTCATTGCTTCTGATTACCTTTGGGATTGTTTCTTATATCAGACTGTCACTGCGGGAGTATCCTGACATTGATCCACCTGTGGTAACCGTGGAGGTAGAGTATCCGGGGGCCCCTGCCAATATTGTTGAAACCCGTGTCACAGAAATTATCGAAGAACGGATCGCGGGTATTGAAGGGATCGAGTTTATCGAATCTTCTTCTGAAGACGGTGAGTCCAACGTCACCATCGAATTCTCCATTGATCGCGATATCGACGCAGCTGCCAACGATGTAAGAGATCGTATCTCCGGGATTGCCGACAATCTACCTGATGAGGCGGAACCCGCGGAAGTACAGAAGGTGGACAGCAACGATGATGTTATTATCTGGCAGAATCTTGCCGGTGACGCGATGAGCGTGCCGGACCTGACAGATTATGCTGAGCGTTACCTCGTCGATCAGTATTCCACACTTGATGGCGTTGCTCGTGTGAGGGTAGGCGGTGGATTAAATTATGCGATACGTGTCTGGCTGGACCGCCAGGAACTCGCAGCCCGTAATTTGAGTGTCTCCGATATAGAGCGCGCACTACGATCCGAGAATGTTGAACTACCTGCGGGGTCACTGGAATCAGATCAACGCCTGTTCAAGGCACGTGTTGACCGCAGCTTTAAAACTCCAGCCGCTTTTAATCGCCTGGTTATCGGTGAAGGAGAAGACGGCTATCTCATCCGTTTGGCAGATGTTGCCCGGGTTGAACTTGGCGTTGTTGAAGATCGTAACATCTTTCGCGGCAACGAAGTTCCCATGGTTGGAATTGGTGTTATTAAACAGTCCACGGCCAATACAATTGATGTGGCCAATGCAGTAATCGCTCTGACCGAAAAGGTGAACAAAAATCTACCCGATGGTATGCACATCTACCAGAGTTACAACTCTGCAGTGTTCATTGAGTCCTCAATCAGGGAAGTCTTTACCAGTCTTTTTATCGCGGTTGGTTGTGTAGTTCTCGTCATTTATCTGTTTTTGGGAAAAATACGTGCAATGTTAATCCCAGCCGTTACGGTGCCGGTTTCCCTCATTGCCACTTTTATCATCATGTATGTCCTTGGCTTCTCGGTGAATCTACTGACCTTGCTGGCACTTGTTCTTGCCATTGGCATGGTCGTTGATGACGCGATTGTGATGCTGGAAAATATTGTACGCCGGATGCAGGAATATGGCGAGTCCCCGCTTATGGCTGCGTATAATGGTGCACGTCAGGTTGGTTTTGCCGTCATTTCAACGACACTGGTGCTGATGGCAGTGTTCATTCCTATAACATTTCTAGAGGGTGATCTGGGAAGGCTTTTTACGGAATTTGCCTTAACAATAGCAGCTGCTGTGGGTTTTTCTTCCTTTGTCGCGCTGTCACTTTGTCCAATGCTTGCCTCAAAGTTATTGAAGGAAGAGGAAAAGAAATCAAATATAATCGTGAGAATAGTCGATGGTGCAGTTCGTTCCTCCAAGGCCCTTTATTTCTCAGTTTTAACAAGAGCCATGCGGGCGCCGCTGATTACTCTAACCGCGTTCCTGATTGTCATTGGCTCTTTATATGGCATGTACAGGCAAATCCCATCAGAATTTGTCCCAAAAGAAGATCGGGGAGCCTTCTTTATAGCAGTGACAGGGCCTGAAGGTGCAAGTTTTGCCTACATGGAAGAGTATATGAATGAGATCGAACAACGCATGATGAAATATGTTGAGGCTGGTGAAATCAATCGTGTGCTCATTCGAGCTCCCAGGGGATTTGGTACAATCGAAAATTTCAATGGAGGGTTTGTGATTGCGATTCTCAATGATTGGAGCAAACGCAGGTCCGCTTTTGAAATTATGGCAGAAATCAGGCAAAATATGTCAGACCTGCCGGGAGTCCGTGCATTTCCAATAATGCGTCAGGGATTAGGAGGGGGAACCGGAAAACCTGTTCAGTTTGTTCTCAGTGGTCCTACTTATGAAACCCTGGCTAATTGGCGGGATATCATTATCCAAAAAGTAAACGAGGATAACCCGGGTATAATAGGATTGGAAAGCGATTATAAAGAGACACGCCCGCAGATTGACTTTGTTGTCGATTACGAACGTACTGCCGATCTTGGTGTAACTGTCTCAGAAATAGGGACTACTCTTGAGACTATGATGGGAGGCAAAAATGTCACGACGTTTTTGAGTGATGGCGAAGAATATGATGTCATCGTGGAAGGAGAGCGTGAGCAACAAAAGTCCTTTAGTGATGTGAATAATATATATGTCCGTTCAGATAGAACAGACCAACTGGTGCCAATTTCCAATATTGTTGAAATCAAGGAGTATGGCGCTGCCCAGACGCTTTCCCGCTATAATCGTATCCGCTCCATTACCCTGGAAGCCAACCTGGCTGACGGTTATGCACTAGGCGAAGCTCTGGACCACCTTGAAAAGATTGTGCGTGAATACCTGCCATCTGAAGCCATCATTGACTATAAAGGGCAAAGCAGAGATTTTATACGTTCCGGTAACTCCATGATATTTGTTTTCCTGCTGGGGCTGTCTGTTGTGTTCCTCGTGCTGGCGGCACAGTTTGAGAGCTGGATACATCCCCTGGTAATCATGCTGACCGTTCCACTTGCCATGGTAGGGGGACTTTTTGGCTTATGGCTTACAGGCGGTTCAATGAATATTTATTCGCAAATCGGACTCATTATGCTCGTTGGCCTGGCGGCAAAGAATGGTATTTTGATTGTAGAGTTTGCTAATCAGCTTCGCGATGAGGGCATGCGTTTCGATAGTGCTATCATGGAAGCAGCGGATAAACGTTTTCGACCAATTGTGATGACAGGTCTAACAACGGTGGCCGGAGCCTTGCCACTCGTATTGGCCAGTGGGGCCGGAGCAGAAACACGTATTACGATAGGTGTCGTTATACTTGCCGGAGTCTCGGTCGCAACATTTTTCACCATGCTCATCGTACCGGTTGCCTATAGCGTAATCGCTCGTAAAACAGGCTCACCAAACGATATAGCCAAGGAAATTGGCAAGCAAACAACCCAATAAATGCACCAGACGGAAAAAGTAACCCTAGGAGCCTGCCTACGAGGGAATGAATAATCGTCCGAAGAGATAAATGACCGAAGGGAGACTCCATGGGGTACCTGTGAGTGCAGTTACCCCTTTGATATCTGATTTACTTTTATTGTATGGTTTCAAAGTTAATTCTTTTTTTCAAAAATACCAAAATATTCATGAAACATCTGGGCTAGTACCAGCACTGATTGAATGGAAGATAGCAATGCCACGATTATATCTCGATGAATATCACCAAGCCTTAACAGGCAAACATATCTGTATTGCCTGCCGGGAAGGTATCTTGCGGGATAATTTTCCCCACATTGTGGCGGATATTAAGTTTCTTGTTCGGCATGGTATCCGAACAACGCTCTACCACAACATGGCCAATCGGTTTGCCAATCAAAAACATTTCCGTTTACTTGCCGATCGTCTTCCTGAAACAACCATTAAACGAGTTACACCGGAAGTGGACTTTTATACCCATGTCCTGGACAGAGAACAGTCTGTTTTCAAGCTTATTTTTCTGGAACGAAAATACCTTTGCGACCGAAAAGGACACCGGATTAACACACTCACAACCCAGGCAACGCTGCAACAAAATGACGAAATTTACACCAATATCAACATAGCAGGCGTTCTGAAACAGATATGCAGCCGCATCATTGATGGTGCGTACAATCGTGTCCACATCCTTCCTGCGCGTAAAAACACGATCAAGCATGAACTGTTCACCGTGGAAGGCACCGGCACCCTGATTGCCAACAACTTCGAGGAAAAGTTTATCCCTGCAGTCACCGATAACGACGTGGAGATGTTAGTTGGTATCCTGGGACTCTATGCAAAAAAAGGATTTCTGAAACCACGAAACAAACAGTATCTCTTTGAACACAGACAACGTTTCCGCCTTACAATGATAGATGGGATTGCTGTTGGCTGTGTGGAGCAAATAGAAATTGATCCCAGCACAGTTGAACTCGGCGCTTTAGCAATATCTACCCGGTTTCGGAATCAGCGTGTAGGCGTGTTTACGGTTACCGCCTTTGAGGATGAGGCAAAAAAGAAGGGATTTAAACGAATTATTTCACTTACCAACAATCCCAGGCTGCACTCGCTCTACATGCAGCTTGGCTTCAAACAAAGGGAGTTGCCGGAGTATGCGACAAGACAGGCCGCCTCTCCGGGTGTAGCGCTGTTTTGTAAAGACATTATTTAAAAAGTAGTAGTTCGGGACGGAGGTTAACGGCCGGCACATTAGCGACGCGAGGTTGAATAACGCTCTTCTTCCTTATAATAATCATCAAACCCGACGATTTTTCTGACCTTATCAAAAGCCATTATTGCCGATGGCTGCGTGCCCTTTTGCAGAGCTTGCAAGGATTGCTCAATGGCCTGCATGGCAGCAGAAATCAGCGTTAATGGATAAGCAGCAATTTTAAACCCTATTGCATGCAACTCTTCAGGTGATAAAACCGGTGTTTTTCCACCATCAATAATATTAGCCATTTGAACGCCGGGAACCTCCTTGCAGATGGTCTTCATCTCATCAACGCTTTCCGGAGCTTCAATAAAAATAATATCAGCTCCCAGTTCAGCATATTTTTGCCCCCGTACTATTGCCTCATCCAGACCATGGACAGCCCGTGCATCGGTTCGCGACATAATAAGAATATCTTGCCCCTCATTTCTCGCATCAACCGCTGCAGCAACCCTTTCAAAAGCTTCACCTTGCTCAACAACAAGCTTTCCCTTGGTGTGCCCACAACGTTTGGGCGACACCTGATCTTCAATCATCACCGAGGCAAATCCCACTTGAGCATAGCCCTTTACGGTGCGGTACACATTCATGGCATTACCATATCCGGTATCTCCATCGCCTATAACGGGGATGGATACTGCACTACAGATATTTTTGCCCTGATCAAGCATTTCTCCATAAGAAATGAGCCCAGTATCCGGCAAGCCTAGGCGAGCAGCAGCAACTGAAAATCCAGACATAAAGGTAAGCGCAAAGCCCGCCTGCTCAATCATTTTCGCAGTTAACCCATCATAACAACAGGGCATAATGTGGCACTGATCCGTGGTGAGCAGTTCTCGTAATTGTTGAGCTGGAGAAGTCATAATCATCTACAATTAAAGGTTGTACGGAATATACGTTGCCAGTCCAGGAAAAAACCAAAGCAACACCACGGTGCCCAGCAAGATAAGAATAAACGGCCAAACACCCTTTATCACCTCTCCCAGCGGAACCCTGGCCACAGCCTGGATTACAAAGAGATTGAGACCAACAGGTGGCGTGATAAGAGCACACTCAATCATAACGACAAACAAAACCCCAAACCAGATTGGATCAATCATCAACGGCTCTAACGATGGATATAGCACCGGCATCATAATCAGTAACATGGAGAGTGATTCTAAAAAGAACCCCATCACCAACAAAACAGCACAGACAATCAGCACAAAAAATCCGGGTTGTGCGATGTTCATCGCAATGGCAGATGAAATCTCCTGCGGGATCTGATAGAGCGTGATGGCTTTACCAAAGAGTTTTGCTCCGGCAATAATCAGAAAGATGGTCACTGTGGTTACCATTGAAGTGCGAACAGCTTCCTTCAATTTGGTCCAGTTCATTCGTCCCATTACATAAACAATAAGAAGGGCAACGGCAAAACCAATTCCAGCAGATTCGGTAGGAGTAAACCAGCCGGCATAAATACCACCGACCACTATCGCAGCCAGTAATACAGTTGGAAAAGCCAGCAATGTAGCATCTTTTCGTTCTTTCCATGTCGCTTTTGCAACGGGTTGATACCCTTTGCCAAACTTGGCGTAGACAAAACAAAAGAGGATAAAACAAAATGCTAAAAATATCCCCGGCCCGATTCCCGCTAAAAAGAGGCCAACAATTGATTCTTCGGTGATCACCCCATACACAATCATTGGGATCGAAGGAGGAATGAGAATGCCTAACGTTCCACCAGCAGCCATCAAACCAAGCACAAATGGTTTGTGATACCCCCTCTCTGTCATTTCAGTGATGGCTACGGTTCCAATGGTTGCGGCTGTAGCAATTGAAGATCCTGAAATTGCAGAAAAAAGAGCGCAGCTTATAATTGTGGCCACACCAAGCCCACCCGGCCAATGACCAACCCAGCTTTGCACAGCCCTGAACAGATCTGTCCCAACTCCACCTTTGAGCAAAACATTGGACATCAAAAGAAAAAGGGGTACAGCAAGAAGAATAAAGCTATCCATACTGCTAAAAAGCGACAAAGGAACCATGGAAAGAGTGAAGCCCTTCATCACAAGCAGCAGCAATCCCAAGCCCCCTAAAGTAAAAGCCACCGGCACTCGCAAAAGAAGCAATATGACCAGTGATGCAAGTATAAGTATCGAAGTCATTACTACTTCCTCTTAAATTTTATGTTCAGCGCTAGCGGTAACTTCACCGCCTTTGGCAAGCTTGATCATTTCAACAACTGCCTGGGCCAAGAGAAGACCGAACCCAACCGGCACGGCACTTTCAGTAATCCATTTCGGCACGCCAAGCATGGAGGAAGTTTTTCGCCCCATATCAATGGACTCGAGAACGACCTCGGCACCATAATACGTGGCTACCGCAGAAAAGATAGCAATGATGGTAAGAGCAAAAAATTCCAATATTTTCAGTTTTGCCGGTGATAACGAGCCTGTGAATAACTCAACGGTTATCAACTCTCTGCTTTTTAGAATATGGGCACTTGCAAGATATATTGCCCACACCAGACAGAATCTGGCGGTCTCATCAACCCAGATGGTTGGTGAGTTAAACACTTTTCTCATAACGACTTCAAAAGTGACCATAACTCCAATCACAAACAGCATCCACGCTGAGAAGGAAGCAGCAACCTTTGTTATTGTATCAATTATCTTTATCACCACGTCACCATCAAAATGATCCGGGCCGTTACAACCCGGATCGTTTCTTTCAAAATCTTATAACTGTTGTGCTTCAGCCACTATCTGCTTACCAAGCTCTCCAGCTCTTTGTTCAAATCTCTCAACAACAGGCTTGGTCGCTGCACGCCACTCAGCTCTTTCTGCGTCTTTTAAGTCAACTACTTCGATTTTATCCTGTACGAAATCCAGACATTCCTGTTCAATGGTACCCATTTTATCACGAAGCTCTTTTTCTACACGCAAACCAGCTTTGCTGATAACAGCTCGTTCTTGATCAGTGAGCCCTTGCCAGACCTTTTCATTGATAATAACGATAAACTCAATATCAGCATCATAGGTAAGCGTCATGTAATCCATAACTTCATACAGTTTTCTGGATTTCACTGCGGTAATACCTGTCATCCCCGCATCAACAGTCCCGCGCTGATAGGCAAGAAACTGTTTTGAACCAGACATCATGGTAGGAGCGCCACCAACGGTAGTAACTGTATCGCCGAGGGTTTTCCCAAAGACACGAACCTTCTTGCCCTTCATATCGGCAGGAGTTTTTATCACATTCTTTTTAGAAAGGATAATTGAGCTACCGTATGCCTGCCACCAAAGTACACGGGTACCTGTGCCCAAAATAGCATCATCAAGTGCTTTTCTGATGTTAGACCCGGCAGCGGTTGCTTTTTGCACTTTTTCAGGGCTATCAAACATAAATGGAACATAAAAAATATCTACGGCAGGAATAGTACCTGCAAATCTGGTAAGTGATGCAACCCCCATCTCGATTGCGCCGGAAGCTACTGCCTGCGGCACTTCTTTATCTTTGTATAATTGCGCAGATGGATAGATTTCGATTTTCAAGGAACCGTTACTTGCTTTCTCCACCTCTTGTTTAAAATCCAATAAATTTTGCCCAAGATGATGTTTTAACGGTAACTGCAAACTAATTCGCAGTGTTTTCTCAGCATATGCTGCTGTTGTTAAAGCCAACATCACTACAACAGAAACGAACAGTAAACCAATTTTCCTCATACTCTCTCCTCCATTTATTGTTTAAGAACTTTGGAAAGGAAAATACGCAAAAAAGCGGTGTTCCCCTTCCTATATATCATGAACTTCCCAAACGAGACCAAAGACACTCTACTCAGGACAGCACCATCGTTGACACTCCCGACGTAACTGCAATCATCATCAGGAATGTTCATACAATTTTCCTAAAAATAGGTAAACCTATTACTCTGAAACAAGAAAAATAACTCTTTCAAACAAGGGCTACAGAGTTAGGTGCCGGATGGTCAGTTATGCTTTAAAAGCAAAAGCTACGAAATGCACGAAGGAAAAATAATCTTACAGATCAATAAAGCCACTTTACGAAATTTCCGGACTCTAAAACTTTTGATAGATCAAGGTTAAGGCCTCGCAGAAAATAATAAAACAGCAAATTGCTAATATTACGCAATAAAAACTTATTTTTCTTTTATCTTAAAAGTAGGCCAATGTTATAATTCGCATGAAATTTCAGGCAAACGAGAGGATTAATATGTTTCATGCGAAAAACCACAAACACTACCACATTTTCGATCCCTGGAGCTACCTCGGGCCGAAAAGACGTGAGGCCTTGGATTTATCATGGGCCGGTCTTTTTCAACAAAAAATATTGCCTGAGTTGCCGGTTGAGTCTTTACGTAGGCATTATGATGATTGGCAGGGTCGTCCTACAAAAGAGCTTTATTCTATGATGGGACTTATGATCCTGCAACAAATGCACGACTTGACCGACGAGCAAGCAGTTGAGCAATTCTGTTTCAACATAAAGTGGCATTATACCCTGAACATCACCAATCCCGAGGATACTGCATCCTATGTCAACTTAAAAAACACTTTGGACTATGCATGACATGCTGTCCACAGACGGGATATATGATGAAATTTTCGATAAGACACTTGCCACTTTACAAAAGATTTTTCGTGTAGATCTGAAGAAACAGCGTATTGATTCTGTTCATATCAAGTCCAACATGCGCCATTTAGGCAGAATCAGACTCTTCGCAGAAAGCATACGCAAATTTCTCAACAATTTGAAAAGACATCACCGCGCCCACTTCGACCAACTTGATAAAAGTTTAACAGGACATTACTTGGGTAAAAACAAAGAATCTGTTTTTGCCATGGTCAAGCCGACTAAATCAGCCCATACGCTTAACCAGCTGGCTGAAGATGTTTTTCATCTGATTCAGAAATTCAACGGAGTTTCAAGAGTCAATGACATGCACAGCTTTAAACAGCTGAATCGTCTGTTTCATGAGCCCACTATGTCAGGATAGATGTCGCCTTTTTTTGTTCAAAATCTTCGAGCAAGCCGTATGCTTCTTTGTTGAAGTTGAATAGGGTTCCCGTGCTAATAGGGATCTGCAACTGGTCTTGAAAATAATCCTGTACCCGGTTGTATGGAATTAACTGAAACTGAGACAAATAGACAGAATGAGCCTTGATGTTCTTTCCATATTGCACCACTTTGTTGACGTCATCAGGGAAAGGGGCAGTAAACCGTTTACCGTTTCCATTTTCAAGGATTTGCGCTTGATATTCGGTTACAATCCTGGGGATGTCGATATCAAAAACCTGCCGTGACTCATAGCCAACTTCTTTATACTTCCCTCGTGGAAATTTTCTACGATCCAGCTTGATAAACTGGGTTATGTCAGGATTATCGATTTTTTGGAGCGTTTTCCCTTGGTGTCCCTCTTGACCACCTATTTTATTGTCCTTGTTCTTTTTGGTCGTTTTCTTGCGATTCGGGTCACTGGAGGGCGGCTTACTACTATTTTTGCTATTAAGGCCTAATTAATCGATTAACAAGCAGCGTGATGACAAGGACCAAAAGTTCAAACATAGCCCTGGAAGCAGGAGATAAATCCTTTTCCTGTTTAAGAAGGTCTTCGACACCTTTTAGGGTATCGGCTATGTTGATATTATCAATGGTCATCTGATTTTCGTAGAGAGATTAGCTGAATTCCTTTCTTTTCAGCTATTATAACATACTTTTGAAAATCAGATTTTTTGTCTCTATATGACTCTGTGCTGCATTTTAATTTTTTGGACACGGTCGGCTATTAAGGCGAGATAAATCGAATCAAAAAGAACGATTCTATAGCTTATTGCAGCCCAAATAGCTCGTATGTTTGGTGTTGCAAATTTTTCGGAATTCAACACAAAAATGTGTCAAGAGAAAAATTATTTTTACGCTGAATAGTTACCAAAAGTTTTTAGTTTAAAAAAAGGCACTGAGTTAGCTCGTGTCTGTCCATAAATGACATTTTTTTCAAAGGCGGTCGCTGCCAGTCGTACCAGCGAACACAATCGATTCATGGGACAAGCAAACTCTTGCTGTCCTTTTTAGCTTGTCATATGCAAATTCCTTCAAAAACCGAAATCAAGGCG
>NZ_JAFFQD010000054.1 GCF_016918565.1 Desulfogranum marinum
TGAAAAAATAACAGCGTCGCTTCGCTCCGACCACCTGGCCAGTTTCACTGGAATAGGTGGCCGGAATCACGTGGACTGACTGGCCGGTTTCGACTGGAATGGGTGGCCGGATTCAGTGGAATACGCACTTGACTTAGATCAGTCGGAAAACACTTTTATGTCACGGCCTAGTTTACGATCAATTTCAAGTGCATCTTGAGCGTTAAGATTATTTTCATTGATGTAATATAGTTGCCCATCTTTGGGATGCGTAGTTATATCTTCAATAGGGTAAAAATTCCTATCGTTGAAACACATAGCCTCCAAACACTGAAGATCTAATGTAAAATTTATATCAGTAGCGATAACATTTTTCTTCGAAATTTCTTGGAATCTCTTGGCTATATCCTCTCTAATGGCGTCCATTTCTTGTCCGAATTCAGATAACAAAACCAAATTAGGTTGCCAATGAAATATTGATGCTAAGCATCCTATCATCCCAAGATGGTTTGTATATAAATAATCACTGTTTTCCGATAAAGGCTTATTACAATCATAGGAGAATTCACGCTCCTTTATCGAGCCGATATGCGCAACTAAAACATCAACGTCACCATTATCATCTTCAATCTTCTTCAAGCTATCTTTCGCAAGATCTTTGTTCTTTTCTTGAAATTCTGTTGACCACCCCGTATCGCAGGTAAAGTTAATGGTACAAAGTTTATTCTCTTCATCATCATTGATCTGAAAAATAAACCCAACAGCATAATCTCGAGAAATCATTTCGTGGTGCTTGGCATCAGCAACAAAAACACTCACAGAGTCATTTACAACAAGAGACTGATGACGATTTAGAATTACAATATCTTCAATATAATAGTTGTCTTTCGGATTTGAGAGATCGAAATAACCAGCGAATTTTTTAAAAGTACCTAGATTAACAAACAGCTTTATTTTTTTAACCGGTTCTTCTGTATGCTTATCATTTCTTTTATACAACAAAGAAAAAATACTCTCTAACTCGACAGTGTGATCATTGTGAGCGTGCGAAATAAAAACACAATCAATATCATCAAGCTTAAATCCGGCATTCATGAAATTTTCAACGAAATTGTAACCAGGATCAATCACGATTCCAAAGTCAGCAGCTCTCAGGAAATATCCTCCTCCTTTGTTAGAAAGTGATTCATTTTCATTAGGCAAGACTGGAGTATAGGAGTTCCATTTTCGCAAAACTGTTAGCTTGTATTTCGGATCAGCGACACCAGACTTTCCGGCTTCAATGAACCTACTAATCTGTTGTTGCTTTGCCTCTATATACTGAATGGTGCGATTTTTAAACCCTTCATCAGAATTGATCAGAGTCACATACTCGGCAATAGCAGAATCAATATCTTTCTTTTCGACATCTTTAATTTGCATCAAGACCAAGCTCCCTTTTCAACTCTTTGTAAAGAGTCGTAACACCTTTTTCACCCACTAAATGGTTAAATATATCTTTTCCAAAGAAGTCATCAGATATTTTGCTAAACTCACTCTCCACGAACGAATGAGAAAATTCGACACTTTCACGAATTGCTATATTAAGAAAATCGTTCATCAAGTTTATCAAAGTTTTGATTCCTACAGTCTTTGACAGGAGCTTCTTCTCCCCCCAGTACTCAGGAAAAGAATTAGCGACAGCTGTAAAAAAATGCCATAAAACATTGTACATCAACTTAGCATCACATTTAGTTCCAGACGACTCTATAGTCTCTTGTACTTTGTACTTTTCAATAGCCGTAATCAAAGCAGCTTGAGAAATAAATCCCTTACCAACCCCGAGCATTTTGATTTTATTATAAAGTGGAGAGGAAGAGTCATCTTGTAACATTACCACTGCTTTGTGTGACAGGTAATACTTAGGAAAAATATTCTCTGATATGCCGAGAAGATCAAAAACATGCGATTTGTTCACCGGCTTCTGGTTGTAATTTATCTGTACAAACAGCTCAGCAACTTCAGCCAAAGACAAATCAACTAACGCAGAAACGGGTATATTAAAATCATCCTTATCAATATGCTCAAAAGCTCTTAACCTATGTTGACCATCAACAACAAATGCAATCTTTTCATGCTCTGAAACTGTCTTTCTATTACGAACACGATCTTTCAAAAGTCCAATATTGAATGATTTCCCATCATACACGTCTTTGAGTTCTAAACCATTTTTCGCAAGTTCTAAGTTAAGAATGATATTATTCGACAAGAGAGCACTGTCATTTGACACAAACTCGGCAATAGCTCGACTTCGCCTATTGTCAAACTGGCGCTGAAGTCCCTCAACTCGATCTACATCACGAGTGTTAAAATACGAGATCTCTTTAAGGTCTCCTGCTGTCAAACTTAACAGGAGAATAGTTTTGTCATTTCCTTGTTTGATATCTAGAGCTGGGATGAACTCGTCCATAACTCCTCGCCTATGAGGTCAAATTTTATGCTTAACTTCAATTCACAAGACATTCTTTACAATCGACAACTTTATAAGTTTCAGCGACTAATTTCTCAAGTTCCTCCTCAGCAGTATCAAGCGTTTTGTAAGAGACCTGGTAATGGCGCAAGAAACATTTAACACGCTCGTTGGACCTTTGTAAGTCATCTTGCTCAAAAATATTACTTTCTATAACGGGTAAGACTTCTTTAATCTCTTCTGCATTTAACAAACTATAAAGAGTGCGCCATGCCGCTGTTAAGCCTTTATTTTCACAAAACCGTCGATGCAGTATGTACGCTTCTGGCATATACAGAATCTCATAAAACTCATCTTCATCTTTTCCGAATGCCGCTTTAAAAAAATCCAGTTTTGTACCGACCTTGCCCTTAGTAGCGTTTAAAACTGTCTGAATGGATCGGATATACTTTTTGTTCCAAAGTCTTCCAATGTATGTCCGTCCATGGTGAAGCTTATTGTCATCCCATATTGGACTGTAACGCATCGGGAAAGAGTAGATTTGCAAATTAAGCTCATTGCTCAACTCAACATTTATCCGCATTCGCCGGTACAGCTCAATAGGTTCATCTTCAAAGTTATAAAGCAAATAATTCGATAGATTCCTAATCCCATGTTTCGCAGCCAATCTCACGGCTTTCTCATAAGCCGAAGCATATTTCATACTGTCAAAAGCTATACGTAGTGGCTTTATCGGTATTGTTGCCAACAAAGCCATCTTTTCATCGGTTAACAGACGAGCATCAACACCTTGATTGAAATCAACATAGCGGAATTTTGCGGCTTTGTTCCGGCGTTGTTCATAAAGTTCCGCTATTTCCTCATAAGCACCTATGATTTGTTCAGTTAACGGTAAATATTCTGAACAGATTTCGTATTTTGCCAAAATCTCCTGATAGTTTTTCAGTGTAACTCCAGCAAGACGAGCCTCAAACTCAAGTAAAAGTCTGTAAGCAAGCCGGGTATAACCGTATACATTGATACCAGTTTGCAAGTTCTTGATAGCTAGTTCCAGGTAGTTCGGGCTAACGTACTTAGATCCTTTGGCAAAACCGTTCGCTCGTATGTCATCTATAATAGCGTCGAATTTTTTCGAAGCTAAAACGTTGTTATCGAGTAAGAGCAGATTGCGACGAGCACCGTATAACTGACTAACATCATCAATCTGCTCGCTGATATCGACGTATTCTTTGAACTCTGGTTCCAATGTTGGGACAGCACAGAAGTCGCATTTACGTATACATCCTCGTGAGGTATATCCGTAATAGCCATCATGCTCCGGATAGTGATAATCGATTTCTTCTAAAATTGAGTAATCTGGTGTAAGTTGATCGATGATTTTACGATCCCACCGGTCAAGAACTCCTTTCTTGTCAAGGAGCCCGACAAAAGGTTGTATTCCGGTCGCTTCTTCAATTTCGTCTGGAATCAATGACGCCATCACACCACCAACAACGACATCTTGCTGATCCCGAACTAATCGTTTGCAGTACTCAATCGTTTCAACGCTCTTTTTGAAGTAGAATGTAAATAGAGTAGTCACACAAACTCTGTCCCAGAGAGCGCATTCATCTACTTTTCCACTTCGATAGGCTTTGTGAAAGTATTTCAGCCAATTTGAAATAGCTGGGCTAAAAACTGTACTTTTGGATGTTAATTCAACATGTAGAGCTTTTCGACCATATTGAATAAACTGGATGATCTGCTTTCTGTAACAACGCCAGTCCACAGTTTCATCAATCGAATAAAACTTTTCGATGACAGTATCAGTATATATCTCAGCAACTAGTTTCCGTAAATCGCCCTTGAAGAAGCGCACATAATCTCCTCGCATCCGATGGTAGGTAGCGAGCTTCATCAAACCTAGAGGTGGATATTTGTTTCTATAGCCTGGCTCTACAAGGAGAACCCGTCTTTGCTTCTTATGTTCACTCACCGTTATTCGCTGGTCCAAATCGTTCTTCGATTTTATAAATCAGATTATTTTGCAAGTCCGGTGACAGAACAGTTCTGATGATTTCATATATTTCACCGACTAATTTTTGCTCTTTTTTACTAAGTTTGCTTAGCTTGTTAGCCTTATATTTTTTGCCGTTTTTGGGTTCTTTATCCTCCGGCTTCGGCTCAACGGTAGCCTCCGGTTTTGTTGTCTGTGTATTTGTTCGATAATCTACAAATCGCTTCAATGAGACATCATCTTCCGCTTGTTCTCGGAGACGGTGCAACTTCTTTTCAGCTTTTTCAGCTTTTTCTTTGGCCTTCTCAAGCTTTTCTTTCTCCTCTTCTTCGTGCTGAGGGCTGTAGAACTCTTGAGACTCAAACGTTTTTTCGAATTTTTCCACTTCAGTGGAGCAAGAAGCAACAGACTTTTCAGCGGTGTTCCAATCAGAAGCTTTCCGGCAAAGACCATGTAGCTTATTAGCAAATTTCTGTAGTTGGTCTTCAAATTCGCTTAGGAGTTCACACTCATCAAAATAGTCTCGTTGGCCATTTGGAAACAACTCCTCATGAATGACGTGAATTTCTCCGTAAAAATATCTATGGAATCGATTTTCACGGAAAAATTTCTGAAAAGTGAACTCATCGCCAATCTGGATATTTCCTTTGCGAAAACGTATACCCCAGGCTTCATTATAGGCCGGAATTAGCTGCATTTGCTTTGTTAAAGTATACCACCCGACTGCAAGAAGCTGATTATCTTTAGAGTGTAACTCGATGAAATCTATGTCAATAATTTCATCGATACTTCTTTTCTTGTCTCCATCGTTTTTGTAAATGAAGTTTCTGTATCCTTTAAACAGTTCCTCCATATTGACAAAGATCCTGTAACCGTCGCACTCTACATCACGGTCAGCAAGACCTTCGAGAATTGGCTTCGTAAACATAAACCGTGGAGTATAAAAGTTTACTGGCGCAACCATTCTCAAATATTTCTGCACAGAGCTGACGTTAAGAAGCTTTTCGTTCTTCACGTTTTGCAATTTAACTTTGAAATAATGCGCGTCCTTGCTCTCTGATAGGTTGTTTTCAAAAGTCGTGATGTCTTTAATTACTTCTGAAGCGAGCTTTGTATCTGTACGGTCGCCGATAATATTTCGCAGTTTTTTGCCGTCCCATCGCAGTATCGTTTTAGTAGGTTCGCCTTTGTAAGAAGTCTCTATTATTAGCTCATCACAGTAAGCAAGACCTGCTAACCGCCCAATTCCACGGAAACCGAGATTCTTGGTTCTGTCTTTTTTAGATGCTGCGATACTGGTTAATATACTCCAAGCAGTCTCTGAAGGTACGCCAACGCCATTATCTTCAAAAGTTACGTATTTCTTGGTGCTATCAATATAGATTTGAACATCACCGTCGCTGAGCTCGGCCAGCAAGCCAAGGTCGACAGCTTCATTGATTGCATCTATAGAGTTCTGGATGTATTCACGAAAAATGACTAACGGGTTGTGATACATACCCGTGGTCAGTATTTCGATAATATTTTTTCCAATCAGGACATCGTCGTTACTCATAATTATTTTTCTTGAAAGTAAATTGGCTTTGGAAAACGGATATGAAGCGGAGACGTGAAGACCGGATTTTGGACTATGTATTCACCTTGACTCAAACGAACCATCATATTTTTGTATACAGATGGTATGTAGCTGTAGTCTTTCTTTGATACTTCAATAGCATTTGTGCGTCCATACGCATGCGTCGAGCAGTTTCCTTTAACTCGTTCATGAATAGCACTCTTAAACTGCTCTGCTGAAAAGAGCACGATTCCAAGAGATCGACCTCTTTCAGAGATGTCTATGATCTGCCGTAAGATCGGAGAGCCTTTTGGTAAATCTGATCCGGCATATTTGTTCAGCTCATCAATGAAAATTACAATTCTTGTCGGGATTTCATCCTCACTATCAGTTAACTGCCCGAGTTTTAAATCGTAGATTGTTCGGATGACATCTCCAAAAACAAATGATTGTAAGTTTTCATCCAATTTAGCAATATCGACAACAAACATGTCGTTGGAGCGTATCTCTGAAAGAGCTTCACTGAGTCGGACTTCTCCCTTTTCTGGCACTACCCGGCTTCCAAACATCTTATTCTTCAAAGACTTTGAAATGATCCTTTTGAATTTACGCCAGCTCTGAACCGTAATCTCTTTATCACCGCCTCTCTTGGTTTGTCCCATCTCTGTGATTTTTTCTTCAAGAACATCCCAATCTCCAGCGTTAGCAAAGACACCTTGTCTGGACTGAATGTAGTTGCACGCTGACTCCATAGTGCCGGTAGAGTCTTCAATGTTTGCAAACAGCAAGTCTATGTTTTCGAGATCTTCCTCAAGTGTGTATTTGAACCTATGTCCTTTTTTATCTTGAATCAGCTCATCAACATACTCTCTCGAAGCATAAGAATTGGAGAAATCATCTTGCTCGTGCGGGAAGAAGTACTTTACGTTCTCAAACGGGGTAGGTTCAATGCCAAGCTCCCTGTATCGTTCAGCATCTGCGTCAGAGAATTGATCTTTTTCCGGTGGTTGATCTAACTTAAGTAAATCACGCCCTTTCACGTTTATAACAACAAAAGCGACGGATTCATCACCAAACGGCCTATCGGCTTCGGTTTGGCTCATCTTGTGCTGCATCCCTTTAAGAAGGAACATCGCGTATGAGGTTTTTGCAGCCAGCCCTGAAATACCACTGATGTTTAAATGTGCTCCTTCTGGGCCAATTAGGAACTTTCCGTTGAACTGAACTGGTAACTGTATCCGTTCATCATCATTATATGAGTACATTTGAATGTAACCACACGGCAGAGCATTTTTAACTCCAGACAGCCCTAATGCATCACTAACCTCATTTTTACTTGCTAACCGGACTGCACTACCATCGCGAACAGGTATATATATTGATTTCGTGTTTCCAACTACACGAGCTTTGATATAGTTCATTCCGATTCGTCGAGTTGGTGCGGATATGTTTACATCACCAAAATCATTTGAAATATACGCTCCCATATATCCAGGCGTATCCGTAATATGATTTATTTCTTCAATCACGCCGTAAGTCTTGGAATCATTCAGGTGGTCAACAACAACAACATCAAAAGGATCAAGAATCCGCTTTGAATCTGTCCAGAAGTAAAATTCGTCGATTGTTGTAGGTCTATTTTCAAGAGCTGTAATTTTCCCAATGACTTTCATAGTCCGCCTTTTATAACAAATTCATGATCACGTGATCGCTTAATCTTCTGCTTTTTAGGCAGCGCTCGGTGAGGTGTATTGGATAAAGATGATTTGCCCAACGTGGGTCACTACCATAGCATGTCGGGTGCCGTTCCCAGATAATATTTGCTGAAATCGTATCTATTTCGTCAGTCGGCAAGCCGTTCTCTACTGCATTTTCATCAACCAAAAGCCGTTCAACTTTAACAACGCCATCAAATGGACTGATTGTGTCTTCGATTCTACGGATACGCACATACCATGCAACAAAATGAACAGCGCCTCCAGAGCCACCGGCTACGTTTGATCTGAATTTGAAGGCCGGTGTTCTGTGGTAGAGTGGGAGTTTTGCAATCTCTACGGCGTTCGAGCGCCCCTTAGAATCATAGCTTTTTTCCGGGTTAAATTTCTTTGAAACACCTACAACACATTTATAGTTACTCTTCAAATGTGAGATATCTTTGTAGGTTCCACGGCTTATTTTCTTATATTCAAGGGAGCCATCCTTCATGAGCATGGAATCTGGTGTCAATAATTTCTGTTTCTTGACAAGCCAATTAACAAACCCTTTCTCCATGTCCAGCATCTCTTCATGCAAGTCCGCAATTGCTAAATCCGCATAGTCTTCATCCTTCACATTCTGGTACGTTATGATGCTATGCAGCTCTAAATTGAGCCTTGTAAGTGTGGATTCGTTGTTGATCTTATTGCGAATAGCGTCAAAAAAAGCTGATTTTCCACCTCCGTCGGGGTTTGCAGTGGTCGGAACAGCCAGAATTAATCGATTATCGGTTCGTAAATTAGATAAATTTCCATCTTTGTCACGCTGACAACATGATGCTCCGATCTGACCAAGCAGGATTGGGTAAATACGCTTGGCGTACTGGATGTCATCTAATTTATAGACTCTTCTCGAGCCATCCAGGAAGTAGGAAAAGATGGGAGAGCTAATTTTAGATATTCTTTCAGCGAGTGGCTGAAGGTTCCGAGATTTTTTTGATTTGTCGGTTTCGCCGAAATTCTCAAAAATGAAATCTTGCTCTTTGTCGTAAAGTGATCCGGGAGCTGACTCTGAATCATAGCAATAGCGATGTGTCGTATAACTCGTGCCATGCGTTTCATCTTGAAATATTTTTAGAGGTCTCGGATGGTTTGCCATTCACATTTTTAATGAGTTATAATTTCGCGTTCGATATGTAACTCAGCTTTAGTTACACGCTACAAATCAGTTGCCACAGCCACTCAGATATAGCGCTCTAATGCCCTGGTTTCAAGTTATTTCCCGAAAACATAGAACCCGGGTGAAATTATGCTTTAATTGCAGTAACCGATGCTAGCGTGTTGAAATGGTACGGCTTTATCAAGTTGCCATGCTGCAACACTCAAATGATCCTTTGGTACAACCACACTTAGCTGTTTAATCATTTTGTTACCCAATTTCTCAATCTGGCAGAATCCCGAAAAGTAAACTTTATGAGACGTTCTGATTGACTTGTCTCAATAAATGTCTCAGAATATAGTTCTCAAATCGTCTAAGAGTATTTGTGACTAATCTGGTACTGAGGAAATGGGATGGCACTGGTCGGGTATGCACGAGTAAGCTCAATTGGACAAAGTCTAGATGTGCAAATGGATATGCTCCAAGAGTGTGATAAAGTTTTCAAAGAGAAAAAAAGCGGTTCTTCTGACAAGCGACCAAGATTGAAAGCCTGCCTCGAATATGTAAGGGAAGGGGATACCCTCGTCGTTACCCGTCTTGACAGACTTGCTCGCTCTACGCTTCACCTGTGCCAAATAGCAGATGAACTACAAAGAAAAAATGTGAACCTTCAGGTCTTATCACAAAACATTAACACCGGTGATGCCACTGGCAGGTTACTTTTCAACATGCTTGGAGCTATATCACAATTTGAAACAGAGATTCGTGCTGAACGACAGATGGATGGTATTCTTAAGGCGAAAGAAAAAGGGGTTAGTTTTGGGCGAAAAAAGAAATTGTCCCAGGACCAGATTCAGCAACTACATCAGAGACGAGCAAGTGGGGAACTGATCAAAACATTGATGAAGGAATACGATCTATCCAAAGCCAGTATCTATCGTTACCTTTCCTCCCGTAAGGGATGATCCATTTTCCAATAAGCGAATAGCTGGTATTGAATTAGGTTAGAATTTAAAAGGTTCAGACGCCCGGAAAAAAGAAGACCTATCCAGGTCAGGTAATCGAAACTGACACCGCATCATTTGTTGCATGCCTAACCACTTTGCAATTCGAATTGCTTGTATGATTTGCTATGAAGAGTCCATTCCCAAAAACAAATCGGCGATAGGAAGACATCTCAGACTGCACCCGTTTAATCTGTTTGTTTAAGGTTTTGCCAATCCTGAAACTCTCTGGGACGAAGACGGTAGCGGGCGTAGTTCCCGGCGTGCAAGGTCTTGATTTCTTCGTTTGCAACCTCAAGAAATTGTTCCAGATCATATTCAGGGACCAGTTTTATGGCCATTTGTGAAATAATTTTTGTCGGATCATCCGTATTCCCACTGCCGACTTTACGGATCACTTCCCTCACGCAATCAATCAAAGCCTGGCGATAACGCAGGCGAAACGTATCTGGCTCACCTATGGTATGTCGTATTGCCTGATAACGGGTACATGATCGTTCATAAGTCCATACAAATACTTCTCGCATCAGTGCAATATGGTTCAACTCATAGATACCCAGCAAGCCATTAATATAAAGATCTTCAGGCACATCCATAAATGATAGAGGGCACAGATTGTGGGTAATGAAAGGAATATTGGCTGCCAGTCTGGAGACTCTTTTATTCACATCCTCAAACGGCTGCAGGTAAGGAAGGTGGACAGTGATAAAAAATGCCTGCTCAAAGGGATCGGAAATAACGGCGGCGGTATCGAGAATTTTCCCGAAAATTTCATCAATGAGTTGAGGAACGGCCAAGGGCTCATATACCGACTTGCCTATACCAACTGGGATAGTGCGCAGACGGCCTGACGCCATGGAATTGCCAAGCAGATTGTCTGAAAGCAAGGCATGAAGATTTAAAATGGTTGCCCGGTCAAACCCTGCTTCATAGGTCGAATCAACAAGAAACTCAATTGCGGCCTTGTGATTGAGGATCATTTGGGTTTCAAAGGGGGTTTTCCCCGATGCGACCTCCCCCTGTGCAATCAGGCGCTCAGTTTCCAGGAGAGAATAGGTGTTGCCTTCCATGCGACTCGATGCCCAGGAAAGATCAATTAACAACCTGTCAAGAATATGCCTGATGTATGTTCCCGCAGTATAGTCAACGCCCAACCGCCGTCCCTTGTCCATCAGGTGTTGTCGTATTTTGGGCGACAGGTAAAAAGTGTTATTCGGCTGATAACCATCGATAAATTCTCGCTGATATCCTACAGGATGGCGGGCGGGTATGGGGCGAGAAACCTGCTCAAGAATCTCTTTTGCATCAAGAGACAGGGGAATTCCACTGTCGGTTTCTGTTGGTTGTATGTCGAGGGTAAGGGGTAAGTAGCTGGTGGCTCGTCCAACACCGGTGATTTGTACTCGCCCTGCCTTTTCAAGCTGAACCAGTCGTCGCTGCAGGGTACGACGATTAAAAGACAAACCGTTATCTTTTAGCTGCTTTTCAATTTCACTAATTCGCCATCCAGTTGGTCGATCAGCGAGTAATACTGCGATAGCATTTAACTCTTTTTCAGAAATAGATTTCGGCATTATTCATTTGTCGTGGAAAGTATTTTACACGACAAATAAACTTTTTTATTTGTCACAAGTCAAGTTTTTGTGACAGGTTTAATGTCACAAAAAACGGTTTGAAGGCCTGCTGGTAGAGTTGTATTACCCCTTTCAACTTTCATTTTGATAAGTTTCTCCAATTCAGGGGTAAGCGAAACGTTCATCTTGCACCTCCATGTTCGCATTTAATTCCCATTCCTTAAAAATAGTCTCAATAACAATGATTGGCAATCCTTGTTATTTTATTGTGGCAGGGTAAAGCAGAGGAAACCATCTCTCAACAATATCTATCGGAAAACCTAAGCGCACTGGCCCTCTAAGAGTATCAGAGACAAGCAATCCTTTTTTAACAAGAGCATACAACACTTCTCTGGCAGCACGATCTTTAAAGCCTGTAATTTCTTGAGCCTTTCCTCTCCCGAATTCACCGATAAGTAATGCCTCACGCAACAGGGCGTAACTACCCTTGGGAAGCTCTTTCATGGCAACCATTTCTTCAACATGAATACGCATACGCTCTGAAAGTACCTTGAAATCAAGAAGATTGTTCATGTACTCTACTTGGTCGATACAAGTTTCCAGAAAGAATTCACAAAATTTAACCAGAGCTTTTTGAGATAAAGTCCCTCTTCCATCCAAGTCTCCCTGCCTCGGAGCATCGGCTGCTTGCAATATTGATTTGTACTCTTCTTTCCGTCTCGCCAGTCCTCGCGCAACTGACCAAAGCTCACTTCCCACATCGATATTTTTAAAGGCAGCATAAGACATCAGACGAACCACCCGGCCATTACCATCAAGAAACGGGTGTATCCATACATAACGATGATGTGAGGCTGCAACTGAGGTAATGCGTTGCAACTTTGAAAGTCGTCTTTCATCGTATGCTTCATCAAAGCGTTTGAGGAACATCTCAAGGTTTTCAGGGTGAGGCGGGATATGGCGACCGACCCGAACGGTTTTGTCGCGATGAATACCCGGAACAACTTTTATCTTTTCACCTGTCTCTGGATTCTCGCTCCAGAGTAACTCTTCCGGCATGCGATCACAAAATTCCTTATGTATCCACCTGCCATAGGTCGATGATAAAGGATTAACAGTTGGTGCTCCCCCTTCATCAATCATTTTTTGTACTGCGATATGAGCAGCGGCCTCTTTTTGCAGAGCACGTTTTGCGGGTTCGTTTGAATAATCCTGTGCCAGGGCTCGATCAATATCATGGGGATGCGTATCATGCCCTTCAATCAAGTTGGAATAATAGCAATTCATTGAACGGACCAAATTCCCCACCGACTTTGCCACAATAGGATTCAGCATTCCAGCAAAAGAACTGGCTTTAGAAACTAGATCTAGCGCAAGATCGTTCAAATTACGTGCATTTTCAGGAGGGAGCAATGGCTCCATCGCTCCAATTTTTTCTTTCATGGTATCCTTTTTTCTTTGCCACTTTATTTGCCACTATTATATATATTATAACAAATAGTTAAAAATAATAACATTGTATATCTTGCCACTAATTTAGCCACAGTTTTTACCATTAAAATTGAGAGTCCGTCTTCAATAGAAACTGACTTGCAACAGGGGGCAGAAGCTATCTCTTGATTTGCAGCTTGAAAAAAGATAACCTTTTACAATACAGACAAATTGTTACCTTTTTATCCTTTTCTCAATTAATCTTTTTTGCTTATTAACAGTCATGAAAACCATCTCATTCGTCTCTCAAAAAGGAGGCGTAGGAAAAAGCACTCTGGCCATGGCAACCGCATATGAGGCCTCTAAAAGTGGACTATCAGTGAAGGTCGCAGATATGGATACTCAACAGGGTACCCTTTCTGATCTCCACAGGCAGCGTCTCAACAATGGCATTCCATCCATTGGTTCAGTGGAAATTTTTGCGGCCTTAAACGATCTTGAAAAATCACTCACCAACAGTAATTATGATTTCCTGATTATTGACGGTACTCCTCGAGCCAGCAAAGGTACACTCGCAGCAGGTAAAATTTCAGATCTTATCGTCTTACCTTGTTGTTCAAGTAGAGCTGATCTCATCCCGACAATCAAGCTTGGTCATGAGCTTGTGAAGAATCAGATCCCAAGGACCAATATCGTTTTCGCATTATCCAGGGTAACCACTGAATCAGAAATTAGTGATGCAAGAGAATTTATTACTGAAACTGGTTTTAAAGTCCTTGATGGCTGTATCTTTGAAAAACCTGGTTACAGACAAGCTCAAAACGATGGATATGCTTTGACCGAAACAAAATGGAAAAGCCTCAACGACAAAGCAAACATTGTTTTGGAAAGCATCTTAACCAACTTATTGAGCGAGTAGGGTAATGGCAGACTTCAGCAAGATTAAACAGACCAAGAAAAGTCGTTTTGGTGACGCTCCCTCTCCTGAGGACAATGATAATAATCTCGATGCGCCGGAAACAGCACCTGCACGTAAACCACGGAACAAAACTGGTCGTACGGTGCCATTTGCAACAAAAGTCACCGCTGAGTTTGACGAAGATTTCAGGCGTATTGCCTTCTTTGGAAAAATGAAAAAGGTCGAACTGCTTGAAAAAGCGTTAGAAGCATACAAGGAAGCAAACGATATTGAGTAGGTAAATTTATATCTTTTTATCTAATTACCATTTTATCTTTTTCCCTATTTATACTATAATAAGATGATACAGAGAACATCGAGATACCCGTCAGTAAATATAGTAGATCTAGGGAGAAGGATGAAAAATGCTCTGCTACAAGTATTCATATTATGTGTGCATCATCCCCGACCGAAACAAAGAAGCTTTTTATGAGCTCTTCGCAGGAAAAGACCTTTGGGGATTTATCCTGATCAGAAGATGGGGAAGAATTGGTACTAAAGGGCAACCTGGGAAAAAACAGCGCTTTCTCGAAAAAACGGGAATGCTGAAGGAATATGAGCGTGTCCATCATGAACGGATAAAACATGGATACTTGCAGGTGAACCAAACTTTTCACGAGATCATGAAGCAGGAATCTGATACACCTGATTCTCGCACATAGCAAAAAATTATATCATTCAACTAAACACAATCAGGAGCAATACATGAACAAGAAGGAACTGGTCGATTACATTGCAGACAACGCTGGACTTGAAAAGAAACAAGCGGCCGCAGCCCTGGATGCAACCCTCAAAGGTATTACCGAAACATTGGTTAAAAAAGACAAGGTCACCCTCATTGGTTTTGGCACTTTCTCAACCTCAGAGAGAGCTGAGAGGCAGGGTAAGAATCCTCAGAACGGCAAAGCTATGACTATTCCGGCCAAAACGGTTGTCAAATTCAAAGTAGGCAAAGCCATGGGAGATGAAGTAAATAATGGGTAACTCGGGATATCCTGAGTTTGACTGCCATAAAAAGTTTGTTAAGGAGTGATCTAGCCATACTCCATTTTCAATTAGTCGCGAGTAAACTTTCAATTGGTCGAGACTATTCTTGCAATTAGTCGGCTGTTCATTTACGATTAGCCGCTATGATAAACCAAAATCTATATCCCCGTTTTCTTCGTGCTCGTGTTGTAGAAGCCTTGGCTGATACGCCGGTGGTACTGATCCATGGACCGCGGCAATGCGGAAAGACTACCTTGGCGCAATTGGTCGGGGAAGAAGAAAACTTTGCGTATTACACCTTTGATGATGATGTACAGCGAGCTGCAGCTCAAGCTGATCCTGTCGGTTATGTAGCGGATCTACCAGAGCGGGTAATCCTTGATGAAGTGCAACGGGTACCGGAGTTATTTACCTCTCTAAAAGCGGAAGTGGATAGGCGGCGGGAGCCTGGTCGTTTCATCCTGACTGGCTCAGCAAATGTTCTGCTGGTACCCAGGTTAGGGGATTCACTGGCAGGACGTATGGAAATCCTGCGGCTGCACCCTTTATCTCAAGCTGAACTTGCCGGTGAAGATACCGGTTTCCTGTCATTGCTTTTCAAAGCTTCCTTCCGGGCAGGGCCATCGGGCAAACGTTTGGGTGTGAAACTCGCTGAGCGAGTGGCGTCGGGGGGCTATCCTGCGGCACTCGCGCGTGCCACATCACGACGGCAAATGACATGGTATAGGGATTATGCCGATACGTTGATTCAGCGCGATATCCGTGATCTTGCGCGGATCAGCGCGTTGGATGCTTTGCCGAGATTATTGGCTCTATCTGCCGGGCAGACGGCATGCCTGATCAACATAACCGAACTTGCAGCACCCTTCCAAATAAGCCGTCCTACTATTCGTGAATATATAACGTTGCTGTCGCGGATATTCTTGCTGGAGGAATTGCCTCCCTGGCACAGCAACCGGATAAAACGCCTCATCAAGACCCCAAAGTTGCATCTTGGTGATACCGGATTAGCCTGTGCTTTACTTGGACTGGATGCAGAAATGCTGTGGAAGGATCGTGCTATTTTCGGGCACCTTCTTGAAACTTTCATCTATCAAGAATTACGTAGACATGCAAGCTGGCATGATGATGCCATAACCTTCAGCCATTTTCGAAGTAAGGACAAGATTGAAATCGACATTGTCCTGGAATCAAGAGGCCTCGTGGCCGGTGTTGAAGTGAAAGCTGCGGCAACGGTAACTGGTGATGATTTTAAAGGGCTACGAAAACTCCAGGAATCCGTTAAAGAACGGTTTACTGCCGGTGTGGTATTATATGACGGTGACTCAGTTGTACCATTTGGAAGCAATCTGTATGCCGTTCCCATATCTTGTCTTTGGTAGACAAAAAGTAGAGCAAAAATCTGCCAGAGGGGGCCTGGAGAAATTTCCACAGAAACCATAAATTTAATATGGGTTACTCCTCCAATCTTCATATTTCTATGAGGCGTTGCCTTTTCATTGTTCCGCAGGGAAGGGAACAAAAAAAGCCGCCTCCCCGAAGGAAAGCGGCTGGTAGTCAAGGGCACAGGGGGCAACTCTTGTCTATCCCTATGCGATTTCTTTAGCAAGTTTTCCCATTTCTTGAGTCAACACCCAGAGAGCCTGGTTTAACTTGAGATTCTTATCAAGGGCTTTTACCGGTCTGGTTGTCACCCTTCGTCTTCTTCCGTTTGCTCCGATCTTTGATCCACGTAAACCACCATCGATGATATTCGATTGAATTACGTTAAAGGTTCTCCAGATATCACGACCTTCGTCCTCGTGCCTTCGTGTCTTCAAAAGATCATCAGATTCGATGGGAGCTTCATCCGGTTCATCGTAAACCAGATTGTGTGCAGCCTTAGCAAAAGCACTCTGTGCCTGTGGTATAAGCTCAATCTGTTTCAACTCATCCATCTGACTGGCGATATCACCTGCAGAACCAGCGATTTGTATAGCGGATTTCATGAAATCATCTGGGTTGAATCCGATATGCTTGTGACTGAAATTGGCATATTCATCACCAATAACCAATCCATTAGAGCAAATGAATCTCCAAATCCCAGCCATTAGCTTGAAAGAGCAACCTCGATCATGGCTGTTATAGAGCAGGAGATCGATACGCTCATCACGCATTATCAAATCTGGCTGTACAAAGCGTATCAGATGTTTTTGATATCCGTCACGTGCTCGCTTTCTTACACCTGACTGCGTGGCAAAGATAGGTTGCCATCCTACGTCACGTAAAAGGTCAATGGCCTTCACTGTAGGAACAAAGGAATATTTGGAAGAAACACCCTCCATGGGTTCCCAGGCTCCAGCTGCAGGTGCCATTTCGATGATATCGTCGTTTGAAAGTATAGAAATATTACGTGTCATGGTCTTGTCTCCAATTGGTAAAAATAAAAGCAGGGACAAGATACAACTCCCCCACCGGGGCAGTATGTTGCCCCTGTTGAGGGAGATCGGAACGAGCTTTCCAGCTGAACCGACAGTTTTTTGTGTTTGGTTAATCTACTATCTCTCCATTATCATCACACACCCAGTACCAGTCTTCAGCCAGTGTCCGAGCTTCTTCAGGTGTGAGAGAGCTTCCTGCAAGTCT
This sequence comes from Desulfogranum marinum, assembly GCF_016918565.1. Classification (GTDB taxonomy): domain Bacteria; phylum Desulfobacterota; class Desulfobulbia; order Desulfobulbales; family Desulfobulbaceae; genus Desulfogranum; species Desulfogranum marinum. The sequence goes on from NZ_JAFFQD010000054.1 coordinate 17,412, forward strand.
CTCCATAGCTTTAGAAATGAATATCTCTCGTTGCTTCCTGGCCGCCTCAAGAGTTGGATATCGATGGTGTAAGGGACCATGTAAATTGTCGCCTGCCCGATAATATTCAGACTGAGGTATTTTGTTTACATCGGGCTTGCTCACGCCGTTGCCTCCTTGAAAATCCATCTCCCAAACAGCTCAATAGCCTGGTCTCTGGTGACAACCTGAAACCGCCCACCTTTGTCCGACATCTTGCCCGTAAGAAAGCTGGCATTTGGGGAACCTGCCTCGGAAATCCAGGTTAAAACCTGCTGCCGCATATTTCCTGCAGTACGTTTGCAAATGGTGGTGGCATGAGCTGTGCGGATGAAAAGAACTTCGCCATGTACTTCATTGAGCAGCTGATCGCTGACCAACTCGTGGGATTCCGAAACAGTTACGGGATGGATAACGTGTGCTGTTTGCATATCTTGCCTCCATAAGTAAAAAAGGGGCAAGACTCCCCACCGGGGCAGAATTGCCCCTGGTGAAAGGGAATAGTTACTTTAACAAGCCGAGATCTGAGAAGGATGTAACCTCATCGCCGACAACAAGGTGATCAAGCACCTTGATTTGCAAGGGATCCAGGAGGTCTTTGAGCTTTTTAGTTAACTCAATATCCTCTTTACTCGGTGTTGATTGTCCGGATGGATGATTGTGGGCAATAATCACTGCCGACGCATCATGGTTGAAAGCAGCCTTCACCACTTCCCGTGGATGCACTGTATTGCAGTTAATAGTGCCGGAACAAATCACCTCAAAACCAAGACTGTTATGAGCGCTATCCAGAAACAGGCAGGCGAACACTTCCACCCTATACTTTCTGATTTTCCAGCCTACTGCTACCTTGGCATCGCTTGAGGAGCCAATGAACTCGCCTTTTTCAAGACGATCGTCACTGAGTCGGGTAGCTTCTACAAATATCGCATCCGCAGGAGCTGGGTGATATTTTCCTTTTTCTTCCTGTACGTAGAGCATTGATTTATCCTCCAAATAAAAAAGGGGGAACCAATGCCCTTTTGCCAGGGATTGATTCCCCCGGTCATAGGGCTTTTTCAGCTGTAATTAAGAAGAGGGGAACGTTCAGAATGGAACGTCACTCTGGTAGCTCGGTGGAACTTCACGTCTGGAGTTTTCGTTGCCACCGTCACTACCGCCAAGCATTTCCATTTCTTTGGCATGAATTTCTGTAATGTAACGCTCTACCTTATTCTGATCCGTCCACTTGCGGGTTTTATTCTTCCCCTCAATGTAGACCTTAGAGCCTTTACCAAGGTACTCGGCACAAATATCTGCCAGGTTGCCCCAAGCGACGATTTTGTGCCATTCGGTTTTTTCCTGCTTGTTTCCCTGTTGATCCTTCCAGCGCTCAGTTGTAGCCACTGAAAATGAGCATACAGGGGTGCCGTTTGCGTCCCGAAGTTCCGGATTGTTACCAAGATTGCCGATGAGAGTTGTTTTTTGCATGACTTCTCCTTGCATTGAAATTGAGCCAGGAGAACATTGCCCCACCGTGGGGGAATAGTTCCCCTGGTTGGGTTAAGGTAAGAATTAGTTAACTGGAGCTATTTCTTTTGGAGCTTTCTTGATATCCAAAAAGGAAAATGTTGAAGGCTCCTGAAACTCGGATATGGACGTGCCATTATCAGCTAAAAAATTATCCAGGCTGGTCATATCCAGATTCTGTCGTGTACGGGTTGTCTTTTTGAGAAGGTAGCCACCGGCCCTGAAATTTCCTCTGGCACGAACCATAGTGAGCAGGATTTTCTTCTGGATGGCGACTTTCTCCTTGTACTTCTTCTCCTTTTCTCTCAGTTCCTGAAAGTCAGCGATGAAGTCATCCATTTCAGGGATATCATCCGCTGCAAACCTGGGGCATGTACTGATATGGTTGCAAAAACCACAAAGCGGCCCCGGCTCTGTCTTCAGTTCTATCTTTTGGCCTTTCAGACTTTGCTGATAGTCGTTCCAGATAGATTCAGCTCTTTGAAGTAATCCATTGTAAAGCGTATCCTGCGGGGTGTAACCGTTGAAAAAAGCAGCGTCGCCATCACCTAGATCAAGGGATAACACCGCTCCTTTGACCATATAGTCAGGATACTTTTTAGCCAGGGCCCCCATCTGCAGATATAGCTGCGACTCCCAGGAGCTGTACGGCTGATCCGGTATCTTCCCGGACTTTACTTCAAGGATGGATTTGATCTTCTTCTGCCGCGCCGTGAACACAAAGTCAATGTGCACCAATGCCGGGAGCTTGTCTGTGGAGATGTCCACTTCCACCTGTCGCTCAAAATTACTGAATCCGGCTGCGGTAAACGCTGCGGCCACAATATCTTCAGTCATATGTCCCCGCTGAAAACGCAACAGGGTAGCCAAATCATGTTCACCGGGATAGATCCTATCAAGAATTACCTTGCGAGGGCAATGTCCGACATCGGATGCGCCCAGGTAATCCCGTCTGTCACCAAGTGTTTCTTTGGTATGCTGCTTTGAGAGAAGCTGTAAGCTGTTGTGCAGGGTGTTTCGAATATCCATGTCTGTTCTCCTTTAAGGTTGCGGGAGAACACACGGATATCCCCATGAGGGGGAAGTGTGTCACTCCCTCATTGGGTAAGGTGTCTTGTTGGTTTAGTAAGTAGCGTTAATGCACGGCCACTTCCTTGTACCAGTTTTTCTCAGCTCCATCCCACCGGAATCCATCAGCTTTCAACAGTTCCTTCTTGTTGAAAGTATCTCCAATGGCAATCAGTCTGCCATTGAGCTGCTGATAGTCAACGCCGGCGATTTGAGGGCCGGGTTGAGGTGGTGTCTCTCGAACCGAGGTTTGTGGTTGCTGCTTCGGTTGGTTGTTTTGTTTCTTGTTTTTCTGTGCAGATTTTTGTTGCGGTGAGGGAGAGTGTCTATTGTTTGCCGGAGACCTGTTTCCAGAGCCACTTTTATATACATCTTCAAGCAGTCCCCGATAGGCATCGGAACCAATAGAGACAAGAGAAAAGCATTTCTGAAGAGCGTCGGTAACGGCACCTTTGTAGGCATCGCCAACGTTTTTTTTCACAATGTTCATCTGCCCTGTATGGGAGCCTTTGCAAAGCCATTCATTTGCTATGCGAATAAAAAGCTTCACCTCCACAACTGCCTGGAAATCAAAAATTTCTTTGCTGACAATTTCATAACGCCAGTTCTCAGGTTGCAGGATCTCATTGACCGCATCAAAAACATATTGTGGTTTGAACCCGTATCTGATCTGACCGATGACTTTGCCATCTCTGTCTTTGAACATTACCTGCTGCACCGCTTCGGAACCAAAGCTCCGTAACTGTGCATTGATCTGTTTTACTGTCTCTGAAAAAGTTTCTGACATGCTGTTTCCTCCTCGTTGTTGATAGGGAGGGAAACAACAATACCCCTGTGGGGAGTATGTAATTTCACTCCCTGGCTTGGGGTTTACTTCTATCGTTGAGGAAAAAAGTCGCAGTGAGGCACTCTCAGTGCTGCGTCAACAAGACGCAATTCTCCTGGACGATTTTCTAAGGAAAAAAAGAGAGCAGAATTTTTTTTACTGCAATTCTGCAGGGGGATTTGCCTGGATTTATAGCAGGAAAGTTCGCTGCTGCAATTAAACTTTGCTGACCAGACGTGCCGTTCGGCTCTGAATCAAGTTCCAAGGGTCATCCACAAAACAAAAGAGGTTCACCTGTGTGATTAAACATTTTGTCTGGAGCCCAGCTAGTTCCCGACTTTGCGGGATTACTTGAAAGAATCAAGTGGAATAATACTAAAAAAATATCTCTTTTTTCAAAAAAATCAAAGGAAAATGTTCCGCCCCTGGAAAAGAGTATATAAGAGGGGATTTTTCAGGAGCGGAAATTATGGGAGCGACATTCCACCAGATCATCGATGCGTTCGTCAATAAACACGGCCTGAGCAAAGGTCAGGTAATAGCTGAGATTGAAAAAACATTTTCTTCCATGCTTTCACGTTGGCACCGGAAAAACGTGGTGGTTGTTTTCACAGACGGTCAGCTTTCAGCACTTGGTTACCATGAAGACGCCGCAGGTCCTCTCCAGATACAGATTGATCTCGCGACGATGCGCGGCTGGAACACGATCAAGCGGATACTGGATAAGAATCTCAGTACAGCTGCCTGTCTGGATGAGGTCGGTAGGTACAAGCGGAAGGAAAAGGGCATTGTATGGGGAGAGGTAATCTCAAGAGATGAGAATAGCCTGGGGATCGAGCTGGATATGGAATTTGGTGTTTCTCTGTATGGTACCTGTCCCCTTCAATATCTCGGTAAACATGAACGAGGGCGATTGCTCATTGGTGATAGAAAGTTTTTCCATATCAGGAGGGTTGAGTCAGTAATGTTTGGCGACATCCCTCGGACACAGATCACGGTCGACCGGGTATCAAAAACTCTTGTGGTCAAGCTCATTAAGCACCAGTTGAGCCCCAGGTTTCATGAGATCAAGCTCCGTTGCACCAAACGCTATGTGGGCCATAAGAGTTTTGTTGAGTCCAGTATGTATGTACCCAGGAAAGCAATCACCAAAACAGCTGAAGAGCTGAGTGAACATATCCAGGTGAATGTGATCCGGGAGAGGACGTAAAAGCGCCCATGATATTTACACGCGAAAAGAACAACGAGTGTGCGGTTGAGTTGGGAAGCGGCATCAACCTGGATGCGCCCGAAACAATCATGCAGATCAGGTATCCGGATAGTTACCGAAAAGCCCATTTCTGGTGTTTTGGAACCACCAGGGTCGGCAAAACGAGAGCCATGGAAAACATCATTGAGCAGGATATCCGTAAAGGATACTCGGTGGTGACCATTGATCCTAAAGGTGACGGAGATCTATTTTCCAAGATTGTTCAGGTCGCATTTGAAACGGGCAGGGAAGGGGACCTGATGCTTATCAACCCGATCTTCCCACAGTACAGCGCAACCCTTGATCCTCTGTCTTCGTATTACATGGTTGAGGAGCTGGTCGCGCATATCACGGCAGGCGTAACAATCGGTCGGGAGCCCTACTATTACAGCGTAGCTTATGAGGTGAGCCTGCTTGTTGTGCAGTCCCTCATTATGCTCGCACGGGCTACCGGACAAAAACCGTCCTTCAATCTCAGTGATATCAAAAACAATATCGGCCATGATGATCTGGCTGAACTCAAAGAAAAGCTCGATTATATAGACGATCCGGAGGCCGAACAACTTTCACGAGATCTGGCAAAAATTCTGGTGACCCCAGCAGAATTCAACTCCAAGGTGGGCAGCTCCCTGCGGGTTGCCCTCACTGAGCTGACCTCGGGAAATATTGGCAAGATCATCGGCAATGCTGAAGAGGATCGATTCATTGAGCGACTGGAAGCTGATAAACCTGTCATTCTGGTGGTTCAGCTTGGTTCGCTTCTGACCAAGCGGGCTGCCTACTCCGCAGGAAAAGTGCTCATCTCCATGATGCAGGCCTTTGTTGGCCGCAGGTATTCCAGCGATAAGCGGGTTACTCCACCCTTGGCACTGCATATCGATGAGGCTCAGTCGGTTCTCTACCATGGCATCGAGGATCTTTTTGCAAAGGCCGGTGGTGCTGGGATCTATATTCATGGATACTGCCAATCCATCAGCCAGCTCTATTCAGAGATTGGCCAGGATAGAGCCAACACCATCCTTGATAACTGTAACACCAAGCTGTTCATGCGGGTGCCGGACACAAAAACTGCAAAGTATGTTTCAACCCATCTTGGTGAAAAACGAACCTACAGTCCAATTATCTCCCTTGGCGGCGGACTGTCAATTCGAGAAACCGAAGAAACAAGGATCAAACATACGGAACTTCTGAATCTGGCTCCCCGGCAATTTTTCCTCACCACCTATTCCGGGGTGTACCGAGGGGTAACCAGGGATGTATCGGAAGCCTCCATTAAGGTTGTATTCCCGGATGTACAGGGGGCTCTCCAGTCATGATCAGTTTTAATGGATTTTTTATCGCCGCCATTGGTTCCCTGCTCCTTTATATCCTAAGCGTTGTGATCCTTGGCAGGCGAAAACAAACACGAACCATTGATCAACAGAAAATTCCGCTCAGTGAACTTGCCGGAATCTGGGCTGAGAGCAAACGTACCGGCCAGATTCATATCAAAGACATTGCACCCTTATGGCGAAAAAGCACAATTACCGAGGAAGAACGCTCTGCCTATCTTTTTAAGTATTCCAGAACCCATCAGTGGTTCCAGAAAAATATTTTAGATCAACCCTGGTTTAACCAGGCAGAAGCACATACGGAAATCTGTTACCAGCTCTTGCGGATGCTTGAGGAAGAAGATCCCTGTCCTTCTGTTGTGAACCCCTCCAACGATGTGGAAGCCTCCTGGAATACAAATACATACAACATGCTTGGCAAAACATCGCTTCTTGACCACAGCCTGCATGTTGCTGAGCAGACAGTTGCACTGCTTATCGATATTAAAGCACACCACGTCATTCCCGATGCCATGGTTGCCGCGCTGGGACATGATATCGGCAAACTACCCACCAACCGAACCCATCTCTACAGTCTGGGAGAGCATCCTCTGGCAGCAGGCCGGGTACTCGCTGAGATTAAATTGTTTGGGGAGATTTCCCGTAAAGAAGAAATTTCAAAAGCAATCAAACATCACCATATGAGGCCTGAAGGGTTGATCGGTAAAACCCTCAAAAAAGCGGATCAAAAAGCCAGGCAACAGGAGCTTGAAGAAGCCGTTAATCTGCAGAAACAGGGGGGAGAACCAGGTGAGGTTCCTGCACATAAATCGGGTTCCCTGCCAGCACCAGAAAACAGTCTGGCGAGACAGGCAGATACTGATATTTACGGTGGTGATGAAAAATCTCGCTCAAAAAATAATAATTCTTCCAGGGCGATTAACCAGATAAATATCTCAAGCTGGTTTGAGCCCAAAGCATTTCTGGATGAACTGAAACCGTATGTCAACCGGCTTGAAGGCAGGAGGTTCATGGCCTTCTCCATGCCAGGCGGCCATGTCTATTTTCAACCCAAAGTCATTGAAAAAGTGACCCGGAAACTTGCCGAGAAAGCTGGCGCAATGGACATTGCCACCATGGCGGACAAAGACAAGTCCATGCAGAACGTTCTGTTCAGTGTGGTTGAACAATTTCGGAGCGGCCATGACATGATCGCAAGAGACCTTATCAATGATCAATATTTCGGCGGATATTTCACCATCAAAATGCAAAGCGGCAAAACAATGAAAGGGTATTTCACGCCCTTTAAAGCTGAAGCCTTTGGCTCAATAGCTGAGTTGGAAAATAACAAAAAGGGCATTCTCAAAAATTTTATTTCCGTAGACGTATATCAGAGTTGAGATGAATCATGGCAGGAAAAGACGATTACAGTACGAATACCACGATTATCCCACTTGGCGGCAGCGGCAGTTACAGGCCACGCAATATCATCAGTGCGATTTCTGAGATCCAGCAATTCTACGTCATAGAAAGCCAGGGGCAGAATATCCCTTCTGAATTCCTGACCCTGGAAGGCTCCCTGGACCTATTCAAGATTGGTATGAGAAGCGGATTTAACGAGGGGTTGTTTATCGTCCTTTTGTTCCCTGTTTTCTCTTTTTACCTGCTCCCCTTCGTACTTGATACCTCGGATCCATTCGCAAAAGGTATGGTGACCCTGGTTCCCTACCTTCCCCTGATTATCAATACCGTACTTTGTGTCTATATCGGCAGATATTACGTCGGGAACATAACCCGGCGTGCCATCAACTCTCTGTTTATCGGTAGGGGTATGATACTGCTCCTGAAAGGGTTCCTGATTTATGTGATCTACCAGATCATCTACAAACTGAGTACACAGGAATATGTTTGGGCTGTTGCACAGAAATTCAGCCAGCCGGAGAAGATCTATCAAGGTTACCTGGAAATCCTACCGGAACTGGTTCCCCTGGCCACCGAGACAGCCGTAGGGATGTGCTTTGCAGCTATCTCGCCCTATCTCGCCTCGTACGCTCTGGATAAATGGAGGCTGTATAGAGCAAAGAAAAATATGGAAAAAATACAATAGTATCCATCCACAGGAGATGAATAGATGACAAGCCAACAAGACAAAACGACTGCCAAAAAACCCACAAAACAAAAACGCCCCAAGTTGAGCCGTGAAGAAATACTGGAGAAAAAAATCAGCATGGCAAGGGAAAGGGGATCAAGGGTGATAAAAATTAATTCCCCGCTGGGCAGCATCATGTTCAACGTACTACGCCAGTTTGACCAGGCGTATGCGAACTTCAAGGGAAAACTCGGTGAACCCGGAGGTATCTCTTACGAGGAAGGTGCACAAATGATGGCAAAAGCAAGAGACATAACCATGGAATTTTCTGATCTAACCAAGGAGCTCAGTGAGCGGGTTGAATTTCGCTACTACACACCAGACGAATTAAAGGAGTTGCAGCCATGAGCGAGTTCGAACATTTGATTACAGTCAAAGAAGCTGCAAAAAAATATCCTTTTGCTGAAAAGACCTTTCGTAACTGGAGATCCTGCGGCATTAACCTGCAGATCTTCGTCAAGGTGAGCGGAAGACTTCTCATTGATACCAGAGAGATGGATTCTATCGTCTATGCAGACAAGCAAGATACTCAGGAGAAGGTTCGGAGGCTTGGTCTTTAACGCAGAGACACATCTACCGGATCAAAATATGTGTGAAGTAAAAACCAGAAAAGCATTCCTTGAAGAGGATATCCCGGTCAACCCGCCCCTACCAGAATACTTCAACTCCACCCCAAATGATCAACGTCCTGAATGGCAGATCGAAGTCCTTTGGAACAGACCGTTCGTTGAGATGATCTCCTTTTTTGGTAATGCGGAATTTCGAGAGGACTGGTACAGGCACTGGCCTTCAGGAATAAGATATGATGTCAGGTGCTTGGATGGTGGTGCGTGGGACAGATCAACCTGTTGGGGAATGTATCCCACCCTTGCTGAAGCTCTCGAATGCTGTAAGAATGGGCCGATGTGGTAAAGTAATCCTTTGTGATATCTGCTATGCCAAAATTTCCCTCACAGAGCACCAGGTAACTAGCCATATACTCAGGGAAAGTATGGACTTTACCGGGCATCAGGTAAGAGGAAAATAACCGGCCATTTTTGAACAATCTCTACCTTGAGAGAAACACCTCCTATCGGAGTAGGTGAGTAGACTGCTCACCTTCGTAATGGCAATGTTAAATGCTGTGATCCGTTACTGAGGTTGGCGGTTCTTTGGTAAGGTACACCTTCCAGTCGCTCCATTTTCAACCAATTTCATCAAATAGCCAGTTCTACCTTCACAGTTTGTATACGTAACAACCCTGTTTTTTCTTGTTGATTTAGATGTTTACCTGCAGCTAACTTTTCCCATTATATTCTTTTAAGTCAAGATTTATCTCCGAATTGAGCGGAGTCAGGGACCGCTT